>NZ_JBSWTE010000002.1:0-13672 GCF_056158365.1 Halobacillus sp. AWH4_228 | reverse complement strand
AATGCTACAGTTTCTAAACTTACTTGAGCCTCACGTACTTTTTGATAAGAAGGGGCTGTAGTATCAACTTCTAATTCATAAATTATGGATACAGCTAAGTCTGTTTTCGTCCCATCAACTTCAATCGAATCTTTGTACGCGGTTACTTTTAGAGTATGAGTGGTAGATGTAAAATCAGAAGAAAATTCAATCATCCCATTTCCAACACTAGCTCCTAAGCCGTCTAATTGGTTAGCGTACTTGTCCATCCGTTCAGCACTCAGATTAGCTTTCAAATCATCTCCTATTATATCTTGAAGGTCATAACCCACTTTACCTTCACTAATCATAATTTGGTCTGCATCACTGTTTGGACTGAAGCTAGTATCTGTTTCTAAATATACATTAAATTTTGGAAGATCAACTATTTTGTAGGTTTTGTTAAAAATAAATTTCGGTCCAAATATAGCTTCATTTGAGAAAAATCCAGGTAAGGAGCTTCCTACTTCCAACATAGCATCGTATAGTTTTTCCTCTTTTTCATTTCTTGATCCTGTTGATGGATTAACACTACTTACTCCTTTATCTCTTCCCGACATATCATTTTTGTCAATGCCAATAGCACCATCACCAGAACCTACTGTATATTCATAAAATTGACTAAATGCCCAGTTTCGTGGCATAGGGTAACCCAGATTCCCACTAAACCCTGTAGACATGTTAGCAACAAAGCTGTATTTTGCTTGGATACTTGGGTTTTCGTAAGCACGTATACAGATATTTCTTGGACCATACACACCTAAATTGTATTTGGAGCCTTGAGATTCTAATGATTCTTTCACACCATTTAGATAAGGTAAAATTAAGTTAGTAACTTGGAAATCATAGGCATCAAAGTCGACCGCAAAGTAGATAGTTGTACCTTCAGGAAACCCTAAATCTTCTGCAGTCTTATGCGCTCTTAAACCATCTCCAGATCCTCGATTATGGTTGAAGTAACTTGCGTAAAATCCTCCGTCCTGATAGATAGGGAAAACATTAATATTGTACTCTTCCAATATTTCCAGCTCTTCGTTAGTCATAGCTTTAGATCTAGATCCTCCTACGGTACCAGTGAGGTATCTACCTATAGTATTATACCCCCGACTAACTAAGGTTTCAGCTTTCGCTCGATCAACTATAGTAGAAGCGTCACACGCAGGAGCACTACGAGATGTTAAGCCATTACTTGTTAGAAGTTGTTTGATTGTTGCTTTACCAGCTGTACCCGTAGCAGGAAGGGTCATAAATTCTTGAAATTCACGAACTGCACTCTCGACAGAGTTATCATAAATGCCGTTATAACTTCCTGGATAATAGTCATTAACGGCTAAAGCAAACTGCAGAATTCTATTTAGCCTATCTTGGCCATTACCCGGAGCAAGAGTAGGTGTATTAGCAAGTGTACCATTTCCGTAATAACCATTAGCAATATTTCCTATCCCAATTTCGTGTTGGAAAGCATAAATAAGAGCTTCGCTTGTTTTCCTTTCATAAACACCATTTGTTGGAATATAAGGAAAATACATACTATAATTTTGATTTAAAATTTGTTGCATTTCTCTTACATAGTTTGGATATGTCCTCGCCAGTTCAAATCCATCTGTATTTAAAATTGCTTCCATTAATTTTGCATCAACATAACCACTTGGTACTAGTCCAACATCTACTTCAAAATCTTTAACCGTACTTTCTGTTCCTCCAAAGAAATTACCTGTAAATCCTCCCGGGTTATAACCTTTACACCAAAAACCACCTTGTAGAATCTTATTCATGTTAGTAGGTTCTTCACCAAGGCTTTGCTTGGATAATCCAGGAAACGCAGCTTTTGTACCAGGTCCAAAGTTGGGCACAGGATTGGTGATCCCCATCTCAATTTGAAGACCAACTATCAATGCTCCTACCGTAGTATTACCAGTGTAACCATCTTCCGGAATTACATCGTAACCTTTTCTCCCTTTATAAGTATCATTCAACCACTTTTGTACTTCTAAAACCATTGAATCCATTCCATTCACCCCTTAATAATATTAATATCAATATTAATATTGATATATTAATCTAACTTTTGTTGAAACCTTATGGTTAAAAAATCGTAGCTACATTTCTATGATTCATTGTTTTACATAGGAATCAATCCCAAAATTTTTTAATGTTATGACCATATCTTTTGCATTCTCATTGTTCTCAAAGGTGCCAGCTACTACTTCGAAGTAATTGCCTGATTTCCTAACATAATTATCTACTCCTTGATCACTTAGAATCTCACCCTTATTTTGAGCATTCTCATAGTTTGAAAATGTGCCAGCTACTACCTCGCTTTTCTTTTTTTCATTGCTGTCTTTCAAATTTAATCCCGCTATTTCTGCAATTCCTTTAGCATGTCCTAATGCAACATTTCGCAGATCTTCATTTGATTTTAGGTGTTTTGCATCCTTTTCACTATCAATAAAACCATTCTCTGTTAAAATAGCTGGCATATTTGTTTCACGTAAAACTGAAAAGTTAGCTTCTTTTAGACCTCTATCATAAAAATACTTAGCTTCTTTTAAAATCTCTTCATGAAGAGCATTTTGGAACTTTTCCGCCTTACTATCTTCTGGCAAACCATTATAAATATAGGATTCAAACCCCTGGGCAGAACCATCAAATGCGTTAATATGAAATGAAACGAAATAATCAGCTCCCCATTCGTTCGCGAATTCTGAACGTTGAAGGAGATCCACAAAGTAATCACTTTTTCGAGTTAAGCGAGTTTCTACTTCTTCGTAATTATTTTCTAATATTTCATTAGTGTACTTGGCTATTTTCAAGACAACATCCTTTTCTTTTAAACCATTACCGCTCGCTCCTTGATCATGACCTCCATGGCCCGGGTCTAAAATAACCTTGGCCGACATTCTACCCCTCCTTAGGTTTCCTCTTTGTGATTTGCTTAGCTCCACTATAAAATCCACTTGCAGATAAACCTAATACTAAGCCGGCAATTACACCTGCTTTGAGATCGTATGGCGCAATATAAAACACTCCAAATACCACTCCCATCAATAAAGCAACGATCATACTATATCTTTTAGACATACCAAGTGATTTAACCATTTCTACTATTGCTGTCACCAAAGGAATGAGGGCAACTCCATACACAGAGAACTCCATGTTATTTTTCCTCCTTTCAATTAAGTTTTTTATCAGATCATCTAAATCAAATGATGACCGATAAATGAGGATTACTTTGTATATTAACAGTAGGGGTAACGGTACAGACCTTTTAAAAGTACTGAAAAACTGAAGCGATTAAAACTGTAGTATTCCTTTTAAAGAAATTAACAGCTTTTCAAAAGTTTGGTTTCTTATATTAAAAATATACTTCTCACTATATCCTAGTTTTAGCGCGGTTTTTTGGATTGTCATCCCTTGAATATATCTGTAACAAATGAAGTGGTGTTCGATATCATCCAATACTTCCAAGGCTTTATCTATTGCACTGATTATTAGTTTGTACTCGTAAAGATTTTCATGAATTTCTATTGCCCTTCTACTTTCTATTCTATCTATCAGCACATATTCGTTTTCTCCTTTTATATTGAAAGAGGAGATTAGATCCTTTTGAATTTCATAACCTTTTGGCATATTGGGTAAAACAAACTCTAATTGACTATGAAGATTCTTAATACCTGCATTATACGTCTGGTAATTTCTTAAATGTTTTTCTAGCCTTTTAATATTTTTCGATCTTTCTGTTTTTTCCATAAGTTTAGTCCTCCTTACCCTTGTAGATAAATATGTTGTAACCCTAACTAAGATATTAATATCGATATCAATATCTTAGTTAGGGTTCATTAACACTAGAATTCTTCATAACTTGAAGCCAAAATGTATTCCTTTAATTCTTCAGTTACTTCTAAAACTTCCTCACACTTAGGACAGTTAAATGAATTAGTATGAAACAAAAAAGGTTCCAGATACTTCCCAACTTTAATTGGATTTTTACAATGTTTGCAGATAATCATTAATAAATGTTTTTTTTGCTGCATATAAATAGCACTTCTTTACAAAAAACCAGAACGTTTGTTCTGTTTAAAGTATAGCTTATATTTAACAAAAAAAAATAAGCCTGCTAGGACTTATTTAAAAATTCTTAAGCTATATTTTTAAAACACTGTTGTTTTCATTACCAAATACCGCTATTCCATCCATCCCATCTCTTTAAATACTCTTTTAAGTGATTCGTTTACAATTTCCGATTTAACACCTTTAGGTTTGCCTGCTGCATTCTCATCAATAACATTTGCCACCTCGCGTTCAAGATAAAATCCCTTAAACACGTGCGTTTTTTCTTTTGTGGTTTTTTTACCTACAATATTATCAAGGAAATCGTTATTGATATTGCTATCTTCTTTATTAGCATCCTCATTCACTGAATTATTTGTTCCCTCATCTTTTTTTGTCATCATCTATCACCCTTTCTCTCTAAATAAATACAATGATGCCCTAGTATGTTCACCAGTTGTAGTTTCTATAATAAAAGTAGAACTAATAAATATCCGAAACCTTAAATTTAGTTAGGTAAATTCCGCTTTTGTTTACTAATACGTTTCTCAATTTCCTTCTGACTATACCCTAACTTCTTCAATTGTTGTCTTGTGTGCACTTCTAAACCTAACTCATGTTGAGCTTTACCCGATAATATCCCAGATGCTTTGCTGTCTGGTTTTCCTAACAACTTCCAAAAATCTAAACAGTTTTTTCCTAACTCCCATGTGTCCTCACCTCCCTAATAGTTGTGTTTTAATGTAGTAATTCTAGGCAAGAAAAGGAGATATACTTCAGGGTCCTTCTAAAATTAGATGTATTAATTAATTTTGTTTCTTTAAGTCTTAATTAATTTACTGTGCACCAAACAAACGTGACCAAAAGCTTTTTTTATCAGACTGCTTCTTATCTTGGATAGTATCTTGGTTATCTGCATTATTAGATTCTGCTGGAGTAGCCAGTTGCCTGATGGTTTCCAACTGTTTGTCGCGATCTATATTTACTTGTTCTATACGTTGGATCAAAGTTTTATGAAAATTATCTTGATTATCCATCCTCATATCTTGATGGTCTAGCTGTTTTTTTATTGATTTATTATCCTCCCTTAAAGCTGATATTTCTTGTCGCAAAGCTCTTAGTTCTTCGGCTAGTAATTCCCCGCTGGTTTTTTCAGGCTCAGGTCTAAACGATTCTCCCCCAGTAGCAAAGTAATATTCAATCTGTTTCATGCTCCAGTTTTGCTCTCTGTGTAGAGATTGTATTTCTTTAAAACGTTCTATCCCCTCCTGTTTGTATATGTTATAACCATTACTACTTTTTTCATGCGGCACGTACTTCCTTAACTCCTTAAACCAATTCCTAATAACGTTTGGAGTTTCATCTAAGTACGTGGCAACTTCTTTCACCGTAAAACCCTCAACCAAGTTTAGATCTGGATTACCTGAACCTTGATTCTCTCCCTTATTCATATTTATAACCCTCCCAGAAACCTATATATAAACCTTGTTTCCTTAATATTAAAGGGTGGTTATGAAAAAATACAAGGTTTTTATCCAACTTCCAGACCTAGATATGAAATCATTGTATATGGGCTTAGCTAATACACTCTAAACTTAGTTAGTACTCATGGTGTATTCTACTGAATAATCTATTCAGTTACAAGAAAGACCAATTTAAATATTTTCAAGAAAAGATAAAGCGTTCACGAAACATGATGATAGTGGACCACGACAGAACTGATTAAACTGTTAGCTACGAATAATAGGACATTGCTAGGAGCATTTGAACTCTTGAAGCCTACTATAAAAGTCAATTTATTACTTGCTAATGATTAGCTTCTTTTATAGTTATAAAAGCTACTTTTCTTAGATTTTTTGCATACGCGGGTTAGGTATTAGCTTTGATATTATTGGCTTGAAAGGAGGAATGCAAAATGCTTTATGAATATTGGGAACAATACTCACCTATTGGAGGGGATCTACCATTTCAAATGACTGTCGATGACAACGCTCCTGAAGGAGACCATGTACCAGTAAGCATTCAGATTAATATGGGTTACACTCCCGGTGCTGGTGGTTATGGCTCAGACTGGGAGATGGAGCTCCAACGCTATGTAGATGGTGAATGGGTTTTCATTGCAGGGCGTTCAGGCTACTGTCACTTAGATAGTTATTCAGATCGTGAATTTACAGGGATTAACGAAGGGCTTACTCGAATTGTTTTGCATAACACTATTCCAAACCAAAGCTACCGTCGTATCGAATCCGACAACTTCTATGTTATTCACTAGTAAATAAAAAAGAGAGGTCAAGCGTGCCTCTCTTTTTTTATGAATTATAAAATTACATCCTGATGAGATTACATAAGTACACAACCATGATAGTAATGAAACATAATATTCATTATGTTTCATGTGAAACCAAACGAACAAAGCCCGGATATCCTTGATAAACCAAGGATATCCGGGCTTTTATATAGGTTCACACATGGTATAATAAAACATAATAAAATAAGTGTTGTATTCTAAACAACATATAAGAGGTGATCCAATTGCCCCCACGTCTCGGCCAACAGAGCGTCGAACCCATCCGGGACCCGGATTTAATCCGGGAAATGAAAACGTATTTGCTACATAAAAGCTACCGGGATTATTTTTTATTTACCTTCGGCATCAATTCCGGCCTGCGAATCAGCGATATTTTGCCCCTGCGGGTGTTGGATGTCCAGGACACATCCTATCTGCGGATCCGGGAAAAGAAAACACGGAACATTCGAAAAATCAAAATGACCCCCAATTTGCGCAGTGAAATCGATAAGTACATCCGGGGCAAAGCCGCGTCCGATGCCTTGTTTCCTTCCAAAAAAGGAGGCTCGATTGATCGGACCCAAGCCTGGCGCATTATTCATGAAGCTGCGGAGGTCTGCGGGGTCCCCGGACCGATCGGCACGCACACCTTGCGAAAGACGTTCGGGTATCCCTTTTATCAGAAAACCAAGGATGTGGCCATGTTGCAGCAGATCTTTGGCCATTCTAGCCCTTCGATCACGTTACAATACATTGGAATTAGTGATGACATGGTCGATCAAGCCTTGGAAGATTTCTCTTTGTAAACATGAACAGAAGAGAATAAGGGGACCGTTTGCATATGCGAACGGTTTATAATGCCCCGTCCTTCCTGGGAAGTTTCATTTTGATTTAGAATCATTGATCTAAATCATCATACGTTCTTAGTACCTTGCTCTCTCTTATATCTTCAGGTTTTATTTTCTCTTCGAAAATTTTAGACTTACTTTTAATTTTACCTTGTCTCCTAAAATTTGAATGCAGACTTTTATTTGCTCGTACATGAAGTGCATTGTTTTCATAATCAAATTCTAATTCTGCTCTATCTGGTAATTTATTTTTAATGTCTTCAATCTTTTTTTGAATATTGTACTTTTCTTCTTCAGTGTAAGTGTACACGTTATTAACCCTTTCTTTTTATGTTTTATCCTTCTAACTTTGTAAAAACATTAAGATTAAGGTCTTTTAGTAGATAATACCCTATATTGACCTTTTAATATATTTTAACCTTTAAAAACCTTATTTACCTAAGTATATTAGTTCTTTCCCATCTTTCTGAGCAATATTGAGAGCTCCATTGACTCCGTGTGCTCTGCCATAATATTCTGCCTTATCTAACCCTGCTTTTCTAAAATCAAAAGTGATTTTAGAGTCTCCAGCATGGAAGGTAAAATCATCTTCTTTTATAGCAGTACTAAACTCTATAACATTTACCATTCCACTATCCACACGTTCTTTTATATCAGATAAAACATTTTCAACAATACTCTCATCCAGAGTGTTTTTTGCTTTAGACAAGCATTCCTCAATGGGTTGGCGTTCGAATCTAATTCTTACATGATTAGAATCATCGGGTGCTTTAAAAAGAATTTCTTTACCTGAAGCCATACAATCAATATCTTCTACTCTCATATGATTTATTAACATATCATTATTTTTAATTTCAGCTATGATTTCTTTCTTATTATTCCACAGCAAGGCATTAACAAGAATTTTCCCTTTATGATCTTGCTCTAATTTAAATAATTCTTTCCCCTTAATTCTCATAGTTAATGAAGTTGAAAAGAAATAATTACCTCCTGATATTACAATGCCTTTATCAATACTCCAACCTAACTTGCCTTTAGGTTCCCCCCTATTATTAGCTCTTTTCATTTCACGTAAATCTTCAATTGACCAAGCTCTTTGATCAGCTTGCCTATGATGAATTGGACAAAGAGCTATCATTCCGTCTTCGTTATGCATTTCCCCTTCATTATAAGGAGGGTCAAAGTGATGATATTCGAGAAAAGGAACTCTACAGTCTTCCACTGGGCAGCCAAAACCGACTTCTCTTCTCAACCTTCTTCTCTTTTTTCTTCCGATAGGATCCCTTGCCATACTTAACCTCCTCTATAATTGTAAAAATCATTGCATCTCATGATCACAAACATATTCATATTAACCATAATTTTCCATAATTCTACAAAGAATACGAGTAATCCTTTTTTATAATGATGGTATTTAGATCAGAACCTCTTTAGAATAATGAACTTCTATCGGAATACTCATTTTGAGTATTCCGATATTCCGCATTCCAACTGACGTTTGAAAATCAAACGTCAGTTGGAATGGATTTGAACTTGTAAAATTATCTATTCTAAAAAGAATAGATAATTTTACTCGCCTAATAGGCGAACGCTTTTGTATTTCAAAGGGGGAGCGAAAGCGATTGGGGGAAACCCCCAACAAGCTCAAATGGGTACCATTTGTAGAGCTTGCCAACCCTCATGCTATGATGTATGATAGTTTCAACACCACGGTGAAACTATCTGAAGAATAGCTTTCAAATGGTACCCATTTGAAAAGGAGGGGCGGGCTTGGAAGAGAACCGAAATGAGAACCGACAGATCAAATTTCGAGTGAGCGACGACGAATTTGAACGTCTTGAGCAGATGGCGAAAAACGTTCAAATGAGTGTGCCTTCTTTTGCGAAAAAGAAGGCACAAGGGGCGAGAATGCGACCGCCGAAGATTGATCGAGAAGGAGCATTTGAGATGGCCCGGGAATTGCGAGCAATCGGTAACAATGTGAACCAGATCAGCCGGCGAGCCAATCAGGGACATACAATTCCTGCTGAGGAATTAAAAGAGGTACAAAAGGAGCTGCAGGCTATATGGCAACAATTCAACTCGGCCATACAAAAGTAGCTAATCGGCTAATCTCGTACTGTGAAAAAAGAGCGGTCGAGAAAGAAGGAGTAAATACGTTTCCCGAGGTGGCCAAAGCCCAAATGAAGGCTACGAGAGAAATGTGGAGTAAGAATAACGGTATTCAGGCGCATCACGTAATTCAATCGTTTAAGCCAGGGGAAATCACTCCGGCCCAAGCCAATAAAATAGGACTGGAACTAGCTGAAAAATTAGCTCCGGGTCATGAAGTCATGATATATACGCATGATGATAAAGAACATATCCATAATCACATCATCATTAATTCCGTGCATCCGGAAGATGGCAGGAAATATCATGCTCATGGAAAAGAAGCGATTGATAAAGTTCGTGAGGAAAGTGACCGATTATGTAAGGGAAGAGGACTCTCCATAGCAGAAAACATTAAAGCAGGGGTTCGTTACACCCAAGCAGAAAAAGGCTTAATTGATCGAGAGAAATTCAGTTGGAAAGATGATATTCGAGAGAAAATTGACCTTGAAAAACAGGTCTCCCAAACATATGAAGAATTGAAAATGAGTTTAAAAGAAAAACATAACATTGACATGAAAGAGCGTGGAAAGAACATTACATTTACGCACCCCGATAAAAACAAGAAAGTTCGTGGCTCCAAGCTGGGGAATGATTATGAAAAGGAGACGTTGCAGCGTGAGTTTGAAATCACAAAGGAAACCCGAACAGACCAACCAAGCCAGGAGCGAGGAACAGCCACCTTATCATACGAACAGGGAAATCCAGAGTTATCAAGAATTGCAGAACCATATAGAGGAAAGTCAGAAGTTAATGGAAATTCTGAAAGGTTACGTCAGCACGCAAATCGACAGGGACACCGACTCGAAAATGACCACTCAACAAGAGTTGAACGACATCAGAGAGACGAGCCAAACCGTTCAGCAGAGGATGAATTCGACTTTACAAGCGCAAGAGAAACTCTTGAAAGATCAAGAAGAGAGACTTATAAAAACTATGGAAACGGGCGCCAACCTCATGAGTCAGAACAATCAAAAGACCATTCAAAAAGTGAATCAACTCCAAAACGAGATCGTTCAGCAACTGGAGAAGATCGAGCAAAATTTCAGCGAGAAAACAGGGAAAGTGCTCCAGACCACCGAGAGCAACTTAAACGAGATGAAGAGCCGGACAAACAAAAGCTTAGACGAGATCGACAACAGAGCAAAGAGAACGATATCGAACGTTAAAAAAGGAATTCTTATAAATTACTGGTTAGATGCAGCAAAATACGGTCTAGCAACCTCTGTATTCCTTGTGCCCATATACTTAGGGGTAAAAGCTTTGTTAGGAGTATTTGGCATTGAAACACCTTAAGAATTTTTAAATCCATAAAAAGAGCTCCCTGCGCAAACAGGGAGCTCTTTCCCCTTTAAGGGGGTGATGCCATGACAATATTTAAATTGTCGCTATTTGCCTTAAGTATAACATAAACCATTATTACTATACAGCAACGGTTTCCATTTAGAAACGGTACCCCCGTTCTCATACAGAACCCCCTACCGCCCTTCGGTTGCTTGGATATCTCCGTTTTCCAAAAGTCCAAGACCAGGACTTTAGCAAATACTCAATATCATACATCCCCCACCCTTAAATGATCCCTTCTATATAGATCTTCTTATCTTAGCTCCTATAGAGTACAGAATCTTATGTGAGCAAGACCGTTTATTCTTTAGCCTCGTTGAGATGTCTAATCTTTCCTAAGTATTTATGCTTGCAAAAGTGGAACGAAGGCAACATCCTGAAGGCTTGTCGAGGAAAACGGAAGGCATAGAACGACTACCTACATCGACAAAAATTAAAAATGTCAATGTAAGTAGTAGTCGTTCTACAGAAGGACAACATCCGTCAGGAATTACGAGGTGTCCGTAGTGTATCCCTATTAACGATAGAATTTCTTCTAGACAAGCTTACTACTTCAAATGCCCCTGGTAGGTTCAGAATAACCGAGTATTCTTACTTGCAGCTTGTCCTACTGCAACCGTAGTTGCAACATCCTTCCTTCGATCAGCACTAAGGTAGCTTTCACCCTTCAGACACCAACGCAATAGGGAGCGTTTTCATAGTGTCCTAGTCTTAATTATTGCATCGGCTAAGACATAACCTATCAAGTTTATTTTCTCAACGTGTTAGTAGGCTTTCCACGTTGGAACAACATAAAAAAGGTGTACTTTACCCTGCTTCCTACCAATGAGAGGAAAGCCGGGTAAAATACACCTTTGAAAAATTATTTATAACGGTTGAAATTTGCTATGTAAACCGTATATAATTAACTATATCTTAGTATTTTACCCTGTGTCGCTTTGGTCGGTGGAGACAGGGAAAGTCATTTCCGATAAGTTCGCCAAAACTTATCATCAAGGAAATGGCTTTTTTATTTGTCCGTATGTATTTATAATGACAATTTTACCCCTTACACTCTATCAAATCAATAGAATTGAGGGAATAAACTAGCAGAATCTTTTGCATGGATTTGCACAAAGGGCTACTGTTGTAAATTAAAACTAACAGATCTTTTTAGATTTGAAATTACTAGGGTTAGTTTTCAGGACACAATTGACTACAAAAACCCAGAAAGGAAGATTGCATGACAGACATTTCTTACAATAAACACACATTCATATTTGTGGCTCGTGGGCAATTTCTTCAAAAAAGGACTTTTTTTAGATAAAAGGAGGAAAAGTATGAAAAAAATTCTTAAAAATATAACTAAAGTCCTTTTAACCGTAATGTGTTCAATTTTAATACTAATAGGATTTACTTTCGCATACTTGATCTATCAAGATCTTAAATTCGATGAAGATAATTACGAAGAACCAACGGCGGAAGAAAATGTAAATAAATAGAAATACATAGCACAACCCTCGTAATAAATAAAATATAGAGAAATACACTGAGGGTAAGCAACATGCACTTATTCCTTCTTTTGATTCGCGTAGAGCTAATAATCTCAATGAACGAACTTACAATTAATGTCATTAATCAGATAACATTACTCTGGCCAGTAAGATAGATTATGCTCATGGTAGTAGAGTATAGCCAACTTGATATGATAGAATTTAATCTACTAAGGGAGCGATGGTTCACTTATATTTTCCGATGATTGTTGGGATCTATCGGTTATGAGGTAATAAAATAAATACTTTAATAATATTGGGGTTGAGGTTATGGTACCTAATGAAAAAGAAGTCTTAGCTAAGGGAAACTTAACCTTTGAGGATTATAAGAAACACAACCTTCATCATCATAAGAAAATGATGATTGGATATTTTATTTTTGTTTTCTTAGTTGGCCTGTGGTTATCTTCTCTCTTTATTACAGGAGGGCTGGTTGCGGTTATTCCTTTATATTTATTTTTTTCTACATTAATTGCGTGTTTTTTCACACTGGTATTAGCTGGATTATTACACTTACGCGTTCGAAAGGAGTATAGCAGTGACCAATTTCTTCAAAACGAATTGAGATATATCATTAATGAAGATGGTATAAATTCTAAAGTAAGGAAGTCAAATACTTATTTTGAATGGAATGATTTTATAGCAGTTCTGGAACACGAGGATATGTTTCGGTTATATACATCTAAAAATAAAGGCCTTGTTATACCCAAGCGTTACTTTTCCACAAAGGAAGATATCATCTTTTTTAAAAAACTAGTTACTAGAAATATGGATTCAAAAAAAGTCAAAATCCATTAACTATCTAATTGGAAGCTATCCTACTTCTTCGTATAACGAATATAAGAAGCAACCGCGATAAGAGCACTTAGTAAAGTGAAGTAAAATCCGCCCTTTGTCATTCCTAAAGCAGTGTTTAAGTTACCTCCCTCATTACCAGGAAACCAAGGGCTCATCATAATCCATTGGAGGATAACGAATGAAGGAATTAAGATAGTCAAGAAACGTATGGAAGTTTGTCTGGGAATTATTAAAAAAACAGTAAGAGTAATGGCAGTGGTGACCCCAATTAATGAACCGGTCCAATGGTGTAAACCACTCCACGACCAGAACGCTAATGAGAACCAATCCATAAACAATCCGATTAATACACCTAGCAGGCTTGCGACATATATTACTTTCATAAATTTATCCAAGTTTGTCTCTCCTTAAATCCTTTAAAATAATTGGTAAATATCACTATAGATAAGTTTATCACAAGTTTTATAGGGGTTAAAAAAAGATATAGGGGAGACTCCCCTATGTCTTTTTTTCATGCTGAATCATCTTCTTGGAATATCTTATCTCCAATCCCTACTAGGAAAGCAGAAGTCGCTGCCACACTTATAACAACGGGTGACACATAAATTAAAAGTAATGCTCCTGCTGTCAGCGCAGCTAAGCAT
>NZ_JBSWTE010000001.1:3705000-3822907 GCF_056158365.1 Halobacillus sp. AWH4_228 | reverse complement strand
CTGCCACGTCACACAAAACCTTCAGGATTGTCCTGGAGGTTTTTTCGTATAGAAAAATGTATGTTTCATTTCTATTGATTGGAACGTTTAGATTTGATAGAGTATAAAATTATTGGTTGTTATTTCCAAGTCGATGAGAGGAAGGAGGAGGAAGGGCGTGAAGCTGTACGGGGCATTAATGGCACTCAGCCTGATATGGGGGTTATCCTTTGTCTTTATTGAGGTCCTTATACCTGCTGCAGGAGTATGGGGGACTGTGTTTCTGAGATGTATGGCAGGCGCCGCTGTCCTTCTTCCTCTGTTTCTTTATCGCTGGTGGAAAGGGAAGCGGCCGGCTGTTCTTCCGTGGAAGCGTCTTATCGTTGTCGGTTTGTTCAATGCCGGGCTTCCGTGGGGACTGATTGCTTTAAGTCAGACATCACTGACAAGCAATATGGCTGCTGTATTGAATGCCTCTACACCCATTCTGACAGGAGTGGCAGGATTTTTGTTGTTTTCTGTGCGTCTGCACTGGAGACAGTGGGGAGGCATAGTGATCGGCTTTGCAGGTATCATCCTGTTAACCGGATTCCGCCCCGGGGAAATGACAGGGGAGGGTTTCATCGGAGTCGGTACGATGCTTTTAGCGGCTTCCTGTTACGGGTTTGTATCCCATTTCACCAAAAGATATCTTCAAGGGACAGACGTCGTCCTGCTGGCTTTAGCCGGTCTGTTGGTCGGAGCCGCTTCCGGTGCGCTCGGGTTGTTCTGGCTCGAGCCGGGCAGCTGGGGAAATGTCGTCAATCTGGACCTTCAATCCATATTGGCTGTCATCGGTCTTGGATGTCTCGGATCAGGGGCAGCTCACCTTCTCTATTATTATATGATTGATCAGGCTGGGGCCGAGTTTGCGAGTATGGTCACCTATCTTGTCCCTGTCACCGCCTTGATTTGGGGTCGTGTACTTTTGGGAGAAGCTGTTACGCCCAACCTTATATACGGTCTGTTGACAATCTTTGCAGGTATCTACCTGTCTACGAAAAGAAAAAGTCACAGCCATCAGCTTCCATCTGTAAAAGCTGGATAAGGTGGAAAGAGCTTTCTGTGTGATAGAATAAAATCAATCATGCTGTGCTGAGGAGAAATGTTTATGAATCGCTGGGACTCCACACCGGTCATCCGTTTTTTTGGAGGCCGTAAAACATTATTTCTACTAGGTATTCTACTAATGACCGGATTGAATATCCTGGTCTTTTCAAATGTATGGTTTATATTCGAACCTGTTGCCGTATTTGTGAAAACCGTAGCGCTCCCGCTTATCTTATCTGTTGTGGTCTATTATCTGCTCCGGCCGGTGATTAACTTACTGGAGAAGTGGAAAATCAAACGCATTTGGGGCATTGTCTTAACGCTGCTCGTGCTCATCGGGTTAATTACGATGGTGATCGTTTTGATCATACCTTTCCTGGAAAAGCAGTTGATCAGTCTTTCGGAAGAACTGCCACGCTATGTCGTCGACTTAATATTATCGATGGATGAGTGGCTGAAGAATTCTTATTTCTCCGCTTACTACACTAATATGTTTCAGGATGTAGATGGGATGATCAATCAAGTACCGGATTACATATCGTCCTATGCCACACAGACAGTGGAAGGGATCACGAGTATCATTTCTACTGTCACCAGTGTCGTTGTAGCCATTGTCACTCTTCCCTTCATCTTGTTTTACTTATTAAAAGACGGTCATAAGCTGCCCGGGGTCATAATCCGTCTGTTTCCTCCTAAAGCGCGCCCGGAGGTATCAAGTGTGTTCAAAGGGATTGATCACCAGTTAAGCGCCTATATTCAAGGACAGATCATTGTAAGTTTCTGTATCGGTGTCATGATGTATATCGGGTTTTTGATCATCGGACTGGATTACGCCCTGCTGTTGGCAGCAATCGCCAGTGTCACGAGTGTCGTCCCTTATTTAGGGCCGGTGATCGCCATTACGCCGGCGCTGATCATATCTATTGTGACTTCCCCGTTCATGGTGCTGAAGCTTGTCTTCGTCTGGACGGTTGTGCAGCTGTTGGAAGGAAAATTCATTTCTCCCCAGATCATGGGGAAAAGCCTGCACATCCATCCAGTCACGATTATCTTCGTCCTGCTTACGGCCGGTCACCTTTTTGGAATCATTGGAATCATCCTGGCCATCCCAGGCTATGCCATTTTAAAGGTGTTTGTTTCTCACTTTTTCCACTGGTTTCAGCGCCGGTACAACCGTTTTGTTGAAGAAAAAGATCAATACGAAATGGATTAAAAGAGGAAGCGGTGCACCGCTTCCTCTTTTTTTGCTGATCGTCCGTGGTCTTCCGGTGCCTGCAGGAGTTCCCGGTACCCGCTCAACTCTTCTTCAATTGTATTTCCTTAAGCCGCTGCCGCTGTTCTTCCGGCCACCAGGCACCACAGTCTGCGGAAACGACACAAGCAGCGCAGGTGTCCAGGTCATAGACTTTCATCCCCCGAATCGGCGGGGAGTATAAATGAAGGGTGACAAGAGCATTTTCTCCGCTGCGTCCCATTTTATGAATCCCCTTTTTGGGAGCGAACATTGTCCGCCCTTTTTCCTTGTATTCTGTAAAAAGGGGTTCAGGGAGCTTTTCACTTCCTCCTTTATAGACGGTTTGTTTCGTTTCCCCGTTCATAATGAGTATCCAGCCGGATGATTCTCCATGATCGTGAGGGGCACATTCGATGTCTGCCCAATTCATCACAATCATCTCCACATGTTCATCCTCATAAATCATCTGGCGGTAGTACGGTTTACCCTCAGGATCCTTCAGGTAGGGATCCAGCTCCTCAAGTGTAATGTCGCATTCAAGCAGTCTTTTTTTTAAGGATGCCGGAGAGTGATCTGTCAGCGTACGAAAAGCGTTTTGCACCCGTTCTTCCATGTGCATCACGGTTCCTCCTTTATTTTCTTTTTTGATGCTGGGCAAGCAGAACCCCCATTAGAATGAATAGGCCGCCAATAACTGATGTGGCTGCCAGTTTTTCATGAAGGAGAAGCATGGCGGCGGACAATGTGGCCAGGGGTTCCAAGTACATAAACACGGACACTTGGGAGGCGGGCAGAATTTCATGTGCTTTCGCCCAGTACCAGTAAGCCACAGCGGAAACGAAAATACCTAAAAACAACAGGTGGGCCCAATGACTCAATTCCAGTGCAGCCAGCTGAGTGAGCCCTTGATTTCTAATGAAAAAAGGCAGGGTCAGCAGACAGCCGATGATGCTCATATAAAAGGTTAGGACGATGGAAGGGAGAGGGACAGCCAGCTTCTTCAAAAGTACCGAATAGACCGCCCAGTTCAGAGTGCTTAAAATCATAAGCAGATAGCCCATGCTTAAAGAAAGCTTAATAAAAGATCCTTCCCCTCCGGAGGTGATGAGAAGCACACCGAGCACAGCTGTAATGATGCCGGCTGTTTTTTTCAGACTTAGAGGTTCGTGTAGAAAGATGAATGATAAAGCAATGGTGAAAATGGGTGAAAAAGAAATGAGCCATCCGGCATCGGAGGCCTGGATGGATAAAAGGGCGGTCGCCTGGATCACCTGGTGGATGTAAACCCCTAGAATGCCGAGAACGAGGAGGTGGGGCAGATGGGTTATGCGTACTTTTAAGGGATAGCGGAAAACGATAATCATACAAAATAAAAATAGAGCCCCGATTCCAAAGCGTAGAACAAGCAGGGAATACGGGTCTATTTTTTCGAGCACCGCCTTGGTCGAAACAAAAGATATTCCCCAGAAAGTGATGGACAACAGGGCATACAGGGATGCACTCATTTTAGCTGGAGCAATCATATACCTGAATCCTTTCTATAAGTCCGCTGCTTTTACTATATGCATAGAAAGGACAGGCATGTCAGACACCCTGATCCTCCTTTATTTTACCAAAAGACTCTGGGAGCTTAAGTCCTTCGACAAAGAGTGCAGGAAAAAGACAAAAAAACTCCTCGTGAGCGAGGAGTTAAAAGATCCAGTAGGTGAAAAAAGCCAGCAGGATGGAGACGAAAATCAATATCACCGTCGGTTTTAATGCTCTGTCCCGAACATCTCTGAGACTGACACTCAGCCCTAAGCCGACCATCGACATCGTCAGCAGGAAGGATGTAAGAGTGAGCAGGTTGTTCATGACAGGGTCGGGAACGGTGATATACGTCCCTTCGACATAGCTTCCGAACAGACTCATAACGATAAAGCCCAGCAGAAACCAGGGGAACGTGATGGATCCCTGGTTTTCTCCTTTGCTCCGGATCTTCATGACCCAGAGAAGCAGAAGACTGACAGGGACAAGGAGAAACACGCGTGCGAGCTTTGCGAGAAAGGCCATGCCCAGCCCATCAGCTCCTGCAGGCTCACCTGCCAGGGCAACATTGGCGATTTCATGCAGGCTGAGGCCGGCCCACATGCCATAGGCGTCTGCATCCAGAGGAAGGATCGGCCGGATAATGGTGAAGCCGATCGCAAAGAGCGTACCGACAATCGATATAATTCCGGCACTTACGGCTGTGTCCTCTTCCTTAGCATGAATGATCGGCGACACGGCGGCGATTGCTGAGGCCCCACAGATACCGGTGCCGATTCCGAGCAGGGTCATAAGTGAGAGGTCGGCTTTAAACATCTTAGCTGCAAGGACCATGAGTCCGACAGCAAAAATGATGACGAGGACACTCTTCCACAAGAGGGGAAGTCCTTCATTGACGATCATGTTCATATTCAGACGGAGGCCGAATAAGATGATGGCCAGCCGAAGCAGTTTTTTCGCTGCGAATTGGATACCGCTTTTCATTTGTTCGGGATAACCAAAATAGTGGCGGTAGAGGACAGCCAGCAGAATGGCGGCAGCAAGAGGTCCGATCTGACTGACTCCAGGAAGCTGGGCAGCCAGAAAACCGACCGCTGATAGTAAGGCTGTAAATGCAATACCAGAAAGAAGAGGCTGTTTATATATCGTTGATGTAATGATGTTCATGATGGTTCTCCTTTCTATTCCTTCCTTATCATAAGCGCCCATTGATTATTAGTAAAATAAAACTTTATAATAGTTATAATAGGATTTAATAATAACAGGAGGGTCATCATGGATTTTGAATCATTGAAAACGCTCATTACGGTGATTGATGAGAAAAGCTTTACAAAAGCTTCTCACCTGCTCCGGCTTTCACAGCCCACAGTAAGCTCCCATATCCGGCACCTGGAAGAAGAATTCAATACCGTGCTGATTAACCGATCACCGAAACGCTTTGATGTCACACCGACAGGCGAGATGGTGTATAAGAGAGCCAGACAGGTTCTCGGCGTTATGGATAAAGCCAGAAAAGAAGTGCTGCAGTACCATGACCAGATGAAAGGGACGGTGAAAATAGGAGCGAGTTATACAGTAGGGGAATACATTCTTCCTTCCCTTCTCCGGGCGTATGACCAGGAGTTTCCTGAAGTGGATCTTCAGGTGACCATTGCCAATTCTGAGAGAATCAACAGAGAGGTTCAGCTTCATTCCCTGGACATAGGGCTTGTTGAAGGCCGTGTGGCTGATCAGGGGTTGTCTTCCTTCCCTTTTATGAAGGATAAGATGGTGGTCATCGTGCCGGATGACCACCCAATTCGCACATGTGAAACGCTGACGTTCGAGGATCTGCAGGATCACACGTGGATGATCAGGGAGGAAGGCTCCGGTACAAGGGCGATGATGGAATCGATGTTGGAGTCGTACAATATACGACCGCGAAAGACGATTACGATCGGGAGCAATCATGGAGTCGTCCAAGGTGTAAAAGAAGGGCTGGGGCTATCCTTTATTTCAGAAACGGTGGTGACCCACACAGCTGCCGAACACCTGATTATGCCCCTTCCTTATATTCAGCCGACCACCCGTTATTTTTCAGTCGTCACCCCGATGAGTGAAGAGGAAATCACAGAACAGGTGCAGGCATTTATCGGAAAGGTGAAGGAGTTATTTCAATTGTCATAAAACCTTAACGTCACAGCATGACCATTTTGTTATGATGGAAGGGAGAGAGATTTGGTGCAGATAAGAAAGATGGGGAACAACGATACAGATGAAGTCATCCGCTTGATGGTTGGTGCGATTATGGACATTCCGCTGGACGTGTATACGGATGAACAGAAAAAAGCATGGGCCGGGGCTGTTTCATTGAATGAAAGCTTGTCTGGAAGGCTGCTGAACGGGTTCACCCTGCTTGCCTTGGAACAGGATCAGGTCATTGGAATGGCCTCCTTAACCGATGAGGAATGTATCGATTTCCTATATGTAAGCCCGGATTACCAGCGGACAGGAACAGCATCCATCCTTTTGGAACAGTTGGAAAGAAAGGCTGAATCCATGGGAGCGGTGCGCCTCCATACGGAAGCCAGTTTTGCTGCTGTCCCTTTCTTCATGAAGCACGGGTATGAGAAGATCCGTCATCAAGAGAAGACACTGAACGGAACGGTTATAAAAAATGTTCGAATGTGTAAAAAGGTGCATAACTGATTTAAGACAAGGGTATGGTTCATTGTAAGTCAAGTGAAACGTTTTGCGATGGGAGACGTATATAGAGTAATAAGTAGATTGTCGTCAGATTTCCTGCCAATTCTATTTCATACTGAGGTGAAAACATGCAGAGACTGGACCAGATCGTCGATTACTTGAAGACACTGGGGATCGAGGTTGAAAAAGTGTACCGTACACCGAAGGAAGAGACAAGATAACCGTACTTAACTTATACATGACCAAAGGTATGCTTTTGAAAAGCATGCCTTTTTTTATGATCAGGCGGTTCTCCGGTTTGTTACCGCTTGAAAATCTGGATGGCGGGACTGGATATGTGCCCACAAAATACCGGCACCAGCTGGAAGAAGCAGCCATAGGAAGACAAAGGAGACACCGGAAGTAGAAGCAATGGCTCCAAATACCGGCCCACTGATGACGACAGAAGACTGATTGGCGAGCATACGCAGACTGGAGAGTCTTCCGTGGAAAGCCGGATCCGACGCCATCTGCTGAACCGATTGAAGTAAAGCGCGAATGGATGATGTGCCGAAACCGATAAAGAAAAAACCTATAAAAGCGGGCCATACGTTGGTAGTCAGGCTGACGAGGAGCAGACCACATGAAGTAACGGCAAAGGCCCATACCGCCAGGCTGTTTTTGAATAGTTTCCACCACCACGTCCCCAGCAGCCCGGCTGCCATGCCTCCAATCGAAAACACCGCATCGAGCAGTCCGTAGAGGAAAGCCCCCTGCAGCAGGTGGGCACTGGTATAAACGCTTAAAAAGCCGAGAGAAGTATGAAAGGTCAGCTGCCCGATCATCAAGAGAAAGAACAAACCGTAAAACAGCGGGTGGTGATGGACATAACGGAAGCCTTCCTTCATATCCAGAAAAAATGAAAGGCGTTTCCGCTTTTCTTTTCTAAAGGGAGCTTCATTCAGCTGCATCACGGACAGGGTAGCTGCTGTAAACAGGAGAAGAACGACTGCTAAGGGGATTTCCGCAGGAAGGGTCCCTGCCAGAACCCCGCCTGTGCCTGCACCGATCAGGCTGCCTGTGATCGTCGAGGAATTGGACCAGGAGAAGATTTTCGGAAGCTCGTCTTTCGGAATGATCGCCGCTGTCAGAGCCTGCAGGGCAGGACGGAATAAGGAGCCGGCTGTCTGAAGGAGCATATGGATGAGAATAATCAGCCAGGGGGCTTCTGTATCCACGGCAGATGTCGTCCATAAAAATAAGAGGATGAGCACACTGGATGCTCCGGCAGCTACAGCGAGTTTCTTCCGGCTGTACCGGTCTACAAGTACTCCGAAGAACAGGTTGGAGACCATCCCGGGCAGAAAGCCGAAGCTGACAAATAACCCTGTATACAAAGGGTCGTTCGTCCATTGGAACAAGATCCAGGTGGTCAGCACAAAATACATGGCCCGCCCGCATTCGTATAGAAAGTAACTTCCGAGCAGACGTCCGGTTTTCAAATGAAGCATGTGATCCCTCCTTTTTCCCTTTTATCTTACTGGAAGGATAGAGATTTGAATAATATTTAATTATAATAAAGGGTGATAAGAAAAATGGATAGGGGGAACGTTCGGTGAGAATGGAAGATTATGATCTGTTAATCCAGCTTCATGAATGTGGTACCATCCGTTCGACAGCAAAAAAAATTCTTCTTTCCCAGCCGGCGATCACTCAGAGATTGAAATACATAGAAGAAGAACTGGGAGGAGCCATTTTCGTCCGCACCTCGAAAAAGCTTTGGATCACTCCTTTCGGTGAGCTGACGCTTGCTTCAGCCAGGGAAATCCTGCAAAAGGAAAAAGAGCTCAAAGATAAACTGGCGATGGCAGGAGGGAGGGTGTCGGGCACCCTTTCCATAGGAGCGTCGTCGCTGTACAGCCAGTATTTTCTTCCGGAAATACTCCAGTCATTTACAAAGATGTATCCTGAGGTAACGGTTGATCTTATCACAGGTATCAGCAGTGAAGTCCGCTCATCAGCGCTCGATAATCATCTATCCATCGTGAGAGGGGAGCCGATTTCCGGATTCAACTCGACCCATTTATTGAATGACCCGCTTTATTTATTCGATTTGTTACCTCTCCCCCCTGTAACGGAGAGGCCGTTCATCGAATTCAGAACAGATCCGGACTTTACACGTCTTCTTGAGGAGTGGCGGGAAAATCAGAAGGAACTCACTTACAGGCCGACGATGAAGGTCGATCATTTCGAGACCGCTAAACAAATGATGAAACACGGACTCGGAATGACGGTCCTTCCAGGAAGTATTGCGTACGAGGAAAAGGAAGAGTATGCCTGCCTGCCTCTTGTAGATCAAGAGGGGAATGCTGTAACCAGGGAGACATGGGCATGCGTGAAGCCGGATGTCCGTTCCCTTCCACAGGTAGAGGCCTTTCTTCAACACCTGAAAAAAAGGAGTGGAAATCATGAATGCTCTGGAAAGCGAGCTGATCGAAATCATCCAGGAGAAAACCCCTCACCTCCTTCCGATCTTTGACCAAGCCGATCATTATTTTTCGAGTTATTACATAGGAGCGGGGGCACTTGTGCAGAGTGTATGGAATGAGAAGCATGGGTTTGACCCCGCGTATGGGATAGGAGATGCGGATTTGATCTATTTTGATCCAGAAGGAACATTGGAAGAGGAGCGGCAGTTGGAAAGGGACATGAGAAAGCAGCTTTCCCGCCACCCTTTTGAAGTGGATGTAACGAACGAGGCGCTCGTTCACTTATGGTATGAAGAAAAATTCGACATTCCGCTTGATCCCTATCCGTCCCTCGAAGCAGCCGTGGATACATGGCCGACGACAGCCTCCTCACTCGCTGTCCAAAGAAGAGCACCAGGCACCTTCGATATGTATGCCCCTTTCGGTCTGGAGGATTTATTCAGCTTAATTGTCCGGCCGAACAAGCGGCTGATTCCGGAGGAAGTCTATTTGAAAAAGGCAGCGAAATGGAAAAAACGCTGGCCGAAACTTACTATTTTACCTTGGGAATAGATGGAAGTGGATGGATTAACTTGCAAGGGGTTTGTCATTCATTTTATTATAATAGTATTCATTCCATTTTAAAGGGAGCTGGATGACCGTGAATGAACTTTCGTTTGCTAGATTAGAAGAAATTCAACAAAATGAATTCATAAAAGCTGCGATCGACCGCGTGGGTGCAGGTGTCGTAATTTCAGATCCGGAGCAGGAAGATAATCCGATGATTTACTGTAATAAAGGATTTGAGGAACTGACTGGTTATAAAGCTGAGGAAATTCTCGGACGCAACTGCCGTTTTCTTCAAGGGGAAGACACGAGCGAAAGTCAGGTTGAACGCATCAGAGAAGGATTGAAGAGCAAAGAGCCGGTTCTGCTGGAGATTAAGAACTACCGGAAGGACGGGACACCGTTCTGGAATGAGCTGCAAATCTTCCCGGTCTATATCTCGCAGATGGATCAGACTTATTTTGTAGGGGTTCAGAAAGACGTGACCCAGCGCAGGGAGCAGGAGGAATTGATTGGCCATTACCTTTCTGAAGTGAAGCGGCTTTCCACGCCGATTGTACCTGTGGAAGACAACATTTCTGTACTGCCACTTGTTGGAACAGTGGATGATGAACGGCTGCAGCAGATGTTGGAAGCGGTCAGTCATCACGTTAAAGAAACAAAGGAAGATTATCTCATCATGGATATGTCAGCGGTTCATTCCTACAATGAAGCGGTACATATGGGGATTTATCAAATGAATCAGCTGTTGGACTTGATGGGGACGACGCTGGTCATTACGGGCATTAAGCCGACCTTTGCGATTCAAAGTGCTCCATACGCGGACTTCAGTGAACTTTCGCTGCAGACGTATGCCTCTGTAAAACAGGCGTTGAAACAAATTCCCAGAAGGAAATGATCAAAGCACCGATCTGATGCATTCAGACGGTGCTTTTTTATGTGGAGGAAGAGCGCTTGGTGAGCGAATCACTTCCTGCCCGGCGGTTTATCCATTACGATGTAGAGGAGAATCCGGCTCGAGGTACCTGGATGTCTGCTGATAAAGAGCACGATTCCGGGTGACTCTATTGGAGTACGAATTCACAAATGCGATACGAAGAGAGGGAAGATGGTATGTATATTATTCATGCTGTATTTGAAGTGGCTCCTGATAAGGAACATGGCTTTCTGGAGGAAATCCGTCCACTGATCCAGGCATCCAGAGAGGAAGAGGGAAATGTCTCTTATGATCTGGTCAAGGATATGGACAAAGCATACACCTACAAAATGGTGGAAGTGTGGCAGAACGGGGAAGCCGTAGAGAAGCATAATCAAAGTGAGCATTTCCAGGCGTTTGTCGGAAAAGCTTCTGAATTTCTAGCTGCTCCTCTTTCTATTAAGATATACGAAGGTGAAGAAGTAAAACAAGGATAAAACAGGAACCCGGCTGAAGGCAGCCGGGTTTTTTACATACAAAGAGGAGACGGGAATGATTTATGAAGAGGCAGGGTATGTTGAAAAGAGAATCAAAAGAAGCACCGCGTTGGCTTCATTCCGAGTTGTCAGGTATGATTTAATTATAGATTACGAACCGGGAGTGGATAGGAATGACAGGTATGATTGAAACGTGGATTAAAAACGAACGTCAGGAACGTCTTTTTCAAAAAGCCGGAGCGATTGCGGATGAAGCAAAAAAACACATCCAGGAAACCGATCAGCACGCAGCCTTTTCTCCGCAAACGCTGCAGGTCATGAAGGAAGTGGGGTACCCATCCCTCGCTCTCCCCCCTCAAGACGGCGGAGAAGGCCTTTCCCTGTATGAGCTGCTGCTGCTTCAGGAAAAAATTGCAGAAGGTGATGGTTCCGTCGCTTTGTCCATCGGTTGGCATATGGGCACAATGATGGAACTATCGCAGGAGAAGTTATGGGAACCCGCTTCCTACAACAGACTCGTCCAGGAAGTCGTCTCCAGCCAGAAAGTCGTCAACCGTGCAGCTACAGAACCGGCAACCGGGAGCCCGACCCGCGGAGGAATCCCTGAGACGACCGCAGTGAAAAGGGACGACCGCTATGTCCTCAGCGGACGAAAGTCTTTCACGTCAATGGCTGAGCATCTGGATTATTATATTGTATCCGCCTATGTGGAAGATAAAGACAGTGTCGGATGGTTTATGATCGACCGCCACCAGCCCGGACTTTCGGTGGAACAGACGTGGGATACCCTCGGAATGAGAGGGACGGCCAGTCATGATTTGGTTATGAACGATGTGGAGTTGAATGAAGAGGACCTCGTCGAATTAAAGCAGGAGGGAAAGCCGTCTCCAAAAGGATGGCTGCTTCATATCCCTGCGTGTTACTTAGGCATTGCTGTCGCTGCACGCAATGATGCCGTGGCTTTTGCGAAGGAATTTCAGCCGAACAGTCTCGATCAACCGATCGCAGAAGTCCCTCACATCCAGGATAAAATCGGGGAAATGGAATGGAAGCTGATGCAGGCGCATGCCTACCTTTACAGTGTGGCACGTAAATGGGATGAAGAACCGGAAAAGAGGAAACATATGGGTCCTGACTTGGGCGCTGTGAAGCTTGCGGTTACCAACACAGCGAATGAAGTGGTGGATCTTGCCATGCGGATTGCAGGCGGCCGCGGACTGTCAAAGACTTATCCGTTTGAGAAATACTACCGTGATGTACGTGCCGGGCTGCATAATCCGCCGATGGATGATGCGGTTGTGTCCATGCTTGCCAAGCACGCCATTTCCGATGATCAATAAAAAATCCCAAAGCGGTTCGCCGCTTTGGGATTTTTCTCTTATTGTTCAGCGAGCAGGTCTGCGAAAGCTTTCGCATAAGGGGGAAGATCCGGCGGACGTCTTGCGGACACGATGTGGGCGTCCTGGACGACTGCTTCGTCCACCCATGTGGCTCCTGCATTTGTCATGTCATCTTTAATACCTGGTGTACTGGTTACCGTTCGTCCTTCCAGAATACCTGCAGAAATCAGTACCCAGCCGGCGTGGCAGATCTGACCGATCGGCTTTTCATGTTCATTCATATGCCGGACCATATCGAGAACTTTGTCATATCTGCGGAGCTTGTCTGGAGACCAGCCGCCGGGGACGAGAATTCCGTCATAGTCAGAAGGATCGATTTCATCAAAAGCGAAATCAGATACGGCAGGAACACCGTATTTCCCTGGGTACTCCTCGCCGGCTTTTTCACCGACAAGATGAACCTCAGCTCCTTCCTCCTGCAGACGGAGAAGCGGGTACCATAATTCCAAGTCTTCAAAATCCTTGCTCACAAGAGCGATGATTTTCTTATCTGCTAAACGCATAGACTACCTCCTCCGATTTAATTCCTCTTCATTTTATCAAACCGCTGCGCTGGTTTCGAATCCTGCGAACAGGCCAGTACCCACCAGATGAGCACAGGCTGGAAAAGGGGGCGGATCCAGAGAGCAGCCGGACTTGCTTCCTCCGACCATGGAGCCGGTATAGAATAGATGGCTGCGTAGATATTGGCAGGGAGCACAGCAATCAAGAAGACGGCTGTAGCGAGGCCGGCGGCTTTTCTCGTCTGCGGGAAAACCAAGAGCAGCGACAGCAGCCATTCGGTGATGCCGGACATGTAAACAATTTCAAGCTTCAGCGGCACCCATTGCGGAAGCATCCTGGCAAATCCGTGGTCGTAGATGAAATGAGTGATTCCTGCGTAGAACAAAGCGGCAGCAAAAATATAAAGGCCGATTTTTCGTATCATGTCATAGTCACGCTCCTTTAAAAATATCAGTGCTTTTGAAACCTTTTTTCCCTCCCGGACGTCTATGTAAAAGACCCGTTTGAGAATGCGGGTATACTAGTAAGGTGATTCCGCCTCGTTGTATGAGAAGGAATCAACCACGATTAAGGGGTCGACGTTATGAAAAAACTGACAAGTATCTGGATGATGGCTCTGCTTCTCTTTTCTGTTTGGGCGGTGCCTCTGGAAAGTTACGCCTCTACAGGAGACCAGGGCATCAATGAAAAGCTGGGACTGCCGATTGTTGTCTACGGTGAAGCCCTTTCAGAAGCGCAGAAATCTGAGGTGGCGGACTTACTCAAGGTGGACCAGCATGAACAGGTCGACGAGTTTTCGGTCAACGGACAGGATCTGAATGAGTACATCGGTGGTAATCCAAATTCGAATATGTATTCTTCTGTGAAAATTCTTCATAAAGACAACGGAGAAGGATTGTCCATTGAAATCGTTACACCAGATAACATAACACAGGTGACTAAAGAAATGTATACGAATGCTCTCCTTACTGCCGGCGTCGAAAACGCTGAAGTGCTGGTGGCTTCCTCTGTGAAAGTGAGTGGACATTCCGCTCTTACCGGGATCTACAAAGCGTATGATGCCAAAGGGGTGAAACTGGATGAGAGCCGTATGAAAGTCGCGAGCGATGAACTGGATATTGCGACAGATATTGCAGAAGAAGAAGGGATTGACCAGGATAAAGTCAGCGAACTGCTGACGGAAATCAAGAAAGCCATCGCTGAGCAGGATCCAGCAACGAAGGAAGAGGTCGAGCAGATTGTTCAGGAGCAGCTGCAGACGCTGAACATCGAACTCAGTGAAGAAGACCGCCAGCGATTGACGGATTTGTTTGATCAAATGAGAAATTTGAATATCAATTTCGATCAAGTGAAAAACCAACTGGATGATCTGACAGGCAGCATCCAGGATATCATCAATGATGATGGGTTCTGGAACAGCTTCCGTAATGCCGTTCAAAGCTTCTTCCAGTCTTTGAAAAACTTCATAAGCTCCTTGTTCAATTAAGCCGGTTCTCCGGCTTTTATATCGGTGGATGTCTGCCGTGGGCAGGTATTCAACTGACTTGGTCAGGAAGGACGCCTGCCGAAAGAAAAGCCGCTCTCCCTATAAGGAGAGCGGCTTTTGGCTGTAGAAAAAGACTGTGTTAACCAGTTAGAGTTGTCCATTAGTCGTGTAAAGGGTCACATTCCGCTTATTGGTGGATGAATGCCGCGGGCACGCCCTCAGCTAACTTGGTCAGGAAGGCCGCCTGCCCAAGTGGATCTTCGGCCTGTGCTGTTCCCGCAGGCATCACCACCGAACGCTCCTCATCGACGGTAGAATATAGAGGAGAGAGATTGTGCACGAAGCAGGTTCGCGGATTCAAAAGAACGGCACGAGCTGCGCTATGGCCGCTTGCGTGGAAAAGAAAAAGGGAAAGAACAGGCGCTGATGACGGCTGCCTGCCGGAATATGAAAAAGATTGTCCTCCATCCAGCAAGGGTGAGCGGGGTGGAGGAGAGTCTTTTTCAATTTTAAAGAACTTCCAAGGAGCGGTGCCCCTTCCACTCCTGCGGAAGAACGAGTGGTCCGAGATCACCGAGCGTGGGTTTTGCGAGGAAGCTCGGGCGCTCGTCCGCGGAAAGGGAAGGGGCTTTCGCTCCTGGCGGTAAGAAACAAAAAAAGCTTGTAAAGAAACAGAGGTTTCTCTACAAGCTGAAGCCGCTCTCTATGAGGAGAGCGGCTTCTTGTTTATGAATCCACGGCGGTTTTCGTATCTTCGACAATCTGTTCGAAAGGAACGTCGGTGTCCCCTCTATATTTTTTCAGGACTTTCCCGTCTTCTCCTACTAAGTAAAAGGATGTACCGTGGGTGACCTGGTCATTGCCCTCCGTCTTTAAAACAGAGGCTTTGAAGCTTTCCCGTGCAAAGTCTTGAATCTCTTCCTGTGTATATTCCGTCAAAAATGTCCAGTTGGATTCATCCACGCCGTATTTGCTTCCGAACTCCTTCAACTTGTCTGGTGTGTCGACGGTCGGGTCTACACTGAATGAGACACTATGTACATCCACGCCTTCTTCTTTCAACATTTCTTTCACTTTCACCATGTTTCTTGTCATAGGCGGGCAGACTGTGTTGCAGTTGGTGAAAATGAAGTCCGCCAGCCATACTTCGCCTTCCAGTTCATCAGTGGAAAAAGATTCCCCATTCTGGGTGGTCCCTTCGAATGACTGGATCTCCCAGTCCAATGTATCTTCCAATTCGCTGGATCCACAGGCCGCTAGTATAAGGGCGAGGCTGAGCAATCCGCCTAAGAGTAACAAGCGCTTCATAGGTTTCTCCTTCCAGGTTATAAAGTCTCTTCTAGTTTACGACCGCCTTAAACAACGTGTCAATCGGCTGAGGGACTGTTCTTAAATTGGACAAATATACCTGCTTGTATAACCCTTTCAGTCCAGGGAATCCTAAGGGTCCATGATATTCGATCAGGGAGTGACAGGGTATGCCTTATTATACGGACAGCCATTCCGGAAAAGCATTGTTTTATGAGGATTCAGGGGAAGGGCAGCCGGTCGTTTTCATCCATCCGCCGGGAATGGGACGGATGGTGTTTAAAATGCAGCACGAGCTGGCAGCAAAGTACCGCATCCTTCTACCGGATTTGAGTGGGAACGGAGATTCTGATGTGGTAACACACTCCCCTGACATTACCTGGTATGCAAGGGAAGTGATCAGTCTGCTGGATCATCTCCAGCTGGAATCTGCTGTCATCGCCGGCTATTCATGCGGAGGGATGGTGGCTCAGGAGACGGCTTTGACCTACCCTGAACGAGCCAGAGCAGTCATTCTTGCAGGAGGATTTCCAAAAGTTGAAACCGGCGGGCTCCGTTTTGAGTTCCACGGGGGGATGTACTGGGTGGAGAAGAGCCCTGAAACCCTCGCTAAGCTGTTAAGTCATTCTCATTTCAGGGATGAAAAACTGAAGCGGGAGCTGAATGAACATATGGCGAAGTCGGATCCGGAAGCATGGCATGCCTTTTATGACCGGGCACTTCATTATGACTGCAGCCACCGGCTGGAGAACTTAAGGCAGCCGCTGCTTCTGGTTTATGGGAGCAAGGAGTTCTGGATCAGTGAACACAGTCATTTTTATCAGGCGTGTCCGCAGGCGAAGATGGTCGTCATCGAGGACGCCTATCATCAGACACCTGCGACTCACTATGACCGTTTCAATGAAGCCGCATCTCAATTCATAGACGCATTATAAAAGCAGAGGCTGTGCCTCTGCTTTCAGCTTGCTGGAAAGATACTTTTTTCATCCCGGGGTCATGCTCCTACAGCGTGTAGGTGGTCACGTTCCGCTTATCGGTGGGTGCCTGCCGCAGGCGTCACCACCGATAAGCTCTACGTCACCTCTTTCATCATCTCAATCATGGGAACAAAGTACTTTCTTCTTATGGACGTTAGTGCGCAAAGAGAAGGTTCAGAGTTCCTGTAAAGCTGTGCCTCTGCTTTCTTATTGGGGTTTCAAATCAAATGTCGTGTCGACTTCTTTTCCATACACCATCTGGTTGACGGTAATAGTGAGCGTCGAGGCTTCCTGAAAGTTGTTGGTCGGGAAAGATATCGTGGCCATCCCATCGGTACCTGCATAATCGGCCTGGACTTCCTGGCCGTTATCTCCCAGAACAGAAACGAAAGAAGAAGGTTCTTCTTGTCCTTGTTCTGATGCAGGAAGGGGATGAAAGGATTCTCCGACCAGCTTTTCGTTTTGGTGGTAGTCGTGCGGGCTGTAGCTCAATTCCAAGCTCATGTGCTGGTCACTTGTTGTTTCCACGCTGTCCAGGTAAATATCCGTTTGGCGCGCTTCTCCGATTTTTTCGCTGATCCGTTTAGAAGTAGACGCGTTCAAGTCCATATGGTCTATATCTACAGTAAACGAATAAGAGGCATCTTCCTTAAGGTGGATATCTTCTACAACAAGCGTAAGCTCTTCAGGAATCTCTCCTAATGGTTGAAACCGCCCTTCATAAGTGCCGGCGTTCTCTTCCTGATCATAACCGAGAAATACCGGGATCTTCTCGCCTGTGTCCATCTTAAAGTAGGAATTCATCGTATGATTGAACACATCATCTTCATCTTCAATGGCCATTCTCACTTTTCCATAGGATGCTCGGACTTGGACTTCTTCGGGTTCAATGACAAGACCATCTTTTTCGTAGGTCCCGGTGGTGGTGAATGTTTTCAAGATATTCGCTTCCTCATTGTATACATAAGAAACAGGTGCGGCTTCTGTTTCATAGGTCTCGCCGTCCATTTGAAAGGTCAGGGATGTGGGAACCGTCCGGTTAACCTCTTCAACCTTCGTCTCAAAATCATTTAGTTCCCAAGGGTCATTGACCGGAGGGGTGGAGACTGCTCCATACAGGCGGTTTTCGTAGATCACAGCTTCCTGGTTACCAACCCCATCCTGCCTGAGGTCCAATGTCTGGGCACCGTTATCCTCTGTCGCTTTCATATGGATGGAATGCAGCGACGGCATATTCCCGATCCCCTCCGTTTCCTCCGTCTCAGAAACGAGGGCAGATAAATCAATACGGTACAAGAAGTGGATGAATTGTTCCCCATGCCACACTTCGTAAATCTGAGCCCTGCCGTCGCGTCCCGGCAGCGAAGCCGAAGCTTCGGTTGTTGTGGTCAGCCCTTCTTCCCGTGCAAGGGCCAGGCCCGGAATGCGCTCTTCAAAAAACTCGTGAAGACGCTCCTCTGACTCGATTTCCTTCCAGCTGCCAGGAACGTCTTCCATATCGACAGGCTTGGCTTTTCTATGTAAGGAACCGTCTTCTTCGTGAACCAATTTGGAGGAGTCTTGAGAACCTGTATAAATGTATGTACCTCCTGCAAAAAGGGTCAGGACAGCGCCAATGATGAGCCACTTCCATTTTCCTATGTTTTCCCCCATGGTGAATTCACCCTTTCATCATGCTTGTCACGCTCCCTTCTATACTAACAGAATTTTCTATATTTTTGAGAGGTCATAAAAATAACCCGCGGATAAACGCAGGTCATTTTTCGTCATCGGAGTAATGATGGAGCAGGGAGTCTCCTTCCGAATGGTTATGATCTTCCTGTAAGGCTTGCGGGGGCTCGTGGGAGAAAGCCTGATTGAATTTTGCTGACCGGTTAAAAGCTTCTGCCGCCTCATTCGATCGTTCGACACGGCCGCGGCGTGTTTTCTTTTCGCTCATCGTTCCACCTCCTTTTGTTTAAGATTTCCTCCTTGCTGTTAAATTAAACTTCTGGATATCATAGATCGTAATCACAGAAAGATCCGTATATAGGGAGAGGGGCTTAAGAGATGGAGGAAATGCTGGATATTTTTAATGAAAAGGAAGAAAAAACGGGTGTTAAGGCACGCGGGGAGGTTCACAGAGATGGAGACTGGCACGAAACGTTTCACTGCTGGTTTGTAAATAAAATCGATACAAAGTGGCATGTGCTGATGCAGAAAAGGGCCTTTGATAAAGAAGATTATCCCGGCTTATATGATATAACGGCCGCCGGACACATCGAAGCAGGAGAGGGATTGATGAAAGGGGGACTGCGCGAAATTCAGGAAGAATTGGGGCTGTCACTGGAACGTTCTGCTTTAACACCGGCAGGATATGTGAAGGAGGAATTGATTGGGAAAGACAAGGTGGACCGGGAAATCTGCCGGTTGTTTTTCTATCATTGGCCTGGCGGGGATATGCCGGTGGGAGTTGAAGTGGCTGACGTTCTTGCCATCCCTCTGGATCAGTTATCCTTCTTAATGACGGGAGAGAGGGAAGTGGCTGCAGGTGTTTCGATTTGCACCGGGGAATCAGAAACTATGAAGGCGGAATCATTTGTTCCTCATACCCCTGCCTATCAAAGCCAGTTGCTGAAGGCTTTGTCTGAATATGTCGAAAAACTTTGACAATAACACCTCTCCATCGATATAATTTTTGATTAAGTGATCAGAAAGGAGTCGACGAATGACACACCCAAGCTTTGAAACAAAAATTGTCCACCATAAACAGGATCAATCACAGGTGCATAACAGCAAGACGACACCGATTTATCAGACATCCGCCTTTACCTTCAAGGACCTGGACCATCTGGAAAGTTACTATGAAGGGGAAAGTCCATACTTATATACAAGAGAAAAAAATCCGAATACCGATGAACTTGCGGGAACGGTTGCTGAGCTCGAAGGTGCTCCATCTGGAGTCGCTTCCTCCTCAGGAATGTCAGCCATCCTTGCAGGCATTCTGGCGGCTGTTGAACCCGGAGGCCATATTGTAGCCGCAGAAGATGTGTATGGAGGTACGCACAAACTCCTGACTAAAGAACTGCCATCCTTCGGAATCGACGTCACCATGGTATCCTTTAACAATTTGGACGAGGTGGAGAAATCCATCCAGCCTCATACCCATCTGCTTTATACGGAATCGATTTCCAACCCGTTCCTACGCGTGGAAGACTTGAAAGGTCTGAGCAGTCTCGCTCAAAAACACGGCATAAAGACGATGGTGGATAATACATTCGCCACCCCCTATCTTGTCCAGCCCTATCAGTATGGAGTGGACCTTGTTGTGCACAGTGCAACGAAATACATAGGCGGTCATAGTGATGTCACGTGCGGCGTCCTTGCCGGTTCGGAAGCATTGATTTCCAAAGCAGCCCAGAAAATCGTGACTCTTGGAGCAAATTTAAGTCCGTTTGAAGCTTGGTTGACCCAGAGAGGAGCCAAAACCCTTGCACTCCGGATGAAACAACAGTCTGCGAATGCAAAAAGTGTTGCAGAGGCACTTCGGGAGCATATTGGGGTTAAAAAGGTGTTTTATCCTGAATACGTATCTGAACGTGGTCATGGAGCGATTGTTACCATCGAGCTCAATGAGAGCGTGGATGTGGAAGCCTTTTTCAAATCTCTTGGATGGATCAAAATTGCACCGACACTCGCTGGTGTCCAGACAACTGTGTCCTACCCTGTCCGTACGTCGCACAGGGCTCTGTCAGAAACTGAACGTGAAAAAATCGGAGTGAACGATTACGTCATCCGCTTATCCATAGGAATTGAGAGCGATGAAGATATCATTCATCAGCTGAAAAGAACCATTGACGCTTCAATAAAATAAAAATTCAGAATGTTATTGACATTGATGCAGATGGTCAGCTATAATTCACAACATAATCAAAATTAAATAACTAGTACTCTTATTAAGAGCGGCTGAGGGAATAGGCCCTGTGAAGCCCGGCAACCTTCAAACATCGGTTTGAAAAGGTGCCAAGTCCTACAGATCATGGATCTGGTAGATAAGAGGAGGATATCAGCACGTTCAGCCCTCTTCTTATATGGAAGAGGGCTTTTTGCATGGATAAAGACGCTGTAAGGACCAGTTTCTTTTTAAAACTGATTAAAATGATGAGAATAATAAACTTTAGGAGGCCATACAATGACCAACTCTTTTGAAGGCTACGATATTGATACCATTTCTCTGCACGGTGGACAGTCACCAGATCCTACGACCGGTTCAAGGGCCGTTCCGATTTACCAGACCACATCCTATGTGTTTCATGATACCGATCACGCCCAGAGCCTTTTTGCCCTCGATGAACCGGGGAATATTTACTCCCGGCTCGGAAATCCGACGGTGGACGTATTCGAAAAACGCATGGCTCTTCTGGAAGGCGGAGTAGCCTCGGTAGCGACGGCTTCAGGCATGTCCGCCATTGCACTGGCCATTTTGAATGTAGCTGGTGCAGGAGATGAAGTCGTGGCAGCATCCAATTTATACGGCGGAACTTATAATTTATTCGCCAACACTTTACCGCGGTATGGCATTAATGTTCATTTTGTTGACCCGGTCGATCCGGACAATTTCAGACAGGCCATCAATGAGAATACGAAGGCCGTCTTCGCTGAGACCATCGGCAACCCGAGTCTTCACGTGCTTGATTTTGAGAAGGTGTCCGCCATTGCCCATGAACATCAGGTTCCATTGATCGTCGATAACACGTTTGCCACACCTTACACGTGCCGTCCGATTGAACACGGAGCTGACATTGTCGTCCATTCGGCCACGAAATGGATTGGTGGCCATGGAACAGCTATCGGCGGCGTCGTTGTCGACGGCGGGCAGTTTGACTGGGGCAATGGAAAGTTCCCTGTTTTCACAGAGCCGGATCCGAGCTACAACGGGATCGTTTATACAGCCGATTTCGGCACGCTCGCCTACATTACAAAACTCAGGGTTCAGCTGCTTCGTGACTTTGGCTCCTGCCTCAGTCCGCAGAACGCTTTCCTTCTGCTCCAGGGACTTGAAACGCTACATTTGCGGGTGGAACGTCATTCAGATAATGCCCGGGAAGTGGCTGAATACTTGGCGGAACACCCCGATGTGGAGTGGGTTTCCTACCCCGGCTTGAAAAACCATCCGGCCCATGAACTGGCCAATCAATATTTAGAGGGCGGCTACGGTTCCATTGTCGTATTTGGAATCAAAGGAGGCAGAGAAGCTGGGAGTCAGGTGATCAACAACATCTCGTTGTGGTCCCATGTCGCCAATGTCGGCGATGCGAAATCTCTGATCATCCACCCGGCGTCTACGACCCACCAGCAGCTTTCTGTTGAAGAGCTTGCGGCGACCGGAGTGACGGAAGAGCTGATTCGTCTTTCCATCGGACTCGAATCCAGCAAGGATTTAATCAATGACCTGGATCGGGCCATTGCCAAGGCAACAGGCAATGATTCCGGAAAGCGGGCAATCACAGAGAATGATGAAGGTGTCATCAAGTGGGCGCTCAGCTCTGCGAAGATTACAGAAGGAGGAGAAACACGTCCGAAACGCCTGGCTGTCGTCGGTCTCAGTGGAAAGCCTTCCCGTCCGAGTCACCGACTCGCAAGAAAAATGCAGCGGCTCGGGTATCAGATCGTCCCGGTGAACCCTCGGGAGGAGGAGGTGCTTGGCGAGAAAGCTTACCCGGATTTGAGATCGATCCCATTCAGCATCGACGTCGTCCAGGTGTTCCGCAGCCCTGAGGCCGCCATTGAGATTGCCCGGGAAGCAGCGGACATCCAGCCTGGTGTGTTCTGGCTCCAGGAAGGTGTCATTTCTCCAAAAGCAGCGGAAATTGCCAGTGAAGCAGGTCTGGAAGTTGTCCATAACCGTTGTACCTACAAAGAAGCACAGCGGCTGCGCGGAAGCATAGATACGTACGCATGCGAAATTTAAATAGGGGAAGGGGTAAAAAGATGAATTGGAAAAAAGCCATAGCTGTCCTCAGTGCAGCGGCCGCCATCGGGCTTGCCGGTTGTTCAAGTAATGCCGAAGGTCAGGAGGATCAGCCGGATAAGGTAACCCTTGATTATGCCTACTACTCTCCAACCAGTCTGGTCTTGAAAGAAAAGGGATGGGCCGAGGAAGCGTTTGAAGAACTGGGCATCGAAGTGGAATGGGTGCTCAGCCAGGGAAGCAACAAGGCGCTTGAGTTTTTGAATTCAAGCAGCGTTGATTTTGGTTCTACAGCCGGAGCAGCCGCGTTGATGGCTAAAGCGAATAATGCTCCTGTAGAATCCGTCTATCTCTATTCCAAGCCGGAATGGACGGCTTTAGTCACGAATCCGGATTCTGGCATATCTACTGTAGAGGATTTAAAAGGGAAGAAAGTCGCCGCCACGCTTGGAACCGACCCTTATATTTTTCTTGTTCGTGCTTTAAAGGACCACGGACTGAGTGTGGATGATATTGAGCTTGTCAATCTGCAGCATCCCGAAGGGGCTTCTGCCTTGAACTCCGGCAATGTCGATGCATGGGCAGGGCTTGATCCCCACATGGCACGTAATGAACTGGAAGCAGGGGCAGAGTTGTTTTACCGTACGCCTGAATTCAATACGTACGGAACGTTGAACGTCCGCTCTGCGTTTGCGGATGACCATCCTGACGTCGTCAAAGATGTGATTAAAGCCTACGAAAAAGCGCGGGAGTGGACGATAGAACACCCGGATGAAGCCGCTGAAATTCTGGCCGAGGAAGCCAATCTCGATCTTGAGGTAGCGAAGAAAAGCCTGGATCGCAACGACCTGTCGGATCCTGTTCCGGGAGCTGCTTTAAAAGAAACGATTCAAGGAGCCGGCACGGTCCTTCAGGAAGAAGAAGTGATCAAACCGGATGTGGATATTGATCAGTTGACGGAAGATCTTGTCCGGCCGGAATTTGCAGAAGAAGTGATTGAATAAGGAGGTCCAACGATGTCCAGTCGTACAGAAGCTGCTGTTTCATCACCAGCTGTGCAGCGAACGAAAATCAAACCGGCTCCTAAAAGGAAGTGGGGAGGGGCGTTGTTAGGGCTGGTCCTCCCGGTGCTCATCCTTATTCTGTGGGAAACAGCTTCCCGGGCGGGATGGGTGGCTCCTTACCTGCTTCCTTCTCCAACAGCTGTCGTTGAAGAAATGACCGGCATGGCACAGGAAGGGGAATTGTGGGGGCACATCAGCATCACCCTCTACCGTGTTTTTGCAGGATTTCTTGCTGGTCTGGCCGCGGCTGTTGTACTGGGGGCGGCTACAGGGTACAGCCGGATCGCCCGTCAGCTGCTTGATCCGATGCTCCAGGCCCTTAGAGCGATCCCATCGCTTGCCTGGGTGCCTTTGTTCGTCCTTTGGATCGGCATCGGTGAAGCGTCGAAAATTACGCTTGTTGCTGTAGGGGTATTTTTCCCTGTGTATTTAAATTTAACGTCAGGCATTCAGGGAGTCGATCGTAAACTGATCGAAGTCGGGCGTATCTATCACTTTACGAGTCTGCAGCAGATTAAAAAAATCATTCTTCCTGCCGCGCTTCCATCTTTCATCGTTGGTCTCAGGAGCGGTCTCAGCCTCGGCTGGATGTTCGTAGTGGCCGCTGAGCTGCTGGGTGCCAGCCAGGGACTTGGTTATTTGATGGTGTACGGTCAGAATACGTCTGCCCCTGCCCTTGTTATAGGAAGCATCCTGCTCTTTGCTGTTTTCGGCAAGGTTACGGATGAAATATTGAAGAGAATACAGACGAGAGCATTGAAGTGGCAGGATAATTTAGAAAATGCCTGACAGAAAGGAACGATCCATGTGCTGGCAGTCAATCAAGTGTCACGAACGTTCCAATCCGGAACGACAGGATTTGAAAATATAGATTTACAGGTAAAAAGAGGAGAAGTTGTCGGAGTGCTCGGCACGAGTGGATGTGGGAAGAGTACGCTTCTTCGTGTTCTTTCCGGTCTGGATCAGGAGTACGAAGGGAGCATCCAGACAAAGTCTGAAAACCGTGAGAGTGCCTTTGGGATGATGTTTCAAGAACCGCGTCTGATGCCGTGGCTGGATGTCCTTGACAACGTCACGTTCGGTTTTTCCAGGCCGTCCAAAAAGGAGCCCGCCTTGGAACTGATAGAAACTGTAGGATTAAAGGGGTTTGAACATCATTATCCAAAGGACTTATCCGGTGGTATGGCACAGCGGGCTGCTATCGCAAGGTCGCTGCTCAGCCAGCCTGACATCCTTCTCCTTGATGAACCCTTCAGTGCCCTGGATGCTTTTACGAAAATGCAGCTGCAGGACCTTCTGCTTTCTATATGGGAGAAACACCATACGACAACACTCCTTGTGACTCACGATATTGATGAAGCTCTATATCTGTGTGACCGCATTGTCATCATGAGAGGGCAGCCGGGACAGATCGAGTCGGAACTGTTCATCCAGAGGCCGAAGCCGAGAAAGCGTGGCGATGCCGTTCTAGGTGAATTGAAAGAGCAGATCCTCAAGGAACTGGACTTTACGAAACGATAAGGAGGTACATCTATGACAAACGCGACAATCCCTCCGGAGAAGGGAGACTACCAAGTCGGACGCGAATGGAGGGAAGGCGCTCCATTTCATTGGAAGGATATTCATTCCAACTTTACCTGGCACGAGACCGGAAAGGTGAATATGGCCTATGAGTGTGTCGACCGGCACGTGGCGGAAGGCAGAGGGAACAAAACCGCGCTGCATTATTTGTCGGATGAAGAAGAAATCACCTATACGTATGCCGAGCTTCAGCGTGAAGTGAACCGATGGGCGCGTGTGCTTCAGAGGCATGGGGTGAAGAAGGGGGATTTTGTTTTTGTTTTCCTCCCAAAGCATCCTTCCTGTCATATTGCCATGCTGGCCGCCATCAAGCTGGGAGCTGTCGTCGGGCCATTGTTTGAAGCCTTTATGGAAGAAGCCGTAAAGGATAGGATCAACGACTGTGAAGGGGAATATTTAATAACCGACCACTCTTTTCTGGATCGTGTCCTTCGGGAGGACATCCCAAGCCTGAAAAGTATTTTTGTTACCGACAGGCAGGGCGGGGACTACATTTCCATTATAAAAGAAGCGGAAAAGGAAGATCCGGAGCTCGAAACGGTATGGGTCGATCTGGAAGACGGTTTAAACATTCATTACACAAGCGGCTCTACCGGGAAGCCGAAAGGCATCATCCATGCCCACCGTAATATGATCCAGCAGTACCAGACAGGACGCTGGGTACTGGACCTCCATGAATCGGATATATATTGGTGTACCGCCCACCCTGGCTGGGTGACAGGTACGGTATACGGCGTGTTTGCTCCTCTGTTGAACGGGGTGACCACAGTCATTCACGGAGGGCGCTTTTCTGCTGAAGCGTGGTATGAGGTGCTGGAACGCGCGGGTGTAACCGTCTGGTACAGCGCACCGACCGCTTTCCGTATGCTGAAATCCCAGCCGGAACGTCTGCATAAAGACTATGACTTATCTAAACTACGACATGTCCTGAGTGTCGGAGAGCCGTTGAACCCGGAAGTTATTCACTGGGCTTACGAAACGTGGAGCCTGAGAATCCACGATACTTGGTGGATGACGGAAACAGGCGCCCAGCTTGTAGCCAATCTGCCGACGAGAACCATCAAACCTGGATCCATGGGCCGGCCGATACCGGGAATAAAGGCAGCGGTGCTGGATGATGATGGAAATGAGCTTCCCTCCAATAAAACAGGCCATCTTGCCATACAGGCATCCTGGCCGTCCATGATGAAGGAAGTTTGGAAAAATCCCGAAAAGTATCAGACGTATTTCCCGTTCGGAGGAGACTGGTATCTCGCTGGTGACCTTGCGTATATGGATGAAGACGGCTATATTTTCTTCCAGGGCCGGAGTGATGATATGATCAACTCTTCTGGAGAGAGGATCGGACCTTTTGAAATTGAAAGCAAGCTGATGGAGCATCCTGCTGTAAAAGAGTCCGGAGTCATCGGAAAACCGGATGATGTACGCGGAGAAATCGTCAAAGCCTATATCATTTTAAATGAGAAGTATGAAGGAACGGAAGAGTTAGCGCAAGAAATCCGGATCTTCGTGAAGAGTGGGCTCGCGGCACACGCTGCGCCAAGGGAAATAGCATTTATAGAAGAGCTTCCTAAAACACAGATTAGTGGTAAGGTTCTGCGGAGGGAACTTAAGAAGTGGGAAAGTGAAGGGGTTCTTTAATAAGAACGGCCGCTTGAGAGGCGGCTGTTTTTTTATGCATGGATTGTATATAATATACAACGCCTTTTATATTTTTATAAAATTGTAATATATTCTAAAATTTCTCATAATCCTGTAAAGACTGTCCTACAGCGGTTCTTCCGGCCGGTGAATCGCAGCAATCTCTCCAGTATGCGGATGCATAAAAAACTGCCAGCAAATTCTATTCAAAATTTAGTCATTCTGTGCTATAATCTATAAAGCACGATCCATCCACATGGTTGCAGCCAATAGTTAATGTCCGAAACTACGCCTACACACTCACACCCAAAGAGGTACAAACGCCCCGCTGCGTACGTCTTTTTTTAATGGTTCAAGACTGTTTTTTTCACTTTTTTTAAGAAATCAAGCTTGAAGGAAATAATAAGAAAGCGCTATCATATCTGTTTTCAGGAGGTTACGTCATGAAGTTAACAACCAAGATTTTTATTGGTTTAATCCTTGGTGCTGCGGTAGGTCTGGGTCTCCATTTAGCTGCACCCGATCTATTTACAACTTTGGATGCCTATATTTTCAGTCCATTGGGGACCGTCTTCTTAAATCTTATTAAGATGCTCGTCGTCCCGATTGTCTTCTTCTCCATCACTTTGGGAACGGCTTCCCTGGGTGATCCGAAGAAACTGGGGAGAATCGGCGGGAAAACCATCGGCTTCTTTCTAGCTACAACAACGATCGCCATTTCCATTGCGATCGGGCTTGCCTACCTCTTCCAGCCGGGCGATATTAATATCAGTACGGCTAATGCGGAGTATGAAGCCCAGGAGGCACCTGGTGTTGTAGAAACCTTTACGAACATTATTCCGACCAACCCGATCCAGTCTATGACGGATGGAAATATGCTGCAAATCATTGCCTTTGCGATCTTTATCGGTTTTGCTCTTGCTATGCTCGGCAAGAAAACAGAAGGGATCTATAAACTGGTGGAGCAGGGGAACGAAATTATGATGTTCCTCGTTAATCTGATTATGCGTTTTGCGCCGTATGGTGCTTTTGGTCTTCTTGCTTCCGCTATCGGAACAATGGGCATTGACGGTATGCGTGCGATGGGTATGTATATGTTTGTCGTCCTTCTCGGGCTGTTCATCCATGCCATTGTCACGTACGGTTCTGCTGTATCCTTCCTGGGTAAGATGAATCCGATTACGTTCTTCAAAGGGTTTTTCCCTGCTATGACGGTTGGATTCAGTACATCCAGTTCAAGTTCCACGCTGCCGATCTCTATGAAAACGGCGCAGGAAAACTTAAATGTCCCTAAACCTGTCAGTAGTTTCGTTCAGCCTCTCGGGGCCACCATCAACATGGACGGGACAGCAATTATGCAGGGTGTGGCGACGATTTTCATCGCCCAGGTTTATGGATCTGATTTATCTTTCACTTCATTAATTATGGTCGTGTTAACTGCCGTACTTGCGAGTATCGGTACGGCCGGAGTGCCGGGTGTCGGTCTGATCATGCTTGCCATGGTACTGAATCAGGTATCCCTGCCGGTCGAAGGTATTGCGTTGATTATCGGTATTGACCGTCTTCTTGATATGACAAGAACAGCTCTTAACATTACTGGAGATGCTGCGTGTGCAGTTGTTGTCGCTGAATCCGAGAAAAAGCACGGTGGATTGGATGAGGAAACACAACGTATGCAAGCATAAACGGAACACTGAAAAAGTGCAACCTTTTGGTTGCACTTTTTTTATTTTCTAAAAGTCTGCTGTGCCGGGCTTCATTCTGTTTCAAATGGAAGGAGGGAGCGCTGGGGATCATCCACGTCTCGACGTGTAAGGAAAGTCCTGCAGGGGTATAGTAGAAGATAGATATAAAAGTAGGAAGAGGTGAGTGTTCCCATGTTTTATTCTGTAACATTTCAAAAAATTATCTACTTAACCGCCATCGGGGTGATTATCGGGGCAGTTGTCGGTTTTTCCGCTGTTCTCGGGTTCGATCTCGGTGGAACATCCTTTATCCTTTCCATGTTTCTGAGTATTCTGCTCGTTTATGTAACGGCTATGTATGCAGAGCTCTATCACATCAGGGAGGCTATCAATAAACAGCGCAGAGAAGACCGGCGTTAACGAGGGCCGTTAAGCAGGCTGTAGGAAAGGACGACCAGATAGATGAGAGCGAGAATTGCGACTGTCCAGTAGGTTCCTCTTGATAACTTTTTGAAAATCACGAAAAAAGTAGCGGTTACAGCGGAGAGGATGAAGATCCAATAAAATGCTTCCATCTTGATGCTCCTTTCTTTCTTTATATACTAAAGCCCTTCTTTGGGATGGGCAAGACCTGTTTACGGATGAAGGAACAGGGGAAAAAGGAGTTTAGTAGCAGCTATGCATGTGGAAAGGAGGGGCTGCTTTGTCTGTCTTTGAACTGCTTTTTATGGTGGTGACCGTTTTCTGGATTGCGGAGTTTTTTATTTTCCGAAACGACAGATCTGACGGTGGTGACCAGGAACGCCGCTCCTTTCCGCTGATTTTTATCATTGTTGTCCTGACCGTCGGTTCTTCTCTTGGATTAAGAGAAGGCGCGGTGGGAATCACCACTGCCCAATGGGTATGGTGGACAGGACTGATCTTGTATGCTTCAGGGACGGCTCTCCGGTATTGGGGGATTCTCCATTTGAAGGAGCAGTTTACAAGGAATGTGGCGGTACGGAAAGGGGACAGACTCGTGAGTTCAGGACCTTATCGGCTGCTGCGTCATCCTTTGTATACAGGGTTGTTTTTCATTGTTGTCGGCTTTTGTCTCGGAACCGGCAATGTCTATCCCGCTGTTCTATTTGGCATACTGATAACGATCGCTTTACTACATAGAATCCGGCTCGAAGAAGCGATGTTGACGAAAGAACACGGCGAGATGTACAGGGAATGGTGTGGAAAAAGGTACCGCTTCATTCCTTTTGTTTATTAATTTTGGAGGTGGATGGGTTTGAATAAGAAAACAGCGATTGTTGTAGGTGCAGGACTGGGCGGGATGTCCGCTGCAATCCGGTTGTCCGCAGATGGATATAATGTAAAGGTCATTGAAAAGAACAGCAACATCGGCGGAAAGTTGAACCGCCGCGAGGGAAAAGGCTTTACGTTTGATACAGGACCATCCATATTGACGATGCCGTGGGTGCTGGAGCAGCTCTTCGCCAGTGTTCACCGACGTCTGGAAGACTATATTACAGTGGAGCGGGTGGAGCCGCAGTGGCGCACCTTCTTTGAAGACGGTACACAGGTGGATGTAACGAGTGACCTTCCGAATATGTTGGAGGAAATGTCCAAAGTGACGAACCGTCCGAACCGAAAGCTGACGGATTTCCTTTCCTACAGCCAGGATATGTATGAATTGTGCATGAAGAGCTTTTATAAGTACAGCATCCAGGACTTGAAAGACTTGAAGAAACATCATAAGCTGAACGAATTGATGCAGATGGATCCGCTCAGTACGGTTGCGAAGTCCACGCATAAACAATTCAACAATCCTTATTTAGAGCAGCTTTTCAACTATTTCGTCATGTATGTGGGATCCAACCCATATTCAGCCCCTGCCATCTTGAATCAGCTCGTTTACGTCCAGCTGGGTCTTGGCATTCATTATGTCAAAGGCGGCATGTATAAGATTGCGGAGGGGATGGGCCGGTTGATGGACGAACTCCGCGTCGATGTTCATCTGAATACACCTGTGCAGCGCCTTGTTGTCGAAAATGACCGCGTGACAGGTGTGGAAACGGAAGATGGCACGCTGCACGAGGCTGATATTGTCGTTTCCAACCTCGAAGCGATTCCAGCTTACAGAAAGCTGGCACCGAAGACTTCCAAAGTGAAGAAGGAAACGAAATCTCTGGAGAAGAAGTTCGATCCGACGGTTTCCGGTCTTGTTCTGCTTCTTGGTACAGACCGCAAGTTCGATCACTTGAAGCACCATAACTTCCTGTTCTCTGAAGATCCTGAAAAAGAATTCAAGCAGATTTTTGAAGAAGGAAAGCCTGCGGACGACCCGACCATCTACATCGGTATTTCTGCTCGTTCGGACGAAACCCAGGCGCCGGAAGGCAAGGACAACTTGTTTGTCCTGACCCACGTGCCGCCGATGACAGGTAAAAAACAGAAACCTGTGGACTGGGACGCCTACAGGGAAGTAGTTCTGGATAAGCTGGAACGTATGGGAATTGAAGGACTGCGTGATTCCATCGAGTTTGAATACCGGTTCACCCCGGAAGACTTGGAAGCTCTCTATGGTCCGAACGGCGGTTCTATTTATGGCATTGCAGCGGATAAGAAATCCAACGGTGGATTTAAAATTCCTTCCAAGAGTCAGGTGTTTGAAGGCTTGTACTTTGTCGGCGGGTCCACCCACCCGGGAGGCGGTGTCCCTATGGTGACACTTTCCGGCCAGCTGACCGCTGATTTGATTAAAGAGTATGAAAATGAAGCCGTACCTCAATCCTGAATACGTCTATATCCAGAAAAGACCAGCAAAAAGCGCTGGTCTTTTCGTTTATACACGGTTTACCGGGGGTATGGGGTAGGAGTTGCGAGAATTGAGTCTGGAGTGATTATATGAGCAGCTGGATCATTTTTGCGCTCTTTATATTATCAGGAGTCAGCACCTTTTTTGTGGCTTCCCGATTATCGATATATGGAGATGCGGTAAAAGAAAAAACGAAAGCGTCCTCTGCATTTATGGGAGCGATCATCGGAATCGCCATATCCCTGCCGGAGTTGACATCAAGTGTTACGGCAATCATCATTGACAGTCCTGATCTGGCTGTTGGTAATTTAATTGGGAGTAACTTGTTTAATATTATGGGTCTGGCTATTTTTGACATCGTTTATCGAAGGTACCAAATCCTTACCCATGCCACGGCGGAAAGCAAGATGTACGGCTGGCTGGTTATTTATATGACGATCATCGTCATAGCTGGATTGAGTCTGACGCTGCCGACGCATATATTCCATATCAGTTATACATCCATCGCTGTCATTATGCTGTATTTCATCGGGTCTAAATTCATCAATAACCGGACGTCCTATCAAGGGAGGAAAGTTAAGAAGCAGAATGAGCGGTATAAGGACTTTACGTACAAGCAGGTATTGTTCAGGTTTATTATGTATGCTTTGTTGATTATGGTGATAGGGAGTGTGCTGACGATTACAGCCGAACGGATATCTGTAATTACTGGTATCGGAGCTTCGTTTATCGGAGCCTTCCTAGTAGCGATCAGTACATCGCTTCCTGATGCCGTCAGTGTAGGAACGGCTTTGAAGCTGAGGAATTTCAACCTCGGCATCAGTTCGCTCCTGGGCAGTAACGCCTTCAATTTGATGATCCTGGCAATTACCGATTTGATTTACATCAAAGGGAATCTGCTTCAGCAGTCCTCTCCTGCGAACCTTTTTACAGGAGCGGCTTCGATTTTATTTATCCTGCTGATTATTTACAGCATTACCAGGAAAAAGGTGCAGCCTTGGAGCTACATGCTTCCTTCCGTTTTAATCATCATCAGTTATTTTGTGACGACGTATCTCGTTTTTCAGATCAAATAATAAAGCAGGGGGGAGCTTTCCTCCTGCTTTTTTTATTCAGATAGGCGTGGGCGGTCCGGAGCAAGCGGAGGCTGCTCGATCCAGCCTTTTTTAATTCCGATATGAAAACCTTCTGCGGAAAAGCGGGCGCTTTCCAAAAGGAGCCGGGCGGTGGCCAGAGACAGATCTTTGCGTGCTGTTTGAGCCAGGGCCGTTCCGTAGTTGGCCATTCCGTTCGATGCAGCAAGTCCAGCGTGGTAAAACATCAGTTTGTCAGAAAACAAAGGAACATCAGATTCCGTCACTTCAGGGTCCCACAGCTGGGGAGCGGGCAGGTCTTCCGCCATCAATTGATTGATGAAAAAATGGATATGCTTATGGGCGGTTTTTCGTCCCTTCACCATATACTTTCGCAATTCATCGGAGTCAGCGGATTGACTGAAGGCGATCATCAATGACTTCCCAAGCATATTCGTATCAAGGTTGATGTACAATTCTTTGATTTCCAAAGCAGAAATCGCCCGCTGTGACCCTTTGATGTGGCCCAGAAACGACCGGTCCTCCACCATTTTGACGTCGGTAGGTATAGGAATGGCTGGTGTGCGGATGACAATCCCCTTTTCAAGGAGAGCTTCGATGGCTGCATTAAAAATGTCGGCATATTCCTGTAGACTTTTAAGGAAAAACATCCGGATATCACGGCGGTGAGAGGCGAACATCGCGTTGGAATAATTCAGAATCGATGAGCGGCTCATTTCTTTTAGATAGAAAATATAAAACTTATCCGAAAACAGTCGTGGAGCATCGAGAAACACATCCTGTTCACCGAAGCCCTCCGGCGTTTTCATGCCTTCCTGATCGAAAATCTGCCGATAGTGCTTGATCCGTTTCTTTACTAAAGAGGCATTGAGTTCCAGAAGTCTATGGGCATCTCTGTCTTTGACGTTTTGGAGGAAGCTGTCCATCACGCAGTTGATCATTGTTTCTCCTAGATACCCGGCCCATAGCACTCCGATTTCGCCTGAAGTTAATGGAACAATACGTCCATCCTGGCTCATATGACACACCTTCCTGTTTTATGAATGATTATTTTGAGAGGCTGCATAATACTGGATCCAAAAGCGGAATTCATCAAATAACAACTCAGGAGAGAGCTCCATATGCTCGAAAAAGTCCTCCAAGAGCGCTGGTTCCATGTCATCCAGCAGTCCTGTTACATACAGGGGTGTTTTAAATCGATGGTAGACACTGCTATACCCGTAATCGCTGAAAATGTCAGCCATATCCTGCTCTGTCACAAATACCGCCTCCTTTTCTTATAGCGTGTCATCCTCCTGCTGGATTATACGACAGAAGAAGGAAATCCGGAGGTCCGCGTGTAACAGCGGGGTCCTGGTGGAACATAAATAAAAAAGAAAAGGGGGAGATGGCTGTGAAATGGCCCGAAGAGCTGGTTAATGAGGCGGAAAAGAATATGGAACCTTACGATGTGGAGGGATTTGTTCTTGGGTCCGGGGATGAGAAAGCGGACATTATGATTGTCGGAGAGGCACCGGGGGAGAATGAAGCGGTTAAAGGCCGGCCGTTCATCGGCCGTGCCGGAGACGAGCTGAACAAGCACCTGGATTATGCGGGCCTCTCACGGGAAGAGGTTTATATTACAAGCGTTGTGAGGAGCCGTCCTTACAAGTGGGTGGATACAAATAAAAAAGGGAGTGGAGGGAGGCGGAAGGCGAACCGGAAGCCCAATCAAAAAGAAATCGATGCCCACGCCCACCTGCTGGACTACCAGATTGCCGAAATGGATCCGAAAATCATTATTGCCCTCGGAGGTGTGGCTTATCAACGGCTGACCGGGAGAAAAGATAAGATGACAGACGTGATTGGGCAATCCTTTCAGGTTCCTGTTCAGAAAAAAGGGGACACTGGCTACGAGCTGACTGAAAAAACATACACAATCATTCCGTTGTATCACCCGGCTGCGGTTTTTTACAATCCGGGGATTAAAGATACCATCTGGGAGTCTTTGGATCATCTGAAGAACGAGATAGAAAAGAACAGCCGCGGGGAAGGGTGACTGTTCTTGTGTGGAAGATTCAGGTCAGGGAGAGGTTTCGAATTTGATGCTAATCATTTATTCAGCTGTCCGAACTGTTTGAAGGGAGTTTTTCAAATACAAAATACCCTTGTGTGCTGACAGTGGGCGATCCGATTCCTGTGCTGCGCCAGCTTTGGACGGCTACTTTGTCTGTTTGTTTTTCTCCTTTGATTGTATAAATCTTCGCTTCCGGCTGGAAGCTGTTCACCTGGGCCAAAGGTTCGGCTTCTTCGCCGGGAGACTGGTGGCCGATCACGCCTACGACTTCACCAAGCTGTTCTTTGGAAACAAGAGTGTTGGTCTGATAAAATTCCTCATCTTCATAAATGATATATGTTTCCCGAACCATCGTTGAAGAGGTATGAGCAATATCGGCTCCTGCTGGGGGGGCGGGTGCTTTCACATGGATTGGAGTGGATTGGTAGGCCATTGAACCAGCTTCTTCTGTAGAGGGGCCGTTTGTGTTCCACGTGACTGTAAAAGCAGCAGCTGTAACGAAAGCCGGGACCCACACCCTTGTTTTCATCAAGAAGCTGGACTTGTGCCGGGTCTTTCTCTGCTTCATCGTGTGAATCACGTTTTTCTTCATATAACGCTCATCAAATGGAACATGGCCGTACTTGACGCGGTGGTTCATTTTCTTTAATTTTCTGTCCGTCAAATCATTCACTCTGTGAACTCCCTTCCGTTGTCATCCGTTCCTGAAGAAGCTGGCGGGCCCGTCTCAACCTTGTCTTAACTGTATTCGGACTGGTATTCAAGACGTCTGCCATGCTTTTGATATCAAATTCTTCAAAGTAGTATAAGATGATGATTTCCCGGTATTTATCCTCTAGAGTTAATACGTGGGCAAGAAGTGCTTCGTCTTCATCCCGGCGAATCACCAATTCCTCCGGGTTTTCTCTCGGGGAAGGAATCGACCTGAACAGTTCGGTTCCTTTTTTAACGACACGCTTCATATAGGAGCTTTTTAAATGGTCTTTACATAAGTTGACGTTAATTTTGTACAGCCATGTTTTAATAGAAGATTCTTGTTTGAAGGCATGGTAGCTTTGGTAGGCTTTGATGAAGGTTTCCTGTGTAATGTCCTCGGCTGCTGCATAATCTTTTACATAAGAGTAAGCGAGCCACTTGAGATCATGGCCGTATTGACGTATCCATTCTTCAATCCGTTGTTCATCCAGTTCATCGGGTTCATAAGCAGGCTGCGGCCGCTGTCTGCGTATCAATTTGTCCCACCTCATCTGTTTAGACGACACTCCCCGGAAAAAAGTTTTCATCCGTTGTCTTTTACTCTTATATTCGTCGTAATGACTGTTTTATCCTTGTCTGTTATCAGGATCATAAAAGCTGTTCCACGTGAAACCTGGCGGATGATAAAGAATGATAGGTGCAGACCGTGTAGAAATAAGGAAGCTGATGGAGGAATAACGGCGTGTGAGCGGTAAACTTTTTTCTTATGTTCTCTCCTATTTATGCTATAATAAAAGAGAATCGGCGGCAGATGCAGCTGCCGCCGCGATACCGTTCGCACAGGAAGACAGGATAGACCTTCACGTTCGTGAAGGTCTATTTTTTATTGTTCATTTTTATGATGAGCGCAAGGAGGGTAATGATGAATGTTCCAAACGCAAACATGATCATGAGGGCTTCATATGTGCTCATTTCAGGCCTCACACCCTTTCTAGTACAAAGTTCTGTTTATGATAGGGAACGGTATCTATCTACAAGGATACCATAATTTTCGAAAAATAAGAACGTGTGTTCGTAAAATAGACGAAAGGAACTAAAAAGGGATAGATTCACGGTGAAGTGAATCTATCCCTTATAGCAGGGGCAGGGTACTGCTTTTTCTCTTATTGTGCGGTTTTTTCCTTCGGTTTTTCCGGGGCCTGTTCAGACTGCAGGTCATTTAAACGGTGCAGCAATCCGACTCCGAAATCTTTAGAACCGTAATCAAGGTTTTCGTTGAAGATTCCTCTGGAGCTTTCATACGCCTGAGAACCATGTTCGGCGAAGTCCAGTCCGGCAATTTCTTCCTGACGGGAAACGCGGATGCCCACAACTGCTTTAATGACAGCCACCGTAGCAGCAGTTGTTACCATTGTCCAGGCAATGACAGCAAGTATGCCGACGGCCTGGATGCCAAGAAGGGATGCTCCGTCTCCGTATAGTAAACCGCCTTCGACAGCGAACAATCCGACGGCCAATGTCCCCCAGATTCCACAGATGCCGTGCACTGCGATCGCACCTACAGGGTCATCGATACGTACGACGCGGTCCAGGAACTGTACGGCCTCCACGAGAATGACACCGGCAATCAACCCGATCACAATGGCTCCGGCCAGGGAAACGTTTGCTGTGCCGGCTGTGATCCCGACAAGGCCGGCAAGGGCGCCGTTTAATGTCAGGGAGGCGTCGATACGTTTGAACTTCGCATACGAGTAGAAACCTGACCCGAGTACACCGGCAGAAGCGGACAGCAGTGTAGTTGCAATGACAGAAGGGACGAGGGAAGGGTCGGCAGCCAGTGTGCTTCCGCCGTTGAACCCGAACCAGCCAAACCATAGGATGAAAACACCGAGAGCGCCGAGAGGGATGTTATGTCCAGGAATGACATTCACGGTTTTTCCACTGTATTTCCCGATACGAGGTCCGAGGAATAGAACGGCCGTGACCGCACCCAGGGCGCCCGTGAGGTGGACGACGGTGGACCCGGCAAAGTCTACGAACCCAAGTTCAGCGAGCCAGCCTCCACCCCATACCCAGTGGCCGACAACAGGATATATGAAACCAGTCATGACAATCGTAAGTAAAAGGTAGGATCCCAGTTTAATACGTTCCGCTACAGCACCTGAAATGATGGTTGCACAGGTAGCGGCAAAGACAGCCTGGAAGACGAAGAATCCGATTTGATCCTCCTGTCCGGATAATAGGAAGCCGTCTAGACCGATGAGGCCGCCTCCGGACGATCCGAACATGATGCCGTAACCAACAATGAAATAGAGAACAGCGGCTATCGACATTGTCATGAAGTTTTTCATGAGGATGTTTAAAGCGTTCTTCGAGCGTGTGAATCCGGATTCGACCATCGCAAAGCCTGCGTGCATAAAGAATACTAAAAAGGCGGCAATCATTACCCAGGCCATATCAACGGATTGAAGTACAGATTCAGCGGTTACGGTCGTCTGAGCGCTGGCGGCGACAGGAAAGCTGAAAAGAGCCAGCAGTGATAAAGGAATAACTTTCTTCATAAATGGATCGTCCTCTCCTATAAATTAAATAAGTGCCTGTTTGCCAGTTTCCCCTGTCCGGATCCGGAAGACCTCATCGATGGTGGATACGAATATTTTCCCATCCCCGACTTCATCAGTAGCGCAGGCTTCCAGGATGACATCAACGACAGAGCCGAGCTCGTGGTTCTCAATGACCATTTCAACCTTAACCTTCGGGTACAATTTAATTTCAAAACGGTTCCCTCGGAAGATTCCTTCCTGACCTTTCTGTTGACCGCATCCAGCTACTTCTGAAACGGTAAGCCCCTTGACTCCGAGGGCGTCCAGCTGCTGCCGGAGCTCTTGGAAAGCTTCGGGACGGATGATGGCTTCGACCTTTTTCATAAGCTCATTTCCTCCTCATATTCATGTCAGGAAATATGACATGCGTAGTAGTTGTTATTTACTATATAAGAAATATTCTGAAAAATCAATACCTTTATTGTAAATATGTAAGGAAAGTTGACATGTTCGTGAGGGGAGAAAAAAGCCTGCCGGAACGCAAGGGTCCCCGGCAGGCTTTTCGGCAGGCTTATAAGTCATCAAATCCGTTCGTATCGGATACTTTTGTATATTGCCTGGATTTCTGTTCGAAGAAATCCGATTTTCCTTCATCCACGTCCTGATAGGCACGGATCCACTTGAATGGATTTGTATCCTGTTCAGGGTAAGGCTTATCCGTGCCAAGCATCCGGCACCGTTTGTTTGCGATATAGCGGATATAATCTTCAAGATCATCCATCGGTATGCCCGGAAACTGATCTCCGATAAGGTGGCGTCCCCATTTGATCTCAAGCTCTGTCGCTGTTTTAAACGTTTCTTTCGCGAATTCACGGTAAGCATCGGCATCAAGCTGAGGGTTTTCATTCAACGTCTCATTGAATATCCGCGTGAACAAGCTCACGTGAATCTGTTCATCGCGATTAATGTAGTTGATCATCGTACTGGTGGAGACCATTTTCTGATTACGGGCAAGGTTATAGAAAAAGGCGAACCCGGCATAGAAAAAGAGTCCTTCCAGGACAACGTCATAGACGATAGATTTCAAAAAGGAATCCAGGGAGGGGGCATCAATGAAATCCTGATAGCCGTCGGTAATGAACTGATTGCGCTCCATCAGGACGTCATCGTGCTTCCAGTATTCAAAAATCTTTTCCTGTTCCTGTTGGTCTACGAGGGAGGACAGGACATAAGAGTAGGACTGGTTATGGACAACTTCCTGGAACGCCAGCACCTGCATGAGAGCGGACAAACTGGAATCGGTTAGATAATCCGAGATTTTTCCTGAGTAATCAGTCTGGACCGAATCCAGAAAAGCGAGCAGACCGATAATCTTCTTGAATGATTCCTGTTCCTGGGCGCTCAGCTCCGGCCACTGCTTCAGGTCGTTGCTCATGTTGATTTCACTCGGAATCCAGAAGTTGGCGAGCATCGTTTTATACATCGGGTAGGCCCACGGATAGCGGGTGTCATCCCAGTTCAATATATTGGAGCTGCGTCCGTTGACGATTCCGGTGGACGCATTAGGTGCTTCGTGGTCGACTAACTTTCGTTTGTTTAATGTTTCCATAAGTCTTGGTCTCCTTTTTACGATGAGCAGCTTTCACAAGCATCAAAGTCTCCGGAACTTGAAGTGGAGCGGGTATAGTAAGTGGTTTTCAGACCGTTTTTCCATGCATCCATATGCAGCGCAAGCAGTTCCTTGGCCTGAATGGTATTTCTGACATACAGGTTGAAGGAAATGGACTGATCGATATATTTCTGGCGGATGCCGTTCTGGCGGATGCTTGCGTGCTGATCCACATCATAAGCGGATGGATAGTACCCGTAGGTTTCATGGTTCAGTTCGGGAGCTGTCACCGGGATTTTATAATTTTTCTTTTCTTCGGAGTAGAATTTCTTGAATACCGGATCAATACTTGCTGTACTGCCGGCAATTAAGGAGGTACTGGAGTTTGGCGCCACAGCCATCAAATAACCGTTTCTCATGCCTTGCTGGGAGACTTTCTTCTGCAGGGCTTTCCAGTTCCACGTGCCTTCCTGGTCAAACGACCGTTTAACAAAAAATTCTCCGGTTTCCCAGTCGGATCCCTCGAAATATGGATAGCTTCCTTTTTCAGCGGCCAGCTCACTGCTTGCTTCAATGGCGTGATAGGCAAGCGCTTCATATACCTCCGATGTATATCCGAGAGCCTCATCTGATTCCCAGTCCAGCTGCTTCTTGGCGAGAAGGTGTGCCCAGCCGAAGGTACCGAGACCGACGCCGCGGTAGGAATGGTTTGTTAACTGCGCTTGAAGGACAGGAATCGTATTTTGTTCAATGACATTATCCAGCATACGAACCTGGATGCTTACGAGGCGCTTCATAACGCCCGCAGGAACGGCACGGCCTAAGTTGACACTGGACAGGTTACAGACGACAAAATCCCCCGGGGTTTTTACCGAAATGATTTTTCCGTCCTCGACATACTGTTCCTCCTGCACAGTCGCTTTTTGATTCTGGGCAATTTCTGTACAAAGGTTACTGCAGTAAACCATGCCCTGATGGCTGTTGGGGTTCATACGGTTCACTTCATCCCGATAGAACATGTAAGGGGTCCCGGTTTCCAGCTGACCGATCATGATCCGCTTCATAATTTCAATGGCGGGTACTTTTTCCCTGGACAAATCAGGGTTTTCGATACAGGCCTGGTATTTTTCCCGGAAAGAACCGGCTCCTTTATGTTCATCAAAGTGGTCTTCCAGAGAAAAGCCCATAACCGTACGAACTTCGTGAGGATCGAATAAATACCAGTCCTCCCGGTTTTCCACCGCTTCCATAAATAAGTCGGGGATGGATACCCCTGTAAACAAATCGTGGGTGCGCTGACGTTCATCTCCGTTGTTCAGCCGGCTGTCCAGAAACGGGAAGATATCCTTATGCCATATGTCCAGATACACGGCGACCGCTCCCTGACGCTGGCCGAGCTGATCCACGCTGACCGCGGTGTTGTTCAACTGTTTCATCCATGGAAGGACCCCTGAGGAAACGCCTTTGAATCCACGGATATCGCTGCCGCGGCTGCGGATTTTACCTAAGTATACACCGATGCCCCCGCCATGCTTGCTCAAATTGGCAATGTCTGTGTTGCTGTCATAGATGGACTGGAGGGAATCATCGATGGTATCAATGAAACAGGAGCTTAACTGTCCATATCTCTTTCCGGCGTTGGAAAGGGTCGGGGTAGCAACGGTCATGTACAGGTGACTGAGAGCCCAGTACGCTTCCTTCACAAGAGAGAGACGCTTGTTTTCATCTTCCTGAGCCATTAAAACCATGGCAATAATCATAAAACGCTCTTGAGGGAGCTCGAAAATCTCCCCGGACTTACTTTTTGCCAAATAACGGTCCGACAGCGTTTTCAGACCGATATACGTAAATAAGTGATCCCGTTCCGGCGTGATAACCTGTTCCAGTTCATCCAGTTCTTCTTTTTTGTAATAAGTGAGCAGCTTGTGTGTGTAAATCTGTTTCTCGATCAACGTCTCAATCAAGCCATGAAAATTTTGATAGGCCTTCGTTGTGCTGCGGTTCCCTGCAGAGGCTTCGTACATACGGGTGAGCAGGATCCGGCTGGCCGCATAAGTCCAGTCCGGTGCCGCTTCATCTATTTCGGCGAGGCACTCGAGGATAAGGGCATCTGCCTGTTCATCATAGGGTTTGTCTGCGATCTGTGAAGACTGCTTTTCTAAAAAATCGTCCAGGGGAAGCTGAGGAAAGTCGTCCTTCCATTGTTGAATCTTGTCCGTCCAGCTTGTCGTCGTTAATGTGGCAGCCATAGTGTCACTCCTTTTTTTTCATAAAAAAAACCGCTCTTTGGGGGTGAGCGGATGAAACCATGAAACGAAAAAAAGGAAGAGACAAGGCTCTTTCATTTCATCGCTTCATCTTCTCAATCCCCGAAGAAGTTGAAACTGCGACGAATGAAGACAGGTCTCCTGGCTGACACTCGTTCTTACTCCGGTCCTTCCCGTGCGTGGCACAGTGGTTTTACCGTTTCGCGAGTGCTGACAGTTGCGGGGGCAGCTCCGGTTTTTCACCGGATTCCCTATTAAGCCTTGTGGCATCTTCGATTCGTTCATACTATATATAGTGTTTTTGTTGTTGTTTAATAGCTTATCTAGTGTTTTTATCATAACGTGGGTGGATGAATCATGCAACTCTTTTCTTTTGGATGGTTGGTAGGATTCCCCTTTTTCGATAAGGGAAACCAGTGAGTGGCGCGGTTTTATATACTATAATGAAAGTGGGAGAAAAATTTTTCAGGAGGGTTCAGAATGAGTGAAACATTTAACTGGCATAAGGAAGCAGAACGCCAATGGGACAGCCGTTCAGATATGTGGGAAGAAAAGAGCCGCACCATGTGGGAAGAGGGAAGCAGGAAGAGCATTGTCCCTTTTGTGAAAAAATATCTGCCGGCCGGCACAATTGCGGACCTTGGCTGTGGAGATGGATACGGTTCCTATATGTTATCCAAGGAAGGGTATGATGTGACAGGCGTGGACCTTTCCAAAGATATGGTGAACAAGGCCAATCAACGGGTGGACGATCATGCGCAGCTGAGGTTTGTGCAGGGCGATTTGGCGGATCTGCCTTTTGAAGATGAACAGTTCGATGGCGGAATGGCTGTTAATTCACTGGAATGGACAGAAGTACCTGCAGCGGGGCTGGAGGAAATGAAGCGGGTGCTGAAGCCGGGTGGACGCCTCTGTATAGGGCTTCTTGGCCCGACAGCAATGCCGAGAGTGAACAGCTACCGAAGGCTGTATGGGGAAAAAGTGATCTGCAATACGATGATGCCATGGGAATTACAGCAGCTGGCTGTTGAAAATGGCTGGGAAGTGATCGATGGAGAAGGCGTTTATAAAAGAGGGGTGGAACCTCACCTGCTTGCCGATCTTGATGAGGATTTGAAGCAGGCGCTGACATTTATGTGGCTGTTCATTTTGGAGAAAAAATAAACCGGCACCTATGAACAGGTGCCGGGAGTGTGGACTATAAATGCTCGTCAAAAGAGTTAAGGTTATCTTCGTCCGTTTCATCCCAAAGGAAAACGGCAAGCATCCGGTCCACTTCTGCAAGCTCATGCAGACCGGAATGTGTGGCCAGATTGTTGAAAATCAGCTCCTCTTTGTACTGACCGAAGGGAACAATCTTCTCCAGTCTGCTGACACTGGAAGAGTGGACGAGTCCATCCCAATGGTCTTCTTCCGGTTCCGTTCCGTTGATGACGCCCGCAATGGCAAGCACTTCAATTTCGGGCGGGAAGTTTTCCTTGTTTTCTTCCATTTGTCGGAGAGCTTCTGACCCGGGCTGGAGATCTGTGGTCGCCTCCCCGTAGTTGGACGCAAAGTAGCCTTCCTTTTTAATGCCATTGAACGGACTTGCAATGACGGCCAGTTTTTCGACCTTGGGCGCCGGCAGGTCGGACTCTGACATGAGGTACCCGGCAGAAGCCAGGCCGCCCATCGAATGACCGACTAGATTCACCTGCTGGATCTTATGTTCCGTCCGCAGCTTCTTCATCACCTGCTGAAGCCAGTACGTCTGGTCCTGGATGCTTGCCCGGTTGTTTTCGAAAAGTACCTGGACAAATGGGCGGGGTGTACTGGAGAAGTTTCCTTGAATCGATACCATACCGGATGCAGAAACATAAATGGTCATATGTTTTTTCCCCCATTGAAGGTTTTCCATCCGGTCTATCATCGACTGAAAGCTGCGCGGGCCGCCTTTATATCCATGTACAAACAATGTCGGTGTCAGCTCAGAGCGTTCCACCGGTTCAGAGCTGCTTGATTTTGCGCTTATAAAAAATATGAGAAGACCGATAAAAACCGAGCCTATGAAAATGAGGCTCCATTTTTTTGTAAACAGCTGCCGATTCAACACACTTCCTCCTGTTCCTTCTGTTAGATGATCGTTTCTTTTTATTTTAGCACAGACCCGGGTGGGCGCTGCGCATAGATGTACTATACCCCGGTGGTGTGAACTTCATGTCAATGATTTATCCCGGCACACTTTTTGGTTTACTTCCATTATTTCGGGGAAAACTGACTGTGAAATCAAAGAAATGAAAAGTGGAAAGGAGCATGACATTGAATCAGGAAGAATTGAAGCAGCAGATCCATCAACTGATGGATAATCATAAAGTTGGAACACTGGCTACGGTAAAGGACAGCAAACCGCACACCCGTTACATGACTTTTTTCAACGACGAGAATTTCACGTTTTTCACCCCGACGAGCAAGGAAACACATAAAGCGGAGGAGATCGAGGGAAATCCACACGTTCATATCCTTCTGGGATATGAAGGAGAAGGCTACGGCGATACCTACCTGGAAGTACAAGGGCAGGCGAAAATCCGCAGTGATCAGGAGATTAAAGAGTGGATTTGGAATGATGAGATGACACGATGGTTCGATGGCAAGGATGATCCTGAATTTGTCGTTCTTGAAATCCTCCCGGAAACGATCCGTTACATGAACAAAGGTTCCCATACACCGGAAACCCTGGAATTATAAGAACAACAAACAGCAGGCTGTCGAGCCTGCTGTTTTTAGGTTTCCAGCCCACATGGATCGTCTTCGTATTCAACTTCAATTGTTATGTGCTCCAGCTGGATGGATGTCAGTGTGTTTTTTACCCCTTCCTTAATGGAACAGATCTCCTGTTTCCCCGCATTTCCTGCCACGACTACGTGGGTGGAAAAAGCATGGTTTTCCCCATCAAGAGACCACAGGTGGGTATGATGGCTGGATAACACCCCTGGAAGGTCATCGATTTTTTTGATGATTTGTTTAAGGTCCACATCAGATGGAACAGCTTCCAGAAACAGCTTCATCGTTTGGACAAGATTTTTGACGACATTATACAAAATAAACAGCGTGATTCCAATGGAAGCCACAGGGTCCAGGATCGGTACGTCAAAGAACATCATGATAACACTGGCGATGAGAACAGCGATCCACCCGAGGACATCCTCAAGAAGGTGCCATGTCAGAACTTTCTGGTTCATGGAATCCCCGCCGCGCAGACGGAAAACGGCAGCTCCGTTAATGACGATGCCGAGAATGGCCACGGCCAGCATCCCCCCGGCATGGGGTTCAGGGGGATCGAAAAGCCGGGGAACGGCTTCGACGAATATGAAAATGGATCCTACGATCAGGACGATACTATTGATAAGAGCGGCCAGAAGGGAGAAGCGCCGGTAGCCGAAGGAAAAGCTTTCGGATGTTCTTTTTTTGGAGAACTTCTGTAAAAACCATGCAAGGCCTAGAGATAGCGAGTCTCCGAGGTCATGCAGCGCATCGGATAATATCGCCATACTATTCGTTAACAATCCGCCGATGATTTCAATTATGGTAAAAGCGAAATTCAGAAAGAAAGCGGTTTTGATTTTTCCGGTTATCGAGTCTGCGTGATGATGATGGTGATGACCCATCCTTAAACCTCCCTTTATATGAATATATGTTCATATATTAAAAATAAGCAAAGAAGAAGAGGTTGTCAAACGATTTTCCATCGTTCCCCCTGAGGGGGGGAGACTCCTCTTCTCCTGCCATGCCTTTCAGCCATCGACTGGGTAAAAACGTCGGTAGATATGGTAATAGTCAAGCTTATGCCCTGTCGTCATGGCTAGCCTCTCCATCTCTTGAAGCAGGAAGGTTTTGTCGAGTTCATAAATGACTTTCTCTTCAATGTGATCAATTGTATTGCAGGCAAATTCCCAAAGCATTTCGTGTTTGGATTCATCAATGGATTCAGCAATAGATGCGATTGAACCGACAAGGTCGGTAATAATCAGATGGTTGTCCCGGGCATAATGCCGGATATAGCCGAAACCCCGGTAGATGTAGTACTCAAAGGATTCGGAAAGCAGGATGACACGAACCTGCCCGTCCTTATCCATCAAGTAAGGGGTGAAGGTAATATAATCTTCGACGGTGAGCATCAGTTCTGACATGCGGTAAATGGTATTGGAAGCCGTTTTGGGATCATCATTGCTGATGGATTTGATCGCAATTTCGGCAAGCTTATGCATCCCCATCTGCAGGTCCTGCAGCTCCGTCTCCTTATAGCCGATGCTGATCATCCGGATGTATTTCTCCTTTTCGATATGATCAGCTCCAGGCCCCCAGTAGCTGATCAGTTCATTTCCCCGCAGGATATAATCACCGACCTGTGCTTTGAATTGAACGATAATGTTATCTTTCCGAGCTTCTTCGATCATCGTCTGGTAATCGACAAGCTGGACATATCCGGATTGAACAGCACTGATAGGGAACGTCTTTTCCTGATAATCCTCCAGCAGATTGTCCGGGTTTTCACAGCGGTGAGCTTCAAGGTCTTTTCGGAGTGTCTGATTGATGATTTTCTCCGATGACTGCTTCATGGAGTCCGTGATGTTATGTACCTGCATCCATGTTGTCGCATGGTTGATGAAGTAAATAAACGTCACAGATGAAGTAAAGGCCATTAGAATCGTAATGGTCGGGACGGCCACAAAATACTCATATTCGGTATTCCCGATGAAAAGAAATACAAGAAGCACGTAAACAAAGTTCCCATTAAAAATACCCAGAGCGTGCTGGGTCCGTTTATCAGAAACAAAGTTAATAAGCATCCTTGGAGAGAATTGTCCGCTGAAAGTTGTAAGCACAACAAGCAGGGAGTTCAATGTAAAGGCACTCAATGTAAGAATTCCGCCGATCAGCGTACTGACGAGCATTCGTGTGATATCGGCATTAATCCGGAAGAACTCATGTGTATATTGTTCCAGCTGAAAAGACAAGTCCAGATACAGGGTGGCTATGACGAAAAGAATCGAAGCGGCAATATAAATGAGCGGCATATACCAAATGGTCATTTGGATTTCATGTTTCCGCTGACGCTTCGACATCTCAAAATATTTACGTAAAGATATCGGGAGTATCTTCAAAAGCATGGGTGTTCCCTCCTTTTTTTTGGGTGGAATCGTTATGAAAGAGACCACTTTATAATTCCCTTTCCTTCTTTTGTTAAAACCGTCATAATTGTAGGAAAATAGAGGGAGAGTGATCAGGAATGGACTTGAACTGGATGGAAAAAACGTATGAGCAGCTGACAAAGGAGGAACTGTACAGCATCTTGAAATTACGCGTCGAGGTATTCGTCGTAGAGCAGGAATGTCCGTATCCGGAAATTGACGGACGTGACCCCGAATGCCTGCACATCTGGATGGAGGGTGAAGGAAGAGTGGCTGCTTACTGCCGGATCGTCCCCCCGGTTGAGGATAATAACTCCTACAGCATCGGCCGTGTCATTGTACATAAGGATTATCGTGGAAAAGGAACGGCACGGAAGTTGATGGATAAGGCCATTCAAGCTGTCGAAACGAATTACCATACCGATCACATTTGGCTTTCAGGACAGGAACATTTAAGAGGGTTTTACGCTTCTTTCGGATTTGAGGAAATGACCGGCGTCTATCTTGAAGACGGCATTCCCCACGTGGATATGAAGAAGAATTTGTAAAGTGTCCAAATGTTTGAAAGGCATCCAGGCGGGAATGATAGCCCTGTATAGTTCCTGAATGGAGGTAATTGAGAAATGAGTCCACAAACATTTACGAAACAATATATCAATGGCCAATGGAAAAATGGCTCCAGTGAGAAATTTGTAGAGAATGTCAATCCATATACAGAGCAGTCCATCGCATCGATCCCGTCCGCCAACCAAGACGATTTGAATGAGGCATATGACGCGGCTGTCCAGGCGCAGGAAGGCTGGATGACAACGCTGCCTGCCGAGAAGCAGACGTATTTTGATCAGCTGCTTCACGTCGTGCAGGAGCGGAAAGAAGAAATCGTCGACTGGCTTGTGAAGGAATCCGGAAGTACGATCGTCAAAGCTGAAGTAGAATATCAGGCGGCTGTGTCCATCATCCGTGAATCCGCCAGTTTCCCGACGAGAATGTCCGGCTCAATTCTTCCGTCCAACACGCCGGGTAAGGAAAACCGGGTCTACCGTTCTCCTAAAGGGGTAATCGGCATTATCGGCCCATGGAACTTCCCATTCCACCTTGCTTTGAGATCCATTGCGCCAGCTGTTGCGACAGGAAATACGGTCGTCGTTAAACCAGCTTCTGATGCACCGGTAACGTCCGGCCTGCTCATTGCTGATTTATTTGAAGAAGCCGGCTTTCCGGAAGGTGTGATTAACGTTGTTGTCGGCCGTGGATCTGAAATCGGCGACGCTTTTGTTACTCACCCAGCCGCTAAGCTGATTTCCTTTACCGGTTCAACAGAAGTGGGCAGCCATATTGGAGAGCTGGCCGGTAAACACATTAAAGACACAGCGCTTGAACTTGGCGGGAACAACGCCATGATCGTCCTTGATGATGCAGATGTGGAGAAAGCCGTGCAGGCCGCTGCTTTCGGTAAATTCCTGCACCAGGGCCAGATCTGCATGTCTCTGAACAGAATCATCGTTCATGAAAGTGTTCATGATGCGTTCGTCGAGCAGTTCAAACAAAAAGTGGAAAGCCTGAAAGTCGGTGACCCTTCTGAAAAAGATACGGCGGTCGGACCATTGATCAACCGCGATGCTGTCGAGCGTATACAGGAAGATCTGCAAAAGACCCTTGATCAAGGGGCGGAAGTACTTACAGGTGGAGAAGCAGACGGAAATGTTCTGCAGCCGACGGTGCTGACCGGTGTCACCAACGATATGCCGATTGCCAATAATGAAGTGTTCGGCCCTGTAGCTTCTGTCATCAAAGTGTCTTCGGAGGAAGAAGCGATTACAGTCGCGAATGGTTCTCCTTACGGTTTAAGTGGGTCTGTTTTCACCCGTGACGTCCACCGCGGCGTTGAAGTAGCGAAGCGTGTGGAAACGGGTATGATTCACATCAATGACCAGTCTGTGAACGATGAAGCGCATGTCGCTTTCGGAGGAGAAAAAGAGTCAGGCCTTGGTCGTTTCGGTGGCGAGTGGGCCCTCGACAAATTTACAACCGTAAAATGGATCGGAGTCATGAATGGCTACCGTGAATATCCATTTTAATCAAATGAAAAGCCCGGACCTTTTTAACAAGGTCCGGGCTTTTTTTGGAATGATATCGTTGTGGGTTCTCCAGAACTCTTCTGCCGTCAGGAAGGCTGCAAAAGGATAAATAGTAGTGGAAAGGGAGGAGTGATGTTACAAATACTTCTCTATTTCCCATTTAGGGCCATGGGCAATTAACACGTTGAGTTTATCGGCATATTCTTTTGCATCTTCTTTGCGAGTAAATATCCGCTCTCTCCGGTCGATGGGATCCCTGAGGATTTCAATTACACTGCTGTCTTTTCGTATGAGCGCGTACATTCAAACCCCTCCTATAAGATATGTGTAATCTTTGTATAATATATATTTAAATCGATTTACAGTGAAAGTGCAACTTTTATTTTACGATAAAATCGAAATGATTAAGAAGAATTTCAACAAAAAACGCCTGTTCCTTGTAGAACAGGCGTTTTTGAGATTTTATTTTTCCGCGAATTTTTTGAAGCGTACAACAGCTTCCTTCAGTGTTTCTTCTGAATTATTCAAGCCGATACGCACATATCCTTCTCCACTCGCTCCAAACCCGATGCCGGGGGCCACAAACAATCCGGTTTCCTCAAGCAGGGCATCCGCAAAGGACTGGGAGGTATAGCCTTCCGGCACGCTCAGCCAGGCGAAAAATGAACCTTTGCACGGCTCTACATGGTATCCAGCCTCTTCCAGGCCGGATAAAAGGAGATCGCGGCGCTGCTCATACGTAGCTGCCAGTTCCTCTACACCAGTCTGGGAACTTAGGAGGGCTGTAGCAGACGCTTTCTGGAGGCCGCCGAAAATACTGCAGAAATAGTGGTCCTGGATGGTTTCGATGGCTTTAATAACGCTGGGGTTCCCAACGGCGAAGGCCACGCGCCAACCGGCCATGTTAAAGGTTTTGGACATCGTGTAAACTTCTACACCCACATTTTTGGCACCTTCCACCTGCATGAAACTAAGCGGTTTGACGCCGTCAAAACCGATGGCTCCATAGGCGAAATCATGAATCACGCAGACATCATGATTTTCGGCTTCTTTGATCGTTTCTTCGTAAAAAGCCTTGTCCGCTGTTGCCCCGGTCGGATTGTTCGGATAATTGAGGAACATAAGCCTGGCTTTTTCCCAGCTTTCGGCATCAATGGCTTCATAGTCCGGGAGGAAGTGGTTTTCAGCCAGCAGCGGCATCGGCTTCATTTCCGCTCCGACCATTTCGATTCCTGACCAATAATCCGGGTACCCGGGATCAGGCACGAGCGCGACATCTCCAGGATCAAGGAAGCACTGGCTTAACTCCACCAGGCCGGTTTTACTGCCGGGCATGATGGCGATCTCTGTTTCAGGGTCCAGGTCTACATCATACTCGCGCTTGTAAAACTCAGCGATCGCTTCCTTAAAGAACGGATATCCGTGGAAAGGAGGGTACTGATGAAATTCAGGGTTGTCGGCAGCTTCCTTCAAGGATTCAACAATGTGATCAGGAGTCGGCTGATCCGGGTTCCCCTGACCGAGGTTAATAGTGTCCCAGCCTTTATTTTCATAGGCATTTAATTTATCAATCAGCGTTGCGAAAAATTGATCCGGCAGACGCTGGATGGCTTTGGATGTTTGGAATTCTTTCATGGATGGTCACCTCAGACATATGTTTTTGGAAAAGTCGAACAAAAAGATAATATAGACAGTGTAACATGACGGAAGTTTGAGTGGGAACATTAATGGTAAAGAAGTAAAGATAGAAGGAACGTCTGCAAACAGGAAAAGGAGTGGGAAGAATGGATTATGTGATCATTGGCGGCGATGCGGCCGGAATGAGTGCGGCGATGCAGATCGTCCGTAACACAGAAGGCAGTACCATTACAGTACTGGAGAAAGGGGAGATTACTTCATACGGCCAGTGTGGTCTGCCCTATGTACTCAAAGGTGTGGTGGATTCAACGGAAGATCTCATTGCAAGAAAACCGGAAACCTTCCGTGAGAAATACGGCATTGATGTACGCATCCGTCACGAAGTGGAACAGGTGGATTGTGACCGGAAAAAAATCTACGCCAGAAACCTTGACGGTGACGAGCAGGTGGAAATCACGTACGATAAGCTCTTGATTGCTTCCGGTGCATCCCCCATCGTCCCACCGTGGAATGGACGGCATCTGGACGGGATTTATACGTTGAAGACCATTCCTGATATTGAGGAAATCATGGCAGGAACGACGGAAGAGACAGAACATGTAACGATTATCGGGGGAGGGTATATCGGTCTTGAAATGGCGGAAAGCTACCGCGCCCTTGGAAAACAGGTGAGAATCATTGACCGTGGTGCTCAGCTTGCGAAAATTTTTGATGAAGACATGGGAGAACTGGTGCATGAGGAGGCCCGCACAAATGGTCTGGAACTCCATCTCAATGAATCTGTCGAAGGATTCAGGGGGGATGAACAGGTGGAAACCGTTGTCACGGACAAAGGAACGTATGCAACGGATCTCGTTCTTGTGGCTGCTGGTGTGACACCCAATACATCATTTCTTGAAGGGACAGGCATATACAAAGGGATCAAAGACGCTGTAGCCGTGAATGCTTTTATGGAAACCAGCATTCTGGACATTTATGCCGCGGGTGACTGTGCCGTTCAATATCACCGGGTCAAGGAAAAGATGGATTACATCCCGCTGGGGACCCATGCCAACAAACAGGGGCAGATCGCAGGATTGAATATGGCAGGCGTCCGTACACCTTTCCGTGGAATTACAGGCACATCCATTTTGAAATTTTTCGACTTGACGCTCGGGCGCACCGGCCTGTCCGTAAGGGAAGCCGAACAGGAGCAATTTTCAGTGAAGACGAAGACTGTCCAATCCACACATGAAGCGGGTTACTACTCCAAGGATAACCCGATGACTGTAAAAGTGATTTACGATGCGGAAACCCGCCAGCTTCTGGGTGGTCAAATCATTGGAAAGGACGGGGTGGATAAACGGATCGACGTCCTTGCCACCGCCTTGTTCCACAAAATGAAGGTGGATGATCTGCAGGATCTGGATCTCAGCTATGCGCCTCCTTATAACAGCGTATGGGATCCGATCCAGCAGGCGGCACGTAAAGCAGACTGATTGATAGGGGATTCTATGGGAATATGGTAGGATGGGGGATGAGCAACCTACAGGAGGATGTCATGCTGTGAATACAGATCTCTATACAAAGGCGGAGGAATTCATCCGCCTGTTCTACTATGAGCAACAACTTTCCGGAGTGGAGGACCGACTGGATGAAGTCCGGCAGTCCATCGACGAGGAAGGTACTTATACCCATACCTCTACGGAATTGGAATTCGGTGCCAAGGTGGCATGGCGGAACAGCAACCGTTGTATCGGCCGCCTGTTCTGGGATACGCTGCGCGTCTTTGATGCCCGCCATCTTGATACAGCCGAAGCTATGCGGGATGCCTTGTATGACCATATCGATTACGCTACAAATGGAGGACGCATCCGTTCAACAATCACCATTTTCAAACCGGAAACGGAAGAGCACCAGATCCGGCTTTGGAATCACCAGCTGATCCGGTACGCCGGCTATGAAGAAAATGGGAAGGTGACCGGGGATCCAGCTTCCGTGGAATTCACTAAACGCTGTCAGGAACTTGGATGGCAGGGGGAAGGAACGGCTTATGATGTTCTTCCTTTAGTCATTGAAGCGGATCATGGGCAGCCGCAGTGGTTTGAAATCCCTAAGGAGAAAATTTTAGAAGTCCCGCTGAGACATCCGGATTTTGACTGGTTTAAGGATTTGGAGTTGAAATGGTATGCTGTCCCCATTATTTCCGATATGCGTCTTGAAATCGGCGGGTTGAATTATACTGCAGCCCCGTTCAACGGGTGGTATATGGAAACGGAAATCGGAGCCCGTAACCTGGCTGATGAATTCCGTTATAATCTGCTCCCGGCAGTCGCTGAAGCGATGGGGCTGAATACGCGCCGCAATACATCGTTATGGAAGGACCGGGCCTTGATCGAATTGAATCAGGCCGTTCTTCATTCCTACCAGATGGATGGTGTGAATATCGTCGATCATCATACAGCTGCCAAGCAGTTTCAACGGTTTGAACAGAAAGAAAATAAATGTGGACGTCAGGCGACAGGTGATTGGACATGGTTGATTCCGCCTGTATCGCCCGCCGCGACGCACATTTTCCATTCTTCCTATGAAAACCGGATGGATTCACCGAATTATTTCTATCAAACGCCAGCCTATGAATAAGAAAACCGTCGGACCTATGAAGGCCCGGCGGTTTTTTAATGGATCAGGTGGATATCGATTTAATTTTCCGTATATCCATGATTTTATGCCGGTCACCATTTTTTTTGGTAGATATCAACGAAATCATTGATAGAGGTCAGGACGTCGGTCCTGGAAAATCGGAATCTGCTTCCGGATCGCCTCCACCTCGGAAAAATCGACTTCTCCGTATACGATTTCTTCGTCCAGCCCTCCTTCGGCTGCAATCGTCCCCCATGGATCAATGATGAGCGAGTGACCTCCGAATGTATTATTCGGGTCGGAACCGGAGCGGTTACAGGCCATGACGAAGCATTGGTTTTCAATTGCGCGGCTGATCAACAAACTGCGCCAGTGATCGACGCGGGGCTTCGGCCATTCTGCGACAACCAACAGGCCGCGGGCTCCGCCGAGCATTTCCGTACGCATCCATTCAGGGAAGCGGATGTCGTAGCAGATGGCCCCTGCCAGCGGGATGTTATGTAAGTGGAAGTTTCCCTGCGTGTCTCCGGACTCCAGATATTTTTCTTCGTCCATCAGACGGAATAAGTGGACTTTACGATAGTTCAGCACACGCTCTCCGTTTTCATTGTAAGCGACCATCGTATTATAAAAGGACTCCTTGTCCCGTTCAGCAATGGAGCCTGCAATGGTTACCCTGTGGTCGCGGGCAAGCTTCTTCAGCAGCTGGTGGGTCGGCCCTTCCAGGTCTTCAGCGATTTCTTCAAGGCGTGTCAGGTCATACCCGGTTGTCCAAAGCTCTGGAAGCAGGATCAAAGTACTTCCCTGGTCGGCCGCTTCTTTTATTTTGGCCTGCGCCGTATTCCGGTTGGCAGACGGATCACCGAAGGCAATATCCATTTGAATCATAGCGATCTTCGTTTTCATTATCATCACCTCATTTTTTCCTAGTGTATCAAATAATTCTGACGTTTTCCTGCATTCCGTGTCTTTTTAGGAAGCGTGCTACAATAGAAAAAAAGATAGAAAGAGGAATGTGCGATGTTTGAACTTTTTCTTCCTATGCTGGAACGGCTTGGAATCATCGTCACGGCTGCCTTTATCTTTACCCGGTTCCACTTTTTCCGTGAACTGGCCGACCAGAAGATATTAACAGGGAAACAGCAGATGACTGCGATCGGATTTTTCGGCCTGTTCGGAATGATCGGCACATATACAGGCATTACGTATGATACAAGTTCCCTGGAATTCGGTCGTTGGGCGTATCAACTGGTGGATACAGAAGCACTGGCGAACTCCAGGGTTATCGGTATCGTGGCCGCTGGTCTGTTCGGTGGTTGGCGTATCGGCCTGGGGGCAGGATTGATTGCAGGGTTTCACCGGTATTTCCTCGGAGGATTTACAGGTCTGGCCTGTGGTGTTTCCGCTGTCGTTGCTGGTTTGATTGCCGGATTTTTTCATAAAAAAGGGAAGCCTTTGAAACTGAAAACGGCGTTGTTCGTCGGTGCCCTGGCAGAGACGATCCAAATGGGAATCATCCTCCTGATGGCACAGCCGTTTACAAGAGCGTGGGAGCTGGTTCAGGAAATCGGTCTTCCGATGATTGCTGCCAATGGTGTCGGGTCTGCTCTTTTTCTGCTCATTATCCGTAATGTGTTAAATGAGGAGGAGAAGGCTGGTGCTGTTCAGGCGCAGAAGGCCCTGAAACTGGCTGAATTGACGGTTGCCCACCTGCGTAAAGGCTTGACGAAGGAATCGGCAGCAAGAGCATGCCGGATCATTTATGATAAAGTTGGTGTAAGCGCTATATCCATGACGGATAAGCAGACGATACTGGCTCATGTCGGCCTGGCTGATGATCATCATCATTACGGGGAAGCGATTCAAACCGATGCGACAAGGGAGGTTATCCGCTCCGGCCGCCGCGTGATTGCCGGACATGAGGACATTCAGTGTCAGCACAAAGACTGCCCGCTGGGAGCGGCTGTCATCGTACCTCTGAAAAAACGGGAGGAAGTGGTGGGGACATTGAAATTTTATGTAAGAACAGAGAAAGAAATATCAACGGTCCTTCTGGAACTGATTCAGGGGCTGAGCGCCCTCCTCAGCCAGCAGCTTGAACTGGCAGATGCCGACCAGGCGGAAGAGATGGCAAGAAAAGCCGAAGTGAAGGCGCTGCAGGCACAGGTGAATCCCCACTTTTTGTTCAATTCGTTGAACGTTATCGTTTCTTTGACACGTACAGAGCCGGATAAAGCCCGTTCCCTGCTCATCGCACTCTCTAAATTTTTCCGTCAGAATCTGGGGGCGACAACGAAGACCCGGGTCAGCCTGGCGGAGGAGTTGAAGCATGTGCGTGCCTACCTCTTAATAGAAGAAACACGATTTGTAGACCGATTGAAGATTGATTATGACATCGATGAGTCCGCTTTATCCGCTGAAATAGCCCCGCTTACGCTGCAGCCTCTCGTGGAGAACAGTATGAAACATGGGGTTAAGGATCAGGATGAAGAAGCACGGATTACTCTGGCCATACAGAAGGAGGGGGCCCGTGTGCACGTATCGATTGCTGATAACGGCAGAGGGATAGACCCGGACCGTCTTGAACAGCTTGGGGACGGAGTCGTAGATTCAGATAAAGGGGCGGGATTTGGTTTGTATAATGTCAATAAACGCTTGGAATATATGCATGGGGAAGAAGCGAAACTGCACATCGAAAGCAGGCCCGGAAAGGGAACGCGGATCAGCTTCACTCTTCCTCTGGTGGAACAGGAGGAAACGGCATGACTGACATGAAAGTACTGATTGTCGATGATGAACGCTTCAGCCGTGAAGAATTGAAATTCCTGCTTCAAGATTTTGAACAGATCAAGGTTGTTGGAGAAGCGGCTTCCGGTGATGAAGCCATTGTGGCAGCTTTAAAATACCAGCCGGACGTTATGTTTCTGGATGTTGAGATGCCGAAAATGGATGGACTGGCTGCAGCCTCTGCCGTGAAGGACTTGAAAAAGGTGCCCGAAATCGTGTTCGCTACAGCGTATCCGGATTTTGCCGTAGAAGCGTTCCGCCATCAGGCGCTCGATTATCTGCTTAAGCCGTTTGATGAGAAACAGCTGGCTGAAACGATCAGACGGGTTGAAAAGAAGCTGCAGCCTCAGACAGATCACAGTCCGGGTTCGGTTCCAACCAAGTTTGCAGTTGAGGTGGACGACACCATTGAATACCTCAACCCTTCAGATATTATGTACGTGTACAGAGAGGACAGGGCAACGAAAATCGTCGGCCGGACAGCTGTCTATGAGACAAATGATGCATTGAAAGATGTGGAGGAGCGGCTTCAGCCGTTCTCCTTTTTCAGGATCCATAAGAGCTATCTCGTCAACCTTGATTATATCTACCGGCTCACTCCATGGTTTAATGGAGCCTGGCAGCTCGAACTCCGGGGAGCGGAAGAAAAGCTTTCGGTGAGCAGGAACTATGTAAAGGATTTACGGAAAAAGCTGGAGCTTTAAAAGACGCATTCTTTTTCGATGCGTCTTTTCTGCATGTTGAACACGAGTAACGACATGATAAACAGAACCCCCTCTTTTGTAAGCGTTACCATGATAAACTTTATGCAACCGATTACAAAGAAGAGGGGAGAACAGCTGATGATTACATTTCTAGTCAGTATTGCACTTTTAATCGTCGGATACTTTACTTATGGGAAATATGTAGAAAAGCAGTTCGGAGTTCAAACGGGCCGTGAGACTCCTGCATATACACATGGGGACGGCGTGGATTATCTGCCGATGGGGGAAAAACGGAACTCGTTGATCCAGCTTTTGAACATTGCCGGAGTCGGACCGATTTTCGGTCCTATTCTTGGGGCACTTTATGGTCCTGTCGCGTTTTTGTGGATCGTATTTGGCTGCATCTTCGCTGGTGCTGTGCATGATTATTTAACTGGAATGATATCGATTCGAAACCGTGGGGCTCATCTGCCTGAACTGGCGGGCAGGTTTCTTGGAAAAGTGATGAAGCATGTAGTAAACGCCTTTGCTATCCTGCTTCTCGTTCTCGTCGGAACTGTGTTTGTAACAGCTCCAGCTGATCTTCTGCACAATATGACGAACAGCTGGCTGTCCCTTCCTGTTATTCTGGCAGCAATATTTGTTTATTATCTACTTGCTACGATGCTTCCAATCGATAAAATAATCGGCCGTTTCTATCCGGTCTTCGGAGCGTTGTTATTAATCAGTGCCATTGGAGTCGGCGTATCTCTTGTAGCTACAGGCGCACCGATTCCAGAGTTGTCCATGACGAACATGCACCCTGACAACGCACCGATCTTCCCGCTGTTATTTCTAACGATATCCTGTGGGGCGTTGTCCGGATTTCATGCCACCCAGACGCCGATTATTTCAAGAACGACTCAGAAAGAGAAGCAGGGACGCCGCATTTTTTACGGCATGATGATTGCGGAAGGGATTATTGCCATGATCTGGGCAGCTGCTGCAATGAGCCTGTTCGGCGGATCCGGAGGCTTGAATGAAGTCCTTGCCAGTGGCGGCCCTGCTGCGGTCGTCAGTGAAGTATCGATTGCTATGCTTGGAGCGTTTGGCGGGACGCTTGCTGTTCTTGGTGTCATTATTCTGCCGATCACTTCGGGGGACACAGCTTTCCGTAGTGCCCGGATGATTATCGCCGACTACTTGAACATCTCCCAGAAAAAGCTGACCAGCCGTATCTGGATTGCGCTGCCGTTGTTTGTCATTTCTTTTGCTTTGACACGCATTGACTTCACTCTGCTTTGGAGATACTTCTCCTGGGCGAACCAATCCACGGCTGTCATTGCGCTGTGGGTGGGTGCGATGTATCTGTTCCTCGCCCGAAAAAACTATTGGATCGCCGCTGTTCCGGCCGCATTCATGACGATGGCTACATTCACGTATATCATCAATGCGCCAATCGGATTCGGCCTTCCGTTGAATGTAGCTTATGGGCTGGCTGCGGTCATTACAGTGGGGGTTGTAACAGCTTTCTTTATAGCGGCCAAGCGCGGCCTGCAGCGGAACATCCCGCTGGAAGAAGATTTGAAGCCGACAGCCTGAAGCATCTTCCTTTATATTTCTTAACATCCATGGGCCTTCCATGGATGTTTTTCTTATCGGAAGGAGGGAATGCTTTTTATATGAAAGGGGAGTTGAACATGGAACGAATGATTCATGAAGAAAAAGGAAGACTTTATATGGGAGAAAAACAGGATCCAGCCGCCGAACTGGTTTTTGATGTGGAAGATGATACAATGATCATTCTGAGCACTCATGTGGATCCGGCCGAGCGTGAACAAGGGCTTGGCAGGGAGCTCGTAGATGAAGCTGTGAATTATGCGAGAAAACATAAATTAATGATCGACCCTGTGTGCTCTTTTGCGCATAATGTAATAGAAGAAACCCCGGAATATCAGGTGGTTCGCAAGAAGTAGAGGAGGCGTTTGATTTGGCAGTGATCAGGGAAGTAGAGGACAGGGATTTAATGCACTTTACAAGATATGCCGTGGATTTTCTCCATGCCGTGAAAGATGAACAGGAAGGACAACTCTCAGGAGATGTACTCCGGGAGCGGAAATTCTGGGCTGCTGATCAGTTTACGAATGCCGCGCCGGAACAGAAACTGATCGCCGCCGAAGTGGAAGGCCGGCTGATCGGCTACGGACTTGCTGTAATCAATTCGATTGCCGCTGAGGAAAGAAAGGGACGGATCGAAGAACTGTATGTCGATGAATTTTACCGCAGGGAAGGCATCGGTACACAGTTGTGCCGCTCCTTACTGGATTGGATGCAAGCGCAGGACGTCGAAGACATCCAAGTGGAATGGCAGGGAGCGGGACATGGAGGACAGGAGTTCTTCCAATCGTTCGGATTCATTCCTGTGCGGACGGTGTATCAATATCCTGAACATTTACTCGGCAGGGGTTCGGAAGAATAAGGCCCCGGCTGCAGGGAGGCTGAATCATGAAAAGCGCAATGCTGATCGTCAATCCTTCTTCTGGTAAAGAGGAAGCCCTTACGTATGTGGCTGAAATTCAGGAGATACTTGAAGATAAGGGATATGCTGTGAAAGAGGTGCAGACCGAAAAAGAATTGGATGCTACCAAATACTGCCGGAATGCCTGTAAAGAAGCGTATGATCTGGTCGTTTCTCTTGGAGGAGATGGAACACTTCATGAAACCATTAACGGCATGGTCGACCAGGAACACCGGCCTCTTCTGGCTGTTATTCCACTGGGGACCGTCAATGATTTCGCCAGAGCTTTGAATATACCGCTTCATCCAGATGAAGCGGTCCAGCTGCTGCGTAATGACCATTCCCGGAAAGTGGATATAGGTAAAGTGAACGACCGGTATTTTGTGAATATTACAGCTGTCGGAGCTCTCGCAGAAGCGACGTATGAAGTCAGTCCGGAGCAGAAGACGCGTTTCGGTCCGCTTGCCTATGTGATGGAAGGAATCAAAACGCTCTCTTCAGACGGAACAAGTCCGCTGACCATTCAGTTCGATGACCATAAAACGTGGGAAGGGGACGCGTTCCTTTTTCTGGCCGCTCTAACAAATTCTACAGGTGGATTTGAGCGCCTGGCGCCTGACGCAGAAGTGGATGACGGGATGCTGCACTGTTTCATTCTTCCGCGTATGAACATGATGCGCCTTGCCTCTATCGTTACATCCATTTTAAGAGGCGAATTGCAGGAAGATTCCTCGGTTGAGTATTTCAAATCCCGCCGGGTGGAGATCTCTTCCGGGGAAACGGTGAAAACCAATGTGGATGGGGAGGAGGGAGATCCTCTTCCGGTCGTTCTTGATGTTCTTCCTTCTCATATAGAAGTAATCTCTGTACCTTAGGACGGTGTCGCAGGACCCGTCCTTTTTTCCTGGGCTTTTTGAATGGATGTCCGTTGTTTGAACGTTCATAATAGAAGGGTGAGGTGATGGAAAAATGAAAAAACCGGATCTGGAGGATTACCTGCAGGAAGGGATATACGGAAGCAGAGAAACCAACCCGGGTGAACGCAGACAATTTTTAGGTACGCTGCGGGAACGGATTCTCCTTGCGCTGACAAACGGACAAGTGATACAGGAGGAAGGTTTTGGGGAGCTGGAAAAGGAAATGAGCCGCAACCCCGACGCGACGCTGTTATTGAACGGGGAGATCAGCTACCGCTTTTTATCGCCGTTAAAGGATACAGCGGAAAAGCATAACATTCATCATACAACCATCTCCAACCAGGATACCGAAACGGAGTACGGGGCAGTGTTAACGCTCGATTATGCGGTGGAAAAAGAAGAGATTCATTATCATCCCCCCGCAGTAAAGGAAGAAGCTCCCGAGCGTAAAAGTTTCTTAAAACGATGGTTTGGAATATGAAAAGGACTGCCGGGAGCAGTCCTTTTTTTATTATTGATATTGTTTGAGGAACCGTGCTAAGCCAGTAAATATAAGTACAAATGAGAACAGAATCATCGCAATGTAGCCTGCATAGTACAAGAACTGATCAAAGAAATTTCCACCCGTATCACCTAAGCTGAACAGGGCGTAACCAGCGAGCAGAGCAGCCAGGAAATAAAATGCATTGTTGTTGAATTCCATGATGGTTTCCCACCTCCTTTGTACTTTCAATATATGAGGAGCAGGCAGGCAATATTTATCTTTTGGAAAATATTTTGTCCTTCATGAAAAACAAAAAAAAAACTCCCTTTTGAAAACAAAAGGGAGATGGTGCTCGTCTTTCGATGAGGGAAGACGTACCATGAAATCTACAGGTTATTTTTCCTGGCGGGGAAAAATAATAGGGTCATTCGACGTAAGAGACAAAAGAGTGTACCTATGTAAGAACAGTTACGATGTAACAATCGCTGAAGACGTGGACAACCTGCACGCCATCCCACTTACGGTGATGAGGAAACTCTTTTGCTTCTTTTATTGTACCACTGCTCCGGTGGGTTCTGCTTTGGGAAAAAGAGAGCGTGAAACGGTACTTAAATGAGTGATTCAGGAAAGTTTTTTCTCAAGTTTTGTCTAAGTCTGGAAACTTGTAAAAATGATCCAACAAGTGATTGTCGGAAGTTGACGCATCCTGTACACTTTACATATCAATGAGACGAGGTGGAAGCAATGGATGTCAACAAGCTTCAATGGATGATGCAGATGCAGAGCTTTTCTTTTTTGGGCAGCGCTCAGCAGGGGAATGGTGGACAGGATCTGCAGGGTTTGTCCTTTCAGGATTTGTTTCAAGCGGCAGTCAGTCAGGCGTTTGCGGCAGGGGTTTCTCCCGTGTCGATGAATACAGAGTCCCTTTATTTAAACGGGGCAGATCGACCTTTGGCTTCTCCGGTGACAACAGCACCGAAGCAGCAGCCGGCTCCTGCTGGACAAACAAAAGAATCAGGAAGCCTGGATGATTGGATATTGAAGGCATCTTCCCAATACGGGGTGGATGAAAGTCTGATTCGTTCTGTCATTCAGACCGAATCCAATTTTGATGCAGATGTTGTGAGTCATGCCGGAGCCCAGGGACTTATGCAGTTGATGCCCGCGACAGCAAGGGGTCTGGGAGTGGAGAACCCTTTGGATCCGGAACAGAACATTATGGGAGGGACCAAGTATCTGAAACAAATGCTTGACCGCTACAATGATGATCCGTCCCTGGCTCTTGCCGCGTATAATGCCGGGCCGGGTAATGTTGATAAGTACGGAGGTATTCCTCCTTTCCGCGAAACAGAAAATTATGTGAGCAAGGTTCTCGGACGCGTATGAAAAAAATCCCTGACAGGTTACTGTCAGGGATTTTTTCATTGATGCCTATATTCCATGGGCTGATCAGGGCGCCTCCGCATTTCTTTTTTTTGTAATCCGGTTCCGAGGAGCAGTCCTTCGCGATATAAGCCGTTCATTTTCGTGAAGAAAGTTCCCTTCACTGCAATGCTCGGCTTATACGTGTCAGGCCTCCCCGCTCCTCTCCACACCCTGATCATGTCCAGCTCCAGCGCCCAGCCCCTCGAGGTCTTAAGCAGATCTTTTTACCGGCACAACCCGCCGAAAAAAGATCTGCTTAAGCTTGTCGGGTCTGAACAGGGCGCCTCCGCATTTCTTTTTTTGTAATCCGGTTCCGAGGAGCAGTCCTTCGCGATATAAGCCGTTCATTTTCGTGAAGAAAGTTCCCTTCACTGCAATGCCCGGCTTATACGTGTCAGGCCTCCCCGCTCCTCTCCACACCCTCTTTTACTTATCGGGTTCTAAATGGCGGCTCATTTGCAGGTATTGGTTAAAGACGATGGTCATTTCTTTGAGGCGGCTGCGGACGTCTTCGTCGATGAGCTCGCCGTCGGTGGAGAAATGATTGGTATGGGTATAGACGTAGTTCGGTGTGACCATGCAGCGGAAGTAGTTCAGAATGGGTTTCAGTTGATTTTCGATAACCAGGTGGTGCTGAAGTGTTCCGCCGTTGGCGATGATGGTGACGGGTTTATAGCGCATAGCCAGTGGTGATACGGCATCAAATACGTTTTTCAATGTTCCTGGAATGGAGCCCTGGAAAATAGGGGTCGCGATCACATAGGCATCGGCTTCCTCAATTTCCTGGATCAGGCGCTGCATATCCTGGTTGTATTCCTCGGCCGGACGTCCGTCGACGAATTGAAGTTCGTAATTTTCCAGGTCGATGATTTTCGTTTCGTGATCATCTGGCAGCAGTTGAATGTATTTATCTATTTCATTTAGCAGGGTCCGTGTTTTTTTTCCGACAATTGTTCCGTTGAGCAGCAAGATCTTCATGACATCCTTCTCCCCTTTTGGTCTTTGTTTATAGTATATGCCAATGGTGTTGTCTGGGCTATTCTCTCTCTGTGATTCCGGGTTGTTCTCCTTTTTATGGTAAAGTATACGCACAGCGAAAGCAATGGAAAGCAGTGGCTGTACCAGCGCTCAAACAGGGAATGAATAAAAGGGGAGGGATGAGGAATGATACGTTTCTGGAGAAGAATCAAGTTTCTTTTTAATGTGCGGAAGTCTGTCCCGTTTATCATCCGCTTTTTTCAGTCCAGGCAGGTAAGTATGAAAAAGAAATGGATTTCCGTTCTTCTTCTGGCCGCTTATCTTGTTTTTCCATGGGACCTGATTCCGGACGTGCTCGTTTTCTTTGGCATTGTCGATGATCTGGCTGTTTTTACGTACATTCTTCAGTGGATGGTGAAGATGGCACCAGAATCGCTGCAGGACGAATTTCGGGTGTACAAGGAATAGAAAGGTTTACCATCAGGGAAGATGAGGTATGTAATGGATGGAGTCTCTATACTAGTCAAGGAGTGATAATGATGAGTAAAGTTATGTTTACAGCGCACGCAACAGCCCAAGGTGGACGTAATGGACACGTAAAATCTGATGACGGTCTTATTGATCTGAACCTGACCATGCCGGGTGAAGGTTCAGAAAAAGGTTCAAACCCTGAACAGCTGTTTGCTGCAGGATATTCTGCCTGCTATGATGGTGCCCTGAACCTCGTGGCAAGCAATCAGAAAAAGGATATCGATTCTGAAATCACTGCTGACGTAAGTCTCATGAAAGATGAAGCAGACAATGGCTTTAAAGTCGGTGTTGTCCTTAATGTAAAAATTAAAGGTGTATCTCAGGAAGAAGCGGAAGAGCTTGCAGAAGAAGCTCATAAAGTATGCCCTTATTCCAAAGCTACACGCGGCAACATTGATGTAGAGATCAATGCTCAGGCGGTATAATCGATAAGAAGGAAAAAATCCCGGGGTTTGCCCCCGGGATTTTTTTATGGGCGTTTAGGCGGATGATTTCTATTTCCATCAGGCGTGTGGTATTTTATAATGGAAGGGGTGAAGAGCTGTGCAAATCACCGATGAAGCGCGCGACTTACTGCAGCAGATATTAGAAGAGGAAGAGGCACCGGGCCTCCGGTTGTTTTTTGCCGGATATGGCTGCGGTGAGCCTGATATCGGTATGACACTCGGCGAACCTGAAGCCGACGACGAACTGCATTATATCAATTCGATTCCGGTCGCCGTTGACCAGAGAATTGCTCATTTAATTGAACCGTTGACTATAGAAGGAAAACAGACGATGGAAGGGCCGAAGTTTCAAATGACCGGTCTTCCTGAGAAAGACTGTTAACCGAAAGCCCACTTTAGTGTGGGTTTATTTTTTTAGTTTGAAAAAGAAGAAAGGGGAGCGGCATACTCCATGATGGCACCAGGACACCAGGTTGTCGGCTTCACCTTCGGGGTAGGCGCGTTGACGTTGATTCCTGCTTTTGAAGTTGTTTCCGAGCGGCCGTTTCAAATGGTTTTATTTTTAGTTTTTGTTTTAATTGGTTCGCTGCTTCCAGACATTGATACGCCGACCTCTACGTTCGGACAGAAATTCTGGCGCGGCTTACTGACGATTTTTACGCTCGCATTTTTGTGTTACTTGTTTTTCCCATCCTATTTGAATACATATCGAGACGAATTGAAGATTTTTGTCATGATGCTCCTTCCGGTTCTTATTATGATCCGTGGGCACAGAAAAATGACACACTCCCTGTTGTTTGTAGGTCTGTTGATTGTCTACAGTGCAATTCTTGAACAGGCCTTCCAAGTTCCACGTGTTCTTGCTGCCGGGCTGGTGGTCGGCGTCATTTCTCACTTGTTCGGTGACTACTTGACGAAAAAAGGCATTCCGCTTTTTTATCCGTTTTCTAAGAAGCATCAGCAGTTCCTCCTTACATTCCGTACGGGATCGCCCAGTGAGAAAATGATTGTCTACAGTCTTGTTCTATGGAACGTCTGGTTCCTTACCTCAACCATTTTTTAATCTGCATCATCGATGGTTAAAGATTGAACAGTGCTTCAACTTTATATAGACAAATGGCAGAATTTTCAATAAAATGGTAATAGATATAGGAGAGGAGTCCTTGGACTGATGAAGGATCACCAATTAATAGAGCCGAGACCGTTGGCCAGCCTGCATATGCGGCATACATCCTCGTTGTACATGATTTACCTGGAAAATCTTAAAATCCACTCTCAAAAAGAAGCGCTGCTTCGTACAAGAGATGTTATTCTTGGTGATTTTCCGACTCACATCGATGATCAGCTGGCCTGCCTTGAATTCTTTTATATGAATGATTTCTTCGAGGACTTAGCTGTCGTGCTCCATTCTCCTTACATACATCAGGAAGTCCTTCCGCTTTACAACCTTCTGCTCCAACGCGTGGAAACCCCCGTGTCAAGGGAGCAGTTGACCCTGCTGCAGCAGTATCAATGCAGTCATCCTTCCCTGCACTGCCTTCATCTCTTTCTCATGATTTATGCTTATTATGATCTGAAAGTTTTTACAGCCCTGGACAAATACATCGACGATTGTGACCGTGCTTTGGCCAGCGTGGATGAGCCATTGATGTACTACTATCTCAATCAGCGGTATCAGGAGCTTTTATTTCACCATTATTGGAAAACAGACAACCCGATTCTAGCCAGCCGGCATGCCTACAAAATGATCAATACGGAGCTTTCGCCGCGCCGGAAAAGCCGTATGTATTTCATTCTTGCTCTTTGTCAGCTGTTCAACGGCTACGATTCGGCTATGGATCCACTGACGAAAGCACTGGCGATTGCTGATCAGTACGAATTATCTTCTTTTGCGGATATGATCCGTGTTCACACCATCCCGTTCATTTCCGCCTTTCATCATCGTACAGCCGGCGTATCAACGACGGATGTCGTGGAACAGGCTCACCTGGATCTGGCGGAAGGCCGCTTGGAAAAGGCCCGTCAGGCATTGGAATCCCTTCCATCCCCTACGCCTTTTCAGGAAAGCTACCTCGGTTATGTGAACGAGGATATGGACATGCTTTATCGTTCCTATACGCGCTTTATTAAGGAAAGGGGCGATCACTTTTTCGCCCGTGTCCCGTTGGAGTATATGAAACGTTTAAAAACCTGTTAGGAGGCTTTGAAAATGAAAAAAGCATTTCAAACGTCAATGGTTGGTTTCGTTCTCATGTTTTCTCTTTTTTCATCCTCGTCCGCCCTTATGAATGAAATTCAGGACAGCAGAGCTGGAAACGCAGAAGTGATGTATGATCCTGGTGATCCAGGAATCGGTTGAATAAGAAAAACAGCTGTCCTTTGCAGGGCAGCTGTTTTTTTGATCTATGCATTCTTTTTATGACTGTTGTCTTCGTTGGAATCATACTTCCGCTGCGGGAGCGGTTCCTTTCGTATGATCTTCAGGAAGGCGTAGATAAAGAGAATAATAATCACCGTGAACGGCAGGGCCGATACGAGAGAGGCTGTCTGCAGCGCATCGAGACCTCCAGCTACCAATAGAACACCAGCGATGGCCGCCATCAGTACTCCCCAGACAATCTTAATGAAAAGGGCAGGAGTGAGACTGCCGTTCGTCGTCATGCTGGCAAGGATGTAGGTTGCTGAGTCTGCCGATGTTATTAGAAACGTAGCAATCAGGAAGATGGACAGCAGCGACAGGATTCCGGTCAGCGGAAGAAACTCATAGGTTTCAAAAAGAGCCACGGTGACGTCATTGCTGACGGCCTGTGCAATTTGTGTTCCATTATTCAGATCGCTGTTTAAAGCGGTTCCTCCGAAGGTTGCAATCCACAAACAGGCAATGAGTGGGGGGACAACGAGAACACCGAAGATGAATTCCCGGATCGTTCTCCCACGCGAAACACGGGCTACAAAGGCACCGACGAAGGGGGACCAGGCAATGACCCAAGCCCAGTAGAAGATCGTCCACTCTCTCAGCCATGTCCCTCCCTCATAAGGGGTGAGACGCAGGCTGTAGGTCACAAAGTTCGTAATATAATCTCCGAGACCAAGGGTGAAGCTGTTTAAAATGAAAACCGTAGGACCGGCAATGAAAACGAACAAAAGCAGCAGCAGACAGAGGCCGAGATTCAAATTACTGAGCCACTTGATTCCTTTATCAAGCCCTGTACTGGAGGAGGTTAAGTATAAGATTAAAAGCACGCCTGTGATGACAAGCTGTATCGTGGTGTTATTAGGTACGCCGAAGACGGCATTCAATCCTCCATTCATCTGCAGGATGCCGAGTCCGAGGGAAGTCGCTATGCCCATGACTGTAGCAATCACGGCAAGGGAGTCGATGGTGTATTTGACAGGCTTTGACTTTCCGAGAACAGGTTCAAGGGCTGTAGATACCAAACCGTCTTTTTCTTTACGGAACTGCAGGAAAGCAATCAGCAGCCCGACGATAGTGAATACGGACCATTGGTTGACTCCCCAGTGGAAGAAGGAGTAGCCCATTGCGACACGCGCCGCTTCCTCTGTCTGAGCTTCCATTTCAGAAAACGGTGTTTCAAAGAAATGGCTCATCGGTTCAGCAACGCCCCAGAAAACGAGGCCTACACCAAAACCGGCGGAAAAAAGCATGCCGATCCAAGTAAAGAATGGGAATTCCGGCTTGGAATCGGGCGGACCGATTTTAATTTTTCCGTATTTGCTTAAGCCAAGTCCAACAAGGAAAATGACGAAGCCGAATACAGAAATTAAGTAAAACCAGCCAAAATTGATGGTTGTGAATTCGAATAAGGTTCCGGCTACAGCACCAAAACCTTCCGGGTTGACCGCTCCAATTACGACAAGAACGAGAATGACAGAAGCGGAAATGAGGAATACAGGGTTTTTCAGGTGATCTTTCATCGTCGTCTCCTTTCATAAGAATGACGTGAGAAAAAAAGGGGCAGGGTCTGAGGTGTTGTGTATATAATTCCCTACATTTTCCTTGGGAAACCTTTGTCTCTCTTTATGCTTCAAATTCATTTCTAAGCATACCGAGAAGGACCGTATCATAATAAGAGCCCTGGACGAATTCATTCTTCCTCAAACGTCCTTCTTCGACGAAGCCCGCTTTCTCATAAAGCCGCAGGGCCTGGGTGTTGCCGCTCCACGTATCCATCTGCACACGCTCGAGGTTCAACGTATAGAACAGGTGCTTTAAAAGGGTGGATAAGACATCCTGTCCATAGCCCTGTCCCCAGTAGGCACGCTCGCCGATGCTGATTCCCACCTCCGCTGCACGTGTGACCGGGTTTAGTTCTCTGTAATCGCATTTTCCAATCGGAACGTTCGTGCCGATGGTGTACACAATAAAGACACGGCCTTTTTCCCATAACGCCTGATGGGTCAGGTTTTTTTCGTAAAACGCTTCGATATCTTCCTTCGGGTTGTTGTTTTGATAGGCGGAAGAGCTGCCGTGACCCAGGTCGGCCAGCTGTTCGTCATTCGCCCATCTGTATAAATGGTCCAAGTCATGTCTTCCGACTGGACGCAGTTCGACTAACTGTCCTTTTAACATCATCCACCTCCTTATTTTTGTTCATTGTAGCAGATGATTTATGGAAAAATAAGGGTAGTCATAAGGGCTCACATGTGCATAGTTCTTCAAGAACCCAACTTTGGAGGTTGACTTGGACCGTATGGATTTGTCGGCTTTTGACGTTTTTTTGAGTTTACGGGAAAATCTGGTACACTTTGATCCGAGGAGTCCTTATTCATCTTAAGGGCTGTTTTTTTATGCAGGAAATGACGACAATTGTTTAATTTTTCTAGGTTTGGGTATTCGATAATTATGCAGGACCCAACTTTTTCCCCGCATTTCATATCCTCTATGACCATTATTTAGGAAGAAAGGAGCAAATTATGCAAAAAGTTACCTCGGTATTCTGGGTTACACTGGCCATCGCATTATTTTCCGTCATCTGGGGGGCATGGGCCCCGGGAAGTCTGGAATCCATTACAGGTGAAATCCAGTCTTACATCTCTGTTCACTTTGGATGGTATTACTTATTAATCGTTACAGGATTCGTCGTTTTTTGTCTTTATATGATATTCAGCCCGTACGGTAAAATGAAGCTCGGAAAGGAAAGCGACACCCCGGATTATAATTATGCTACTTGGTTTGCCATGCTTTTCAGTGCAGGCATGGGGATCGGTCTTGTCTTCTGGGGGGCTGCGGAACCGATATTTTTCTACGCTAACAATGCACCCACAGCGGAAACCGGTACAGCAGCGGCGTTGAATGAATCCATGCGTTTTGTCTATTTCCACTGGGGCGTGCATGCGTGGGGCATTTACGCGATCGTCGCCTTGGTCCTTGCGTATTTTAAATTCAGACGCGGAGCTCCCGCTTTGATCAGCTCCACACTCGAGCCGATATTTGGAGATAAAATGAAGGGGCCGCTCGGCAAGCTGGTCGACATCATTGCCGTCTTCGCCACTATTGTAGGTGTAGCGACAACCCTTGGTTTCGGTGCCGCTCAGATTAATGGCGGCCTGACCTACCTGACTCCCATTGAGGATTCCTTTGGAGTGCAGCTGATCATTATCGGGATTGTTACCGTTCTGTTCATGATGTCAGCCTATACAGGGTTGAGCAAAGGGATTAAATACTTAAGTAATACGAACATGTTCCTTGCGCTGGCTCTTCTTGTCATTATGCTGATTGTCGGGCCGACGCTCTTCATTATGAACATGTTTACGGATACGATCGGGGCGTACTTGCAGAATCTGCCGACGATGAGTTTCCGTCTGGCTCCGAATAATGAGGAAAACCGTGCATGGATCAACGACTGGACCGTCTTCTACTGGGCCTGGTGGATCGCCTGGTCTCCGTTTGTCGGAATTTTTATTGCCCGTGTGTCCAAAGGACGTACCATCCGGGAATTCTTGTCCGGTGTCCTTCTGGTCCCGTCGGTTGTCGGATTCCTTTGGTTTTCCACCTTCGGTTCCTCGGCGATTAAAGTGCAGCAGTCAGGAGATGCCGACCTGGCCGGACTGGCTACCGAACAGGTGATGTTTGGAATGTTTGATAACTATCCATTAGGTTTGATTCTTTCTATTATTGCTATGACACTGATTGGAACGTTCTTTATTACATCTGCAGACTCTGCAACCTTTGTGCTGGGCATGCAGACGACGAACGGGTCGCTCACTCCCCCGACAATGGTGAAGTTCGCATGGGGGATCGTCCAGTCTTCCATGGCGGCTGTGCTGTTGTATTCCGGAGGATTGCAGGCGCTCCAGAATGCTCTGATTTCTGCCGCCTTCCCGTTTTCCTTCATCATGATTCTCATGGTTGTTTCCCTTTACAAGGCACTGCGTGCTGATAAGGCCGCTCTTGAAAAAGGGAAGAGAGAGAAGGAAAAAACATCTGCCTGATGCATGAAAAAAGGTCCGGGAAACCGGGCCTTTTGCTTTTTGTATTTTTCTTCAAGACAAGGTATGATGGAAGCTTAAAGAATGACTATAAAATATCTGCCTGTGAAAAAGGAGTAAAGAAACATGTGGGAATGGAGAAATATTTACCGTGGTCTTCTCATGGGAGCCAGCGATGTTGTTCCCGGCGTCAGTGGAGGCACGATTGCTGTAGTTCTGGGGATTTATGATCGTTTGATTGAGGCCATCAACGGATTTTTCAGTAAGGAATGGAAAAAACATTTGAAGTTTCTGCTGCCGCTCGGTATTGGGATCGTCACTTCCATCGCGCTGCTGGCCAGCGTCATTGAATGGCTGTTTGAACATTACCCGGGTCCGACGCAGTTTTTCTTTCTTGGATTGATTATCGGGGTGCTTCCCTATTTGACCCATAAAGCAGACATGAAAAATAAATTTCAAGCGAAGCACTATATTCTGCTGTTGATGGGTGCCGCTGTGGTGGCTTCCATGGCCATCTTCCAGACATCGGAAACGACGGCAATGGAGGAAATCACACTGTCCGGATACCTGCTGCTGTTCTTTTCCGGATGGATTGCCAGCAGTGCGATGATTCTTCCCGGCATCAGCGGATCGTTCATCCTTCTGATTATCGGTGTGTACACAACCGTGACTTCAGGCATTTCGGATTTCCGCATCGATATCATCGCCGTGGTCGGATTAGGTATTCTGATTGGCTTGGTTTCTATGAGTAAAATCGTGAAGTTTTTCCTGGAAAATTACACGTCCGGAACCTTTGCTGTCATTATCGGGCTTGTGATCGGTTCCGTGTTTGTCATCTTTCCCGGGGTTCCTGAATCGACAGGACTTCTCATCGTCAGTATCGTCACTTTCCTTGCAGGACTGCTTGCTGCCTGGCTGCTCGGTCGTGTGGAATACAAGGACTAGCAGCCGTGAGCGGAAAGTAAGACAATTGAGCGTGATTTGATTATCATGAGGGTAGAGCTTGCTTAAAGGAGATTGATAGGAATGGAATCTATTCAAAGCGTGGATCAATTTAACGAAACGATTGCCAGTGAACAGCCGGTCATCGTGAAATTCCAGGCGGACTGGTGTCCGGACTGCCGCCGCATGGACATGTTTATCGGTGGGATTATCGAGGAATATAATGGTTACCACTGGTACGATGTGAACCGTGACCAGCTTCCTGAACTGGCTGAAAAGTACGAAGTTATGGGCATTCCTAGTCTGATGGTTTTCCAAAATGGTCAAAAGACCGCTCATCTGCACAGTGCGGATGCTAAAACGCCGGAAGAAGTGCAGGAATTCCTACAGGCAAGCCTATAATGGGTGAGCGTCCACATGGCTGGTTCCATGTGGGCGTTTTTTATAAGGAGGTGGAAGGATGTCCAAACGATTGCTGCTTGTCGGCGCCGGTCATGCGCATTTGGAAGTGCTCAAGCAGATGGCTGAACACGGCCTGCCTGATGTGGATGTGTGCCTCATCACACCATCCCCCTATCAATATTATTCCGGTATGTTTTCCGGCTTTACCGAAGGGATCTATACAGAAGAAGACACGAGAGTCGACCTTCGTCCACTCACGAAAAGAGCTCGAGTGCAGCTGATTCAGAAGACAGCTGTGATGATCAGACCGGAACAAAAGAAGATCATCTGCCATGATGGGAGCGTGTACCCTTTTGATGCCGCCAGTTTTGATATCGGCTCACGCAGCCTGCCGGAGTCCGTCGAGCATACGGCCGCCCAGTCCATTAAACCGAACTACCTTTTCACTGAACGCATGAAGGATTTACGGGAAACCCCTCAGCCTTTGATTGTCGGAGGGGGAGCGGCCGGAACGGAACTGGCCCTTTCCATCCAGTCTTATAAAAATATGCATCAGCGGCCGGGGCAGGTACGTCTCGTTACTTCAGGACCTCTTCTGCCGGATACTCCTAAATGGGTCCGGGCGCGGATGAAGCATATCCTGAAGAAAAAAGGTGTCCGGGTGTGGGAAAATGAAGAGGTGGAAGCCGTCACGGATTCCAGCATTGAGACGAGCAGAGGGAACAAGATCCGTCACACCGGTGTCCTCTGGCTGGGCGGAGCTGTCGGGGATGCCATATTTACGCGGGCAGGGCTGGATGTGGATGATCGTGGTTTTGCTTTTGTGTCACGAACACTGCAGTTCAAGAACTATGACTATTTGTTCGGGGCGGGAGATTGTGTCACGCTGGAAACCGATCCTGACCTCCCGAAAAGCGGCGTTTATGCCGTGCGCCAGGGACCGGTTTTATGGGAAAACGTAAAGAATTTCTTCCATCACGAGCCGTTGGAAGCCTTCGTGCCTCAAAAGAAAGCTTTGTATATTCTTTCCACTGGAGATCGGAAAGGTTTTTTGATTTATGGACTTGTGCATGCACATAATCACAAAGCATGGCAGTTGAAGCAGAAGATCGATCGTGAATTTATGGCGAAATACAAATAAAAAAGCCTTTGAACCGTATGCCGAGGAGGGATGGTTCAAAGGCTTTTCTTATGGTTAAATCTTCAACCAGGAACGTACTTTATTCCGGAAAAGGTATGTCGTTACTAGAATAAGGGCAAAAACGCTCAGCGCGGCGAAAATCAATGTCCTGTCCCCGCTGGCAAGACTGGTACCGACAAGACTGTAGGCGAATGTGCCGGGCAGCATGCCGAGGACTGTGGCCAGGATAAAGGATGGCAGTTTCACCCGCGTCATCCCTGATAAATAACTGAGGATATCAAATCCGACAAGCGGGATGAGCCTGAGGACAAATACATATAAAAATCCTTGTCCTTTCATACGCTCATAGATGGAAGAAGCCCACTTGGACTGATGGAACTTCAACACGGAATCCCCGAAGAAGCGCCCCATCACCCATCCGGTGATTCCTGCCCCGGTCGCTCCGATGACAATGTACAGCATACCCGGCCACAGGCCGTAGGCAAAGGCTGCTGCCAAGGAAAGCACGGAGGTTGGAAAGACGACAATGGGGCCGATGGCATACAATCCCATAAAAATGAGCGGGCCGATACTGCCGAACGACAGGATGTAGGCACGGATGTTTTGTGGATCGACGTTAAACCGGCTTCGGGCAAACCAGGCCGCCGCAATGAAAATCGTCAGGAACAAAAGCGAACGGAGCAGAGTTTTTTTATTCATGATGGTTCACCTCAAATCGTTGAATGCGGGAATTCGGGATGTGCAGAGTGACTTCTTCTGTATCCGCTGTAACCTGTTGAACGGGTAACGCCACTCTGGAGCCCAGGGCGGGAACGTTGATATGAGCCACTGGACGTCCGTGCTGGTAGGTCAGGTGCTCCATCCGCCCTTGGAAGGTGCGTGTCTCTCCGTCTTCATAGCCCGGGGAAAGCTGTATGTCCCCCAGTGGGACAAATTCGTTTTCATTCAGGATCAGGTGGCCGCCCATGAAGGAAGCGACTTTTTGATTGGCAGGATGATGATGAAGGACAGATGCTTCTCCAATCTGTTGAAACTCTCCATCCTGAAAGACGGCAATCTGGTCTCCCATGATCATAGCTTCTTCCATATCATGAGTGACGAACAAGGCTGTCGTTTTCTGTTCCACGAGGAAATCTCTGACCCAGTAGCGCAGGTCCTGCCTAAGCGATGGATCCAGGCTGCTGAACGGTTCATCAAAAAGTATCACTTCCGGTTCAGTCGCCATGGCGCGGGCAAGCGCTGTCCGCTGCTGCTGACCGCCGGAGATTTCCGAAGGGAAATAATTTCTATACCGGCTCATTCCAATCGCTTCAAGCAGTCTCTCTACTTTCTGTTTGTCATATTTCTTAGATACTTTCGCTCCATAGACAATATTTTCTTCTACTGTCATATGGGGAAACAGAAGCGGCTGCTGGAATACGAGACTGATATCCCGCCGGTTGGCTTTTGTAGCTGTAATGTCCTTACCGTTCATCCAGAGGGACCCGTGTGTAGGGGTTTCGAGGCCGGCAAGGACACGGAGAAGCGTTGTTTTTCCGCTTCCAGAAGGACCGACAACGCTGAGGATTTCCCCTTTCTTTAATTGAAAGGAAAGACCGTTCAAAATCAGGTCTTCTTGAAAGCTTTTTTTCAATTGCTTCACTTCTAATGTAGTCGGGCTCATCTTTTATTCCTCCAAGGCAGGCGAGAGTAGGGAAGCAGAAGGATGACAGCTTCCACCAGGAAATACATCCCAACGGGTATGACAGCAAACCAGAGGGAAAACGCAGACATGACGGAAGCATCCGCATTTTCCAGGAATGGAAAGAATACGAGAGGCAGCGTCAGCACACGTCCTCCGCCAATAACGGCTGTGATTGCGTACTGGCTCAGACTGATGACAATGGTTAAAAAAGTGACACTTCGAAGCGCCGGTTTCAAGAGAGGCAGCTCAACCGTGAACAGCTGCCTGAAAAATCCGGCACCGAGGATGTGAGGCTGCTCAAGCATCGCCCGTCCAATCTGCTGGTAACTGTTGTGAAATACTTTAATGCTGTAAGGGACGGTCGGTACAAGGTGGATGATGATGACACCAAGTGCTGTATCCGCCAATCCGGCACGGATCATAAAGATGTGGAGCCCCATGGCGATCGCAAGGACCGGGATAAGAATCGGTGACAGCAGTAAAGCCTCCACCCAGGGTTTTCCTTTCAATGGGACGGTGGCGAGCGCTTTGCCGGTGGACACACCGATCAATACATTCAGGAGCAGGACGATGAATCCGATCCATATCGATGTGAATGTAGCTTTCCAGAGCATCGGGTTCTGCAGCAGCTGTTCATAGCTGCGAAGCTCCCAGTCCAGTCCGGCGCCTGTTTGAAACCGCCACGGCGCACTGAAGCTCTGAGCGGCCAGTATGAGGAGCGGTATAAGGAAAAACAGGAGCGTAAGCACTAAAAATAAACGTGAATTCTGCTTCATGAACGACTTCCTCTCATAGCTCTCCATCTGGCTTTGCTTAAGTACCCGTATCCGATAAAGGACAGAACCAGCAGGACGAGGCTGATGCTGACCATAGCGGCAAACGCCAGTGGACGTTTCTGCCAGGAGCTTCCGTAAAACCAGTCATAGCTGAGTACGGAGACCATCTCCGGAAACGTGGTTCCCAACAGAGCAGGTACTTCATAAGCCGATAAGGTGAATGAGAAAATGATCAGGCTTGTCTCCATCAGAACCGGAAGCAGGTGAGGCAGTTCAACCGCTGTGATTCTGTTCCAAACCGACCCCCCAAGTGTATCGATGAGTGCATAGTATTCCGGCCGGATCGAGGCATAGACCGGCAGCAGCATCAAGATGACAAGGGGAACCTCTTTCCATACATAGGTTAAGATGATGCCGATTCCGTTCGGGTCCCTTGTGAGTATCGGAAATTGCTGCGGGTCAGAAATCCATCCGGCAGCCGTGAACAGCTGAGCGGCCACTCCGGTTTCTGAAAGAAGGAGAATGACCATGTAGCCCCAGACAAAGTGCGGGAACAGCATCGGAATCCATACACTCACCCTTGGTGCCATTTTTTCCAGGATGGGATAAAAACTGCGTGTGAAAGCGATCCCGATAAGAATGGACAACAGGGTGGCGATCAAGGCTGTCTGCAGGCTGAAAACAAGAGACGTGACAAAACGGTTGGATTCAAAGATCTGCCGGTAATAGTCCAGTGTCCATCCTCTGTGCCGGCCAAAGCTGTTCAAGACAGCTGTCAGGAGCCCGTAAAGAGGAAGGAGCATAAACAGGACAGCCGGCAGGAAAAGGAGAGAATGTTTAAGGTTGAACGACTTCATCAAACCACTGCTCTTTCATCCATTCGACGTAGGCGGCTTCTGATTCAGGGAGAAAGCTTTCCTCCAGCTTTTCTGTGGAAAGAACGCTGTCTCCTCTATCCACCGCTTCAAATTGCTGTTTCATATCTTCGGGTAGTTGATCTATGCTGATCGTGGTGTTTTCCCCCCAGTAATCCGGCTTGAATTTGGCCAGCTGGGCTTCCGGTGAAAGCAGGAAGTTAATGGCAGCCAGCGCTCCGGGCGGATTGGAACTATTGAAGGGAATGCTCAAAAAGTGTGTATTTCCAATAGAACCTGGTTCCAGGACGAACGAACGGGTGGATTCCGGGAACACCCCATCAGCGACCAAGGATTCCGCACGGGACTCATTGTAGCCCATCGTCATCAAGACTTCTCCTTGACTATATAAACGATCCAGCTCTGTTAAGTCATTCGGGTAGTGATCACCGGAACGCCATAAATCCGGCTGAATATCCTTGAGATAAGCCCATGTGCGATCCGCCGCCGGCTGAATATCAGCTTCATTCAAGGGATTCTCATAAATATCTGATGGCTCTTCCGCCTTGGCATATAAGACGTGGCGTAAGAAAGCATTCCCGGAAAAGTCCTCCGCTCGCGGATAAGTGAACTTTCCTGGATTGTCATGAATCCAGTTCTGCAGTTCCTCAAAAGAGGAAGGAGGCTCACTGATCCGGTCGGCGTCATAGTGAAAGACGAACTGGACTTTGCCCCACGGGGCTTCCATGCCTTCTACAGATGTTCCGAAATCGGTCTGGAAAGCTGGATCATCTGTGTCGTAATATTCATTGAAAGCAGGCAGCTTGTCTGTAAACGATCCTGCCAGCAGTTCGTTTTCTTTGGCATTTTTAAAGTTCTCCCCATTGATCCAGATCACATCGATCGGGCCGTCTTGTTTTCCGGCCTGTTTCTCTGTCTGAAGTTTTTGGAGTATTTCCGCCGCATCCATAGGAACACGCTCCAGAGTTATGTTGTGTGCTTCTTTCAGGCGCGGAGCCGCCCATTCATCAATGTAGCGGTTGATCCCTTCATCGCCGCCCCACATATAGAGACGCACCTCCGTGCCGTCGGCCTCTTCTTCAATGGTTTCCCAGGACATATCCTTCCATGCTTCTTCCTGGGACCCGCCGCCACTGCAGGCAGCCAGTACTAGTGTGATCAGCAGCATAAGAATGCTCCACTTTTTCATGATTTTCCCCCTTAGGATCATTTTATAAAAAAATAAGTACAGGTCTCTGTCATCTATCATACAAACAAACGCCCGGGAAGGAAACTAAACCCTTTTCACCAATAGGCATACCTGTTCTTGAAGACGGGTACAAGAAGCGGGAAAGGAAGGAGAGGGAACCGATGCTGTATCAACATTTCGCAAGGCCGTCCGGCTGGATGGGGAAGCTTGCCGGACGTTTTATGGAAAAAGAAAATGAAAAGCTGAACGCGTGGACACTATCGTTTCTGGATCTGCAGAAAGAAGAGGAAGTTCTTGAAATCGGATGTGGAGCAGGAGAAGCGTTAGAGCAGGCATCCAGAATCCAGGGACTCCACCTTTACGCCTTGGATCCATCCGAGGTGATGGTCGAAACGGTGCTGCATAAATGGCGGAGCTTCAATAATGCTGCGCAGGTGGGTGTCATTCACGGGCAGGCTGAAGACCTGGTCCATTTCCACCGTGCGATGGATAAAGTCTATGCCGTTAACAATGTCACCTTCTGGGAAGATCCGGAAGAGATACTCGCCCATTTGTATACAAACATGAACCAAAACGGAAGAATAGCCTTAACGCTCCGTCCTCACGAAGAGGGGGCGGGAGATGATACCACACATATCCTCGGAGGCCAGATGAAGGCGATGCTGGTGCAGGCAGGGTTCCGGGACGTCTGCATCCATATCCGTCCTGAGAAGCCGAATAAAGCGGTCTGTGTCACCGGGATGGTGTGATAGGATAGAGGGAAAAGGGGGGATGGTTGTGAAGTTGAAGAAAGAACAACAGGAATACATGGCTGAACGTATTAAAGAGTGGTTTGAGCTTGAACGTGGGGAGGTCATTGGCGATTTGGCGGCCGATCAATGGGTTCATCAGATGGCAGAGGAAATGGGGCCTTTCTTTTATAACAAAGGAGTGGAGGATGCCCGACGGATGGTGGAACAGAAGGTCATGAATGTAGATGAAGACCTGCGCTCCCTTGAGCGTCCTGCCGGCCGTCCGAAGCGGCGGTAAAAAAACACCGCTTCAGGAAGCTGAAGCGGTGATGTTTTCCTCATCGGCATGTGGGGGAGTCGTTTCCGGTTCCTTCTGCCATTGAAACTGCTGGATTTGTTCATTCAATTGGCCGATCATCGTTTCCAACTGTTCACTTTCCAATAGCAGCTGCTGGAAGGCGGACTGCTGCTCCACCGTAGAAGCCGAGATTTCCTCGGTTCCTGCTGCGGTCTGCTGGATGACACTGCTTACGTTTTCAAAAGCCGCATGAACATTTGTGCTCTGGTGACGGGACTGATCGAGTCCCTGTACGAGGGCTTCGAGGTGCTGGTCGATCGTATGGACATACGTACTGATCTGGTCAAAGGCGGCTTTTGATGCAGACACAGACGTGTTCTGCTGCTCTGTCACCTGGACAGTTTCTGTCATTTCCCGGCGGATCGTATCCACGCCGCTCCGGATTTGTGACACCATATCGGAGATGTCTGCTGTTGCAGCGGTGGATTGATCGGCCAATTTGCGCACTTCCTCTGCGACAACGGCAAATCCTTTTCCATGCTCTCCTGCACGTGCAGCTTCAATGGCTGCATTCAAGGCAAGCAGGTTGGTCTGGCTGGCGATATCGTTCACAAGGTGTACGGTCGATTCAATTTGATCAGTGTATTGGATGAATTGGTGCACCGATGTTTCGACTTTTGCTAAAGAAGCCGTATTTTGATCCATCAAGGTCCGCTGATTCATCAGACTGTTCTGTCCTTCCTCAACAGAATGAAGGGCTTGTGTACTGATTTCCCTGGATTCTTGTCCGTCATGACGGTTCTTCGCAAAGCGGTCGTCCAGATCCTCCATCAATACAGCGGCATCCTGAACGTCGTTGGAGATCGACTGGCTCCCCTGAGCCAGTTCATCCGTTGAATGAGCCACCTGGCTGGATATTTCCGAAAGGCCGTTCATTTCCTGATTCAACCTGGAACTGAACGTTTTGACGCTCTGTCCGATTTCGTCTACGGACTGAACCGTTTCCTGAAGATTCTCCACCATGACACGGAAGGATTGGGTCAGTTGTCCGATTTCATCGTTTTTCTTCGGATCGTCTTCGATGTTCACTGTCAAGTTCCCTCCGGCCACATCAGCAGCCTGGGCGGCCAGCTGGCGGACGGGGCGGGCGATATGTGCGGTCAGGCGGAAGGTGGAGTACAAGGTGCCGATAATTAAGATAACGGCCGCAATGATGGTGAACAGAATCAACTGACCGATCGTCTGTTGCTGTGCCTCCATTTTGTTTTCATACCATGCCTGTGATTCCCGCTGAAGCATGTACACATCATTGATTAACCCGGCTGTCCGTGATGCCTGCCGCTGAATCTCATTCGTGTCATCGGTATTCAATGCTTCCGTGGCCAGGCTCTCCCAATCGTTGAATTTCGCCTGGGCCTGGTCAAACCACTGCCGCTGTGTATCGGTGACAATGAGCGGCTCCACCGTCTGAAACAGCTGCCTCGTCTGCTGCACCTGGGTGAAGGCTTCCTGCTTGGAAGCTTCGGAAGGGTTGTAGCCATATGTCGTCAAGGCCTGTTCTACACGGACGAGCTGTCCGTGAAGCTCCTTACCATCAAGGAGCACCTGAATATCTTCATTCGTAGAGCGCTGTAATCCGATCATTTGATACACAATCACACCGATTAAAATAATACACAACACCAGAGGCAGCAAAGTCATGACAAATAGTCTGCGGCTGATACTCATTTGTTTTCCTCCTCGTTTTACTGCCCCATAGCTTTTTGGAGCGTTTTCTCTTCCTGATCGTTTAAATCGATCAGGCGGATGGGGGCAAGACCCACACCGTTTTCCTCAAGCCCGAGTGTACGGGCGCTGCCGTCCAGCTTTTCTCCTTCAGACAACTGTTCCATCACACCATATAAGGCGACATTGACGTTTTTAAGCATGGATGTCACGACGGATTCTTCCGCCGTATAAAATTGATCACTATCCACTCCGAAAGCGTAGATGTCCTGTTTTTCAGCTTCCTTCAGAACGCCAATACCTGTAAAGCCGGCAGCTGGAAAAATATAATCGGCGTCCTGATCGATCATCTCCGCCGCAAGAGAAGCGCCTTTGTGGTCATCATCAAAGGTATCTGCATAGCTGACCAATATTTCGGCGTCGGGAGCGGCTTCCAGAACTCCTTTTGTGAATCCCTCTTCAAACCGGTTTACGACAGGAATGTTTTCTCCTCCAATGAATCCTACGACACCACTTTTGGATTTCATGCCGGCAATGAAACCGATCAGGTAGCTTCCTTCATCTTCCTTAAAAGTGATGGATGATACATTGGGCTGATCAGAAACGGCATCAATCAAAACGAAATCCTGGTCAGGGAATTCGGCGGCCAGCTGATCGACAGCCGGCTGTGAGTTATACCCGAGACCGATAATGACATCGTGCCCCTGTTCAATCAGATCGCGGGCATGAGCTTCATAATTCTGGTCAAAAGGTTCACGGTAATCAAACGTTATATTCAACTCATCGCGGGCCTGCTCAAGGCCCTGAAAAGCGGAGTCACTGAAAGAATCATCTCCGAGACCGCTTTCAGTGACAAGCAGACCTGCACTGATTCCAGACTCCTCCGTTCCTTCAGCAGAACCACTGCTGCAGCCGGATATAAGAAAACTAAACAGAAATAGGACGATAAATAAGGTCGAACGCTTCAACTATTTCACTCCTCTGTATAAAATCCGCTGACATCATTTCCTTCGTTATGAAAGAGATGTCTGACAACTATATACATCGGCACATGCAGAGTGGAAATCAATAGGAAGTGGAGAAAAGCATAAAAAAAACCACTACGACCTCAGGTCATAGTGGTGGAAGTGGACAGTTCAAAAGCGCCGGCGAGCAGTTCGTAGGATTTCAGCCGCTCCTCAAATGGAGTGACAATCGTATTGACGATGATTTCATCTACCTGGTAAAGGGAAGCCAGTTCCTCAATTTCTTCCTTCACCCGCTCGATCGATCCGACAATCATCCTTTTACGGTTATCGGCGATGCGCTCCTCTTCAAAGACCGTGTAGGAGTGGGAAAGAGCTTCTTCCGGTGTAGGGAAGTGGGTGCGCCTTCCGCCTTTTTCAATTTGAAGAAGGGCAAGATCCAGGCTTGATGCTAAATACTCGGCGCGCTGATCCGTTTCTGCACATACGACGAAAACAGAAACATTGGCGTCCGGTTCGGTCTGCTGCAGTGAAGGGGTGAAATGGTTGAAATAACGCTCCATCGCTCTTGTGCCGCCCCGGCCATTAATGAAGTGGGCAAAGGAATACGAAGCTCCCAGCTCTCCGGCCACCCGCGCGCTCGTCCCGCTGGAACCGAGCATCCATACCGGTGGTGCAGTTTCGCCTGTTGGTGTCGCCTGTATCCCCATTCCGTGCGGGTCGTGCCCATGCAGATAAGCGATCAGTTCTTCAACCTGTGCAGGATAGCCTTCCACATTGGGGACGTTCCCTTTATTCAAGGCAAGGTTGATGTTCGGCAGGCCTCCGGGTGCCCGGCCGACCCCCAGATCAATCCGGTCCGGATGAAGGGTCTCAAGAACACGGAAGGATTCAGCTACTTTAAACGGGCTGTAATGCGGCAGAAGCACGCCTCCGCTGCCGATTCGTATGGTGTCTGTATGAGCAGCCAGGTGAGCGGCGAGGATTTCCGGTGAAGACCCCGCAAGGCTGCCGGTGCTGTGGTGTTCGGATACCCAGAACCTGTGATACCCGAGCTGGTCGGTCCATTTTGCTAATTCGGTTGTTTGTCTTAATGCTTCCTGTGGGTCTGTCCCAGCTAAAACAGGGGACTGATCCAATACACTTAATTTCATTGTGGGCCCCCTTTAAAGTCAACGGTTTATTTATCTTTTATCGTCCCATGGACACGTAAAAGATGCAATACATATGGCTTGGAATGTGTGGGATATGGACCGGCTGCCAAAGCGTCTTGACCGGTTCCTTGAAGCAGTAAAAAACACGGGGGTTTTCTACAAGCAGAAGACGGCCGCGGGCGGCCGTCTTCTTTGTATGACTACCTCGATAAAAGTCCGAGAAGTCCGTAATTGAGCATCGTTGACTGATCCAGTTCCATCAGGTCTTTGACAGGAAGGTCCTCCGCCTGCATAGAGGTCAGAAAAACAGAGGCGTTACGGAATTCGTCCTTCGGTGCAACGGCCATCCACTCCCCGTCCTCGAGGCCGGATACGACTTGGACAAGTCCGTCCTCCTCCATGCCGGTTGTCACTTCCCGGCGTTCCAGGATGCCCTCTTCATTCATGATCCAGGCGTACAGATTTTCTTCCGTCGTCAAGGCACCGTCCAGGGCAGCGACGGCTTGCGGTGCTTCCGCTGTGATCACCTGCATCTCCGCATGGTAGCCGGGAAGAAGCTGTTCATCCGCATCTTCCAGTGTCACGATGAATGGATACCGGCTCTTCCCGCCGAGGTCTGTCTGTTCCGGGAATTCGTCCACCCGGGTTACCGTTCCGGTCGTTTCCAGTTCAAGCTCGGGTACAAAGATCTCAACGGTTAAGTTTTCTTCCACCTGTGTCCGGTCTTCTTCCTGGATTTCGCCTTCCAATACGAGATTGGCGGACTTCATCGTAAGGATAGGAGCGTTGAGTTCTTCATCGATATCGGTGACGGTTCCTGAAAACTGGCTGGTGACTGTAATCTGTTCTCCCGTTTCCTGGAGCTGGTCCAGCTGGTCTTCCGCCATTTCAAGCAGCCCCTGCTGTTTGGAAAGTTCGGCCTGCTGTCTGGCAAGTTCCTCCTTTTTGAGGTACTCCGCTTCTATAGAAGAATCCGGGGAAGAAGTGCTTTCTTCCTCGGAGGCATTCCTGTCTTCTCCGAAAAAGGAAGAAGTGGAACGGTTTGTTGGAGATGAGGGATCAGGGATATCATAGGCCTCCAGTTGATCGATATAGTCCTCGACGGCTGATATTTCTTCCTGAATGCGCTGCACTTCTCCTTGGAGACGGGATTCCTCTGCAGTGTAGTCTTCAACCTGATAGGTATAAAGGTCATCGCCTTCCTGCACCTTGTCCCCCTCGCTTACGAGGAACTGCTGGAAGGAACCATCTGCTCCGTCAAAGTAAACCGGGACAGATTCCTGCGATGTGAAGACGCCTTTGGTTTCCACTCTTTCAAAGAGGTCATATGTAACTGCCTGTGACCATGTATGGAGATAGGATTTCCGGTCCACTCTGTCATCTTCGTCCAAATAAATCAACAGGGCATTCGTCGTAATGAAAGCGATGATCAACAATCCGGTCATTCTTCCTTTAATGTTAATTTTCTTCATAATATGTCCACCTGCGGCTTTCCTACCTTATTAAGTAAAGAAGATATAAATCGTAATAGGCAAGGGCGGAGGTTCCAGCCCACAGCAATAGATGCCAGAAAATGACGCCGGTCCAGATCCAGCCGATTTTTGTTCTGGACAGCCGGGAAAGGCATTTGACCTGGTACCAGATGATAAACAGCTGGAAAAGGGATATGGAACCGAAAAAATAAATGACCCACTCCAGGGAAGTGAAGTAGGAGGCTGCAACACCAAAGGAAAGAGGTGATACATACCAGTCGATTCCTGCATAGACCATCAACGGCACCCAGGTTACACGCTCAAGAAGCATAACGAGCAGGACGTTCATTTGTAGAATGATCAGCTTTTTGTAGGATACATGATTGAATAACCAGTAAAAAAACGAAGAGATAAATAAAAGGAATAAAAAAAACAGCAGCCCGTAAGCAGCTCTGCCGATCAGGAACCATGCTTTTCTCAGTTCATAATCAGTCCGGGTCAATTCTGTCATATTAGCGGAAATCGCATCGGTACCCAGGCCGAGCCAGGCCGTCCAGACAAAGGTGAGTAAAGTGAGAGCGAGTAAAAAGAATAATAGATTCCAGACGTTTTTCAATTTTTCTGCTTCATTCAGCTTGAACAAATGATCATCACGGCGGATAAACAGTTTGATCAAGTGGACCGAGTAAGTCATACACTTCATCCTTTACCAGTGAAAAATAGCATTCTCTGTATCATTTTAACGGAAAATGTCATGGGTTGCTATCCATTGCTGAGAATCTTTGGGAAAAGATGGAGAACAAAGCAGTGCTCATTCAGATTTTTCTGCAGAAAAAGAAAAAACCCGGCGTCAAGCCGCCGGGCTGTTGATCAAGACGGGGCCGTTTCGTAATTGGATGCCCCGCGTTTCGGTTTGAAGAAAAGGGATCGGTCTCTGTAAAGAAAGATCATGGATAAAACAAACGCCAGAAGATCGGCCGCCGGGAAGGCAAGCCATACACCAGTGACACCGAAGAAATTCGGGAGGATCAGTACCAGCGGAATCAGGAACAGCACCTGGCGGGCCATAGACAGGATCATCGCCGGTTTGGCCATGCCGAGCGCCTGGTAAAGACCACCGCTGACGACTTGTGCGCCGATCAGGACAGCAAAGGCAAACATAATCCGGATGGCGTGAGCCCCGGTTTCGATCGTTGCCTGATCTCCTGTGAAAATCATCATCAATGCATTCGGGAAAGCCATCATGAGAACGAAAATACCGGCAGAAATGATGGTGACGACTTTCATTCCGAGTTTGACGGTTTCCTTTAGACGTTCATAGTTCTGGGCCCCGTAGTTGTAGCCGATGATCGGCTGCATACCTTGGAGGACACCGATCATCGGCATGATGGTGAACATGGCCAGCTTCTGGACGATTCCGAAGACCCCGACTTCGAATTCGCCTCCGAACTTGATAAGCATCAAGTTGATAGCGATCATCATTGCGCTCCCAGCCACCTGACGGATAAACGCCGGCATACCGATGGTGATGATTTCCTTGATGATCTTCGTCTGAAGCTTCAAGGCGGCTCTCCTGACTGTCAGGGAAGATTTTCCTTTAAGGAAATAGTTCAGAACAACAATCGATACCGTCGCCTGTGAAATGACCGTCGCTATGGAAGCCCCTTGTACGCCCATGTCGAGTCCGAAGATGAAGATGGGGTCAAGAATGATGTTCAGAACCGCAGGTATGATCATCGTGATCATGGCAAACCTGGAATTCCCCTCAGAACGGATGATGTTGTTTGTCGCGAAGGCGAAGGAGAAGAACAGGGAACCGACCATGATCGGGAATAAATAATCCTTCGCATACGGCATGATGTTATCTGTAGCTCCGAAAATGGTAAGGAGCGGCTCTAAAAAGGTGAAAGCGCCGATGAATCCCACGCTGCTTATTAAGACAATCATGATCAGGACGTTTCCGAAAACAAGATCCGCTTCGTCTTTTTTATCTGCTCCGAGCCTTCGTGATATAACGGAGGCACCACCAATACCGACGGCTGCTGCAATGGCCATAATGATCATCATAACCGGGAAACCGATGCTTACACCCGATACTCCGAGAATCCCGACACCGCGTGCGATGAACAATGTATCAATGACGTTGTACAGCGCCATAACAAACATTCCGATCATCGCCGGAATGGACAAATTGGCCAACAGCTTTGGTATAGGCTGGGTACCTAAACGCTGACTTTGTTCTTTCATTCGTTTTCTCTCCCTGCTGTTTGTGACTTTATGCGTTCCTGGGTTCTTTTCAACCAGGATGTCATGATCTGCTGTTCCTCTTGAGAGAGGTCAGCGAAAGCTTCTGTTTCAATTGCCTTAATGGTTGTGACGATCATTTCGTGGAGTTCCATGCCGGCTTCTGTCAGAGTGATCAGTTTTGTGCGCTTATCCTCTTCACTCGGCCGTTTTGATATTCGTTCATATTTAAGGAGAGACTCCACAACGCCGTTCATAGAGGAAGGCTTGATATGCAGCCGCTTCTGGAGTTCCACCTGTGGCTGCTCGCCTTCTCTGGCTAAAATGTGGATGACTTTGCCTTGGGCATGGGTCAATCCATATTCCCCGAGCCGTTCGTTATATACGTTTCTTAGAAAATGGGAAACCATATGAATCTGATATCCCAGTGATTCATCCATTTGTTTCTTCATAATTACTTAGCCCCCTAAACAAAATATAGTATAAAACAAAGAGGGCTATTCGTAAACCCATCTGCTTTGGTGGATGGGTGCGGCTTGTTCTAACAGAGAAGCCGCCAGGTGGAAGACGAAGTGGTGTACAATGGAAGATATGGAGGAATAAAGAGTAACACAGCAGGGTTGCCGATGAGGTTTTCCTGAAGTCCTCTATGGAAAAAACAGCTTCATCATTTTTTCTGATCCTTGCCCAAAAGAGGAACTCAACGGTTTTCCCAAATAGAGAATGCCCCGCCTATTTACTTAGATGCCGAAAGGATTTGCTTGGAGGTCGTAGGATGAAAATAGAGGAAATCGTTTCAAAGGTCCGCTTTTCGTCAATTATGTAAGGAGGAAGGAAGGGATACTATGCCGCGATTTGAAACCGGGATACTTCTATATAACGGAAATAAAGAAGAAAATGAAATCACACCTGCACTCAGCCAGGTGCTTCCTGAGGTCAGTAAAGAGGTCAAAGATCTGCGTGTAATCCAGACGGCTTCGCTGGAAGAACTTCGGGACGTCTGCAGGACGTACGGTCCAGAAACCGATGTCTTCCTAATCCTTGGGGGAGACGGGACAATCCATGAATGCATCAACAGCATGGCGGAACTGGAAAAGCGGCCGGTGATCGGGGTGCTTCCCGCCGGAACGTGCAATGATTTCAGCCGTGTCCTTGATATTCCGCAGCGGCTGGATCAGGCGGCTGCCTCCATTATGAAGGGGGAGGCACTGCAGGTGGATGCCGGCAAAACAGAAGATACGTATTTCATCAACTTCTGGGGCATCGGCCTCGTCGCCCAGACATCGTTCAACATCGATGAAAACCAGAAAAACCGTTTAGGGGTGCTCAGTTATTTCATCAGTGCATTGAAAACAGTGAACCGATCCGAACCTTTTCGTTTTTCATTGACCGTCGATGGTGAAAAACTGGAGGGGGAAGCGGTGATGATCCTTGTTATGAACGGGCAGTTCATCGGTACCCGGAAAGTTCCGATGTCATCGCTCGACCTGCAGGACGGGAAGTTTGATGTGCTGATTGTCAAAAATTCAAGCCTGGCTGTATTCAGAGAGTGGCTGGCAATGGGAAGGGAACGATCTGTCGATCAGAAGTTCCAGGACCTCAGCTATCGTCAGGGGCAGCATATTACCATTGAGACGGAAACGGATGAAGAAGTAGATATGGACGGCGAAATTAAAACAGAGACACCTGCACAAATCGATGTGCTGCCGGCCCATTTCACTTTTTTAGGAGGCGGCCCGAACGCCCTTCGAACGACAACTGATCTATAAAAGCCTTCAAACTTATCCGTGCGTGCCTGATTGACAGTGCGAAAATGTTAAACTTATACTATCTTTATCTTTTAAAAAGGATGGGCGAACCGGATGAACGAACATGAATTGTACTTGAAAAAGAAACAAGATCCATCATTGAAGCTGTTTGTCGTCTTATCTAAGGCGCAGCGTGCCATCGGTGATTTAGTGAAGGACGATATTCAGCGTTATGAATTAAACCCGACGGAATTCGGTGTACTGGAGCTGCTATACCATCAGGGGGATCAGCCGCTGCAGAAAATCGGCGAGAAGATCCTTCTTGCCAGTGGCAGCATTACGTATGTGGTAGACAAGCTTGAAAAGAAAGGGTTTTTGAAGCGTGTCCCATGCCCGACAGACCGCCGGATTACGTATGCGTCGATTACGGAAGAGGGCAGGAAACTGCTTCACGGCATCTTTCCGGATCACTGGCAGCAGATTGAATCTATTATGAGCGGCCTGACAGATGAGGAGAAAACAACGGCGATTGACCTGCTGAAGAAACTCGGGAAAAATGCCGGTCATCAAAAAGAGTAGCCAATTTTCAGACAATCCGTTATGATAGACGTAAGACTAAAGACAAAGGGGGTATAAAGATGTTACAGATGCATGCGCTTGATTATCAACTGAACTATCTGCGCCGTGCAATTATTCACATTTCAGCTGTCAACGGGACACGTATGTCCAAAAATGACATCTGAATAGGAATCTGTAATGTCTCATACCTGATTGAATATGCATGAACAAAAGTCAGAGGTAACGGGACCTCTGGCTTTTTTTGTGCTTTTAAAATGTCTTTAGGAGGAACGGAAATTGATCATAACCCTTAAACATATCTATAAAATTATGGGCGGCGAAGTGTTATTCGAAGACTTGAACATGGAAATCAAAGAACACCAGCGTGTTGGTCTTGTCGGAAGGAACGGAAGCGGGAAGTCAACATTGTTCCGGATCTTAACGAAGGAAGAGCCGATTGATGGAGGCGATGTGTTTATCCAGAAAAGAAAAACCATCGGATATTTGACTCAGATGCCGTCCCATTGGACGGGAACCGGCCGGGAATATCTACGCTCGGCCTTTCAAGAGCTTCAGGACATGGAAGCAGAGATGCAAGAGCTGGAACAGAAGATGAGGATTCCGCAACATATGGAGAAAGCTGTAGAACGATACGGATTCCTGCAGGAGCGGTTTGCAGACCGAGGGGGCTACGAAATGGAGTCATCCATCCGTCAGGTCGCCCACGGATTAAAGGTCCACCACCTGCTCGATCAGTCCTTTACCACGTTGAGCGGTGGGGAAAGGACGAAGCTTGGTCTGGCGAAGCTGCTGTTGGAAAAGCCGGATGTGCTGCTGCTGGATGAGCCGACCAACCACCTGGATGTCAAAGGGGTCGAGTGGCTGGAAGAGTTTCTCCAGCAATATCCCGGCACACTCTGCATCATTTCTCACGACCGCTTTTTCCTCGACCGGGTCGTTACGGATATGTATGACCTTGATGCTGGTAATATAGAAGCCTATAAAGGAAATTACACAACCTTTGAAAAGAAGAAGGAAGAAAAGCTGCTGGTCGAGTTTCACCATTATGAAGAACAGCAGAAGAAGATCAAGAAAATGAGGGATGCCATCCGCCGGTTGAGGCAGTGGGCCAACGAGGCCTCTCCTCCCAGTGAGAAGTTATTTAAAAAAGCGAAAAGCATGGAGCGGGCGCTGGAACGTATGGAGAAAATCAATAAACCGGTCATGGATCCAAAACGGATGAAGCTTTCCCTTGATTCAGAAGACCGGACAGGGAAGGATGTCTTCATCGTGGAAAACGGCGGGAAGTCCTATGGGAATTCCACGATTCTTCAGGGCTTCAACCTGCACGTCCGTTATCAGGACCGTCTGGCTATCGTCGGGACGAATGGGAGTGGCAAGTCGACACTTCTTCGTCTGCTTCTTGAGGAAGAACAGCTGGATGAGGGTACGATGAAACGTGCACCTGGGATGAAGGTGGGCTATCTTCCTCAACATCCGCTGCAGGAGGCTGATCAAGAGCAGAGGCTGATTGATTATTACCGCGCATCTATTCGTGTAACCGAAGGAGAGGCAAGGCGTCAGCTGGCAGGGTTTCTTTTTTACGGCTATGATGTCTTCCGGAAGATCCGCCATTTGAGCGGCGGGGAACAAATGCGCCTGAAACTGGCCATCTTCATGCAGCAGGACCTGCACGTGCTGCTCCTGGATGAACCGACCAACCACTTGGATATTGAATCCCAGGAGGTTTTGGAAGAAGCGCTGGACCGCTTCTCCGGAACGGTGATCGGTGTGTCCCATGACCGCCATTTTCTGAACCGGTGCTTTCCGGAAACCATGTATCTGGCAAATGGAAAAGGGTATCGATGTTCAGGATCGTATGAAGATACGAAGCACCACTGGCCGGAGGAAAGAAAAGAGGAAGCGGAAAAGAAGGCGGCCCTTGAACCTGTGGAAGAACCCGCATCCCTGGAAGACCGGATTACGGATCTCGAAGAAGAGGCCGCTCGTTTGGAAGAAGAATGGGCGGTGGCTTCGCTTTCAGAGTCGCGCAGGCTGGAACAGGAAAAACAAGAGCTTGATGAAAGACTGGAAGCATTGTATGAGAGCTGGCTGGCCGAAGCAGGAGAATGAGAAAAACGGGAGGGCAGATAAGCCCTCCCGTTTCTTTTTGTGGAATTTTCCATTGAAACATCCTTACAGAATGGAGACATGCTTAGCCGGGTTGTTTTTATGCTCTTCATAATAATGAATGAGCGGCTGTGTATAGTAGAAGAGGTCCGGACAGTAGAGACCGGAAGACGCCAGGTCGTTTTCTGCCTGGGCTGAATCATAATCGGCGGCGGTTTCAAAGTAGTCGAGCGCCTCTTTTTGAATGCCCAGCTTTCGGCGGATGTGTTTCAGTTTTAACGGTGGACGGGCAGCCGGGAGCGGCACCGTCAGATGAGGCTGTTTATCGGCATACAGATACGCGAAATGATGATAAATGTCCTTTGCTGTATAGGGGTGGGGATCTGTCAGGTGGTAGGTCTTACCTTCCGCGTCCGGCAGGTGGGTGAGAACGTTGGCTGCCTGGACCACATAATCGTGGGGGACGAGGTTCACCCGGGCCTGACCTTTTCCAAAATAAGGGACAACAGGGAGGGACTTCAGTGCATGCAGGAGATTCAAGATAAAGTAAGGGCCGTCGAATTTCGCTGTCGATCCTGTCCGCGTATGACCGACGACGATGCCGGGCCGGACAATGGTGAGGGGCAGACGATGCTGATACTCCTGTACCAGCTTTTCTGCTTCGTATTTCGTATATTCGTAATGGTTTTTGAAGCCGTCTCCATGCTTCAGCTCATGCTCGTAGACGGTTCCCTGCCTTTTTCCGGATACATAAGCCGTACTGAAATAAAGACAGCGGTTCAATCGCTGGCAGCCTTGCAGAAAACGGAGCACTTCGCGTGTTCCCTGAACGTTTACTTGAAGGGCAGGCGCCAGCGGAACGGCCAGATCATATAAGGCAGCCAGATGATAAAAGTGGGTGAGGTTCTGTTTCAGCTCCTCGGCTGTCGAAATGTCGAGCCCGAGATCTTTCTTTGTAATGTCTCCGGTTATCAGTGTAATACGGCCGCCCTCCACAGCAGGGTCCTCCAGACAGTCATGCGGCCGCATTCGTGCTTCCTTTTCCATATGAGGAAGGTGAAGAAGATAAACATGATCCACCTTCCGTGTGCGGAACAGATCTTTCAGCAGCTCAGCCGCCAGAAACCCGGGGAAACCAGTACATACATACGTAAAAGCCATAAAACTGCCTCCTCCATCTTGTTTTTACCTCCATTCGGGATGGTGGAGGTGAATTCCTTTTTTCCTATGTAAAAAGGGGGATTAATAAGTGGGAATACGTGGTAAACATAGGTGAGGAATAGACGTTTAAACTAAAATGATCAGGGAAAAATCTGTAGAACGTTTATTGAACCGGCATGAGGAGGGGAGTCATGGGAAACCAGAATGTTGTTGTGTACACCAGTCGCGATTGTGCCTCTTGTAACCAGGTCATGGATTTATTAGATGAGTGGAATGTAGATTTTGAGGAACGGAACGTATCGGAAGACCGCACCTATTTTAAGGAGCTTCAGGGGAAGGGTGTCTACGGGACCCCGGCCACCTTTGTCGATGATCACCGTGTTTTAGGGTTTCAGAAACGCAAGCTCCAGCAGGTGCTGGGGTTGAGGGAAGACCTATATGCTCAAACGGACTCATTCAACTTTTCATAAATAAAGGAAACAAGTGATGAGAGTCACTTGTTTTTTTATCGTGTCGGGTACTGGATGATTGCGTCTCACTCTTTTCCTGCCTCTGTCATAGGCTGAAGTAAATACGTTAAAGGTGGCACAGTCATGTACCCATATTATTCCTACCCTTATTACGAAGACTGGTACCGGTATCCGGCTCCTCCTGTGTACAGCCAGGATACCTACCCGCAGACCTATTATCAGGGGAACGCCTTCTACCCATATCAGGGAGGTGCATCCTACGGCTTTCCTTACTACCAGGTGAATAGTACCCCTTACTCCGGTTATACTGAAACCGGGAATGAAGGCGGCTCCACCTCTTTCCAACCCGCAGCAGCAGGGAAGAGTGTGATCGGCTATTTTCAAAATGAGGAAGGTCAATTTGACTTTGATAAAATGATGAATACGACCGGTCAGGTGATGAAGACCGTTCAACAAGTCAGTCCGATTGTCAAAGGCATCGGTACTTTTGTGAAAGGGATCAAATAGACGCGCTGCTGATGTCAGCGCGTTTTCTTTCTTCCATATTGGAAAAACTGCAGGATGCGGAGGAAAAAGTTATGAGTATTGGATGTTTGTGCATTCACGGATATACAGGAAGCCCGGAGGAAGTGCAGCCGCTCGTGGATTTTCTTGAAGCGAGAACCGAATGGGAAATCGCCAACCCGACCCTGCCCGGCCATGGGGAGGATCTGGATCTTGAAGGGCATTATTATCAGGAGTGGATTGCAGCAGCTGAACTTGCGCTGTTGGATTTGATGAAACGTCATGATGAAGTGTATATCGTCGGATTCTCCATGGGTGGCATGATTGCAGCTTATTTGACGGCCAAATACCGGATCGACCGGCTTGTGCTTCTCTCAGCCGCCGGCAAATATGTGAGCCTTCCGCAGATGGCGAAGGATGTTCTGGAGATGGCTGGAGATGCGTGGAATGGTGCGCTGGCCGACAATGATCTGTTCCGCCGCTATCAGAAAAAAATGCGCGATACGTATGTATTTTCAACCATTGAATTTATGAAATGTGTTCAATTTACCCGCCCTTATTTAAGGGAAGTGACGTGCCCTGTCCTGATTATCCAGGGAGAGCTGGACGGCATGGTTCCCAAAGCCGCAGCGGTTTATTTAGAGGAGGAAATTCCGTCTACAGAAAAAGAAGTGGTCTTTTTGAAGCAGTCGAAGCATCTTATCTGCCACGGAGATGATAAAGACGAACTGTTTGACAGAGTGCTCGAGTTCATCGGCAGCGCTCAGCAGGAGGGGGTAACTTGAATAACCGAACAGACGGATCACCCTTTTATTATGGATGGGTGATCGTTTTTATTGCCGGTCTGAGTGTGTTTTTCTCCGGGCCCGGGCAGACGTATTCCATTTCTATTTTCATTGATTATTACATAGATGATTTTGATTATACCCGCTCGCTTGTCTCTGGCATTTATTCCGGTGCTACGCTTGCGGCCGGATTCCTATTGTTTATGATGGGGCGGCTGATTGACCGTTTCGGACAGCGGGCGATGATGGTCGCCGTCGGAATGTGCCTCGCCCTTGCGCTGTTCTGGAATGCCTTTTTAGCGGGGCCTGTCATGATGTTCATCGGTTTTTTCCTGATCCGCCTCTTTGGACAGGGGTCGATGACATTGATCCCGAATACCCTTGTTCCGCAGTGGTTCATCCGGAAAAGGGGGCGGGCGCTCAGTGTGATGGCCATCGGGGGTTTCGCAAGCTCTGCACTACTGCCGCCATTGAACACGTGGCTGATTGAAGCGTTCGGCTGGCGAATGACCTGGGGAATCTGGGGGACCGCTCTGCTGGTGATATTCGTGCCGCTTGCTTTTTACCTCGTGAGAAACCGTCCGGAAGATATAGGGGAAGTGCCTGATGGGGGCCGTAAACCGGCAGACGGGCACGAGATCAAGAATCTGAATGCCGAAGTGAATGAAAAAAGCTGGACATTAAAAGAAGCAATGGCTGCGAGAGCTTTCTGGTTCATTTTGTTTTGTGTGACGGTTCCTGCTCTCGTCAACACAGCGATCACGTTCCATATGGTTTCCATTATGGAACTGCGCAGCCTTGACGCTGGAGTAGCAGCAATGGTGTTGACGCTTATGGCCGTTGTCGGGTTTCCGGTCACTTTTATTAGTGGCTGGCTTGTCGACCGCTTCCAAGTGCATTACATATTGGCTGTTACATTTTTCGGCCATATCTGTACGCTGCTGCTTCTTCTTGTGACGGATTCCTGGGCTGCCGCTGTCGGTTTTGGCTGTTTATGGGGAGTGGTGAATGGATTTGAGCGGATTGTATTGAACATCGTATGGCCGAATTATTTCGGGCGTGCCCACCTCGGGAGCATTAAGGGGCTTGCCCAGACGGTGATGGTTGTTGGATCTGCTCTCGGGCCGCTTCCTTTCGGTATTTTTTATGACTGGCTCGGGGGCTATCAGGAAATCATCGTGCTTACCGTTTTGTTTCCAGTCACCGCGACAGTTCTGGCACTGCTTTCCCCGCAGCCTGATTATGAAACCTATCATGGATAAACAAACTCCTTAGGCTAAGGCCTAAGGAGTTTGTTGGCTGTAGAAAAAGCCTGTGTTAACCAGTTAGAGTTGTCCATTTGTCGTGGGAAGGGTCACTTTCCGCTTATCGGTGGATGAATGCCGCGGGCATGCAGGCATCACCACCGAACGCTCCTCATGCCGACGTTAGAATATAAAGGAGAGAAATTGTGCACGAAGCAGATTCAAAAGAACAGCATGGGATGCGCTGGTGCGCACTTGCGTGGAAAAGAAAAAGGAAAAGTACAGGCGCCGATGACGGCTGCCTTCCGGAATATGAAAAAGACTCTCCTCCATCCAGCAAGGGCGAGCTGGGTGAAGGAGAGTCTTTGTCGATGTTAAGGAATTCCCAATGAGCGGTGCCCCTTCCACTCCTGCGGAAGAACGAGTGGTCCGAGGTCGCCGAGCGTGGGTTCTGCGAGGAAGCTCGGGCGCTCGTCCGCGGAAAGGGAAGGGGATTTCGCTCCTGGCGGTAAGAAAGAAAAAAGCTTGTAGAGAAACAGAGTTTTCAGCTTTTAATCTTTGAAAAAGGCAATGGCGAGGCCGCCTTCCCCCGCATAGGTGGCAATCAAAGGACCCATTTCCATAAACAGGCTTTCCTTAAATGGATAGCGGTCTTTGATCATATCAAGTACCTGACTGCCGCGTTCCTCATCATTGGAATGGGACAGAGCAATGACGCGGTCTTCGAAGGAATGAGCGTATTCCCCGATTTGATCGACAAAGCGGCGGATCGATTTTTTGTTTCCCCGCACCTTTTCCGTTACTTCGACGGCACCGATTTCACTTGCTTTCATAAGCAGCTTGATGTTCAAGGTCTTGGCCAGAGCGCCTTTGACTTTATCCAGGCGTCCGCCTTTAATGACGTTCTCCAGCGTTTTCAAAATGAACAGCGTAATCGTGTTCTCGATACGGTCTTCCATATGGGCGACAAGTTCGTCAAAGGAGACGCCTTCGTCCATTTTCTTTCCTGCTTCGTCGACAAGAAGAGCGATACCACAGGAGGCCGTTTTAGTGTTCATAACTGCGATCCGGCGGTCGGGCTCTTCTTCAAGCAGCATGTTTTTGCCGATTTCAGCACTTTCGTAGGTGCTGCTCAACCCGTGACTGATGGCAAGGACGAGGATATTCGCAGACGGGTCCACGCGTTTGTACATTTCATAAAAATCATTCGGGCTCGGGGAAGAGGAGCCGGGGAGCTCTTCTGACTGTCTCATCTTCGTATAGAAGGTATCCAGATCAATGGTTTCTTCCGTTTTATAATGTTCGTCCCCGAAATGGATGTTTAACGGGACGGAGAGGATGTTATGCTTCTCCATCATTCCCGGCGCGACATCTCCGCCGCCGTCGATGATTAGTTGTGTAGTCATTCGTTCACCTGCTCTCAAAATATCGTCTTTCCAGTATACCAGACTCGTTTCAGTGATCTTTTTTCAATTCGTGGGTCAGTTTCGGCTCGACTTTTTTCGTGGTGCTCAAAATAAACATCATCAAGCCGAATAAAACGATGGACCCGCCAAGCCACTGCACCCAAGTGATGGATTCCTTAAGGATCCAGTAAGCTAACAGAGAGGCTCCAATCGGCTCCAGGAGGGCCGCCATCGATATGGAGGCCGCGCTCAGCCAGCGCAGTGTCCAGTTGAACAGTGAATGTCCGAAGAACGTCGGAATCACGGCAAGGGCCAGGAAAATAAACCACTGCTCTCCAGAATAGCCTGTGAAGGCCGTCCCGGCGGCCACGTTGTAGAGGCCGAGGGTGACAGCTGCCATTCCATAGGCAATCAGTGTATAGGTGAGAAGCGACAGCCGCTGGCGCAGACTCTGACCCAGCAGGAAGTACCCGGTTACGGTGACCGCTCCGAGGAGCGCAAGAATATCACCGGCCAGTGCTGTTCCACTCAGCTGAAGATCTCCCCATCCAATGATGACACTGCCGATCAACGTAATGAAAAGGCTGAGAATGGCTCCGACGGTAAATCGTTCCCGGAAAAACAGATAGGCGCCCGCAAAGGCAAAGACGGGCTGGAGGGAAACGAGAAGAACGGAGCTTGCCACGGATGTATATTTTAAGGATTGAAACCAGAAGATAAAATGGAAGGCGAGAAAAATTCCTGAAATCGTGGCAAGGAGCCAATCTTTTTTATGAATGTGTTTGAATTCACCGGAATGTTTCCATAATACATAAGGGGCCATCAGTCCGGCGGCAAGCAGCAGCCGGTAGAACGCGGTCATCGAAGCAGGGGCGCCGCCCGCAAGCTTGACGAAAATGGCCGAGGTGGATATGGAAACCACTCCGATAAACAGGATGAAATAAGGATGCACCGGAGGCTTTTCCAATCTAGCCCTCCTCTGGTATAGGTCGGTTTTTACTCATTTTATCATTATTGGGTTTGAAAAGCATAGCGGAAATGTGTAGAATATAATGTGTTAAATATGTTATGATGAATAAATCTATCAGGCAGATACCAGAGAAGCCTCTCCCGTTTCCTGTGGCAGAAGGCTTTTTTTACATGGATATAGGTAGAAGATTTAAACATAAAGGAGTAGGAATTAAGTGACAACATTCGAATCACTAGGATTATCAAAGCCGATTTTAAAATCATTAGACGTAATGGGCTTTGAAGAAACCACACCAATTCAAGAACAGACCATCCCTCTAGGACTAGAAGGGAAAGACGTGATTGGGCAGGCTCAGACAGGTACGGGTAAGACGGCGGCATTCGGTATTCCGATGCTTGAAAAAATCAACAAACAGGTGAAAGGCGTTCAAGGTCTTGTCATCGCCCCGACAAGAGAACTGGCTATTCAGGTAGCTGAAGAAATGAACCGTCTTGGTAAAGGGAAAGGCGCACGCGTCCTTCCAATTTACGGTGGATCCAATATGGAGCGCCAGATCCGTGCGTTGAAAAACAACCACATCGTGGTAGCGACACCTGGACGTTTACTTGACCACATTCGTCGTAAAACGATCAAATTGGAGAACGTGCACACAGCTGTCCTTGATGAAGCGGACGAAATGCTGAACATGGGCTTCATCGATGATATCCGCGACATTCTGAAGGCTCTTCCAGAAGAACGTCAGACACTCTTGTTCTCTGCGACCATGCCGAAAGAGATCCGCGATATTGCAACAACTCTTATGAACAATCCGGAAGAAGTTAAAGTGAAAGCGAAGGAAATGACGGTGGAAAACATCGAGCAGTTCTTCGTAGAAGTTCCGGAAAAACACAAGTTCGATACACTGACGCGCCTGCTTGATATTCATGATCCAGCCTTGGCGATCGTCTTCGGTCGTACGAAGCGTCGTGTAGACGAAGTAGCTGACGGTCTTCAAGCCCGCGGATTCAGCGCGGAAGGGATTCACGGAGACCTGACTCAAGGAAAGCGTATGTCTACGTTGAACAAGTTCAAGCGTGGCCGTATCGAAATCCTTGTCGCTACAGACGTAGCTGCCCGTGGACTGGATATCTCTGAAGTGTCCCATGTGTACAACTTCGATATTCCACAGGACCCGGAAAGCTATGTACACCGTATCGGCCGTACTGGTCGTGCCGGACGTAAAGGAGAGTCCATCTCCTTCGTTACACCACGTGAAAAAGATCAGCTTAACTTGATTGAAAAGCTGACGAAGAAGAAAGTGGATCGTCTGAAAGTGCCTTCTTCTGAAGAAGCTGCACGTGGTCAGCAGAAAGTGGCTGTCGAAAAGATTGCTGAAACTGTGAACAACAATGACTTGAACAACTACAAAAATGCAGCAGAAGAACTGCTTGAGCGCTATGAGTCTTCAGACCTTATCGCAGCAGCTCTGAAGTTGATGACTAAAGAACGCAGTGAAGTTCCTGTTAACTTGTCCTACGTTGCACCAATCAGCGTGAAAAACGCCCAGCGTGACAAAGGCAAGAAAAAAGGCGGCTACCGCAAAGGCGGAGGCGGCCGTAACTTCAACAACAAAAACAAATCCCGCAACCGCAACTTCAGCGGTAAAGGCGGTAAGCGCGGCAGCTACCAAAACAAAGGCCGCAGCTAATATATAAAAAAGATCCGCTTCCTATCTGTCAGGAAGCGGATCTTTTTTTGTTTCAAGGGAGCGGTCCGGCGCACGAATTAAAGGGATCGGTTCACAAGCGCAAACAAGGCGAGGAAAATGATAATGCCCCACAATACATATTTTCCGATCCCTCCACGGCCGAACCGTCGTTTTTTCCACCGGTTGGGGTCGAAGGAAATCTCATCACTGTCCCGGCGGGAATGACGGGTGCGGATCTGCCATAGGGAAAAGGGACGGGCGTTTTTTAAGATGGCAGGGGCGATGGCGAAGCCGCCGATCAAACCGAACAGATGGCCGAGCACGTTGATGTTCGGACGGGTGAACGTCATGAAAAGCCCGAGAGCGAAGATGACGATGATGATCTGTGCATTGGCCTGATCGATGAAGTGCTTCCGAAACAGCACCATAAACAGATACACCCCGAAAATCCCGAAGATGGCTCCGGATGCACCGAGGTGCGCGTAGTAAGCATCGGGGTTTACGATAAATGTCCCGATGTTCCCGGCAATACCGGCGGCCAGGTACATGACGATAAACCGGACGCGGCCGAGCATCTGTTCAAGCGCAGGTCCGAACAGGACGAGGGAGAAGGAATTGAATACGGCGTGCATGAAGCCGGCATGCAGAAAGATGGGGGTGATCAGCCTCCAGTACTCTCCATTTAATACGAGTACGTTCACGCCGATGCCCCACTGCTTCAAGTCGACAGCAAAACCAAGCTGAAGGAAATCCGCAAGCAGCCATAACGCAAAATGGATTCCGACAAGCGCAGAAACCACTGGATAAAATCTCAGAAACTCTTTGAAGCTTTCTGTTCGTAAAAACATGACATTCGTCTCCTTTGTGATGTCTTGTTATCTAAAAGTGTAGTCCCACCACCGTCTGCGTATTCTTTTTTTAACAAAGGTACGTTCGGGTATACTGGTGGTAGATGAATAAGGAAAAGGGAGATGCTGTGTGATCAGAGGAATCGGAATCGATATGGTTGAAATCGATCGTATTAAACAAAGTATAAAGCGTCAGCCGCGCTTTGTTCAAAGAATATTAACGGAAAATGAATATCAGCGCTGTCATAACCTTAAAGAACAGCGTCAGGCGGAGTTTGCCGCCGGGCGCTTCGCTGCCAAAGAAGCCTTCTCAAAGGCGGCTGGGACCGGCATCGGAGCTCTCGGTTTTCAGGATATGGAAATCCTGCCATCGGAAAAAGGCGCCCCGCAGATGACCGTCAAGGGCTTTGAATCCTTCCACATCTGGGTATCGATCACCCACAGCCGGACTCATGCGGTCGCCCAGGTGGTTTTGGAAGAGAGCGGCCGGGAATAGACAGGCAAGACATAATTGAACCGCTTGTCTCATAACATGTAATGCGGGTAGGAGGGAACGAGTTGGATATTGTAACCGCACAAGAGATGTACGAACGGGATCAGGCTGCAGCGGAAGCCGGACTGGCAGGATCCATGCTCATGGAGAATGCCGGACGTGCGGCCGCCTATGATCTGGTTAAACACATTCAGAGATCGGACCGCATCATCGTATGGATCGGTGCGGGAAGCAATGGCGGAGACGGATTTGTGATTGCGCGTACCCTTTTGAACCTTGGGTACACGGCTGAGGCTGTGCAGGTCGTTCCGGACGAAAAAATTAAGGGAGACGCCGCCGTGCACAAGCAGATCTTCCAAGCTTCCGGTCACACAGTGAAAAAATGGACGGATGTGGAAGACGCGGAAGGATACCTGCTGCGTGCGGATGTTTCCATTGATGCCATGCTCGGCATCGGCGTCCAGGGTGATCTGCGTGACCCTTATAAACAAATCGTCCAGCACTGTAACGAAGCTTCTCTACTTCGTCTTGCCGTCGACCTCCCAACCGGCGTTCCTGCGGATGAAGGAGTAGAGGAATTCACAGCATACAAAGCTGATTACACCTCGGTGATTGAAGCTCCGAAACTGAGTGCGTTTCTCCAGCATACACAGCCCTGGTACGGGCAGTGGTCCGTCGTTGAAATCGGTATTCCGCCACAGGCTGCTCCTGCCGTGCGCCGGAGCATGTGGACGGTGGAGGATGTGAAACGGACGCTCCCTTCCCGTGATGATCATTCGCATAAAGGTTCCCACGGCAGAGGTCTGGTCATCGGAGGGTCTATGTTGATGCCTGGGTCTGCAGCGATGACGTCGCGGGCGGCCCTTAGAAGTGGGGCCGGGCTGATCGCCATCGCCACGGAGGAAGGAGCGGTTCCGTCCATATCCCCTTATGTCCAGGAGGCCACTTTTGTGGAAAGGGAGACAATGGACCTCTCCACCTATGATGGTGTAGCGGCCGGTATGGGCATCGGCAGGGGAGCAGAGGCCCAGGCGTTGCTCCGTCGTGTGGTCACTCATACTAAAGGGCCGCTGCTGATTGATGCGGACGGGTTGTATGTGCTGAAAGACTTTCTTGGGGAAGTGGAAAAGAGGCAGGAACCGACCATCCTCACTCCACATCCGGGAGAGTTTGCTCATCTGACCGGGCGATCGATCAAGGACGTGCTGCTTTCTCCGTTCTCCCTGGCTGAAGCTTTCGCGCGCCGGCATGGGGTTTACCTCGTCTTGAAAGGGCCGGCAACGATCATTACCGCCCCTGACGGCCGGCAGCGTGTCGATACCACGGGGAATGCGGGCCTTGCCAAGGGTGGAAGTGGGGACGCCCTGGCCGGCATCCTGCTGGCGATGCTGATGCAGTCACAATCCATGTTGGACGGACTCAGCAGCGGCTGTGTCCTGCACGGCCATACCGCCGATCAGCTCGTGCAGCAGGGACGGTCGAAAGTGGATCTGCTGGCCACCGATGTAATAGAAGGCCTGCCCGGAACCTTTCGTACACTCTCTTCATCCATAACTTAACGTTCCCTTTGTCCATAAGTAGAGACAAAGGAGTGGAGTCTGATGCAAAGACGTTTTCTGATCCTTTTATTCAGCCTGTTCATCCTGGGGGCTCTGACCGCGTGCGGCTCCCAGTCAAAAGAGGACGTAGTCAAGAAGCTTGAGAAGCAGACAGAAGAGATGGCGGGTTATAAAACGGAAGCAAACATGAAGATGCGCACAGGCAAGGAAGAGCAGAAGTACCATATTCAAGTATGGCACAAGAAAGATGATTACTACCGCGTGAAACTTCAGAATGATCAGGACGAAAAGGGAAGTCAGGTCATTCTGAAAAACGATACCGGCGTCTATGTCCTCACTCCGGCTTTGAATAAGAGTTTCAAATTCCAGAGTGACTGGCCGCAGAATACAAGTCAGCCCTATTTATTCGCTTCTCTTTTAAATGATATCAAGGCCGACCCGGAAGCCGAATTCACCGCAACCGAAAACTATTTTAAATTCAAGACGAAAACCAACTATCAAAACAACAAAACACTCCCTTATCAGGAAATTTATTTCGATAAAAAATCCTACCAGCCGGTTATGGTCAAAGTTTTCGATCAGGATATGAATGCGCTCGTCGAGGTCTCTTTTGCGAATTTCACAAAAGATGACTCGCTGAAAAAAGAAGATTTCGATGTAGACAAGAATATGGCGATGTCTCCGGCTGAGGCTCCAGTAGCGAATATGGATGGGGCGGAGGAAGAGCTTGAGGAAGTGCTGTACCCACAGGAAACCTTCGGTGCAGAGCTTGCGGAAGAACGCGAAGTAAAGACAGATGACGGCAAACGCATGATCATGACATATGCCGGAGAGAAAAACTTCACACTCGTTCAGGAAAAGGCAGAAGTGCAGCCGGCCAGTGCCGGGTATTCTGTCCACGTGAACGGAGATCCGGTGCAGCTGGATGACGGTGTCATTGCTGCGCTAGAGCACAACCGTCTGGAGTGGAGTCATAACGGAACGACCTACCAGCTTGCAAGTAATGAGCTGACCCAGGAAGAAATGGTCTCCGTTGCCAGTTCGATCAGCCATGGGGCTATGGTGAAATAGTTGAAAGTGGAGCAGGCGTCCTCGTCTGCTTTTATTTTCTTTCTTACACATCCGCAGAAAGCGCTCTGCGGATGTTTGGTATGGGAAAGGAGGTGTCCATTTGACAGGGAGGAATGTTCCGCTCAATAATAATAGGATAGCTAAAGGAGAGGAGCGGGCAAGGTGCAGCAGGATAGATACTACAGAGATTCGATAGCAGAAATTGATTTATCCGCCATTGAAGCAAACATTCAGCAGTTGAGACAGAGGCTTCACCCTGGGACGGGGATCTACGCGGTCGTTAAAGCGGACGCTTACGGGCACGGCGACGTACAGGTCGCTGCCGAGGCCCTGCGTGCGGGAGCAGGTGGACTGGCGGTTGCGATTATGGATGAAGCGCTCAAACTTCGGGACGCGGGCATTGAGGCTCCCCTTCTCGTAATGGGATGGACGCGTCCGGAAGACGCTCCGCTGGCGGCAGCGAACGACATTACCGTCACGGTTTTCCAGAAGGAATGGCTGCATCACGTGCAGACGGACGCATGCCCGAAGCCGCTGGCGATTCATTTGAAGCTGGATACAGGTATGGGAAGGATCGGAGTCCGTGACACGGAAGAAATGGACGCCGTCCTTGAAGCCGTTAAAGCAGAAGATATGTTCCGGCTGAAAGGAATCTTCACCCATTTTGCCACGGCAGATGATGAGGATACGAGCTATTATCAGCGGCAGGCGGACGAATTTCAGCGATTGATGGACCATTTTAAGAGGGTTTGGCCGGAAGATGTCGAAATACATACGAGTAACAGTGCGACAAGCATGCGTTTTCCAGAGCGGATGGACCACTTTGTCCGTTTCGGGATCAGCATGTACGGACTATATCCATCCGCAGATGTGAAAGAGGAACGCCCGATAGAATTGACACCTGCCTTTTCCCTGACCAGCTGTCTGGTTCACGTGAAGCAGGTGGGACCGGGGGAATCGATCAGCTACGGAGCGACGTATACAACAGATAAAGAGGAATGGATCGGAACCGTTCCATTGGGTTATGCCGATGGCTGGATCCGCCGGCTGCAGGGCATGGAAGTCCTTGTCGACGGGAAACGTCATCCGATTGTCGGAAGAATCTGCATGGATCAATTCATGATTCGGCTGGATCAGGAATATCCTATAGGGACAAAGGTTACCTTAATTGGTAAACAGGGGAATGGCGAAGTAACGACAGATGAAGTGGCTGACTATCTGGATACCATCAATTACGAAATTCCCTGCATCATCAGCCGCAGGGTCCCCCGTGTATACCGGAAGGACGGGAAGACCATCGAAGTAAGAAATACGTTGTGACAGGAAGGAACAGGTGTAAGACAAATCTCCCGATGTAAGGATAGAAAGCTGCACAAAACACAAAAAAATTCCAACACGCCTTTGCAATGGACACTCCCGTTTGATAAGATTAGAGTGGACTATTTGACTGGTTTCTTTTGAGAGAAGATGGTGGAGGTGTATGGTTTTGTCCGACAGCATGCAGGAGATTGTCATCCGGATTCCGGATAACCTACTCAATGAAGTGGATGGCTTCATTCAACTCGATAACAGTGATCGGAGCGATTTCATGTGTCAAGCTACTAAAATGTATTTGCGTGAGAAAAAACAACGTCATATTCGGGAATCGATGCGAAGAGGTTATATGGAAATGGCGAAAATTAATTTAAACATCGCTTCAGAAGCGTTTCAAGCTGAAGAGGAGGCCGAACACACCCTGGAGCAATTAGTGAGCGGGGTGTGAAGCCTGTGATAGTCAAACGAGGTGACGTTTATTTCGCTGATTTGTCCCCGGTTGTGGGATCCGAACAAGGCGGCGTTCGTCCTGTACTCATCCTTCAGAATGACATTGGTAATCGCTTCAGCCCGACCGTAATTATTGCTGCGATTACAGCGCAAATACAAAAAGCCAAACTTCCTACTCACGTTGAAATCAATGCAGAAAAATATGGGTTCGAGCGAAATTCTGTGATCCTATTGGAGCAAATCAGAACGATTGACAAGCAGCGTTTGACCGACAAGATCACCCAATTGGACGAACCGATGATGCAGCAGGTGAATAAATCCCTGCAGGTCAGCCTCGGTTTGATCGACTTCTAACTTATCTTTTTTCTTTTTGTTAAAATAAAGTTGCCTCGTATGCAGGCGGCTTTATTTTTTTTGTCGAATGTAGTTTATAATAGAAATACAAAGGGTATTGTTGTTGGCATGTTTTTTTTACAAACGGATTGGTGTAATTACCCGGCCTTTTTTGTTAACATTATACCCAGATAGCAAAAACAGCAGTTGGAAAATATGAAATGGTATCAATGGCGGAGGGTTCGATAATGGATGAACGATTAAAAAACGTAGTGCTGGAACACAGTGACGATATTGTCAATATGTGGTTGAAGGAAGTTGACGCTCATAAAAAGAATGATTATACATCAACGATTTCTGAGGAAATGTTTGAGAATACGAACCGGGAGTTCGTGAATGTCATTTTCTCAAGCATTGAAAAACAGGGATTGTCCTCGGATCTGGATGATTTCTCTGAACGCCTCATTAATCTAGGCTGGCCTTTGAGCTACCTGACGGACGGCATGCAGGTATTCCGCCGCGTTGTAACCGATTTTATACTCAAGCAGTCGGAAAAGGTCAATTCTGACCATTTCTCTGAAATTCTGCGGGAGGTGGATGGATGGGTGGATCCGATCATCAACCGCCTCGTCAATGAGTACTCGGGCAGCTGGGAGCACATCGTATCCCTGCAGCGGGTCGCTCTGCAGGAATTGTCAGCACCGCTGATACCGGTGATGGATAACATTACGATCATGCCTCTGATCGGTACGATTGATACGGAAAGAGCTAAGCTGATCATGGAAAACCTGCTTGATGGAGTGATTAAACACAATGCAGAGGTCGTGCTGATCGATATCACGGGTGTGCCGGTTGTCGATACAATGGTCGCGCATCACATCATCCAGGCGGCAGAAGCGGTCCGTCTAATCGGTTCACGCTGTATCCTTGTCGGTATCCGTCCCGAAATTGCGCAGACGATCGTCAACCTCGGTATCGACCTTGGAAAGTTCCCGACGAAGAGTTCCCTTCGTAAAGGCTTCCAATCAGCTCTTGAGCTGACAAACCGCCGGATTGAGGACACGCGTTCCAATGACCAGGATATTGAAAAACTGATTGATTCGCTAGATGGGGAGTGAAACAAATGAGGATACCTATATTAAAGCTTCATAATTACCTGCTTATTTCCATCCAGATCGATCTTGATGATCAAACGGCTATCCAGTTCCAGGAAGACCTGTTGAAAAAAATCCATGAAAGTGGAGCTACAGGTGTCGTCATTGACCTGACCTCTGTCGACATTATTGATTCGTTTATTGCTAAAGTACTCGGCGATGTCGTGACGATGTCAGATTTGATGGGGGCAAAAGTAGTGCTGACGGGAATTCAGCCTGCGGTAGCCATGACGCTGATTGATTTGGGCATTCATATGCAGGATGTTCCTACAGCATTAGATCTAGAACAAGGATTGATTAAACTTCGCCAGGAATTGGAGGAGTGAGTATGGATTTTCAATCCTGTGTAAACATACAAAAGGAGTGGGACATTGTCGGAGCAAGGCAGCTGGGCCGTGACATCTCTAGAAAAATCGGCTTCGGCACCGTTGACCAGGCAAGAATCGCCACTGCCATCTCGGAATTAGCGAGAAACATTTATTTATATGCAGGGACCGGAAAAGTCTGTTTTGAAACGGTTGAGGATATGAACAAAAAAGGCATCCGGATCGTTGCCATGGACGAAGGACCTGGGATTCAGGACATCAGTCAGGTCATGGAGGACGGCTTTACGACTTCCGGGGGACTTGGTGCAGGACTTCCAGGTGTAAAGCGGCTGATGGACGAGTTCGATATTATCTCCCATGTAGGGGAAGGTACGGAAATCAAGGTTGTGAAATGGCTCCGTTAGAGGAGGTATAAACGATGAGTACATTGAAACTCGACTTGGAGAATTACAAAGAGCTGCTGCAGGAGTATATTACTACGAAAGATGAGCAGGCTCTGTATCAGGCAGAGCAGTTCAGTAAATACTCGATGCAGCAGAATATATCACCAGAAGAAATTATTAACGTGCATATTCAATCATTACAGGAAATATACCCGGATATGCCGGAATATATACAGACATCGATGAATTTCCTTTTGGAAACCATGATTTCCTATGGTCTCGCCTATCAGGAGTATCAAACGCTGCGTGAAAAGCAGCTGGAGCTGAAATCCGAAATTTCGGTTGCGGCCAATATGCAGAAAACACTGTTGTCTACGGTGAAGCCGGACATTGATGAGCTGGACGTCGGGGCGCTCAGTGTACCGGCGAAACAGATGAACGGTGACTATCACCACTTTGTCCACGACAACAAAGGCGGCCTGGGTATTGCGGTGGCTGACGTCATCGGAAAAGGCGTGCCGGCCGCTTTATGCATGTCCATGATCAAATATTCCATGGACAGCTTCTCTGAGATGCAGACTGATCCAAGTGTCATTCTGGGCAGCTTGAACCGGGTTGTGGAACGCAATGTGGATGCAAGCATGTTCATTACGATGTTCTATGGCTTGTATAATAACAACAATCATACGTTTACTTATGCTTCTGCCGGTCATGAGCCGGGCTTTTATTATCATAAGGATAAGGACGAATTTGAAGAAATCGATGCTCCGGGCCTTGTTCTCGGTGTATCTCCTGAAATCACCTACACCCAGTATGAGAAACAGGTGGAAAAAGGCGATATGATCGTCCTTTTGACCGATGGTGTGACAGAATGCCGGACGGGGGACCGTTTTATCGAGCAGGAAGAAGTGCTGCACGTTATCAAGCAGTATTCTCATCTGCCGGCACAGGGCATCGTCGACCAGGTGTACAAGCACTTTGAACGCCTGCAGGACTTCCACCTGCGTGATGATTTCACGTTGATCATTCTCAGAAGGAATGTTTAACGTTTTATCGATCCGGGTATTGGCTATTTAGGTTACTTTTCAGCAACACGGGAGGGATATTTATGAATTTATCGATAGATGTAACAAAGAATGACGGCGTGGCGAACGTGATGCTCGGCGGTGAAGTCGATGCATTCACGGCACCTCAGCTTAAAGAGACGCTTCTTCCATTGACGAAGGAACAGGATGTCGTTGAAGTGAACCTTCAAGACGTGAATTATATGGATTCCACAGGACTGGGTGTCTTTATCAGTGCCTTGAAAGCGACGAAAGAACATGACAGCACGCTCCGTCTCGTTCATATGCAGGACCGTGTCTACCGTCTGTTCAAGATTACCGGCCTGACTGAAATTATGAACATCGATTCTACAGTGCAAGGTGGAATGTAATGATGGAACCATTTGATTTTGTTGAAGTGAAGGTGCCTGCAAAAGCGGAATATATCGGAGTCGTGCGTTTGAGCACGTCCGGGATTGCCAACCGCATGGGCTTTTCCTATGAAGATATTGAAGATTTGAAAGTGGCGATTTCAGAAGCGATCACCAACGCCGTCAAACATGCCTACAAAGAAACGGGTGAAGGAGAAATCACCATCGGTTTCGGCGTGTATCAGGACAGGCTCGAGGTGATGGTGGCCGATCACGGCGGAAGCTTCAATCTTGGTGAAGTGAAAGAAGACATCGGACCTTATAAGCAGGACGGTGATATTGAAGAGCTCCGCGAAGGCGGATTTGGCCTGTTTTTGATTGATGCCTTAATGGATAAAGTCGAAATCAACAGTAAATATGGAGTGATTGTATTAATGACGAAATACCTCCATGAAACCGGGGTGGGTCATAATGGCGACCAGATCACAACACCACAATGAGGAAATTTACGAATGGATTGCCTACTTACAGGAGAATCCAAAAGATGAGGCTGTACAGGAGAAAGTGGTCCTTGTTTATAAGGACCTTGTAGAGTCCATCGCCCGTAAATATTCGAAAAACAGTACGATCCATGAAGATCTCGTTCAGGTCGGAATGCTCGGCCTGCTGGCAGCGATCCGCAGGTATGATAAGGATTTCGGAAAATCATTCGAATCGTTCGCGATCCCGACCATCATCGGTGAGATTAAACGCTTCATCCGGGATAAGACATGGAGTGTGCACGTACCACGCCGGATTAAGGAACTTGGGCCGAAGATAAAGAAAGCGGCTGAAGAGCTGACGAATATCCAGCAGCGTTCCCCGTCTGTCCTCGAGATTGCTGAATACCTGGAAGTCTCTGAAGAGGATGTACTGGAAACGATGGAAATGGGTAAAAGCTACAAAGCCCTGTCCGTGGACCGTAAAATCGAAGCGGATTCAGATGGAAGTACTGTAACCATTCTCGATCTTATCGGGAATCAGGATGAAGGATACTCCAATATCGATCAGCGGATGCTGCTCGAAAAGGTGCTGCCGATCTTGAGTGAACGGGAACAGGAGATTCTTCAATGCACGTATTTTGAAAACATGAGTCAGAAAGATACAGGTGAGCGGCTGGGCATTTCCCAGATGCACGTATCCCGGCTGCAAAGGCGGGCGCTGCGTAAATTGAGGGAAGCTCTCCAGTCGGAATCGGTTGAGGTGTTCTAGTGGAAAAGGGGAACGAACAGGTGGAGTTATCTGTCTTCCAGAAAGCTAAAAAAGGAAATTATTACTGTGGCGACAGTTATTTTTACCGTGAAACAGATGATGCGTTCCTTTGTGCACTGGCTGATGGCCTCGGCAGTGGAGAGATGGCCAGGGAGTCTTCGAAAGCTGTGATGGAAATCATAGAAGATCATCCTTCTCTTTCTGTAGAGGCGCTTGTAAAAAAATGCAATGAAGTACTGGTCGGCAAACGCGGGGTGGTGCTCGGTATTTTGAAAATCGATTACCATGCGATGACTTATTCGTATTCCTCCATCGGGAATATTGGAGTCATTACTGTAGACCCTGACGGTACACGCCACCGGAATATCCCGCTGGCGGGTTATTTATCCGGGTATTCGAAGTCACTGCGGGTTACTCACGGAAATATCCAGAAAGGGATGATTTTTTTGATGTTCTCTGATGGAGTGAACGACCGCCGCCTGTCTTCAAAGCTCACACATGTACGAAACGCGGAAGAGATTACGTCCTTGTACAAAAATCTGTACGGACAGAACCGCGATGATGATACAACGCTGATCGCGATAGTTTACCATTAAAAATCCTTATTCTTCGGTGTGAATCCGGGAATAAGGATTTTTTAATTCGTTGAACCATCCTGGAACAACGAGGTAAACGCTTCGTTGTTTTGTTACAATAAGAGGGACGTCATTGAAGGAGGTCTTTTTTTGAGTGATTGGAAAAACAGTCCGGAGCTGATTCAGTCAGTAGCCGGACAGATGAAGCTGAAAGAAGGAATTATCCAGCAGGTGATTCAACTGCTGAACGAAGGGAACACCGTCCCGTTCATCGCCCGTTATCGTAAGGAGATGACCGGTGGTCTTGATGAAGTTCAAATTAAAACCATTGAAGATCAGTGGAATTATGCCGTCAACCTTGCTGAGCGTAAAGAGGAAGTCGTTCGCTTGATCGATGAGCAGGGGAAACTAACGGATGAATTGAAAGCCGACATAGAAAAAGCAGAAAAACTCCAAAAGGTGGAGGATCTTTACCGTCCTTACAAGCAAAAAAGGAGGACGCGTGCCACAGTGGCGAAAGAAAAGGGGCTTGAACCTCTGGCCCTTAAAGTATGGGCGCAGGAATCTTTCGGCTTTGAAGCAGAGGCGCAGACGTACATTTCCGAAGAACAGGAGCTGCCGGCTGTTGAAGACGTGCGTGCAGGTGTGAATGACATTCTGGCGGAATGGATATCAGAGGACGCAGCATTCAGGGAAAGAATTCGTAAGCAGACGCATGAGAAAGGCACCATCGCTTCTTCAGAGAAGGACAAGGCCAAGGATGAAAAAGGTGTCTTTGAGATGTACTACGACTACCAGGAGCCCGTCCGTTCCATCGCCTCCCACCGTGTGCTGGCCATGAACCGTGGGGAGAAGGAAGGGATCATCAAGGTTTCTGTCCAACCGCCTGAGGACAGTATTACGCAGTATCTGGAAAAAGAAGTCGTGAAGCGGGGAACAGGCGGAGAACTCAGAGGAATCCTGACAGACGCGATCCAGGACAGCTACAAACGACTCATTCAACCTTCTGTGGAAAGAGAGATCCGCAATTCTCTTTCCGAAGTGGCTGAGGAGCAGGCGATTGATGTGTTTTCGAGCAACCTGCGAAGCCTCCTGCTACAGCCTCCGCTTAAAGGCAAGGTTGTACTTGGAGTTGATCCGGCATACCGTACGGGCTGTAAGCTTGCGGTTATCGATGAAACAGGAAAAGTGCTCGATATCGGAGTCATTTATCCAACCGCACCTAAAAAAGATACCAAAGGCGCAGAAAAGAAACTCCTGTCATTGATGGAACAGTACAACATGGAGCTCATCGCCATTGGAAATGGAACCGCCTCTCGAGAAACAGAGCAGTTCATTAGTGATATGATCCAGAAGCACAGTTGGAAAGCTTCCTATATGATTGTGAACGAAGCGGGAGCCAGTGTGTATTCAGCATCCAAGCTGGCCAGGGAAGAGTTCCCGGATTTTCAAGTCGAAGAAAGAAGCGCGGTATCGATTGCCCGCCGAATCCAGGATCCACTCGCGGAACTGGTGAAAATCGATCCTAAATCCATCGGCGTCGGGCAGTATCAGCATGATGTTACCCAGAAGAAATTGAACGAGTCCCTGACGTTTGTTGTAGAAACGGCCGTCAACCAAGTCGGAGTAAACGTGAATACAGCCTCTGCTTCCCTGCTTCAATATGTATCCGGCTTGAGTAAAACGGTGGCTAATAACATCGTGAAGAAGCGGGAGGAACTCGGGAAGTTTACGAAACGCAGAGAATTGAAGGACATTCCAAGGCTCGGAGCGAAAACGTTCGAACAGAGTATCGGATTTCTCCGGGTACTGGACGGAGAAGAACCGCTCGACCGTACGTCGATCCACCCGGAAAGTTATCAGGCGACAAGGAAGCTGCTTCAGAATCTTGGATTTACAAGTAAGGACCTCGGGGATGGACAATTGGGTGAAAAGCTGAAGCAGATGGACTTGAATGCCGCTTCGGAAGAATTCGGCATTGGTACGCTGACGCTGACAGATATTCAAAAGGCATTGATCCAGCCGGGCCGTGACCCACGTGACGATCTTCCTAAGCCACTGCTCAAGACGAACGTCCTTTCCATGGAGGATTTGGAAGAGGGAATGGAACTGGAAGGAACCGTTCGTAACGTGGTTGATTTCGGTGCGTTCGTCGATATCGGAGTAAAACAGGACGGGCTTGTCCATATATCCAAACTGGCTGACAAATTCGTCAAACATCCGATGGACATGGTCTCTGTTGGAGATGTTGTAACAGTATGGGTGGACAAGGTGGATGTCCAGAAGCAGAGGATTGCTTTGACCATGATTCCTCAATCGTAAAGGGATACCTGGGAGCTGCGGCTTCCGGGTATTTCTATTTATAGAGGTGCTGATAATAGTACCAGCACTGATTAAGCAGCTTGATCTGATACTTATCTTTATTGAAGAAAGCACGCTCCATCTGTACTTGCAGCCAGGAAGGCATGACGGACAGCTCCTTTCTGTTCCTCTTTTTAAATACGTATGATACAGTATGCACAGAACAGGGGAGGTGTGCTTGTGCAGTCTTTGACACAACAACAGCTGGAAGCATGGACGGACCAATTATCCAAAAAACATTTTGACAAACCATTTGTGGATGATGTATACTTCAATTCTCGTCTTCGAACGACAGGCGGGCGGTACATTCCTTCAAAAAGAACCATTGAAATCAATCCGAAGTATGTTGTAGAATTGGATGGTGCTGAATTAGAAGGGATTATCAAACATGAACTCTGCCACTATCACCTTCATATAGAAGGGAAAGGCTTTGGACATGGTGATCCTGAATTCAAAGATCTTTTACATAAAACAGACTCTCCGAGATTCTGCGCGCAGCTGCCTTCTGAAAAGAAGAAAGGGTTCCACCATTATGAGTGTGTCCAGTGCGGTCAGACTTATCAGCGGAAGAGGAAGGTGGATACGAAAAAGTATCACTGCGGAAAATGTAAAGGCCGTTTAAAAAAGAAGTAAAAATTGTGTTGACGAACGACTTCTCACATGTTAAATTAAATAAGCCTTAACAAAACAACCCAAAAAAACGTAAGAAACTACAATTTTTCACGAAAAAGGGTTTGACATTGCAGGCAGGATGTTATAAGATATTAAACGTCGCCGATAAACGAGCGGCACGAAATGAGACATTATTCCAACGTAGCTCAGTGGTAGAGCAATCGGCTGTTAACCGATCGGTCGTAGGTTCGAATCCTACCGTTGGAGCCATTACGGAGAAGTACTCAAGTGGCTGAAGAGGCGCCCCTGCTAAGGGTGTAGGTCGCGTAAGCGGCGCGAGGGTTCAAATCCCTCCTTCTCCGCCATTTTCTTAATGGCCCGTTGGTCAAGTGGTTAAGACACCGCCCTTTCACGGCGGTATCACGGGTTCGAATCCCGTACGGGTCACTTTGCATCACCCTTTAAGGGGTCCGGTAGTTCAGTTGGTTAGAATGCCTGCCTGTCACGCAGGAGGTCGCGGGTTCGAGTCCCGTCCGGACCGCCATTATCTTTGGGCCATAGCCAAGCGGTAAGGCAACGGTTTTTGGTACCGTCATGCGCTGGTTCGAATCCAGCTGGCCCAGCCATTTTTTCTTCGAAAAAGGGTTGACAACATTATCAATAAGATGTATGATGGTTCTTGTGCTTTTAAAAAGAACAAATCATTTTCAAGTGTAATAGATTCCTTTCTTTAGAGCCATTAGCTCAGCTGGTAGAGCATCTGACTTTTAATCAGAGGGTCGAAGGTTCGAATCCTTCATGGCTCACCATTTATTTGCGGGTGTGGTGGAATTGGCAGACACGCTAGATTTAGGATCTAGTGCTTCACGGCGTGGGGGTTCAAGTCCCTCCACCCGCACTTTAATTACCATGATCAGCATTCCATTATAATAATGCTGCGGTCGTGGCGGAATCGGCAGACGCGCTAGGTTGAGGGCCTAGTGGGAGTTAATCCCGTGGAGGTTCAAGTCCTCTCGACCGCACCAACTAATTTCTTTAAAAAAGTTGTTGCAATCGACACGGAAACGTGTTAAGATAGAAAAGTCGCTTTCAACGCAAAGCTATTATAAAATGCGCCCGTAGCTCAATTGGATAGAGCGTCTGACTACGGATCAGAAGGTTAGGGGTTCGACTCCTCTCGGGCGCGCCATTTTAACGGGAAGTAGCTCAGCTTGGTAGAGCACTTGGTTTGGGACCAAGGGGTCGCAGGTTCGAATCCTGTCTTCCCGACCATCGAGAAATACAACATGATATATGCGGGTGTAGTTTAGTGGTAAAACCTCAGCCTTCCAAGCTGATGATGAGGGTTCGATTCCCTTCACCCGCTCCATTATTCAATCACCATTGGGGCCTGTAGCTCAGTTGGTTAGAGCGCACGCCTGATAAGCGTGAGGTCGGTGGTTCAAGTCCACTCAGGCCCACCATTACTTGATCTTTGAAAACTGAACGAACCAACCAGTACGTCAAAACATTTCTTCTTTAATGAAGGAATTTGAAACAAGCACATTCGGTGTGCAGATGAGCAAGTCAAACTACTTTTATGGAGAGTTTGATCCTGGCTCAGGACGAACGCTGGCGGCGTGCCTAATACATGCAAGTCGAGCGCGGGAAGCGAGTGGATCCCTTCGGGGTGAAACTCGTGGAACGAGCGGCGGACGGGTGAGTAACACGTGGGCAACCTGCCTGTAAGATCGGAATAACCCCGGGAAACCGGGGCTAATGCCGGGTAATACTTTTCTTCGCATGAAGATGAGTTGAAAGATGGCTTCTCGCTATCACTTACAGATGGGCCCGCGGCGCATTAGCTAGTTGGTGAGGTAACGGCTCACCAAGGCAACGATGCGTAGCCGACCTGAGAGGGTGATCGGCCACACTGGGACTGAGACACGGCCCAGACTCCTACGGGAGGCAGCAGTAGGGAATCTTCCGCAATGGACGAAAGTCTGACGGAGCAACGCCGCGTGAACGATGAAGGTCTTCGGATCGTAAAGTTCTGTTGTCAGGGAAGAACAAGTACCGTGCGAATAGAGCGGTACCTTGACGGTACCTGACGAGGAAGCCCCGGCTAACTACGTGCCAGCAGCCGCGGTAATACGTAGGGGGCAAGCGTTGTCCGGAATTATTGGGCGTAAAGCGCGCGCAGGCGGTTCCTTAAGTCTGATGTGAAAGCCCACGGCTCAACCGTGGAGGGTCATTGGAAACTGGGGAACTTGAGGACAGAAGAGGAGAGTGGAATTCCACGTGTAGCGGTGAAATGCGTAGATATGTGGAGGAACACCAGTGGCGAAGGCGACTCTCTGGTCTGTTTCTGACGCTGAGGTGCGAAAGCGTGGGTAGCAAACAGGATTAGATACCCTGGTAGTCCACGCCGTAAACGATGAGTGCTAGGTGTTAGGGGGCTTCCACCCCTTAGTGCTGAAGTTAACGCATTAAGCACTCCGCCTGGGGAGTACGGCCGCAAGGCTGAAACTCAAAGGAATTGACGGGGGCCCGCACAAGCGGTGGAGCATGTGGTTTAATTCGAAGCAACGCGAAGAACCTTACCAGGTCTTGACATCCTTGGACCTCCCTAGAGATAGGGATTTCCCTTCGGGGACCAAGTGACAGGTGGTGCATGGTTGTCGTCAGCTCGTGTCGTGAGATGTTGGGTTAAGTCCCGCAACGAGCGCAACCCCTAATCTTAGTTGCCAGCATTCAGTTGGGCACTCTAAGGTGACTGCCGGTGACAAACCGGAGGAAGGCGGGGATGACGTCAAATCATCATGCCCCTTATGACCTGGGCTACACACGTGCTACAATGGATGGTACAAAGGGCAGCGAAGCCGCGAGGTGTAGCAAATCCCATAAAACCATTCTCAGTTCGGATTGCAGGCTGCAACTCGCCTGCATGAAGCCGGAATCGCTAGTAATCGCGGATCAGCATGCCGCGGTGAATACGTTCCCGGGCCTTGTACACACCGCCCGTCACACCACGAGAGTTGGCAACACCCGAAGTCGGTGAGGTAACCTTTTTGGAGCCAGCCGCCGAAGGTGGGGCCAATGATTGGGGTGAAGTCGTAACAAGGTAGCCGTATCGGAAGGTGCGGCTGGATCACCTCCTTTCTAAGGATATTACGGAAACGTACTGTGTTGGTTGTTCAGTTTTGAGAGATCAAAGCATCTTTCAAATTTGTGAACCTTGAAAACTGGATAAGGAATTATGACTCATCTAGCGATGAGATCATGATGACAAGACATCTAATTGATATATATAAACGTCTTTTCACGAAGATAGTTAAGTGAATAAGGGCGCACGGTGGATGCCTTGGTACTAGGAGCCGATGAAGGACGGGACTAACACCGATATGCTCCGGCGAGCCGTAAGCAGGCTTTGACCCGGAGATTTCCGAATGGGGAAACCCACTGTTCGTAATGGGACAGTATCCTATACTGAATACATAGGTATAGGAAGGCAGACCCGGGGAACTGAAACATCTAAGTACCCGGAGGAAGAGAAAGCAAACGCGATTTCCCAAGTAGCGGCGAGCGAAACGGAATCAGCCCAAACCAGAAAGCTTGCTTTCTGGGGTTGTAGGACACTCCTTTGGAGTTATCAAGGAGGAAGATAGACGAATCGATCTGGAAAGATCAGCCGAAGAGGGTAACAGCCCTGTAGTCGAAATCTTCCTCTCTCCGGAGTGGATCCTGAGTACGGCGGAACACGAGGAATTCCGTCGGAATCCGGGAGGACCATCTCCCAAGGCTAAATACTCCCTAGTAACCGATAGTGAACCAGTACCGTGAGGGAAAGGTGAAAAGCACCCCGGAAGGGGAGTGAAATAGAACCTGAAACCGTGTGCCTACAAGTAGTCGGAGCCCGTTAATGGGTGACGGCGTGCCTTTTGTAGAATGAACCGGCGAGTTACGACCGTATGCGAGGTTAAGCAGCAGAAGCGGAGCCGCAGCGAAAGCGAGTCTGAACAGGGCGAGTGAGTATGCGGTCGTAGACCCGAAACCGTGTGATCTACCCATGTCCAGGGTGAAGGTCAGGTAACACTGACTGGAGGCCCGAACCCACGTAAGTTGAAAATTACGGGGATGAGGTGTGGGTAGGGGTGAAATGCCAATCGAACACGGAGATAGCTGGTTCTCTCCGAAATAGCTTTAGGGCTAGCCTCAGAATAGAAAGTCATGGAGGTAGAGCACTGATTGGACGAGGGGCCCCTATCGGGTTACCGAATTCAGTCAAACTCCGAATGCCATAGACTTTGTTCTGGGAGTCAGACCGTGGGTGATAAGGTTCATGGTCGAGAGGGAAACAGCCCAGACCGCCAGCTAAGGTCCCAAAGTGTGTGTTAAGTGGAAAAGGATGTGGAGTTGCTTAGACAACCAGGATGTTGGCTTAGAAGCAGCCATCATTCAAAGAGTGCGTAATAGCTCACTGGTCGAGTGACTCTGCGCCGAAAATGTACCGGGGCTAAACACACCACCGAAGCTGCGGATTGATCTTATGATCAGTGGTAGGAGAGCGTTCTAAGTGCTGCGAAGTCAGACCGTAAGGACTGGTGGAGCGCTTAGAAGTGAGAATGCCGGTATGAGTAGCGAAAAAAGAGTGAGAATCTCTTTCACCGAATGCCTAAGGTTTCCTGAGGAAGGCTCGTCCTCTCAGGGTTAGTCGGGACCTAAGCCGAGGCCGAAAGGCGTAGGCGATGGACAACAGGTTGATATTCCTGTACCACCTTCTTTCCGTTTGAATGACGGGGGGACGCAGGAGGATAGGGAGAGCGTGCCATTGGATGTGCACGTCCAAGCAGTGAGACGGTCGGAATAGGCAAATCCGTCCGGCAACGTCAAGCTGTGATGGGGAGGGAACTATAGTACCGAAGCTCCTGATTTCACACTGCCAAGAAAAGCCTCTAATGAGGAAAGAGGTGCCCGTACCGCAAACCGACACAGGTAGGCGAGGAGAGTATCCTAAGGTGAGCGGGAGAACTCTCGTTAAGGAACTCGGCAAAATGACCCCGTAACTTCGGGAGAAGGGGTGCTCCTCTGCCGAGGAGCCGCAGTGAAAAGGCCCAAGCGACTGTTTACCAAAAACACAGGTCTCTGCGAAGCCGTAAGGCGAAGTATAGGGGCTGACACCTGCCCGGT
>NZ_JBSWTE010000001.1:3090000-3702500 GCF_056158365.1 Halobacillus sp. AWH4_228 | reverse complement strand
GCTGCTAGGCACAGTACCGGAGAAGGATTGGGATGTCGTTGAAAAAGCAGCACAGTCCGTAGGTGTCCGTTTGACCAGGATTGGAAATGTGGAGCCTATGAGGTCTGACAGTCCCTCTGTATGGCTCACCAAAGACGGAAGGCGGGAGAGACTTGACGCCTCCGGGTATACACACTTAAAGGAAGAGGGTGAGTAAATGACTGCATTCGAATGGAAAAGCAGTTCAGTAGAAGAAACGAACGATATGGCTGTCCGGCTTGGAGAGAAGCTGACTGCGGGTGATGTACTCACCCTTGAAGGAGACCTCGGGGCGGGGAAGACGACGTTTACGAAGGGACTTGGAAAGGGTCTCGGTGTGAAACGGACCATTAACAGCCCGACTTTTACGATTATTAAGGAATATGAGGGGCGCGTGCCTTTTTACCATATGGACGTTTATCGTCTGGAGGACAGTGATGAGGATCTCGGCTTCGATGAATATTTGGACGGCGGCGGGGTTACCGTTGTGGAGTGGGCCCAGTTCATTGAGGAATACCTTCCAGAAGAGCGACTGGATATCACAATCCGGTATCTGGATGATACCGTCCGCGTCTTTCACTTTGAAACAGCCTCTCCTCGATTGGAACAGGTATGTAAGGAGATTTTGTCATGAATATTTTAGCGATCGATACTTCGAATTACGTAATGGGAGTCGCGGTTCTTAGAGACGGTGAAGTCGCCGGGGAATACGTGACCCATATGAAAAAGAACCATTCCATCCGTCTGATGCCTGCGATTGACCAGGTGATGAAGGACACAGGAATGAAACCGGAAGAACTGGACAGGATCGCTGTCGCTCACGGACCTGGATCCTATACAGGTGTCCGCATCGGACTGACGACGGCGAAAACGATGGCATGGTCTCTTGGAATTCCTGTTGTCGGTGTATCCAGCCTGGAGGCGGCTGCACGTCAGGGAGCCTTTTTCCAAGGATATATCAGCCCGTTTTTCGATGCCCGGCGCGGTTTAGTGTATACCGGGTTGTATGACGGAGAGATGAACCTAGTGAAAGAGGAGCGCAACCTGCTGATGGAGGACTGGCTTCAGGAGCTGAAAGAGCAGGGAGAAAAGGTGCTGTTTATCAGTCAGGATACAGCTGTGCATAAGGAACGGATCCTTGAAGTGCTCGGTGACCAGGCTGTCATTCCGGCCGCACCTTACCAGTTCGCTAGACCTTCCCTGGTCGCAGCTGCTGGAGCTGACAAGGAACCGGGGCCGCTGCATGACCTTGTCCCGAATTATCTCCGCCTTCCTGAAGCAGAGGCCAAATGGCTGGCCCAGCAGGAGAACAAGTAAAATGGCGTCCGTCCGGCGAATGACCATTGACGATGTCGAAGCTGTGATGCAGGTGGAGAAAGCATCTTTTGCTGTGCCGTGGTCACAGGAAACATTTGAAAAAGAAATGACCGACAATCCATACTCCTTCTACTATGTTGTGGAAGAGGATGAGAAAATCATCGGATATTGTGGATTGTGGTTAATTATCGATGAAGCGCATATAACCAACATTGCCATTCTTCCTGAGTACCGTGGATACAAGTACGGGGAACTGCTCTTCGGGCATACGTGCCGGGAAGCCGTCGAGCGGGGAGCTGTACAGCTTTCCCTTGAAGTCCGTGTCTCCAACATGGCTGCCCAGCATCTATACCGGAAATTCGGTCTTGTTCCCGGTGGTGTACGGAAGAGGTATTATACAGACAATGGAGAAGATGCGCTCGTTATGTGGGTGGGATTAAAATGAACGAAGATCAATACATTCTTGCGATTGAAACGAGTTGTGATGAAACAGCCGTCGCTGTCGTGAAAAATGAAACCGAACTGATTACAAACGTCGTTGCCTCACAAATAGAAAGTCATAAGCGCTTTGGCGGCGTCGTCCCGGAAATCGCGTCAAGGCATCATATTGAGCAGATGACCCTCACGCTTCAGCAGGCACTGGATGAGTCGGGTATGACGATTGATGATATGGATGCGATTGCTGTGACAGAAGGACCGGGGCTGGTCGGCGCGTTATTAGTCGGTGTGAACGCCGCGAAGTCGATAGGTTTTGCCAAGCAGAAGCCACTCGTTGGTGTGCATCATATCGCCGGCCATATCTATGCGAACCGTCTGGAAAAAGAATTTCAGTTTCCACTGCTGGCGCTCGTCGTTTCCGGTGGACACACAGAGCTCGTACTGATGCGCGAGCACGGTTCGTTTGAGATTATCGGGGAAACGCGCGATGATGCCGCAGGAGAAGCCTATGACAAAGTGGCCCGGACGCTGAAACTTCCCTATCCAGGTGGGCCGCATATCGACCGTCTCGCTCATGAAGGGGAAGAAACGATTGATTTTCCACGGGCATGGCTCGAGGAGGGTTCCTACGACTTCAGCTTCAGTGGATTGAAGTCAGCTGTCATCAACCGTCTTCATAAGGCGAAGCAGCGTGGGGAAGAGTTAAAGGCCGAGGACGTTGCGGCCAGCTTCCAGGCAAGTGTTGTCGATGTTTTATCTACGAAAGCTCTCCGGGCTGCGGAGGAATACGGTGTGAAACAGATGATCGTTGCTGGTGGGGTGGCCGCCAACAAAGGGTTAAGAAAAGCGTTGGAGGAAAAATTCCAGAACAGTGAGGCAGAACTGCTGATTCCGCCCCTTCATTTGTGTACGGATAATGCAGCAATGATTGCAGCAGCTGGTGCCGTAGCTTTCAATCAAGGCCATCGTTCCGGCTGGGATTTGAATGCCAACCCCGGGCTCGATCTTGAAAGGTACGGAGCAAGGAAAACAGGCTCTCCTTCCTAAAGGGGAGCCTTCTTTTGTTCAGTTATCCACATGTGTATAAGTTCTTTTTCCAGTAAAAGGCTGTGGGCAAGTAGATATTGGAAAGAAAACGTTACCATTATACGTGGATAAGTACGGGTTTTTCTGTGGATAATGTGAATAACCCTGTTGAGAACTGTAATTACGCGTGTGGATCTGTTGAAAACTTTGTGGATATTGAATAGTGGTTCACAGGGTTATGAGAAGGATCGCAGGTTGTCGGGAATTTTCTCGGCAGTTCATAAAAAAGACCGTTCCTTTTTTATAGTCTAAAAAAAAAGCCGGCGTATGAGCGCCGGCTTTCTTGTTTACTCATGAAGAGCTTCCCATTCTTCCATTAAAGCTTCTAAACGAGCATTCTTTTCTTTATTGTCTTCCGTAATCTCAAGAGAGCGTTCGTGGTCCTGGTAAATATCCGGATCACAAAGCAGTTCTTCGTTTTCTTCCAATACAGCTTCTACTTCTTCGATTTCCTTTTCGATTTCAGCAATCCGGCGGTTTTTCCGGCGTTCCTCACGCTTCGCAGCTTTATCCTCTTCAAAGCTGTTTTTCGGAGCCGCCTGCTTTTCCGCCGGTTTTTCCTGGGCACGTTCGGCTTCTTCCAACTGCTGCAGTTCGTATTCTTCCTGCTTCTTCTCCACATAATAGTCATAGTCCCCGAGGAACAGGCGTGTGTTCTCCGGCTTCATTTCCACGATTTGATCGGCAATCTTGTTGATGAAATAACGGTCGTGGGAAACGAACAGCAGAGTGCCCGGGTAATCGACGAGTGCCGCTTCCAGGACTTCTTTACTGTCCAGGTCCAGATGGTTGGTCGGCTCGTCGAGAATGAGGAAATTGGCTTCCTGCATCATCAGCTTGGCGAGGGACAATCGTGCTTTTTCCCCACCACTCAATGCGGAGACCGGCTTCAGCACGTCCTCCCCGGAAAACAGGAAGTTGCCGAGAATCGTCCGGATATCTCTTTCATTTTTCATCGGGTAATCGTCCCACAGCTCATTCAGCACCGTTTTCTTAGACTGAAGTTTGAGCTGTTCCTGGTCATAATAGCCAATCTGGACGTTTGTGCCGAGGAGTTTTTTCCCTTTCGTCCCTTCCAGCTCACCGACAAGCGTCTTCAGAAGGGTCGTTTTTCCGACCCCGTTCGGTCCGACGAGTGCTACAGAGTCCCCGCGGTTCAGATCAAGCGTCAGGTTATCGAATAAATAGGACGAGCTGTCCGAATAGCGGAAGGCATAGTCTCTCAACTTCAGCACATCATTGCCGCTTCTTCTCGCAGCCTGGAAACTGAACTTCGCTGACAGGTTGTCTTCTTTTGGTTTGTCGAGCTTATCCATTTTCTCGAGCTGCTTGCGGCGGCTCTGCGCCCGTTTACTCGTTGTGGCCCGGACAAGGTTCTTCTGGATGAAGTCCTCCATCCGTTTGATTTCTTCCTGCTGCTTTTCAAAGCGTTTCATTTCCTGTTCGAAGTCGGCTTCCTTTTTCTTTAAATAATCGCTGTAGTTGCCATGATATTTCTTCGATGATTGAAAAGCGATCTCGTATACGGTATCGACGATTTTATCCAGGAAGTAGCGGTCGTGCGAGACGATGACCACAGCACCGGGATAGCCCTGAAGGTAGTTTTCCAGCCAGCTCAGCGTATCAATGTCCAGGTGGTTGGTCGGCTCATCAAGAATCAAAAGATCGGGACTGGTCAACAGCAGTTTCCCGAGTGCCAGCCGTGTTTTCTGACCGCCACTTAATGTAGAAATCGGTGTAGTCCAGTCAAAATCCTTGAAGTTAAGTCCGTTCAATACGGCTCGGATATCGGCTTCATAGTGGTAGCCGCCGGCAGTCTTGAACTGCTCCTGCTTCCGGTCGTAGTCCTTCAGCAGCTGCTGATAGCGGGTCTGATCTTCCACCAGGGCGGGATCGGCCATCTGCACTTCCATGGAACGGAGTTCTTTCTCCAGTGATTTCAAGTGGTCAAAAACCTGCTCCATCTCGTCCCAGATCGACTTTTCGGACTGCAGACCTGTATGCTGCTCCAGGTATCCGACCGATGCATCTTTCGGTTTGAACATATCTCCGGAATCGTAGCTCATCTCTCCGGCCATAATCTTCAACAGGGTCGATTTTCCTGCCCCGTTCCGGCCGACGATGGCAAGCCGGTCATTCTTTTGTACTTCCAATTTAATATTCGTTAAAATCAACTCGGCGCCGAAACGCTTCGTCAGTTGATTCAGCTGCATGAGAATCATGTCGTTTCACCTCGATGAACTAAGTGTATCTTATACGGATACCTGCTAGCAACAGAATGCCCCGTGTGAAAAGCGATCGTTGACGACTCCGGATTGATTTTTTGGTAGAATAAGAGTAGTGTTTCAATCAGAACCATGTAGAAAAAGGGGAACGTGCCAATGGCGGAATTTAGTCATTTCAATGAAGAGGGCCGTGCCCGGATGGTGGATATATCCGGCAAGGAAGATACCGTAAGGACAGCGGTCGCCTTCACAAGTGTAGAAGTGAACAAAGAGATTTATCATAAAATTACAGAGCGGACGATGGAAAAAGGGGACGTTCTGTCTGTAGCCCAGGTAGCCGGGATCATGGCAGCCAAAAAAACCCCGGACTGGATTCCGATGTGTCACCCTCTGCCGTTGAAGGGTGTCGATATCTCCTTTGACTGGGAGCTTGATGGAGAGAAACCGCGTTTGATCATCGAGGTTTCCGCCAGGACGAAGGGAAGCACGGGTGTGGAAATGGAAGCGCTCACGGCTGCATCTGCTGCTGCTCTTACAGTTTATGACATGTGTAAAGCCGTTGATAAAGGGATGGTCATCGGACCGACGTATTTGTCGGAGAAGACCGGTGGCAAAAATGGCGACTATAAACGAACGGATCGGTAAAGGAGGTCGGAGCCATGGATATGGAACAAGCAAAAATTCCACAGGCGACAGCCAAGCGGCTGCCGCTGTATTACCGCTTCTTGAATAACCTGCACAGTCAGGGAAAGCTGCGTGTATCATCGAAAGAGCTGAGTGAGGCGGTGAAAGTCGACTCCGCTACGATCCGCCGGGACTTTTCCTACTTCGGAGCACTCGGGAAGAAGGGCTACGGCTACAACGTGGAATACCTGCTGTCCTTCTTCAGAAAGACGCTCGATCAGGATGAAACGACGAAGGTCGCCCTGATTGGTGTAGGGAATCTGGGAACGGCTTTTCTGAATTATAATTTTACGAAAAACAACAATACGAAAATCGAAATGGCTTTTGATGCCAACGAGGAGCGGGTCGGTACGGAAGTCGGCGGTGTCGAAGTGCACCACATCGACGACTTGGAAAACCAGCTCGGTGACCTTGAGGTGGCCATCTTAACAGTACCGGCATCTGCCGCCCAGGGCATTGCCGAACGCCTTGTAGAAGCGGGTGTGAGCGGAATTCTCAATTTCACGCCGGCGCGGATCAGCGTTCCATCGCGCGTGCGGGTGCATCATATCGACCTTGCGATTGAACTGCAGGCACTCGTTTACTTCCTGAAGCATTATCCGCTGATGGAGGATGAGCCGCTGGATGAAGCATAAAAAAGACTTAGAGCGTCGTCTGCTCTAAGTCTTTTTTATTACTTCGTCGTTTCTTTCCAGCTGTTGTCCATCAGCATTTTACCCGGCCACGTGTAGGCGGTCAGTCCGCCGTCCACAGTAAGATCCTCACCGGTAATGAACGAGCTTTCCTCAGAAGCGAGGAAAAGGGCGGCGGAGGCGATTTCCTCCGGCTTTCCTAACCGGCCCATCGGTGTCACCCATTTCTGCGCCTCCCGGAACTCACGACCTTCCTCTTCTTTTTTCGTACCGGCAAGTTCATCAACGAGCGGCGTTTCAATCGTTCCGGGGGATACGGCATTCACGCGGATGCCCTGACGTGCGTAATCAATCGCCATGGCCCGGGTGAAATTGGTGATTCCGCCCTTGGCTGCGTTGTAGCCGGAACGATCCAGGTCAGCCGCCTGTCCCGACATGGATGATGTATTGATGATCGAGCCACCATTTTCGAACATAAGCGGAAGTAGATATTTACTGACTAAAAAGGTGCCGCGGAGGTCGACAGAAATGATCTGGTCGAACAAATCGACCGGATATTCGTGCACCTTGCCGCCTTCTTCATCGACACCGGCGTTGTTGAACAGCACATCAATCGTTCCGTACGTTTCCTCTACATAATTGGCAAAGACGCGGACACTTTCCTGCTCGGATACATCCAGGGCGTAGGATTCCGCCTGCCCGCCATGGATGTTGATTTCCTCCACAGTTTTGCGGACATCCTCTTCATCGACGTCAGCACAGATGACGCGGGCGCCCTCCTGGGCAAAAAGCTTCACGGTAGCTTTCCCGATTCCTGTCGCGGCTCCTGTAACGACTGCCGTTTTATTGTTTAAACGTCCCATATGATCTTCCTCCTTTATTCGTCTGGTTGTATGGTACCCAGGGGTTAAAGACTGGAAACATAAGGGAACGCTTACACCGCTCATTTGATGAAAAACAAACTGGAACGGCCGATGGAAGGGTTAATCCGGCTGCGAGGTGGTATAGTAGATAATAGTGTACGAATCGACAGAAAGTGAGGGACATCTATGAGTAAACTGCCGAATAAATGGCTTGTCGTCATATCGGTTTTGTTTGGAACGTTTACCGTCATCTTAAATAATAGTATGCTGAACCCGATTTTACCGCGGTTCATTGAAATCTTTGATTCCAACGCCGTAGCCGTCGGGTGGATTTTAACGATCTTCATGGTCGCCATGGGGATGACGATGCCGCTGACGGGCTATTTCGGAGACCGGTTCGGGAAAAAGAAAGTCTACCTGACCGGTTTGTTTATTTTCATCCTTGGGTCGTTATCCGGATTCTTTTCCTCCACGCTCAGTATGGTGATCATCTCCCGGGCGATTCAAGGAATGGCCGGGGGCTTGATGCTGCCGATCGCCATGGCGCTCATTTTCAACTCGTTTCCGAGACATGAGCGCGGACTGGCCGTCGGTGTATACGGGGTTGCGGCGATGGTCGCTCCGGCGATCGGCCCGACCGTCGGGGGGCTGCTGATCCAGTATGTGGACTGGCCGTGGCTGTTTGCCTTTAACATTCCATTCGGACTGACGGGGCTGATTCTATCCGCGAAGTTTCTGGAGCGGACGGAAACGCATCCGGAGAAAAAGTTCGACCTTGTCGGGTTTCTTATCATTACCTTAGGTATCGGATCCGTGTTGTTTGCGCTCGGACGGGGGCGGACACTGGATAAATTGATGGATCCGCTGAACCTGACGCTCGTGGTGGTCGGCTTACTGGCGATCGTCCTGTTTGTTTTTTACGAAAACCGTCAGGACGACCCGCTTCTCAATTTATCGGTCTTCAAGGTGCCGACCTATTCCGTGTCCATCCTTGTCACCTCGGCTGCATCGATTGGATTATTCTCAGGAATTTTCCTGCTGCCGCTGCTCATTCAAAATGTCTACGGCTTGAATGAAGTCATGACAGGACTGTTGTTCCTGCCGGCAGCCGCGGCGAGCGGGGTGTTCATGTCGATCGGCGGACGGATACTTGATAAAAAGGGACCGAAGTACGTCGTTCCGCCGGGTCTTGCGATTATGGCCCTGGCGACACTGGGTCTTGGGATGCTGAAGCTTTCCACCCCATACTGGATGATTCTCGCCTTGAACACGGTTCGCGGTCTCGGCATGGGGATGGGGAACATGCCGGCGACAACGTCGGGGATGAACGCCATTCCTGAGCATCTGGTCGCACAGGGAAGTGCGATGAACAACATCATCCGGCAGATCTCCTCCTCGCTCGGCATCGTCTTTTTCTCTATTTATTATGAAGTCCGCCGCGCGCAGATTTCCGCAGGAGGAGATATTGATATGCAGGCGGCCACCCTGCAGACATTAAATGAAGCTTTCCTCGTGTCGGCGGTTGTGCTGCTGATTGCGCTGCCGTTTTCCTTTATTCTGAAGGGCGTTCCGGATGAGGACGAAAAACAAGCATAAGTAAAGGGCTTGTTCTCACCTGGAACGTATGTGGAAGCTTGCCGCGGGCACGGCCACCTTAATAAGCATAAAAAAACGCAGGCATCGCGCCTGCGTTTTTCTTATTTCTTCGTATTCTTAATTTTGTTATGAAGGTTGTATAAACGAACGGCCACGGCAATGTTGAAGGTGGCGACAAGCGACAAAATGATCGTCGTTGCATTCCAGATCGTTTCAGCCGCTGCCTGAGCGGCAATATACGTAAAGGCAATCCCTAAGGAAAAATACAGCAGCGCCATGAATAATGGAGATGTTTTCATAAGTTTAGAATAACCCTCCAATGAAGATCGTCTCGACCTGCTCCTGCATGCGGCGGATATCTTCCTCTGTCAAAAAGTACTGGGTGGCGACAACAAACGAGTTCATCGCCATATGAGCCACGATTGGTGTAATAATTCGTTTTGTTTTGACGTAAAGGAAGGCGAATACCACACCCATGGAGAAGTAGACTAACATGTGCTTAAAGTCGAAGTGGAACGCACCGAATACAAGCGCGGAAACAAGAACCGCAAGCAGGAAGTTCGTGCGTTTGTAAATTTCTCCAAAAATAATTTTACGAAAAATAATCTCTTCTGTAATCGGAGCGAATACAACAGGGAGTAGAATGAAAAGCGGGGCTTCCCGGGCGATTTCCATCAAGCCCATCGTATTTTCCGAACCGGCCGGCACACCGAACACCTCACGTTCAATGGTGGCGGCAATCGCCTGTGCGAATAAAGCGAGAAACACCCCGGCGATCGACCAGAGAATGACTTTTCCGGCACCGGCTTTTTCATCGCGTGCGTACGTATTCTGTCTTTCCGGACGGAGCAGCAGCAGAATGATCAATGTCGCGATCGTAAAGCTGACGACAGACCAGATGGCAATCGCGTCAAACTGCTCAAGTCCCGCAGCCATCAGAAGCGGAGCGAATACAACTGTGGAAAGCTGTGTCACTACATAAGTTAAAATAATATACCAATATCGTTTGGGCATACGTTTACGACTCCTTTTATTCAGCAGCAGGAATACTTCCTGCACTACATACTTTATGTATTTTATCACAGTTTCAAAACCACACGTAAGCGATACGCAGGAACGTGCGATTTTTGTCGAAAAACTTGGATAAATTTCTAGAGTTTCTACTTGAAAAACAGTAGTGAATTGATTATGATAAGAATTGTGTTAGCACTCACCTATGTCGAGTGCTAATAAACGACTAAAATCTGAACAACCATATCAAGGAGGGTGTCCTAATTGTTAAAGCCACTTGGTGATCGTATTGTCATTGAACTTGTTGAAGAAGAGCAGACTACTGCAAGCGGAATCGTACTTCCGGATTCTGCGAAGGAAAAGCCGCTGGAAGGTAAAGTTGTTGCTGTCGGTAACGGCCGCGTAACCGAACACGGTGAGAAAGTAGCACTTGAAGTCGCAACCGGCGACCGCGTGATCTACTCCAAATTCGCAGGTACCGAAGTGAAGTATGAAGGCAGTGAATACTTGATTCTCCGCGAATCCGACGTACTTGCTGTCATTCAGTAAATTCTTCAAAATTACTTAAACATACGATATTAATGAGGAGGGCATTTTAAATGGCTAAAGAAATCAAATTTAGTGAAGACGCACGCCGCTCCATGCTGCGTGGTGTAGATACATTAGCAAATGCTGTTAAAGTTACACTCGGACCAAAAGGACGTAACGTCGTTCTTGATAAAAAATTCGGTTCTCCACTCATTACTAATGATGGTGTAACCATCGCAAAAGAGATCGAGCTGGAAGACCATTTCGAAAACATGGGTGCTCAGCTTGTATCTGAAGTTGCTTCCAAAACCAACGACGTGGCCGGTGACGGTACGACGACAGCAACGGTTCTTGCTCAGGCGATGATCCGTGAAGGTCTTAAAAACGTAACATCCGGTGCGAACCCTGTCGGTATCCGTAAAGGAATCGAGAAAGCGACAGCTGTAGCAACGGAAGAGCTTCGCAAAATCTCTAAGCCGATCGAAGGCCGCGATTCCATCGCGCAGGTCGCAAGCATCTCTGCTGCTGACAACGAAGTCGGCCAGTTGATTGCTGAAGCTATGGAGCGCGTAGGTAACGACGGTGTTATCACGATTGAAGAATCCAAAGGCTTCAACACTGAGCTTGAAGTGGTTGAAGGTATGCAGTTCGACCGCGGCTATGCTTCTCCTTACATGGTCACTGACCAGGATAAGATGGAAGCGGTTCTTGAAGATCCTTACATCCTCATTACAGATAAGAAGATCAACAACATCCAGGAAGTTCTTCCTGTTCTTGAGCAAGTGGTTCAGCAGTCCAAGCCGCTTCTATTGATCTCTGAAGACGTTGAAGGCGAAGCACTTGCTACACTTGTAGTGAACAAGCTGCGCGGTACATTCAATGCGGTAGCTGTTAAGGCTCCAGGCTTCGGTGATCGTCGTAAAGCGATGCTTGAAGACATTGCGACACTTACGGGCGGCCAGGTCATCACAGAAGATCTTGGTCTTGAATTGAAGAATACAACCATCGATCAGCTTGGACGCGCGTCCAAAGCGGTCATCACAAAAGAAAACACAACCGTTGTCGAAGGTGCCGGAAACCCTGAGCAGATCTCTTCCCGTGTCGCTCAAATCCGTGCCCAGGCAGAAGAAACGACTTCTGAATTCGACAAGGAAAAACTGCAGGAGCGCCTTGCAAAACTTTCCGGCGGCGTAGCTGTCATCAAAGTCGGCGCTGCTACAGAAACAGAATTGAAAGAGCGTAAACTACGCATCGAAGACGCCTTGAACTCTACTCGAGCAGCTGTAGAAGAAGGCATCGTAGCCGGTGGTGGTACAGCGCTTGTCAACATCATTACCTCTGTCGAAGGCCTTGGCCTTGTCGACGACGAAGCGACAGGTGCAAGCATCGTTCTACGTGCGCTTGAAGAGCCGGTACGCCAGATCGTCCACAACGCAGGTCTTGAAGGATCCATCATCGTTGAGCGTCTGAAAGGCGAAGAAGTCGGTGTCGGCTTCAACGCAGCCACAGGCGAATGGGTAAACATGGTTGAACAGGGTATCGTTGACCCAACCAAAGTAACTCGTTCTGCGCTTCAAAACGCAGCTTCCGTAGCCGCTATGTTCTTGACGACTGAAGCGGTTGTAGCGGATCACCCAGAAGAAGATAACGCTGGCGGCGGTATGCCGGATATGGGTGGCATGGGCGGTATGGGCGGCATGATGTAAGCTGTCCTCAAACCCTTTGATAGTTAAGGATTTGAATTCCTTTAAATGAATATTGACTGGATTTTGACTGGATTTTCAAATCCTTCAACCATTATTAAAGTAGCCCCTTACAAGTTCATTTAACTTGTAAGGGGCTTTTTTATATCTTAATCCATAATAAGTTTGTTGTTAAAGAATAAACTAATGTACAATCAAATACTGATCTAATTCCATACAATAAGGAAAACGGTGTTTTATCATTTAATGAACGGCTTTGAATTAATTGCGTTAAATTCATTCATTTTCTGAAAACATTTAGGTTATACAAACGCAATAAATTATACTATAATTAAATTAGATAGGAGGAGATACTAATGGCATGTGTACAAGACGTAGCAAAATACTTTTTAAGTTTAAGTGAAGTAAGCACGCCTTTTGCTATTACTCCGTTAAAACTACAAAAGCTAGTGTACTATGCTCAAGGAATTCATTTGAGAGATAACCCTGAGCCTTTATTTGAGGAAAATTTGTTGGCTTGGGACCATGGTCCTGTAAATCGTTTGCTTTATGACCAATATAAACAGCGAGGGTATTTAACTATAAACCCTGAGCCTTTTCCTAATGCCAATGAAGAGTTAACAGATGATGAAATTAGATCTATTGACGAAGCATGGGAGCAATATGGTCAATTAGATGGGAAAATCTTAGAGGAATTAACACATCAAGAGGATCCATGGTTGTTCACACCAAGAAACCACGTTATCCCTATAGATGTGATAAGAGAGTATTTTATAGAGAATCAACCGTTAATGTTAAATATTTGAGGCGCTCAACAAGCCTCAAATTTTTTTGCGCATTAATAATTCCTTATTTTTCCATTGAGGAGCTTGGCAATGAAACATCATTTTAATCGTAGGTATTTTTATACATATTCTAGTTGGCTTTGGCATGAAATTTCAAGGAAATTAGTTAATAAATCAACAATATTTTTATTCTTAACAGTAGCTTTTTCTGGTTTCTTCTTATTCCATACTTCACTTCCCGGGAACTTATCACAAGTACCCTTGTCCATCTCAGTATGGTGGGTAAACACACTAGGTATTGAGAATGTAAATGATGTGATTGTTAAAAGAGGAATCACTACAGTCATTAGTTCTTTGACTCTAATTATTTCTCTCTTGTCAGCAATATATGTATTTACACATAGAGAACAAAAGAATGTGTCTCCTTCTGCCTCGACAGATAATCACAAAAATGGACTTGTAATATTAGTAATAAGTTTAATGATATTTAACGTTGTATTTGGCAGCTCAATTGTTATGGAATATAACGGTCTACTTTCATCTAGCAGTTATGTTGAGTCACTGCAGATTACCAAATCTCTTTACTCTAGAATAGTAGTTCTATGCATATGTCTGGGTATCTTAATATATTTCATTGATCAGATCATAAGATATTTATTTAAAACTATAAGTATAGATAGTATGTTGGCTGATTCAGTAAATTCTACAGAGAAATATATTGATTTATTAAAGTACACTCATAGAGATAAAAAGTTCGAGGGGTTCTTAGACGAAAGGTATAGAAAGTTCCATTATAGTTTGGAGAGTGTTTTTCAAAACCTCAACTTTGCAGCTGAGAATAATATGAACAAAGAATTTGAAGAGAATATTGAGAAGTTCAAAAAGTCTTTTCGAAAACTGGATCAAAACATTGAGAAATATAACATAAGGAATGTTTCTACATATCTTTTAAGAGAAGATGGGGTGAAATTTACAAATGCTTACAATTCCGCATTGCGAAGTAACCTTTCTTTAATTAGTATGTTATTAAAGAAAAACCAGTACACAAAGGCAAAAAAAGCTGTTTCGCTTTACTTTTCAATGTATTTGGAAAGTGAAGAAAAACTGAAAAAAATCTTTAAAATTAGCCTTCATGATTTCCTTGATATTATCGATACTGATGATGAAAGGCAATTGATTATTTTTTCTGATGGATTAAAAGAAATATCTAAAGAGCATACGCTAATTACTTATAAATTTCTTTTAATGAAACTCATAAACAAGAATAGGATAAAGAATTTAACAAACCTTGTTTATGCCTCTGATGAATACAAAGGTAATAAGTTTCTTGAACGTTCTCAACTAGTGATACTTCTTCAGAACCTAATAAAAAGTATAGAAATATCTAATTATGCTATAACCGGCTTTATGGTTAAATTTCTTGTGACTAATTTCTCTGGCAAAGATATAAATAGAGGCCTTGTTAGTTTAAAGAGAAATAGGTATGCTTTTAGCAGTGTTTTAGAAGTAGATGAAGAAATTGAAGGCATCAACGAAAATAGTATTTACGCAATTAAAATAAATGATGAAACTTTTGACTACTGTTTCAAAAAAGCATATATTCTTCTTTTTTCACAGCATTTATACTCTTTGAAAAATAACTTGTGGTACACAAAGAATAGCTCAGAAGTGGGAAGAGAAATTATGCTAGGAACAGAATTTAAAGATTGTAGTTACTGTGAGTATATGGTTAAAAAGATAGAACGTGCTTCTGGTCAGTATGGGTTATTATTCTTTGAGGATTATTTTGTTATGGGGGAGGTTTATAGTGAACTAAATATTTCACCTCCAAATTCTAAAGAAGATATGAATATCCCACAAATCTTTGGTTTGCTAGTAAATAAGCTATTTAAATAAGAAAACAGCAGATGTAATTTTTCTGTGTTCCCTTTACTCACATCTAATAAGAAAAGCAGAATAAACAATGTTCGCTTAGCGTAATTGTTTATTCTGCTTTTTTTTATTAGATTATATATCCTTTAATCCAAAGCGCCTTTCATAAGTTCACTAAACTTCTCTGATGCCTTTTGTTCCATATTCTTAGTAATGTGAGCATAGATATTCATTGTAGTATTGATATCTCCATGACCTAATCTTTGCTGAATTTCCTTTGTCCCTACACCTGCCTCAATTAAAAGAGAGGTATGAGTGTGCCTAAAGGAATGTGGTGTAACATTCTTCTCGATTCCACTAAGCTTTAAAAGACGTCTCATCCGGTTTTCAACCGTTTTTATAAAATCAGGATAACCCGGATTATTAATTTCTTTTGCAAATACAAATCCAAAGTCATTGTACAGATCACCAAGAGCCATTTTAATTTCTTTTTGGTAAGTTATATGCTTTTTAAATTCATTCATCACTTGCTTGTCCATTTTTAACGTCCGTATAGATCCTTTTGTTTTAGGAGTGAGCAGCTGATAACCCTTCGTATTATTATTAGGATTGTAATAGGTTTTTGTAATGCGGATAGTGTCATTAGTGAAGTTCACATCGGTCCATTTAAGTGCCAGCATTTCTCCAACGCGCAAGCCACTATAAGCGAGGGTGAGAAACATAATAAAGTCCCTATCTAATCCCTTTTCCTTAGCTGTTTTTAAAAAAGTTATCAGCTCATTCTTTTCTAAAAATTTTATTACCTCTTCATTCTGCTCAATTTCCTCCACCGTTTCAATTTTCTTTGGGATTTTTGCGAATTCACTTGGGTTTGTTTTAATAAGGTTATATTCTAATGCCTTCTTAAATAACATTCGGCCAGTAGTATGGATCCCATCCAGGGTATTATGGGCGTATCCTTTTTCGTGTAGGTCATCAAGAAATGCTTGATAATGTTTTCTTGTAATATGAGATAACTTCATTTTTGAAAAATATCTTCTGAAGTGCTTCAATTCTTTAGTACGTGCACGATGCGAGCTAACCTTAGAATTTTTAGCATAGAAATTAAGCCATTCATCAGCAAATTCGTTAAGAGTAATATTGTTTTCTTCCACAAAGGAACCTTCTCTTAACTCCTTTTCTATTTCCTCTGCTTCGACTCTTGCGTCTGATTTTCTTGTGAAACCACCCTTGGACTTTGTTCTTCTTGTTCCGGTGACTGGATCTAACCATTCTAATTGATAGGACCACTTGTTACCTCTTTTTCTTAGATATGCCATAGTATTACCTCCTATCTAAACTGTAAGTTATAAAATGGTTTTGACTGGTACAATAGGACGTCGCTTTATTTTTTCCAGTCGTTCTTGGCATATATCTAACGGAATATTAAAATCTCGAGACCATACATCAATGATTTCAGGATCATTCAACGTATACTCTTTAATCATGTGATAGGGTAGCGAGGCATAAAGAGTGAAGTGCCTTGCATCTCTTTCTTGAAGATCATAAAAATCTTTAGGCATTATTAACTGCCTTCCAGCATGTCTCAATGCGTGGCATAGCTCGTGGAAGAATTGCTCTCGTTGGTTTATCTGGGGAAGGCGACTATCTAAAACAATTTCTTGAAACTTCCCTACTTTCATATAACTAGCTTGAGTCGGTCTACATTGAACAAAGATTTGGTTTTCATATCCAATGTTATGAACACTTAAGTCAGTGGGTTCTTTAAAATTGTGATTTTTATACCACTGAGTTACAAGATCTTCTAAAATTGTGGTTGTGTAGCAAGGAAACCTCAAACTAATCACCATCCTTATAAGCATTATACGAACAAGTGTTCTATCATTCAATAAATAATTACAAAAAATGGATTAATTAAAGGGGGATTAGGATTACTTATTCTGCAAAGAAACTAAAGTATAGGAATTTATCTTCAGAACCATAATGAAGTTAAGATTCATAGTTTTGGAGAGTGATAGAAAATGTTCCTAACAGAAGCTTGGGAAAAGTATTATGTCGATAAAAAGATTGAAGGTTACTCGCTACTAACACTGAAAACATACTGCTTACAATTCAATATGTTGGTGAAATACTTTGGAGATGTTGATACAGAAGAGGTGGCTATCGATCAGCTAAAGAGTTACTTGGTTGAGGTGGGCGGACATCTAAAATCCTCTAGTCTTGGAAACAAGGTTCGTTTCCTTCGATCTTTTTTCAAGTGGCTACATGAAGAGGGTGTTATTAATGAAAATCCAGCTATTAAATTAAAAGAACCTAAAGTTGGCAAGAGAATTCCTAAGTTTCTAACGGAGATGGAAATTGAGCAACTAAGGGACTCGTGCTTAACTTCCCTGGAAAGGGCACTTTTCGAATTTTTTTATTCAACTGGTTGCCGTATCGGAGAGGTAGTAAACCTGAATAGGGAGGATATTAATTTCTCAGCAAGATCGGTTATTGTAAAAGGAAAAGGAGATAAAGAAAGAGAAGTCTACTTTAGTATTCGTTGTTCTCTATGGCTACAAAGATATATAGAGGAGCGCAAGGATCATGATGAATGTTTATTTATTACCGAGAGAAGACCAAAAAAGAGAATGAGCATTGAAATTATCCGATATATTATTAAACGGATCTCCATTCGCGCTGCTATTAATAAAGAAATACATCCTCATCAATTAAGACACAGTTATGCTACCCACATGCTTAATAATGGAGCGCCAATTGAAGTAATCCAAAGCTTGTTAGGGCATGAGAAAAGTGAAACAACTAAAATATATGCACAATTAAGTGGTAAATTAAGACAGGATTTCTACAGTAAATATTTCTAGAGGGCGTGCCTATTCCAAATGGTGCGCCTTATATTGTTGTAAGCGAGGCTTGTAGATAAGAGAAGGATTTGAAATAATTGGTATTAAGTAACATCTTGAATATCTCGAAACTGAGTCTTCCAGAAACGGGCAGGTTTCTGTAAGACTCAGCTTCGAGATATTAGCCACATTTGAAACGATGTCTGTACTCATTCGTATATGGATTAAAACACTTTTGAGGAGTGGTAGTTATCTTAGACCTTGTGGTATTTGTTGCAGTTGCCGTTGGGGGTGGAATAATTGCACTAATTGGGCTTTTGGTCATATTAGGGAGTAAAGTTGTTGAACCTAATAGAGATTTGAAGCGAAAAGTGGAGCGTCTGGAAAGTGAAGTTAAAAGTCTCAAAGATAAAAGGTGAATTAGAAAGTAGTGGTGAACTAATTGGTAAAAAGCAAATTATTGATTCAAAGTGTATTAGTTCTGCAAATCATATGGTTTGTTATGTTTTTAACTAATTTGCTTGGATACATAGGTTCTAGAAATGAGATAGTACAGGACATCGTATGGTTAGGAATACCGATAATCGGTATTTTTGTTTCATTGAAATTTTTATTTGAGAAACGTTTTACTTTTCTAGGCACACTGACTATAGCTTTATCTTTAATTATCGTTTCCATATGGTTTTTAATATCTGGATTAAGTAAAATGTGAAAATTAATTTCTTTTGACTAACAGGTATCTTTGTTGAAAGTTAGTACGACGACTCAAAATCAAGTCTTACTGAAACGGGGGCGATTGTTCAATAAGAACGATTGCATTTTAACTACATGGAATATCATTTGTGAAAAATTGAGTTGGATAAGAAAACGAATATGATCTGTATGGCCATAGGTTACAAACTAAACAGTTGCTATTACACATTCAATAGAAGGGGAATAATTATATGCCATTTGTCAAAACTGATAGATTAACTTTAGTTACTTTCACAACCGAAATGATGAAAGCCTCTTTATTCAGTTATAGAGAGCTTGAAAGAATAACAAGTTATAATGTGCCCGCTGAATATCCAATGGATGATTATAAAGAATTACTTCCTTACAAAGTTGAACGATTTAATCAGTATCCTGAAGAGAATGAGTGGGAAGGGATTATTATACATACAGAAACTAACACGATTATTGGAGATATGGGGTTTAAAGGTGGACCAAACGAACATGGAGAAATGGACTTAGGATATAGTATTCTCCCAAGATATCAAGATAATGGATATGCGAGTGAAATGGTCATGGCCATGGTTCGTTGGGGGTTGAAACAACCAAAAGTTAAAAAAATTACAGCAAGCTGTTCTAATGAAAATTACGCTTCTATACGAGTGTTAGAAAAAAATGGATTTTGGCAATGTGATAATGAGGACGATGAAATCTATTGGGAAATTGACCAAATCTAAAATATACTTAATCAACGGTATAGCTAAATTATATTGAAATTCATTAGTTTATCTCGAATTCAAGTCTTATAAAAACGGGGGCTTATCTGCAGTAATGATAAGTCTCTTTTTAGTGAGAAAGGATTGAGTTCCTCGCCCCTATTTGAAATAATTGGAATTATGTAAAAGCTGAATGTTTTAATCAACACACTAGCATTAATTAAGGAGGTACTATGAAGAAAACATTATTAGCAATATCAGTAATTGTTAACCTGATTTATTTAATTAACGTATTTGTTGGTTTCGGAATCAGACTGTCTAATGTAATGAATGTTATTTTGGGATTGATATTTGTAGTAAGTATTTTGGGGGCAATATATTTCTTAGTACGATCAAAACAAAATTCGGGCTATCACCCTTACCTGTCACTTGCTGTGCTTACATTAAGTATAGCTTCCTTAGGATGGTTTGCTTTTATAAATTATTTATCTTTAATAATGGGAGGGTAGGTTTCGTATAATGTCTACATCTCGAAATCGAGTCTTAAACAAATGGGGGCGCGCGACAAGTTCTGCTATAAGCGCATTTTTGCGTGAAAGGCAGGAAGTTTATTTGTTTAAATTTCAACTGTACAACGGAGGATGGGAATGAAGGATCCATGTTTCCCGAAACCATCCCGTCAACACTCCTGCATGCGTTGAGACGGACAGGTCTTAGGGTGTGGAGCACAGGTAGATTGGGCAGAACGAAGGCTGAAGCCATTAGGTATGCTGACGGATATGCCCCACGGCTGAAAAACTAGATAGGATGAGAATCGTTCTTTGAGATAGGAACTGACGAACTTCCGAAGGTAAGGGTCTAAAGTTTCGAACGTAAGGAAACTTACGTGTCATCTTACGATGACGTGAGTGGTGTGGAGTAAAACTGCCCCCTATGAAAGACGCTATACCGAACCATGGCGGTATCGAGCTCACAGGCTTACAGGAAGCATCTACGTCTAGTATGGATAGCTACGTTGTATGGTACTTGGAAAGCAAGGAACGTTGAACCAAGGGCTGTCACCTGAAACGGTTGCCATAAGGCATAAGCTGAAAGGCATTTATCTTTGTGAGGGCAGGGGTATGACCGAAGAATCTTCTGTAATGGAAGGGGAGGAACAGCCCCAAGTCTAGCGAATGGAACGATGGTTTTACAAGCGTGCATTGCACCGATCGGGTAGGAAAGTGGGAACATCACTCAGACAAGGGGAGATGCCACAGTGCAATCTTTCGAGCAAGAGGTTTTCCGTCATAGACTTCTCTGGTTGAAGGTAACGAGTAACTTATCATCATAGTACATATCGTTAGATGGAGCGCCGGATGCTGGGAAACTAGCACGTCCTTGGTGTGGAGCAGGGGAAAAGCTGGAGATAATGTCAAAGGCTTACCTATTGCTAACGATTGTTCAATAAGAGCAATCTCTTTTTTATTAACGGGCAGTATTTTTCAGTAAAAAATCACCAAAAAATGAGCATTTACTGTAAAATAATATTAGACCTAGAATTGTGTTAAATAAAAAGCTTAACTTAATACTTTGCCTACAACCTACAAATGTATAATAAGAAAAAGTAGGACATGTTAGTTTATTAGAATTTAATGAATGAAGGTACAGAGCGGAAAAACTATGTAGGAGTGTCCAAAATGAAAAAGAAAATAAACTATTTAACTTTACTTTTGATGATCTTTTTTATGATTGGTTGCACCAATGCCGAAGATCCAGCCACTTCAGAAGGAGAGGTGGAAATAGAAACACAAGAAGTAACCGCAGATGATGCAACGAAAGATAATGAATCAGACGGAGAAACAGATATACAAGAAGGAAATTCATCTGCTGATACCACTACTAGTGGTGAAAAAGAAGAAAGCACTGTTGTTGAGGAGGAACCCACAGAGGAAGACTCAACTGAAACACAAACACAGGATGACCTATTTTCAGGATATGAACGACTGGAAGTAGATGGTGGAGACCTCAGTGGAGATCGAGAAGCGAATGTTGTCGTGGATATTGGATTTGGGGACCGGGAATACTGGGCTTTCACCAATAAGCACGGTCAGTTGGTGAGAGTTGTGGCGGAGGAAATCATCTTGCAGGACGACGATACAGAGCCGGTCGTCTCATCCGGAAGATACTTCTGGGACGAAGCTCAAGTGCCTGGGGTCGAGAGTGACCAGTTAGATCAAGGACATGTCATTGCGGACTCTCTCGGAGGCGTCTCCAATGCTTATAACATTACGCCTCAGGAAAGTACGCTGAATCGCCACGGGGATCAAGCCTACATGGAAGATGCCATCCGGGACGCCGGGGGCGCTACTGATTTTGAAGCCATTATCACATATCCTGATACGAACACACAGATTCCTTCCCATTATGAATATACTTATACGATACAAGGCAATGAGGTTGTCGATACCTTCGATAATCTCAATCCGGATGACGTCAATGAATCACTTGGACTCACCGGAGACGACTCCTCCGATTCATCCGATTCCAATGGTTCCACCGGGGCCACTGAAGAAGGGGATGTTTCTAGCGTTGATGCAAATGGTAATGGTCAGGTGACGATCCAGGAAGCAAAGGATGCTGGTTTCAGTATGCCGATTACCAGCGACCACTGGTTGTATCAATACATGAGAGATAATGATGGAGATGGTATGGTTGGGGAGTAAATTTTCTGGACGCTGAGAACAAATAAATGAACGCAGAACATATCTGTTTTGCAAGTTTTATATTTATATCAATTTAGAATTCTCTGTAGTAAAGGTTGGTTTCAATAAAAGTCGCCTGAAGTAATAGAGCGTGTCTTCGGATACGCTCTATTTTTTGTTTTCCTGTTCAAGCTCTTTTGACTTTCTTAACAGATATTGAAAATAACTTTCCAACTCCCGAATTTGTTCCGGCCCCATAGCCTTCCATTTTTCTAAATCAAAAAATGCAGCATCTTCAATCCCGTACTTATCCATGAGCTTATTTATTTCATTGATAGTATTGTATTCATTTTCTTTTGTTTGGTTTACTGTAGTCTCAGACCTACCTAATAAATAATCAACACTCACATCTAATGCATTAGCAAGACTAATAAGCATCTCATTTGAAGGTGTACTATAACCATTTTCGTAGTTACTAATTGTACCCTTGGTCGTTTTAATCTTATTTGCTAATTCATTTTGAGTGAGTCCCTTGGTTTTTCTAGAATATTTAAGTCTTTGTGAGAGCATTTTTAGAATCCTTTCACTTTTTTAGGTACAAGATTATTGTACCATCTTTACAGTTATTTATTGATGTTTTTAACTAAAGTACAAGAATCTTGTTTTTATGTGTTGACATACAAGTAACTTGTACATATACTTTTAAGTACAAGTTATTCATACAAGGGAGGTGAAATAATGAAAAATAGACGTTTGAAAGAAGCAAGGATTAAAGCTAACATGAGTCAAACCCAACTCTCTGAATGTTTGGGGTATAAGGGAAAACAAAGTGTAGCTAATTGGGAAAATGGATATTCAACACCAACTCTTAAAGTAGCTATTCGTTTATCAGAACTTTTGGGAAAAGATATCAGTTATTTATTCGGCCAAAAAGTACAAGAATCTCATACTTTTAGTTCTAAAGTATTAAAATCTAATTGAAGAAAGGAAATGATTTAATTGTTTGAAGCAAAATTAAAACCTGAAGCCGATTTTAATAATAAGGTGTACGATATCTTTTATGATATTGCAAAAAAGGCTCAAGAAGATGTCCAAAGAGAAGCAGAGTTGCCATATTTATTGGACCGCACTAAGTTAGCCGAATATGTCTTTAATGTAAGTGTACAGTCATTAGACGCTCATGTTCTAAAGCGAGAAGACTTTCCAAAGATTCATGTTGGAGGTAGAACACTTTATCCTAAAGATTTAGTAATGAGTTGGATTAGAGATCATGTTGAGATCTCCGAAAAAACAGCACCAGAAAGAAGCTTTGGTGTGATATAACTCTATAAATCTATCATAAATTAACCAGAATATAGCTGATGGTACAAAACAAGGGGGGAGTTCAATTAATTATAGTAAGTCTGCAAATTATATGAGAGCAGAGAGAAAGGGTATTAATAAAACACAGCAGCAATTGGCAATTGATATGTTTCAATCTAGGGAGTATATCTCTAAGCAAGAAAGAGGAGAACGGAAGATCCCCCCTGTAACCACCAAATACTTTATCGAAAAATATAATAGTCCATGGCTAGCTCTGGAAGCTGTTAATGAATATATCGGATGGGGGATTACACAGTTAGATAGTATTCCTAGAGCCAATAACGATAAATACTTTCTCCAATTGATATTAGAGAAAGAGTTAAAGGAAGCACTTAGACGCATTGCTCAAGTGAAATGGACAGAAGACTTATATAGTATCCACTCTATGGATTTACAAGACATCCATAGGTCTGCAGATATAATGGCTAGTGTAGTTCACTTCTCTACTGTGTATTTGGCAACTTTGTGTGATGAGTACGATATAAGTTGGTTGAAAATATGGGAAAAACACCACACCTGTTTAAAATCTAAAGGCTATATCATCTGATTATCACATGTATAGAAAGAAGGTGAAATAATGCAAGGGTGGCTGAAGCTTCATCGGAAAATCCTTCATAGTGAAATTTTTGAAAATGAAAAGATGCTAAAAATCTTTATATATTGTCTTACAAAGTCAAGTCATAAAAGTACGGAATCAAGGGTGGGGAGGCAAAGTGTAAAACTGGAACCTGGACAGTTTATATTCGGTCGTAAGAAAGCTGCTTCTGAATTGAATATGAATGAGTCTACTGTTCGTGATTACTTGAAAATACTTGAAGAAGATGGAGTTATTTCTATACAATCCACCAACAAATATAGTGTCATAACCGTTGATAACTGGGCAATTTATCAATCAAACGATGAAGAAAATGACAACAGAACAACACCATATAACCAGCAGAAGAACAACACTTTACCATCAGATAGACAGCAAAAAGACACATACAAGAATGGAAGAGAACTTAAAGAAGTTAAGAATGTAAAAGAGTTTGTTACTACTACTACTTCAGAACAGATGGAATGTCCCATTCAATTTTATCAAAACAACTTTGGCGTTATACGTCCTAAAATTTCAGAAGATATAGTGAGCTGGAGTGAGGACCTTGGAGAACCATTAATCTTGGAAGCTATGAGGCGTTCGTTGGACCGTAATAAACCAACGTGGGGATATGCGAAGAGTATTCTTCAGTCTTGGATCAATAAAGGGATTCGAACATTAGAAGAAGCAGAGACAGAAGAGGTGGAATATAAAAATAAAAAGAATAGAAATGGTTCAGTAACTAATAGGTCTTCTCAAAAGGAAGTAATTCCTGAATGGTTCAACAACCACGGAGAACAAAAAAAGCAGGATATAAATAAACAACCTAGCATTGATGATACAGCTCGGACCATTGAGTTAGCGATTAAGCTAAAAAGATCGAGGGAGAATATTCTTGAATCCATTGATGATCAATATAACCTTTCTGAAGAAGATATAGCTTCTATTCGGGAAGGAAAACGCTCAGCGAAAAATATTTTATTAGAACAATTAAAGCTTAGAGTAGCTGGCGAGCCATAAACATGGGAGGTGGTAAGTTGAAAACCAATAAAAAGCACTTTGCTTACTATGATATTTCTTCACAAGCTGACAATGTAAAAACCTTTGAAGGAAAAAGGTATAATGTGCATGGCATTTGGGCGGTGGATCGCCATGGTACTGCTGAAAAGCTGTCTAGTATCTATTATCGAATTCGAACTGTAAAGGATGGTCAATTTAGAACCATTGCTAAACGTAAAAACCCTATGAGTGAACTGAAACCTGTTAAGTAAATATAACGATTTTAATACGTGTTTAGATAGCACATTTAGATCCTTGAAAACTACATATCTAAGCTAGGAAAAGAAAGGTCACAGAATTTTCCTAGCTGTTGATGAGTGTTGGGTGCGTGTTACTCGAAACGCATCTAGTGACCGGCTAAGCGTTATATCAACGATGGTTTTTGTATTTAAAGTGAGGGTCTACTGATGAAACTCTTAATATTAAAACCTAGATATATAAAGTTCTTCGTATATGCTAGAAACGTTGTGCTTTGCAGTACACTATAATCATTAGTGAATGCTGCATAGGGTTGATTGTATCTTGCCAAAAACAATCTTTAAACCATCAAGATAATCTTCCAAATCATGGATTTATATTTAAGTAGGTGTTAGAATCGTTATACAAATCACTTGAGAGGAGATTGATCTGATGGCAAAGTGTTGGATCGGTGGTTTGACTGGATTTGTTATGGTTCTAATCCTGGTTGGTTGCGGGTCACAAGGAGCCACAGGTCAAGTCGAGTCTTTATCACCAGGGGAACTAAGCGAATATATTGAAGGCAATGATGAAGCTTTTATATTGCTTAATAATACGGAAGATAAAAAAGAGCGAACAGATAATATTTCATTAGTTGAGAAAGAAATTGATGAAATTAGTGTAAAAGAAATTAATGCTAAGTCAGATGAAATGTTGGATAAGGATTTGAAACCTAGAGACTTAGGACTCAAGGATATTCAATTCGAGACTCTAGGTTTTTATGAAAATGGAATTTTGAAAAAGTATGTTTCTCTGAGGGATGTTGATTATTCCTCAACTGGTGAGAAAGAAGATGCATTAGAAAAATTCATAAAAAATAATTAATCGTGATAGAAGTGATCTTTTAATAGGTCGCTTCTTTTTTTATGGACGAAAACCTTGAAAGGGGGTGAATGTTAATGGGCGTTACTAATCGTGAACTTAAGCAATCAAAAGACTTAGTTCAGACGTTGCTGACCATCCAAGACATTTCTTACAATGATTGGCTTCATGAAAAGCACCAAGACTACATTCAACAAAACCAAGATGTCGTTATGAAGTCATTGCTCCATTACCAAGGGGTGGATGAAGAAAACAAGAACAAAAATATTTAATAAGGGGAGATTTTAATGAAGTACTTTACAGATTATTCCATGCTTGCTGCCATTAGTAATTTACAATCTACTGGGGCATCAATTCTAACCGCCATGCAGCTTTTGGGTATTATCTCGGCTGCCATTGCTTTTGGTATAGGAGCCTACCATCTTATATGGGGGGGAGTTAGAGGCCGCCAAAGCTCTATCGTGTGGTTCATTGGTGGTGCCGTTGGACTTGTCGTTCTAATGGGAGCTACAGCTATCGCTGAATACATTGATAGTCAGGTGATCTTTTAAAGGAGTGTAGGTTCATGAGGGTATTATTCACATCAAAAATGGATGGTGAAATTTCGAGCTTTCACCCTTATTCCTTCCAGGAAATTGTCGTTCTAACGGCAGAATTGGATGCTAAATTAAAGAAGAAAAATGCCAAGCCAATTCTGCTAGATTTCATGATATTTAATGAAGAAGGAGACAAGCTGTACAACGGCTCATATGAAATGGGAGCAGAAGGGACATCAAATATTTATGAGCATGTTTGTGAAAAGCTTTTACAGCTACCCATGGAAAATAAAAATGAAGAAACAAAAAGGGATGTCTTCCTTCAACAATTAACTTCTAACACACCAGCATCTTATCAAATTGATATGACAGAAGTATTGAAAGCGAAGGAAGTACAAAACTCGAGTTGGAAGCAACTTGGTCACCGTGGCAAAATTTTTGTGAGTGTGATCAGCACCACATTAATGGTGGCTATAGTTACATCCATTACTCTATTTATACTTCTAAGCAATCAAGGCAAAGACCTAAAAGCCACGACACAAGAGCTGGAAAAAATGGAGAATGTAAAAACGGCTTATGAAGGTTACTGGACAGGTGATCAGAAAAAAGCTGTTGATCAGTTACAAGGAATGGAAACCTTAACGGAATTGGAGCGCCAAACATTGCTTCATTTTCTTGTGGAACTTAAAAAGTATGATCAAGCTTTGCAATATGTAGGAAAGGAAAACACTTCTTCACTGGCTGAGCAAGTCATGAAAGTTCATGGTCTGGAAGAGTTGATTTCCTTTCAAGAAGCTTATCCAAGTCCTTTGGGTGAATTTAAAATAGCCTTTCATAATGGGGAATACAAACAGGCGGTGGATATTCAAGATATGGCGATGTCTCCTGAACTGTATAAACAAAAGGGGATCGCTTATTTGAGGCTTGATCAATTGGAAGATGCAAAAAAGATGGCCAGTGAAGCGAAAAATGATGAACTGAATAAAAAGATTAATGAGTATCAAGAAATTGAGGAACAGTTGACTAAGATAAATAGCCAAATAGAAACAGAGAAAAAATCAGAAGATCAAAATCAATCTAAAATCGATTCGCTTAAGGAACAACAAGATGAGCTGGAGAGCCAAAAGAACAATATATAAGAGGGTGATTCATTTGAAATCAGTCATTGCTAAAAAACAGGTGCTTATTCTCCTAAGCATCTGTTTTTTTATATCCACGATGCTGGTCAGTACTTTCGTATGGAATTTGGGATATGCCATGTGGTCAACCTTAAAGACTTTCCCAGAATTCAGTGAACCAATAGAATTTAAAGCTTCATTTTTGACAGATTTTCATATGCAAGAACAACCTCTCTACTATGGAATAGCGTCCTTAATCGGCTTAGTCGGTATAGCCCACATGATTTACAAACTTAGAAGTAACTTTAAACCCGTAGGCACGGACGAAAAAGGTTCCCAGAGATTTGCAACGAGAAAAGAAATTCAACAACAGTACAAGGCCATTCCTGATCGAAAACACCCATATAAAGGTCAAGGAGGACCTGTGTTATCTAGAAAAGGGGACAAAGCTTTTATTGATCCGTCGCCTGTCAATAATTTGATTATTGGTACGACAAGGAGTGGTAAGGGCCAAACCTATGTGATTCCAACCATAGATGCTTACTCTCGTGCTGAACATCAGCCTTCTTTAGTCATCAATGACCCTAAAGGGGAGTTATTTGCTTCTAGCCGGGAGACGCTGGAGAGAAGAGGGTATGAGGTTGAGGTTTTAAACTTAATGAATCCAATGCAAAGTATGAGCTTCAATTTGCTAGAGTTGGTTAAACAATCTTATAAGGATGGGGATTATTCTACAGCCCAAACGCTTTGCGAAACCATTACTCATATGCTTTACCACAATCCGAACGCTAAAGAACCCATGTGGGATGATTCAGCTAAATCACTTGTGAATGCGATGATTCTTGCGGTTACAGAGAAAAGCATAACTGAAGGGATGGAAGAGAAAATTACGATGTACACGGTTGCCAACATGCTCTCAGAGTTAGGGACTAGAAATGAGATGGATGAAGATGGCCAAGAGTACAATGCATTGGATCAATTTTTCCAAGAACTACCCCAATCACATGTAGCGAAAGGTCAATATGCAACGAGTAATTTTTCCAAAGGGAATACTCGATCAAGCATTTTTACGACAGCGATGAATGGATTGACGAAGTTTACAATGAGTGAAACAGCTAAGATGACAGCTAAAAACTCTTTAGATTTAAAAAGAGTGGGATTCGGTCAAAGTATTAAGGGGCGAGGTGATCCTTTTTCCAAAGTGATGATTTCATTCCCGGATGGATCATCTGAAATCAATCAATCAGGTGAGAGTGGGACATGGACCATTAACTTTAAAACCTCACTAGAAGCCGGAGATCATTTAGTTATTTCTCAAGACTCGGCTCCTGGTACTTCAAAAGATAAAGAAGTTCAAAAGGATAGTTCGACAATTCGGATTGACAAAGTAGATGAGGAAACGGGCAAAGTTAATTTTTCTTATCCCTCTGCCAGCAGCACTTTGGAAGTAAAAGAAATTACTTACTCCACTAAGCCTATTGCTGTGTTTATGGTTACACCCGATTATGATACGTCTACTCATGCTATACCGTCTATTTTCGTTAGCCAATTGTATTATGTATTATCAAAAAATGCAGCCATTGCTAAAGGACAAAAATGCTTACGAGAAGTGGTCTTCATGTTAGATGAGTTTGGGAATATGCCTGCGATAGCAGATATGGAAAATAAAATAACGGTATGTTTGGGAAGAAACATTCGTTTCCACTTAGTTGTTCAATCCTATGCTCAATTGAAAGACTTGTATGGAGAAGATGGACAAGCGACCATCCGAGGTAACTGCGGGAATGAAATTTATATATTGAGTGCTGACTATGATTCAGCTTCCTATTTTTCTTCTAAGTTAGGAAAGAAAACGTTAAATACTCAAACGCGGTCTGGTTCTAACTTTTCCCTGGATAAGTCGAAAACGGAAAGTACGGAGGGAAGAGACCTTCTAACGGCCAATGAACTGCAGGAATTAGAGGAAGGAGATACGGTAGTACGCCGAGTATTATTACGACGTGATAAGAGAGGACGAAAAATTCGTGCCTTTCCTATTTATAATACAGGAAAGTACAGTATGAAATATGCTCACACGTATCTTAGTTCAGAATTCCGTCCAGGGCGATCGATCACGGAAGAGGAGATTTCTACTCCACACCGCCATGTTCATCCAGCAGAATTAGTTATTGATTTCCAAACTGACTATTCTAATAAAGCACAGACAGAAGAGGCGGCAGAGGATATGGAAAATCAATCGCAAAATGGACCATTTAGTGATTCAAATCTATCTACGGAATGGTGGAGGAAGGAAAAAGTCGGAGAGTTCTTCGATAAAAGCACATTTTCACTGATCCATCAGCAAATTGCTCCTCATTTAGAACACAGTGAGGAGGAAATGAATGAGGAACCTATGGAAGCTTTTCTTTATAACTTAAAGCTTTTGGGCGATCATGAAGAAATTAACCGACAAGTGTATAGTCATATTCGCAAACAAATAGATAAGTTAATTGAAGAAAAGGGGACACCAGTGGAGCAGGGATGAAAAATGGAGAAATAAAATAGTAAAGGTGGTGATGGAGTGTCCGATGAAGAGTTGTTAGAGATATTGATAAGATTTTCCGAAGTCTTATCAACGAATAATATCTTTACATCTGGGTTAAGGATCGTAGGGTGGGGAACGATATTATTCTTGAAAATGATTGTTGATGGTTTAGAAGGAATGGTTGATCAGGTCTTAACCTTAACGGACTTCTTTTTGAGCGAACCTGTGACTAACTTTCTAGAAACCATCCAGCCTGTTCTCTATATTCTACTGGCCCTCTCATTGGGAATGATCGGGTTTCGATTAATCTTTAATAAAGAAAAGAATCGATCTGACATTCCAATGAACCTATTTATATCCATCATGACGATTACCCTTCTGTCTTTTGGAATGGGGGAAGTAAATGAATTTACTGGAGATGCAATGGAAGTAGCGAAAGTACAAACAGATTCTTTTACCACCTCTGATCGTGTAATGGAAGACCATATTACAGATATTTCTGTTTATGATGAATATGGATGGGAAAATCCAGAAGTAGAAAACCGGCACCATGTTGCTCCTAGTAATATTGATAAAATTTCTATAAATGAGATGATGACTAAGGAATTCGAAAAAGCAAATGGTGACCAACTGACATCTAAAGGGAAAGAAATTTTAATGAATAAGGTAGGATTAGAATCAAATGGCGAAGAAGGGCTTGTTGAGTTAGGAAAAAGTGGTCTGTTTGATTTCCTTCCAGAAAATTATTACAGGTGGCATGTAGATTGGTTTACTGCCATCGTAACTCTTTCCGTTATGGCTTTTACCATGATATTAATATCGATTAAAGTAGCCAAGCTCTGTTTTGAGCTTGGCTTTAATCATATCGTGGCCTTAATCATGGCCTATGCAGATATTTCGACGGGCCAGCGATTGAAAGCGATCATTAAGAATATTGGAAGCATTTTTGCTTCGCTTATCATGATTTTCTTAAGTCTTCGTGTGTATATGTATTACACAACTTTTATAAATAATAACCTTGAAGGACTAGGGTATCTGATTGCTTTAATTGCAGGAAGTTTGGCTGTCATTGATGGTCCTAATATCGTGCAAAAACTCTTTGGAATTGATGCTGGATTGAAAAATGCCTGGCATGTGGCGATGGGTGGTTACCTAGCTTCTAAAACACTCGGACCTCCCGTGAAGAAAGCTGCAGGAGCTATTACAAGTGGTGGTGTATCAGCCTTGATGAATACAGGTGCCGGGACAGCTGGTGCGGTCGCTGGTATCTATGGACGCAAAGATGAGAGGAAATCTAAGACAAATGGAAAAAGTGATTCATCATCAACTGAAGAAAATAGAAGTCAAGGAAATAGAAAAAAACAAGAGCCAAGTCCAATGAGATTCAATCAGGAAGGGCAAAAAGGTTCGTTGGGAGGAAAAGAAGTTAGAAGTCCGGAGGCAGGAAATCGTTCATCCAGCTTTGAAACTCAGGGTCAGTCCCATCCTTCTTCTCAGAAAGAGTCCTCTATGAACACTACAAAAGAAGATTCCCCAGGAGGATTGGACGTACCGTCATCGAACCAAAGCAATGAGCAACCTATATATACTCAACCTAAGAAAGATAAAAAACAAGAGAAAGATATAGGTAGTAGTGAAACAGGAAGCGCACGTTTAGATGCAAACGATAATGAACCTAAGGAAGAGACAAACCAAATAGCTGCAAGCACAAAAACAGAAACATCAGATACAAAAGCTCCACAAAGTACAGATGATATTCCTATGCCGAATCAATATAGAACAGAGCAGCGAACTTTAGGAGGATATATGAAAGATCGAATGGGGGAGCGATTCACTAATAATCCTAAGGTTCGAAGTGCAAAACGGACGTATAACTTATCTCGAAACACTACGGAGAACTGGATAAATAAAATTAAGAAACGCGGGCCTGAGTCTTAACTTGGTCCGCGTTTTGTTATGAAGGAGTGTTTTTATTGCAATACAAGATACCATCCGAAATTGGAAGTGAGTTGAAGATCAACCGTCTATTTTATCTTACAGACTTACTTGTGGTACTCATCTTAGGCGGCATAGGCTTTACATTCCGATATGTCGTTCATTCTTCATTCGTTTGGTACTATGCGATTTTTTGGATCATATTGATGGTTGCTTGGTTGATCCGACCCAAAACGAATCCTAAACTTCGTATGGTCAAAGCCTTATTCTTAGCTGTCACAAGGGACCGAATTGCTTATTGTGCCATTGATAAAAAAGAAAGGGAGGATGGTAGGGATGGTGATTAAATTTGAAGAGTTAAATGATGAAGAATATGCGTTTCAAAAGTTTAAGGCGCTTCTTGATGAACAGATTGGGCGAGACTTAACAAAAATAGAAGCACGGAAGATTCGTTGGTTGTCTGGATGGGAGCATGAGACGGTCGGCGTATTTTTTGACCTGATTCATGAAGTAGCAGGAAAGAAAAGTGAGGGAGGACTTTAAATGAAGAAGAATAAGAAAGACCACCCTTTCTTTAAAGAAGACAGTTCCGAAAAAATGGCTCTTTTTGATGAACGAAAAACTACTGAGAAAAACAAGAAGCTGCAAAGGTCGAACGCTAAAAATAAAAAGAGAGAGATGGCCATTCCATCCATAGCTGAGATTCTTCCCATTCAGGACATGACCGAGGAAGGATCCTTTCAATTAAAAGGAGATGGGGGCTATATGGACGTGGTACAACTTCAGAGTAAGGATATTTATTCTCCATCTACCCAGGAAACCGAATACGACATCATGAAGATGGCTAAGTTCTTTCAATCATACGCGCCGGATATCAAGATCGTATCTATGAATTTTCCGGTTAATATGAAAAAACAACTGGATGCGATTAATTACAAGATTGCTCAAAACAAAGCGCCTATCTATGAGCGCTTTTTAATTAGAAAAAGAGAGGAGCTGCATTTTTTAGAGACCTACCGGACGAATAGAGAATTTTATTTATATATTTACGCGACTAGCCTTAAGCAGCTTGCTGAGTATAGAAACAATTGTCGGCGTTATCTTGGACGAGTCGCTCCGGTCATTGAGTTAACCGATGAAAAGAAGATTGATTTGCTCTATAAGCTATACAATCAAAATTCTAAATTAGAAAAGAGGGGTTAAGGAATGTTTTCATTTCTAAAAAAGAAAAGTGATGCCGAAGAAACACAAGAAAAAGGATATAACCCTTTCTTACTGGCCCATATCCAACCGCAAGGAGGAATTAAATTTCACGAAACCTTTACCCGGAAAGGAGATGGTTATGAAGTTTGTGTCCATGTCTATTCCTTCCCTAAAAATGTTTCAGACTTTTGGTTAGAGCCTATTTTCAATATGGAGAATGTCATTACTACGATGGATATTGTCTCTGACGATCGTTACAAAGTTCGAGATGGATTAAACAAAGGGATGGCTGAACAGAGTTCCAGAATGATTAATGAAAAAGATAATGCAGGCATTATTGAAGCGCAAAATAACTACGATGATTTGCGGCAGCTATATAATCAGGTCTCTGAAGAAGGAGAAATCATAAAGCGTGTTCATCTTAGGCATTATGTAAGTGCACCAACAAGAGAAGAGCTGGAAGACAAAGTGAAAGTTGTCTTATCGACTTTACAGGACGAAAATTTTCGAGGATCCATCTTCTTAAACGAACAGGAATTTGAATGGAGATCACTACTCACGAATTATACAGAACAATCCACTTATCGAAACAAGAGGGAAGGTCACCCGATACCCGCACTAGGGTTAGCAGGTGGCTTTCCTTTTCATTTTACTAGCTTAAATGATCCTTACGGTACATTCTATGGAACGACACTTACCGGAGGAAACGTCGTCTTTGATCTTTTTCATAGAGATCAGCAGCGTAAGAGTTATAACGGAGTCATGGTCGGAGCGATGGGCGCAGGGAAATCTACCACGCTTAAGAAAATCATGCTGGATAATGCGATTAAAGGATATAAGGTCCGGACGTTTGATGTCACAGGAGAATTTGTGGAGTTAACGGAAGCCTTAGGTGGGAAGCAGATTGCTCTCGATGGTTCAGATGGGGTCATCAATCCTTTGCAGGTGTATCGAACGGCAGAGGACGAATATACGTCCTTTACTCAGCATTTATCCAAATTGACAACATTCTATAAATTCTTAGCACCTGAAGCGAATGATAGTGAATTGAAAGAATATGAAAATCTATTAAGAAAGCTCTATGAAAAGCTTGGCTTATGGAACGATGATTCAAAATCAAATATAACCGAACTTTCTGTCCATGAGTACCCTATCTTTACCGATTTTCTTGCCTTTATAGAAGAACAACTCTATGAAAATATCAAGGAAGGGAAGCAAAAAGAGAAGTTGAGTCAGGAAAGGAAACGACGCCTGGAAAGCATCGAATTAAACATACGTAACCTTGTAGAGACTTACGCGCATCTCTTCAATGGAGTATCAACCATCGAACACTTTGATGAGCAACAGGTCGTTACTTTTACCCTTAGGGGCCTATCGCAAATGAGGGCAGAGGTTTTCCAAGCGCAATTGTTTAATGTACTCAACCTCCTATGGGACTCCATGCTAACGAACGGTTCACCTCAGTTTGATGCCTATAATCGAGGAGAATTAGCTTTTGAAGACGCTGTACGCTATCTCATCTTGATGGATGAAGCTCACCACATCATTAATACAAAGAAGAAAAGTGAGAGTGCTCTAGATTTTCTTACAAAGTTTAGCCGAGAGGCCAGGAAGTATTTTGGTGCTCTCCTCTATGCCAGTCACACCATTCGTGATTTTGTTCCTGAGGGTTCGGATCAAAGTATGGTAGAGGAAATTAAGAAGCTTTTTGAACTGACACAATACAAGATTATTATGCAGCAGGATAGTAACAACTTAGAGATGATGCAGCAAATATTCATGGGGCAATTAAGCCAAAGTGAATTAAAAGATATCCCTTACCTACAAACAGGGGAGACGATGTTAAGCATCCGTGCGGTTGAAAACATTCGTTTCAAGGTGGAGGTTTCGGACGAAGAATTAGCCTTGTTTGGAGGAGGTGCATAAGGATGCCTTGGTCCCTTCTTCTGGGGTTAGTCCCTCGGAAAGTATGGCTTTGGTTAATTGGTATTCTGGTAGCTCTTTTCCTTCTACAAATGCTTTTGTATGCTTCCGTCATTACAGGGTTGATCGGATATGAAAAGTCTTCCTCTAGTGAGGATGTGAGGTCCGTTGATGTGGTAAATGGAACAGCGCAAATTTCAGCTGCACTAGAAGAGTACCGTCCTCTGTTTGAAGAATATGCTGAAAAGTATGGGGTGTCCAAGTATGTGGAGCTTCTCTTGGCCAAAACGATGCAGGAATCGGGTGGACGTCTGGATGATGTGATGCAAGCAAGTGAGTCACTCGGTCTACCTCCAAACACGATAGAGGATCCCGAAAGAAGTATTAATGTCGGGATCCGATACTTCTCTGAGATGCTGGAGAAAGCAGGGGGAGATATTAAGCTAACCCTCCAAGCTTATAACTTCGGTGGAGGGTTCATTGATTACGCAAACGAACACAACAATGGAGAATACAGCAAAGAGTTAGCGATCGAATTTTCAATAATGAAGTACCAGGAATTGAAGCATACAGGCATGTATTCCTGCATTCGACCTGAGTCGGCAGAAACAGGAGCTTGTTATGGGGATATAGGTTATGTTGAGGCCGTTTTAAGTTACCTTAAAGGCGGAGTTATTGAAGCAGATTTACAACCAACGGGAGATTGGGTTATGCCCGTTGAAGGAGCACTCACACAAACATCTGATTACGGCATGCGCTCAGATCCTTTTGATGGAACACCGGACATGCATAGAGGTATTGATTTTGCTTGTACGAACGCCGTAACGCCTATTCAAAGCGTAGATAACGGTCAAGTGGTTGATGTGGTAAGAAAAAACTCTGGTTATGGAAATAACGTACTTGTGAAACATGAAGAGGGACTTTATAGTCACTATGCTCATTTGTACACGATAAGTGTACAAAACGGGGAGATGATTCAAAAAGGAACAAAAGTAGGCAAGTGTGGTTCGACAGGAAACTCAACAGGTCCCCATCTACATTTCGAAGTTAGGACCAAAAAACAGTATCGTTCTGACGTAAATCCTGCCCCATATCTTGGACTTTAAGAAAGGGGAAAGTTGATGAATAGACGTGTTCTTTTTGGCCTGTTTGTCGTTCTGTTAATCGTTCTCACATTGGTTAATATATATGCTGCACGCACAGCATCGAGTGATGATCTACAGGAAAGCTTGCATCAATTAAAAGTGAAAAACGAAAAGACTATGGAAGAAAAAACTGAATTAAAAGAGATGTTACAACAACAGGAACCTGCTGACATTCAAGCGAGATATGACGCTTTAGTGAAGCAGGTTTCTACGTTTATAGAGGTTGCTTTTAAACAGGATAAAGGGACCTATCAAGAAAGGAAAAAAGAAGCTCACAAGGTGATGAGCAACGATTTAGCTTCAACCTTCTTTCCTACAGAGACCTATAAAGGAGACAGGAAAACGGAGGTGGATGAAGTAGAAATATTCATCAAAACAGGCAATCTCACAAACAATCAAGCTAGCGTATTAGTTAAGTTTAAACACACACTCTATTCTTTGCAGAGTGATCAAAAACAGGTGTCTCCTGTGTTTCTCAGAATAAATGCTCATAGAGAAGAAGGGCACTGGATGATAACAGATTTTGAAGACGTCGAAGAGGAGGGCTATTCATGAAGAAACAAACGAAACACATCACGGAAGGAACCTCAAAAAAATATCTTATTGGACTAAGCGTCATGGCTATGGCGCTTCTTTTTTTCTTGTTTTCTGGTTTTATATTTGGTGATGAAGATCAGAGTAAAGTTCAACAAACGCCTGTCAATGAACCTCTGAACTTACAAGGATCAGGTGAACTTACGATTAAGGACTGGGTTTATAATCCAACGAAAAAGCTGATGGTTGTCACCATAAACATCAATAAATCATCAGCATTATTAGATGAATCCTTGAGCTTTACGGCTCAGGAAAAAGAGCATCCAAAACGCGATCTTCCAACGCACGTAGAGTACAACGATGAAAGCAGATATGTCATTAGTATCCACCAGGTAAGTCCTTCCTTTGATGTCATGGCACTCGATGTTATTAAGGAAGAAAACGCCATGCTATTTCCTGAAAAGAATGATCAAAATTCCCTGAAAGGGGGTGAGGAAAAGAAAGAGCTGGCACGTATTTATACAGATCAACGTAAAGTGGAAATGGACAAACAATTAAACATTTTAACGGAGCAAGAATATGAAGTTGCTGCTGTATCTGAAGAGATCGAAGAGGCTAAAGAAACAATAAAAGAGAAGAAGGCAAGTATTCAAACCATCGATGAACGAATCAAAGAAGTTGATCAAAAAATCGTTGAATTAGAATCAGAGCTTCTTTACGAAACGGAGGAAGAGAAAAAGAATACAGAGGCTAGAATTAATCACCTAGAAAATGAAAAAGATCAGATCAATAAAGAGGCAGCTGAACATGAACTAACCATCCAAACCATCGTTGAAAAGATTGGGATGTTAGAAGAAAAACGAGAGATGATTTCGAACTAAAAAGGGGCGTAGGTTGTGGTAGAGGTCAACACAGGGTCCACACATCTCCTGTGCAGGGACCACACACCAAGGTGAAAACACGAATGGATGTTCCTGTTTTAGCCGCACAGCGACCGCACATCTGGAGATTTTCTTGTTCCCTCGTTTTGCCCGGCTCTGCCGGGATTCACACGTCAAGTGGGAACAAAAACCCCTTATGCTCTTCTCTTTATTCACTAGTTTCAGGGACTTCATCAAAAGGAGTGATTGTAATGGAAGTAAGAATTCGTTATATGGATCCAAAAACTGTTCAACGAATTGACGAACTTGCGGAAGAAAAAGGATTAAGTCGGCAAGAGTTTTTACATGCTCAGTTGCATCAGTTAGCTGTCTTTCGAGAAGAGAACAAGCGTGAACAAAGACTGCAGCAGTTAGTCGATCGAAACATCCAAACGATGGCTCATTGTTATACAGCGATACGAGAAATGAACGATCTCTTGCAGATAGAAGAACCAGGTGAAGAAGCATGAGTGAAACCGTAACGCCTGGGGTGGTTTTAAAAACAAAATTCGTGACCGCGAATAAAAAAGGATTCCAAGATTATGTACAGTATGTGGATCGGGAAGAGGCCAAAGGAAAAGGGGACGCTCATCGGTCCATGTTTAGTTTATATAATCACTATATGGACGATCCAGATAAAACATCTGCTTTGTTTACTCAGCAGTCGGACCATTTATCGGTGGAAGGAAAGCAGGGCATTAAATCTTTGTTTGAACAAGCTCAAAAGAAGAACAGTATCATGTGGCAGGACGTCATTACCTTTGATAACGATTGGCTTCAAAACCGAGGCGTTTATGATTCAAAGACACACACCTTAGATGAAGATGCTTTGAAGCAAGTAACACGGAAATCGATGCAGTCTATGATGAGAAAAGAAGGATTACAAGAGAGTGCTGTCTGGTCAGCGGCTATTCACTATAACACTGATAACATTCACATTCATGTGGCCACCGTCGAACCAAATCCGACTCGTGAACGTGGAAAGCGAAAGCCGAAAACGCTAGACGCGATGAAAAGTGAATTCGTGAATGGATTATTAGATCGAACGCAAGAACGAAATCAAATTAACTCGTTGATCCGTGACCATATGGTGAATGAAAAGAAGGATAATAGCAGCATGAAATGGAGCAATAGAGAAATGAAACCTTTGTTCCTCAACGTATATAATCACTTGCCAAAGGATAAGCGACAGTGGCACTATGGCTATCAAACGCTTAATCCTATTCGACCGAAAATAGATGAACTAGCGACAAGATATTTAGATAAGTATCATGGCAAAGATATGAAGCAGCTGCATGATAAATTGGATCAAGAAGTGAAAGAATTAAAACAGGCTTATGGGGATGGACCGAAGGATAAGAAACGCTATCAACATTATAAACAAAACAAGTTGGATGATCTCTATAAACGATTGGGCAATGCGTTCTTGCAAGAAATGAAACGGTACGATAACCAGCAGTATCCTAGACAAACTACCAATACAAATGTCTCTTATAAGTCCATGCCTTCAGGAATTCAATTGCAACGTTCCTTGAGAAGCATTCAACGTTCGATGGGACAAACGTATGATCAGTTTATCAATGACTTGGATCACCAGAAGTTGGAACGAAAAATCGAAAGAGAAAGGTAGGGGGCCATGAATGAGAAAACGTCAAAATGTCACGTTGCATGAAGAGACAATTGCGTTAATTAAAGAGTATCAGGAACAACACCATATTCGTTATCCTGGTGAAGCTTTAGATCGAATGATTGAAGAGTGGGAAGCACAGAATGCGAAGGAACAATCACAAGAATATCTCATGAGTTTGATGGCTCAACATTTTCAAGACGTGTTTTCTGAAGAGATGAAACGGTTGCGGTTAGCAGCCAATCGAAGCGATAAAAATACACAAGTCCTTCTAGAATTAATGAACGGTTTTGCGATGGATCAGAACTTAGATAGTTGTGTTACCACGCCAATCTTTGAAAGCCAAGCAATGAAGGATGCGAAACAAGCGGTGGAAGAAAGGATCAGTCATCAGCGTCAGAAGAGAATAAGCACAACAGAGACTCAACCAGCATCAAGCTAATGGTATAAATGAGGAATTATTCAACAAAGGAGTGAGGATATGCTTTTATTTAATAGCGATTATGAAGTAGGTGTGTTTAAGCGGTTAAGCGAAAATAATCTGCTCGTGATGGACGTGGGCCGGGAGGAGTATACCTTAACGTTAAGTGATGAGGAAATGGATGATCTTGAGCAGCATTTAGTGAATCAAGAGAACCTACTCATTCCATTTCATAAGAAAACAAAGGAACTGATATTAAACACAGAACCAACTTACGATGAGGAAGAAATGGAAGAACTCATGAACATCAGTGAGGGAGCTGACGATCATGGCGAAGACTAAACATTCCTATAAACAGAAGTCACCGGAAAAGGTTAAAGAGGAGATCGATCGACTGACTGAGGGGATGGAAAAAAGTATTTCAAACCACTTTCATTCTCCTGAACAAATGAAAGAGTATCTAGACTTTATGGGGAAGTTCCATCGGTATTCTCCACGTAATACAGCACTCATTGATTCACAGTTTCCAGGAGCCGAAGCTGTAGGGTCTTACGCCTTCTGGAAAGACAAAGGGTTCTCCGTAAACAAAGGAGAAAAAAGTCTAAAGGTTCTCGTGCCTAACCGATTAGGTAAGCAGTTTCAAGATAAAGAGGGCGAATGGAAACCTTTAAAATATGCAACGAAAACAGAAAAGCAACAAGTCATAGACGGTCAACTCGACAAACGAGATGGCCGTCTTGTTTATTCTACAGGAAGTGTTTTTGATATAGCACAAACGTCTGCGACTCAAAAAGATCTACCTCAAATCTTTCCTAATAAATGGATCGATGGGGAGATTGAAAACTACAGCCAGCTTCGACAAGGAATGGAGGCTATAGCCGATAAAAATAACATTCAAATTGTGAAGCCTTATGAAGAGTTAGGGGCAGCTAAAGGAGTAAGTTACACCGGGCGAGATGAAGTAGCTCTTAATCCGCGTAACTCTGAGCGACAAGATACAAAGACTCTGTTGCATGAACTAACTCATGCCAAGCTTCATACAAAAGAAAACATGAATGACTACACCAAACCGGAGAAAGAATTTCAAGCAGAAATGACAGCTTATACGGTTGCTTCTTATTTCAATATTGATACCAGTGACTACTCGTTAGATTATCTGCATCACTGGACTAAGGACCATGAATTTAAAGACCACGAAAGCTTATTAAAAGAAGTTCAGGTAACCGCTAAAGAATTCATTACAACCATTGAAGAATCTATGGGTCAAGAAAAGGAAGGGGAGAAAGATATGAGTGTTAGAGAACAAAAACATGAAATGGAAGAGGGGAAACAAGAAAGAGAGATTTTACCTTCAGAAAAGCTTCGGGAGATGTACAGAAGCCAGGTGAGCAAGGCTGAGAAGGATAGCGGACCTTTTGGTAAGGAAGAAAAGGCCAAAGAGGAATATTCTCCTCAAAATTTCAAAGACGCTTATAAAAAGGAGCTCATGAACTTTATTGAACCGACAGTCGGAAAAGAATTAGATAAAGAAGAAAACTCAGACCGACAAGAACGTTTGAATCAGATGCGTGCTTTTCAAGAGACTCACAGTAAAGAAGAGGTGTACCAAATTAAAAAGGAATCTCTTCAAGAATTAAAAGAACTACCTTTGACGGATCGTGGAGAGCAACGACTATCTCAAATCGAAAGTAAGCTAGACCGAGAGTTCTATGAAGAGAAAGAAAGCACCACTTCGGAAAAAAAGATTGGAAAGGGGAATAAGGAGGGTTTTCAGCAGAAGGAAAAGCAAAAAGAAAAAGTTGAGGTTGAACGATAGGCAGGGGGTTTTCCTCCCTGTCTTTTTTTATATCTAATCTTAGAGAGGAGGAAGTGCTGCATGGCCAAACATGTAAGCGCGGACCAAGTGGAGGTCGCTCGTAATGTGGATCTCATAGATTATCTTGAGCGTAAAGGAGAACCGTTGAAGAAAGAGGGGAGGTACTATCGACATCAAGTGCATGACAGCTTAGTAATCAAAGATCAAATGTACGCCTGGAATTCTAGAGACGAAAAGGGAGCTGGAGTCATTAACTTTGCCAAAATGTTTTATGGCATGAGCTTTCCGGAAGCTGTTCTGGATCTGAATGCGCAAGGTTATAAAGTGAAAGACAATGTCCAAGAGCAAAAGCCTAAGGAGCCTTATCAATATCCTTCTCATTATGAAGTGAACGATAGGACAAAGGCTAAAGATTATTTAACGAATGAACGGAAGATTCACCCTAAGATTGTGAATTGGCTAGATAATAAAGACTTAATTGCACAGGACAAGCTCGGAAATGTGGTGTTTAAGTGGAAGCAGCAGGGAGAGATCGTAGGGGCAGATCGACAAGGTACTTCTCCTATGAAAGATGGACGAATGTTTAAAGGGATTGATAGGAACAGCCATGGTTCGGCTGGATTTTCGGTTGATATTGGAAAGCCTAATTCCATATACCTTTTTGAAAGCCCAATTGATGCACTATCGTATTGGAGTATTAAGAAAGAGGAGCTTCAAGATACTCGCTTAGTCTCCATGTCTGGGCTTAAGCGACAGACTATGATTGATGAGATTAAACGAATGGGGAGGGAAGGGAACTCAGTTAAACGTATAACCTTCTGTACTGATAATGATAAATCCGGAAATGATTTCACTAATAAGTATACACCTTTACTAACAGAGAAATATTCTAGAATTGATTTACCTAAGTCTAAAGATTGGAATGAAGAGCTTAAAAATAGTTTGATACAACAGAAAGTACAGTTATATGATCAATACATTAATATTTCTCGATGAATACCAAAACTAAATTTTTATTAATTAATACAGAAAAGTGTTTATGGGGTGAAAATTTCCAATACAAGTTAGTTTGTGTGGTTATTTTACTAAAAGCCATTATCAAGGCATAATAAAAGTATATATATTAGATAGGAGATTTAGGATGGAAAAACACAAAGCAGAAGTAATTTCCTTGTTAAATAGCTTAAATGGGGATAAAGAAGGCAGAATAAAAAAGGTTAGTGAATTCTTAGAATTTAATTTAGTTAAGAACCCAGTTAATCCATCTAGCTCTTGGATGATGATGGAGCACCCAGATTTCGAGCAAACAGATCAAGCAATTGTTGCAGCAATCGGTGATGATGACCTAGATGACACTACATCTGTAAGGGAATTAAGGAGACGGTTTAAATTTGTACAGGAGTTGCAAAAAGAAATTAGTGCTTCTTACACCGTACCATTGGCATTGTTCGTGGGTAAAAATAGGATGGTCCTATTTAAAATGTTTTCAGATAACCGGGACGATCGTCTTGATCTTTCAATTGATTCTGTTCAAAGAGTAAGTATTTATGCTACTTATTTTATTGAGAAGCTATCAAGAAAATATATACAGCTAGAAGAAGATGTTTTAGGCCTTGGATATGAAGTTAAAGATATAGATTTGTTATTCGAACGGGAACTCTCAACTCGATTCAATTATGTGATTGAACTTTATAGAAAGAAAATTGCAGAAGCAATAGTATCACTACCGGATTTACGTAATTTATTGATAAATCTAGTTACTCCAGATGCTGGCGTCCTGATAACTGAAGATAGAGTTGAAGAAATGGTTGAACATGACTCTTTTAAAGCTGTAATAGGAAGTGTTGTCGACACAATCGTACTTCGTCAGATACTGCGTCGATTTCTTGAAGCCTATCATGGAGTTGAGCAATTTAACGAGTCTATAGATTTGCGGACTCTTGGCCTTGGAGTTGGGGAAGGTAGGATGGAGGATGTTTTAAATCATTTAGTGGAAGTTTATTTTAAAGATGTCACAGATGATGAATGGAAGAAGGCTGTAAATAAAGAATATCAACCTAAACAACTTGAATTTACTTTATTTTCTCCTGAGGAAGAAGCTATCACGTCTGAAGTTGATTTTAAAAGTACAGAGGATGAACTTGTGTCTTTTTATAAACGGATCCGCCAACAATTCGAATTGGCATATGGAGGAGACTTATTCGCTGGAAGTGTCTCAGAGGTTTCTAATAAGGTAGAGGACGAATTGAATGTAAAGTATCCTAAGTTAATACCAAAATTATGGGCAGATACATCAACAAAACATTATAACTTTCGTTACGAGGATTTATCCCCTAAATTCTTACAAGATCAATATGAACAATCTATGTCAAGGACCATTCAGATTAGATGGGGAGAAGATAAAAACCCAATAGTATTTTATGGAGAAGACACGCAACTCCAAAAGTCTAAAGGAGCTTACTATACGGACGATAGGCTTGTTCAATACATGGTAAAACAAGGTCTTGAACAAGTATTTAGTGAAAGGCTAAACAATTTAAACAGTGCAATTGAGAAAGAAGATCAATTTACATCTGTTGAAAACAAGCTGCAAGAAGTACTATTCTTGCGTGTTATAGATATTACTTGCGGTGGGGGTTCTTTCCTTCGAGGGGCTTTTCAGTACCTTTCAAAAAGTCATGAATCAATTGTTAGGACTACTAAGAAATCTAAGCATTACAAAACCTTATTAGACAAATTTTCAGTCTTAAAAGAGGACTACGAAGGCCAATGTGAATGGGAGAAGCATATTTTAACTAGAATGGTCTATGGCATTGATATTGATTACAAGGCATTAATTATCGCTTCACAAACTTTAACACTGTCAGCATTACGTAATTGGCGTCATGGTGAAAATTTCATGCAACTTATAGGATTGACACTTATTCATCAAAATGCACTTATAACTCCTATACCTTCTGATAAACGCGAGAAGTTTTTTCGCCCATACAAAAAGAAAATAGCTAAATTAGTTAAATTGAGAGAAAGTATTAGGAATGGGAGTAAAGAGGTTGCTTTTGAAGCTGAACAAGTACGTATAGCATTACAATCTGAGTTTAAAGAATCAGCTAGACAGATGCTAGGAGATTTTGCCGAAACCCTTCATGTCGAGGCTCTAGAATTAAATGTTCCTGAAGTCTTTTTTAGTGAAGATGGGGAATGGCTTGATAGTGGCTTTGATGTGACAATAGGAAATCCTCCTTGGGAATCATGGAAATTTAACCCTAATGAATTTTTCGAACAATATATACCTGGTTATAGTAAATTAAAGAAACAGGCAAAACTTCAAAAAGAAAAGCTTTTGTTTTCCCAGCATCCACATATTTCTCAAAAAGAAGAACAAGTAAGAGAAAGATATGCAACTGGAACAAATTATTTTCTTAGATGCGGACATTTTAATTATCAAAAATGGGTTATAAATGGTGAAACTACCCGAGGAGTAGCTAATTTATATAAAATATCTTTGGAAAGGGCTTATCAACTTACAAAAGAAAACGGTGTTGTGTGTTTAGTCCTTACAGCATCTTTAGGTGGTGATCAGGGTTCTACTGGTTTACGGCATCTTCTTTTAAATGAATGTAACTTGCAAGAATATCTTGGCTTTACCAATAAAGAAGGGACCTTTAAAGGGGTAGCTAAAGGGGAGAAATTTGTAGTAGTTTCTTTCTCGAAAGAATTACCGAATAAAAAGCCTTTTAAAGCTTTCTTTGAGAAAACAAGTATTAAAGATGCCTACGATGACTCTATAAAATTTGACTACCCAATTGATTTAGTTAAAAAAGTAGCTCCTGACACTCTTAGCTTAATTGAAGTGAGAAATGAAAGTGAATTTTCATTGGTTAAAAAGATACACCAGTTTGAACCCCTTATGGAAAAATCTCATCCGATTAGATTTAGGAGAGAGTTAAATACTGGTGATGATAGTCATCTCTTTACCCAGGAAGGTGAATATAGAATTGCAGAGGGTAAACATGTAGGAAATTTTATAACCAAAAAAGAGTTTAATTATAAAGTTACTAAGGACGATTACGATAACTTCTGGAGAGGCAAAGAGGAGAAACGTCTGTTAAAGGAATTAGCATTTGGGAAGAATATAACTGTAGCTGAATTAAAAGAAAAGTATAAAGATAAAATAAATCAGGAGCTTTTGAGGCTAGTTGCTCCAGCAGACGAATATCGAATAGGCTTCAGAGATGTATCATACGCTAGTAACTCCAGGACGTTGACTGCGTCTTTAATACCACCAGGAGTTGTAACAGTAGATAGTTTGTATGTGACAATTCCATATACCCTGATCGAAGAACATAGTTTAATTAAATTAAGAAATTTGATTACCCCTAGGGAAATTTTCTATTACACGGGGTTATTAAACTCGTACGTATTAGATTTTGTTATTAAGAAAAAGGTGAAAAGGCACGTTAGTATCTTTTTTATAAATCAGTTAACTATGCCACCTTATAATATATCAAATGATCAACATGAAAAAATCTCTATGTTAACAGCGCTACTATACAAAAATGATGAGAGATTTAATGGAATTACAAGAGCATTTGACTTTGATGCTCATTTATTATCTTTAGATAAAGAATTAGTAATGGCTCAAATCGATGCAATTGTAGCTCACATATATTCACTATCTAGAATTGAATTACTGAATTTATTTGAATCCTTTCCTGATAAAAAACAAGATGGATATAAACAAATGGTAGTAGAGGAATTCGATAAATTAACAAATGAATGAGGAGTGCAATCTAAATGCCCTTACCTCCTGATAAGTATGAAAAGTTACGAAGAGATCGTGTTATTGATAATAGAGAAATAAAACTTTCAAGTGTAATAAACGAACTTTTGCCCTCAACAGAGTACTTGGATATTGCGGTAGGTTATTTTTTCCTTTCTGGTCTAGATTTAATAAAAGAAAAACTTTACGAATTGATGAATGAGCCTACAGCTAGAATACGGATTTTGATTGGGAATAAGACGAATACCTCGACGCTTGCTTTATTAAAGGAAGGATTAACACCTATAAAAGCAACTATGGAAGATGCAAAATATGTGGCTAGCTCTTCTCCTGAGCATTTAATTAACATAGTAAAGTGGATGAATGAAAGAAGAATAGAAGTTAAAGTATATACTGGACCTGCTAATTACTTTCACGCAAAGAGTTATCTTTTTCATACCACTCTTCGTGCTGATCGCTCAGAAGGATATGCCATAGTAGGGTCATCTAACTTTTCAGGTTCAGGCCTAACAGGAAACACCGAATTAAATACAATTTCACAAGATAACTTCTATGCATTGAGTCATTGGTTTCAATCTATTTGGAGTAGTGATGAGGTAGAGGATTTCTCCCCAGAATTACTAAGAGTCGTAAATGAAGCTCTACCTGAAACTTCAAATAACCTAAAGTACTTTATGCCGTCTAGATTCACCTATTTAGAGCTTGCTAAACGTTATGGAAAGTACATTGAACCACCACCCAAAGGCGTTTATATGCAGAGTCTTTATCCACACCAAAAGGTGGGAGTGGCAGAAATCAAAAATAGACTTGATCGATATAATACAGCTATTCTTGCGGATAGTGTAGGTCTTGGAAAAACACGTACTGCTGCTGCTACTATTAAAGCGATGAACAATCCTAAAACTTTATTTATTGTTTCTAAAAAGTTACAAAAACAATGGCGGGAAGAATTAGCTATTGTAGAGAGCAACTTCGATAATATAGGATTTATTAGCAAAGAAGAGCTTTCTAGAAAACAAGCTAATGATTTAAAAGTACTGAGTGGTTACTATGAATTATTTTTAATAGATGAAGGCCATCAAGGCCTTAAAAATTCAAGTACCAAACTTTATAGGAATATTGAATATCTTATAGATTTATCTGAAGATAAAGGTAAGAGCATTAAAGGGCTAATTCTTACAGCAACTCCATGGAATAATAGTAGGAGTGACGTGTTTAACTTAGGAAGATTATTTTTGGATGCTAGGAAAGTATCTGGGGCGAGCGCTTACAATGAATATCTACACTATAGTGTAAAAAAAGCCGCTAAGGCATTTGAACATGATGACGAAGCATTTAAGGAATTTTGGACGGACCTTTTTTTACAAAGAACCAGAAAAACATATGGTGGTAAAGATGTCACTTTTGCAAAGAGAAAATTTCCAACAGTAGAAATAGTGTATGAAACAATAAAAGAAAGGGTTTTTGCTTCAAACTATGAGAGGATAAATGAGTTAGCTTTACCTCACATGAACCCCATCCGTTACATTGGGGAGGGGGATACATTTACTTCTGATAGGTTAAAGCTTTTATTTTTAAAGCGAGCAGATTCTTCATGGAAAGCTTTTGCAAGAACCATTGAGAAATTACAAGAAAAGTTAATTGACTTTCTTAAAGACATAGATTATATACAAAATGCAGCTGATTTTAATAAAGCCTTTAATTCACAGCTTTCAAAGTGGTATAAACTCGATGAACGTTTTGAAGAAGGTCTGTTTTCCTCCCATGATATTGAGGAAGATAGCGAGCTTACAAAATATGAGGTATCTTCAAAAACAAATCGTGCTAGATATGTTAGGAAAATGCTTGAAAAGATTGATTCAATAAAAAAACCCACAGCAAAAAAAATGCTAACTGCTATGAAAAAGGATGCTAATAAGGACATTGAAAAACTTAATGAAATTTATACTGATCTTGGCAGAGCATTTGAGCGTAAAGATGAAAAGTATGAAACAGTACGAGACACCTTATATAGTGAGGTCCACTCAGGAGAAAAAATTTTAATAATAACACAGTTTAGAGACACTGCTATTGATTATTTTACTCGTTTTATAAATGATGAAAAATTAAAAGGCCTACGTATAGGTTTAATAACCGGTAAGACTGAAGATATACGAATCGGGCAAGGTAGTACCATTTACTCGAAAGAGGAGCTCCTTAGACGATTTGCACCAAACTCAAAAAATGCCATTGAATACTTAGGCAGTGAAGAGGAGCTTGATGTAATAATTGGAACAGAAACCTTAAGTACGGGGCAAAATCTTCAAGATGCACGTGTTATTTTAAATTTGGATTTACCATATAACCCAATGGTTTTAGAGCAAAGAATAGGACGAATAGATCGCCCAAGGTCAGATGGTCAAGTAAAACAAATTAAAATATATACTTTTCCATCTATGCCTGTAATTGAATCTGAACTTAGGATGACAGAGCGGTTAAGAGTAAAAATGAGAGGTATATTTGAAGATACAGAATTTGATGATCTTGTATTACCTGAATATGAAGACTTCCTTAATTCTATTCTAAAAAAACGAAGGACTGAATCTGAAGATGTAGAAAAAATGCTAGATAAAACTGTTGATAAACAAGTTGTTAAGATTAACGCTGAATCTCATTCAACCAAACATATAGAGGCAACGAAACGTTTATGGAACTTTATGTTATCTGAGAACAGTATGGTTTTTACTGATAAGTTCATCGATAATAATACATCTTTTAAAATTGAAGGAAAAACTATATTTATTGCAAAAACTATTTTACGTGATGTAAATAATAAAAATATTACAGAGTTCGAGAAGAACTATTCTTTAGTTAACGGGAAATTTATTCCTACTGAATTAGTGGAAGTAGAAAAGGCATGGTATGAGGCATTAAAGGGATATGCTTATTCAAATTCAGAATTAGATGAGAAAAAAGCACAGAGATTAAAGGTAAAAGTAATAGATTCTTTACAAGAATTAACTGAGTATGAAGTAAATGAACATAACAGTAAGATAAGTAATAAGCGTGACCTTGATTCAAAATTAGGTGATAATAAAACTAGCGAAGTTGCCACAGCAATAAGAAAGATGGCTGTTGGGATTAATAAAGAATATATAGTCAAAAAAATGGAAGAAAGCGGTTATCCTAAATCATTGAAATTACTATTAGACTCCTTAAAATACGTTGAGAAAAATGATATGGAATATTCGTATGTGGAAGATTTATATGAAAACATAAACCGTTTATGGGATAATTACGCTATGTACTTTGAGAACTTAACAGATCGTTCTAGGAAAAATACTCCTATGGAAAAACCAATTAATAAAAGAGGCTACATTCAAGCATCTACAGAAAATTCAATTACGAAATGGGTGATCGGTCATATTGGTGTACGAGAAGTAGAAGAAAATTTATTGTAAAAAAATTCATATTGTACTTCTACGGAAAAATATATTTTATGACCTTAGCTAAATACCCCCGTTCTCTATATAGAGAACGGGGGTATTTAATATTAGGTGTGGATTCTTTGTGCTATTACTTCTTTAAGGTCTATTGTATTTGAGTAAACGTCATTGAAAGCCATATACTCAAAAGGTGTACCTTTTCTACTAACTGTCATGTAAGGTTTCCAAGCTCTATTTTTTATTGACCAATTAATATATTGTAGCTGTTCTACATCATCTTCCCAACTTTCTAGCCATTCAAGATCAGTCTTACAATTAGTTACGATAGCAGTATGAAGATAAAGGGCAATAGAATTTTGAATGGGCTCGTGGCCCAACACAGATTCTTTAACATTCCCAGGATTTGAGGGTAGCACTTCTCCCAATACGGTACATAGCTTATTTAAAAAACTAAATACCTTGTCGTAATTTTTTCTTACAAGTTGATCCTCTTTCTTGTTTAGAACGGGAGGACGTGCCCCTATACCACTTTCCCCGAATAAAAGTATTTTTATAAACTTTTTGAATCTAACACTTGTAGTGAAAGTGGTTTTATTAGGACGTACTATACGAGCTTTCTCAAATTCAATGGTTAAGTTTGTTTGTAGAGTGTTACTTGAATTATATAGCTCTCTAGTCAACACATTTAGTATATCTCTGTTATCAAACTTGGTGATTAAGGATCTTGATACTCTTTTAGCATTAGTGTTGATATCTGTAAAAAGCTTTCGCTCGTCCTCCATAGATAGTCCAAAATAGATTTGAGCAGTCAAATAACTGTTTAAAATTTTTTCTTTTCTGTCATTTGATGGCTTTGTTCCTTGCAAGTAACGTTCCAAACCTTTAATTCTATGTTGTCCATCGAGAACTATTAATTTTGAATTATGGGGTAAAGTTAATATGTTCTTTTCTCCATTCCAAAAAGGAGTAGGATTCTCACGAAACGAAAATACTAAAGATGGAAGAAAAATACCCGACTCAGAATCCATACTATCAAAATAACTTACCAGTTTAGGCATACGATGGTAGCCAAGGTCACGATTAACAGACTTATCAATTTCGGAGAATTCTAATATATCTTTTATTTTAATCTGTGTGGTCATAATAGCTTTTTTATTATCAGGGGTTGCTATACTACCTTGTATTTCTAAATTTCCCATTAAGATTCACCTCTTATATTTTTGAACTTATTCTGTAAAAAATCGGAAATTTCTTTAATAGTTTTCAAAGAAGAGTTAAAGTTATACTTTTTAGTCTTCTTGTTATAAATAGCGCTTTTTAGTTTCTCGAACTCGCTATTTTTATGGCTCCAATCTACATTAGTAATGACTTTTTGAAATAAATCTTCCATAGATGTATTTGGGTATTTAGATTGTGTATCATATATGAAATAGGAAATCCCCATGATAATGTTCGGTGTCATAATGATATATTTATTTCGATTTTCACCGTCAATAGGAGCATATTTTCTTAACAGTGTTATGAACTCTTCTGATTTGTTCTTACATAATGGATAATTATGTTCGTTTAAAGAGGTTTTTTGTCTAAGGTTTAATGCACCATGATTTAGAATACGAGCTGCCTTATAAAATGTTGAAACTGTCATAAGTTTGGTTAAGGTTGTCTTTGATCGTGTTTCGATAATGTCTTGTGGTAAATTTTCAATTATTTCACGAACTAATTGGGCGTATAAATCGTTTTTATTATACATAATCATCAAAGATGAATTAACTAATGAAGCTTTAGTATTTATATCGGTAAATAATTGTTTTTCTTGTGTTGTAGTTAAATCTAAAAAGATTTGAACTGTAATAGGAAAATTCATTACGTATTCATACTTATCATCTAGTTCTCCTATAGACTCCAAGCGATTTTTTATATATTCAAAAGCTTTAATCCTATGTTGGCCATCTAAAATGGCCATTGTCTCGTTCATGCTTAAATTAAATTCATTGTTATCTTCATTGAAGAAACCTCTTCCTCTTGCAGAAAAAATTAAAGGTGAAAAATAAATATCATTACCATCTAACCCATACTGTATGTACTGGCCAATACTGGCTACTTTTATTTCATCTAATTCGCGCTGCACTTCACGGTCAATTTCTAAAAATTTAATTACATCATTTACTTTACATTGAACTGTTACTACGTTGTGTCCAAATTGGTCCCCCTTAAATCCTTTTAATGAAATATAATTTGTATCATTTTTAGTAACTAGATTAGATAAATCCAATTCGTCGCCCTCCTATTTAATTCGCAAAAAAATTTTTACTAATCTTTTATCCTTTGTTATCTTTTCCCATTTCTATTTTACTATTATATCACATTAAATCCATTAATTTCATTTTGATTAGGTGGGAGGAACTAGCAGTCAAAATATAAACTTTTATCCAATCTCAGATAAATGTCTTCTTTATTTATGTATAGACTAATAAAGATAAATAGGGGATATGATACCCTATACAAAGGGGATTATTCAACTGTTAAGTGATAATGGCTGCTATAATGATCTTCCTTTGGGAAAGAAATATTTAATACCTTCTTTTGTAAGGAGGTACAGGAGTTATTACCTGAGTATTCTTCTAGACAAAAAACTAAAAGGGAGGAAATCTTATGAGAGGAAGACCATGGAGCGTTGAAGAGGAAGTAGAAACATTGTTTAGTGATTGTGGTACTCATAGATATTCACTTAAATGTACTTGGGATAGCAATAAACCTATGGTTACTTTTATTCTGCTAAATCCCAGTATTGCTTCCGATAATATTTGTGATCCTACTGTAGATAAGTGTATTCATTTTGCAAAAAGAGATGGGTACGGAAAAATTGCAATTGTTAACCTATTCTCTAGAATTTCCACCAATCCAAATGAACTCTTAGAGGCAGTTGATAGAACAAAAGATGAAAACGTAAAACATGTAAATAATTCTATTGAAATTGCTGAGAGGGTTGTGGCTGCATGGGGAGAAGAAGGTGCTTGGTTCCACATGAATCATAAAATTTTAACTCTACTTAAAGTTAAAGGGAAAAGCATCTACTGCTTAGGTGTAAATCGTTACGGATTTCCTAGACACCCTGGCCGAATTTCAAAGAAAACACAATTGCAGGAGTTAATAATTTAGCATATTCCTATACAAAATATCTGTATTATGAACACGCTTAATAGATGTGCATTTTATTAGAAATGATGAATTTGATATTTTCTTTGAAGTTTGAAAAAAAGAGCTTATTATGTATTGAAGGAGTTAGGGGAAAGATAGTTTTAGAAGTAGATACTGATTCTAAACCAACTAAGACCATGTGTGGCATTATCTACTTTGCCTCAAATCACATTACGATATTGTATTGATAAATTCGTAAGTCATTTTCTAAAATGAGGGACTAGCTGATGAAGAAGGTCATGTAGACTATTTGCTTTTACGTTTAAGCAAATTTCTAAAGTATATCTCTTCTTGTGAAAGGGATATTTTGGTATAGTATAAAATAATAACGTATGAAAATAATTGATTTAATAATAGATGAGGTAGGGGACAAAGTTGTTTTATAACACTCCATTTAATAGTATAAGAAATAAAACAGGTTTTCATTTGGTTAAAGATAACTGGAATGACTTTGGTTTTTACACTCTCTTTAACTTATTTTACTTAGACGAGAATTTGAAAGAAACACATATAGGACATGTGAAAATTGGTTACAAGAGCCAAGAAGAAGGACATACAACACTCCCACAGGCGTTTAATGAACTATCTGAAGAATATTTCTCTTTAGGTTTGAATGTGGATTACTATAGTAAACTTAGAAGATTAGGGGATGATGTTCGATTAGATTGCGTAATTGGCCTAAGAGACTTAGCATATTCTGAAGATATTCATAATGAATTGATTGAAACAGAAGAAGAAGTGTTTGAAACCTCATTGTTAAGACAGGTAAATAGAAACATAGTAAGAACTCAATTTAGAAGAGTTGCTCATGGAGGAGCTGATTTAACTGAATATGATTTTAGTTACCAATTCCCGGAAGGCGGCAAAGAAGCTACATTTAATTTCAGAGTATACCCTAAATCCTTACCCCCTACGAATATACATACAATTATTGGAACTAATGGTTCAGGAAAAACAACTACTCTCAGAGAATTGGTAGATGGATATTTAGAGGATACGTTAGGGGAGGAATTCTCAAACGCTATCTTTGTTTCATTTAGCATTTTTGATAAAAATGGTTTTTACGAATCAAACAACTCTGGCAATGAGTATTATTACGTTGGAGTAAAAAAACAGGATTCACAAACAAAGTCTCAGGAAGAACTTAAGACAGAATTTCATGATTCTATTAAGAGTATTCTTTCTAAAAAAAGATATTATTACTTACATACTATGCTTGAAATGTTAAATGCGGACTACAATCTAAGTTCAATAGGTCTATTACAGATACTGGATCAATTTTTAGAAACCTCCAGAAATAATGAGAATGTAACAAAATTTAGTAACAAACTTGCTGAGAGGTTCGATATACTCAGTTCTGGCCACCAAATTATCCTGTTATCAATTAGTAAGATAGTGGAACTGATAGTTGAGAAGACGTTGATTATTATTGATGAACCAGAGACGCATTTGCATCCACCTTTATTGTCCGCTTTTGTGCGTGCGCTTTCTAAAATTACTGTTGCTGAGAATGCAGTTGCTATATTAGCTACTCATTCACCAGTAATACTACAAGAAGTACCTAAATCTTGTGTATCTATAATACGAAAACATGGATCCCAGGTAAAAGTTATCCCACCGAGATTTGAGACCTTTGGAGAAAATATAGGTGTTTTGACAGAGGAAGTATTTGGTTTGGAGATACCTAAAACAGGGTTTCATAGCTTACTTAGGGAAATTGTTGAAGAAACTCCAGATTATGAAGAAGTACTTGAACGCTTCAATAACGAACTTAGTATTGAAGCAAAATCAGTTGTTAGAACCCACCTTAATGAAATTAAAGATAAATAAGTAAGAGGGATTAATATGTACTTGCTAGACTTTCCAGAATACGGAATTGAAAATTTTTTTGAACAAATGCTTGAAGGAAGACATAATAATGAGAAAAATGGTTTCTTGAAGACTAGGTTGCTTGCTATTCAACCATTACTTAAAGAGGCTCAAGAAGAATATGTATCATTAGGAAGAGATAAATTGTTGCATCATCATGAAGTGAAGAAAACTATTAATCTACCTTATGATAAATCAGGTGAGGAAATACCTGAAATTGTTGAATCTGCAGAGATGGAAAAAGTATATTCTAGTTATATGGTCGATAACCCTCATTCAGAAAAAATTGGAAGAAAGGTATATGATTCGATACTATCTAATACTTATTACAACCTCTGTCCTTATTGCTCTCAAAGAGAGGTTAAAACAGTCGATCACTACTTACCGAAGTCTGACTTTGCTATGTACGCTGTAACACCAATAAACTTGTTACCCTCTTGCTCTGATTGTAATAAGGATAAATTAGACGACTATAACCTTCAAGAGGATCAAATGTTAATTCATCCTTACTTTGATGATATTAGCTCTATCAATTGGTTAGAATGCGACGTAGTAAATGGTTCATGGCCGATTACTTTTTCATTTAAAGTATCGAATCACATTGAGAATCCAGTACTTAAATCTCGTATTTGTAATCAATTTTACTTGCTAAAATTAGGGCGATTGTATGCTGATAATTCGACGAGGGAATTTAATAAAAGAGTGAAATCAATGGTGAAAGAATATAATTCTGACCCAGAAAGTAAAGCACAGAACTTTATCGAAGAAAATATTGATACTTACAAACACGAGAATCCAAACTCTTGGCAAACAAAAATGTTTGAATCTCTAAAAAAATCTGAATGGTTTCTGGAAAAGGCACTTCCTAAGCTGGAAAGGTATTATCTGAATTCATAAACACATTACAGGGGGAGTGGGGATAGAGTGCCTGTGTCCCCTGTTTTGAAGATGTTTGGACAGTCATTTTATTGGATGGAGTAAATGAAATGAATTATATTACGAATTATCAGTTCAAAATTAAAGAAAGAAACAGAAAGATCTTAGTTCATTCATCATGAGAATCACTAATCCCTAGTGTTAAAAACAAACTTGTTGAGCAAGAAAAGTTCTTCCTTTGTCTATTTATTCATTTACACAAAATATTTCACACTCTCTAGTGAAAATCGAAATATTTAGCTATCTTGGATAATTATAAGGTTATTAAAATTAACTATCTTTATTTTAAAAAGAAAAATATTCACGGAATTGATCTCACAAGTTTGTGTTAAAAATGACTTATAGTTAGCTATTACTCGTTATTCAATTAAACTAGATTGAATGAATGGGTTTCACTCAATAATTTCTGAACCACGGGATTTAATTATAAACCAAATGAAATGACATACTTTTTGGCATACTATATCTCATTATCCAGGAAATGAATTTACAATACTAAAACCAGCCTTGACCTATTAACATTACTTTTCTCCCTTTATATAGGTGTTATATTGCATTATTTATGTTGGTGATACCATGGGCGGCATTATCTACATTGCCTTAAATCTATTACGAGATAGTTTCGCTAAATTCGTAACGTCCTTTTCCGAAACGAGGGCCTTGCTGAAAATATCAAGGCCTATTTTATATGCAGCGGTTGGTAAGTTAATGAGTTATATCTTTTTTCTCGAATAATTGCGCTTCCAATCTTTCAACCCTGCTTTGTAGAACACCCGCATAACCACACATATCTAAAAATACCTCCACTAACTCTTCATCCATGTTGCCTTGATGTCTTTGAATTATTTCAGCCCATTCTTCTAATTTTTTTATTACATCCTCCACATTCAACACTCCTTTTATTATCATTCATTTACTATACGACAAATAGTTCCAAAGTCCTTTGGTGTATTTGTTATTTTTAAAAGTAAGTGATAATATAAGAACAAATGTTCGAATATGGGTGGTGTTGAAAGTGGATTATACTGGTTATCCCCGAAATGATGTTTTATGTATTGACATGCGTAGTTTTTACGCCAGTGTAGAATGTATGAAAAGAGGACTTGATCCCAGAACTTCATTATTAGCAGTCGTTGGAGATACAAGCCGACAAGGGAGTATTGTTTTAGCTGCATCACCTACGTTAAAGGAAAAACATGGAGTAAGTAATGTTAGTCGTTACTTTGAACTTCCGGACGATCCTAATTTAGTTATTGCTCCAGCTCACATGGGAGATTATCTTAAAGTATCTGTAGAGATTACAAAAATGATTAAGAACTATGTACCTCAAGAAGCTATACACGTTTATTCGGTGGATGAACTATGGGTTACAGTTAATGGATTGAAAAAAATGCATGGTCCACCATATCAAATTGCTCACATGATTCAATCAGAAATTAGAGAACAATTTGGGATTGAATCAGTAGTAGGTATTGGAGACAACAAGTTTCTTGCGAAAGTTGTCATGGACATCCATTCTAAGAAAGTAGATGACGGAATTGCGGAATGTAGATATGAAGATGTAGCTGAAAAACTTTGGCCATGTGATATTCATGACATATGGGGGGTCGGATCTAGAATGACTCGCAACCTTAATCGAATGGGAATCCTTACACTAGGTCACTTAGCTAAGCACCCACTAAAATACTTAAAAAAGAACTTTGGAATAATGGGGGAGCAACTGTATTGGCATGCATGGGGCATTGATTTAAGTCCAGTCTTTGGGAACTTCGTGAAAACTGAACAGATGTCTTATGGTCATGGCATAACTTTACTAAGGGATTATAGTAAAGAGGAAATTTACGCATGTTTATTGGATTTATGTGAAGAAGCTTGTCGTCGAGCAAGAATGGACGATAAAGAGGGTAGGGCCATTCAACTTGGAATAGGGTATTCAAGAGAAGTGGGAGGAGGTTTTAGTAGGTCTATGTCTATTCAAAACCCTACAAATTTGACTATGGATATGTATGATGTTTGTTTAAAATTATTCCATCGATTTTATGATGGAGTAAGCAAAATTAGAAGGGCCTCTGTTGCTCTAACAAATTTGTGTGAGGAAAGTGACGTTCAACTAAGCTTATTTCATAATCAACCCAAGAAAAAGGATTTATCAGAAGTAATGGATTCAATTCGGGAGAAATATGGTTCCACGGCAGTTTTACGTGCAAGTAGTTATACCTCAGGCGGGATTACCATTGATCGGAGTAAGAAGATCGGTGGCCATTATGCCTAATTTATTCACAACCAGTACAATAATTAGAACAGGAGAATAAAATTTGTTCAAACCAAAAGAAATTTATCGAAGAAGAGATATTCATAATAAATTTGGTGGGCAGCAACAAGGCGGTATTAGTACCCCGAAAAACTCTCCGTTGGTTATGATTTTCACGAGTGATTCAGGAGGAGAATTTGGATATGATGATGGTTGGCAAAGTAATGGCGTGTTTTATTACACTGGTGAAGGCCAGGTAGGTGACATGCAGTTCATTAAAGGTAACAAAGCCATTCGGGATCATATTAATAATGGAAAAAGTACCATGTTATTTAAATATGTAAAACAAGGATACGTAGAGTTTGTATGTGAGTTGTTTTACATAGGACACCATTATAAACAAGTACGAGATCGTGAAGGCTATATGCGCCAATCTATAGTATTTGAGCTCATGCCATCAGAACTCTCACATAATACGGAAGAGTACTTAGAGGAACCTGAACCTAAGAAGTCTACTCTTGAGGATTTACGGAAAGAAGCATTATCATCATCAAACGAAGAAACTACTACCATCCAACGAGTAACCAAAGCTATAAAAAGAAGCAAAGCAATAAAGAAATATGCATTAAAACGGGCAAATGGAATATGTGAGGCTTGTAAGAAAAATGCTCCTTTTGTGCTGGGAAATGGAGATCCTTATTTAGAAGTACACCATCTAAAAAAATTATCTGATGGAGGCCCGGATCATCCAGAATGGGTAGCAGCAATTTGTGCTAATTGCCATAGGCGTTGTCACCATTCAAAGGATGCTGACTCTTATAACGATAAACTATTTGAAAAGATTAATGAAAAAGAGAAGCAACTATTCACAAACTAATTACATGTTTTTAGTAATAAACTCGACAGTAGGAATATCTGCGGGTGCCCACTTTAATGAAGTAAGTTCTCGTTTATGGATCCATTGGATCTTCTCATGTTCATAAGCAAAGGGGGTACCCGTTTTAATTTCTGAGAAAAATGTACTCAAGTTTATTGTTACATTATCATAATCTTCATTATTATCTAAAATTTTCCATTTTACTTCAATTGTACATCCTAACTCTTCATTAATTTCCCTTATAAGGGCCTCTTCCGGATATTCACTATCTTTGATTTTCCCACCAGGAAATTCCCAATGTAATGGAAGCGACATCGATGGACTTCTAAGTGCACATAAAATATAATTCTTTTGTTCAATGACAGCGCCGACCACATTAATAATTTTTTTCATGAATTCTTCTCCTTTTTCATGGATGAAATATTAGGTGTAAGTAATGAAGGGAAACAAAATAATGCCCTGTTTTATTCCCTTAGTTAATTATCGTCCCATAACAACTCCTTTTTATTAGTTTGGATCAGAAAGGGGACAGTCATTGCAATCATACTAGCCTTTGCAGGGATAGGTCTATATAAACTCAGCAAAGAGGAACGAAAGAAGCAATTATGAATAGTGACAGGCATAAGGCTATTAAGTTTAGGAAGGTAATGGGTTAAAATTGAAATTAGCAAATGAATGAATTTTAGTAATTATTTGTTTAATCAGAAAGCCTCTCATGAGTTCATTGAACTTGTGAGAGTTTTTTTAGCTTTTTAAGGAAAGGTAAATTTAATAAAATAGTCCCAACAATTAATCTTGATGTTTCAGATGAATTTACATTAGCATTCTATTTTTTAGATTTATATGAAATTTTTCCGATTCTCTTATGTAAACGGTTTCTTATCTATAGTTAAGTAAAATGTTCTAAAATATATTCAAGAGGTGATAGACAGTGTTGAATGAAAGACAACGTCATATCTTGCATTACCTAACAAGCGTAAACACTTATATCAAAACAAGTGAATTAGCTGAAGAATACCACATTAGCGAGCGAACGATCCGGAATGACTTGTATGAAATCGAGTCTTTTGTTTCTAAAGAAGGAGGTGGAATCAATAGAAGTAAAAGTGAAGGAATTTTATTAACGATTAACTTCAAAGATAAAGAAAATATATTAAAGCAAGTGAACGAAGTTACTAATTTCCAGAATCGTCTTTCACCTATAGAAAGAATGACAACGCTGTTAGGAATGCTAATACAAAAGAATGATGTTATTAGTTCAAAAGAGTTTTCCAAACTATTGAATGTTTCACGCCGTACTACACTCGTGGATTTGAAACATTTAAAAAAGTATCTTAAAAAATCAAATGTTGATTTACTCTACGTGAAAAACAAGGGTTTTTCTTTAAAAGGAAAAGAATATGACATACGCCGTTCTTATAAAAATATCTCAAATAAATTCGGAGATAGTATGGGGCTGGAGTGGTTATTGAATAACTCAGATATGGACGAAGGCACAATCGTCCAATTAAAAGAGAGGATTTCCACCATCTTATATAACTACTCTCTTCAACTGACTGATATTGCTTTAGAAGGGTTACTCGTTCATATTTCTATTGCAATTCAAAGATTAAAGCAAGGGAATACTATTCAAATCTCTGAAACTCAATGGGAGGAATTAAGAAAATATAAAGAATATCAAACAGCCAAAGAGGTCAGAAAAGCGATGGAAGTCGTATCTAAACAAGAAGTTCCTGAAGATGAAGCTGGATTTATCACTCTTCATTTATTGGGTGCCAAAACCTTTTATCAACAACCTGAGGAAATGGATCAAGATTTAAAAGAAGTCGCAAATAAATTCATCGCCAAAGTAAGTTTTCAGTGTGGAGTTGATTTTATGGATGATGAATTGCTAACACAAGGTTTATTGACGCATCTGAAACCTTCTATTTATCGGCTGAAATACCATTTAGACCTGGATAATCCTATGAAGTCTTACATTAAAAAAGAATATGGAAAGCTGGTAGGAGTGATTGTCCACAATATCCATGTACTGGAAGAGGAATTTTCAGTGAGGTTCAATGAAGATGAAATTTGTTATATTGCTCTTCATTTTAGAGCTGCCATTGAGCGAAAGGAAGTAAATGGTGAGAGAGTGAGAGCGTTACTCGTGTGCGGAAGTGGAGTAGGAACAGTTCAGCTACTGAAAAGCAGGTTGAACAGATTTTTCCCTAACATTATTGTGGTCGATTGCGTCCCCTACCATGAACTAGAAAAAGAAATCTCGAAATATGAGATCGATTATATTATATCCACCGTTCCTATTCCTGAAACCCATGTCCCTAGCATTTTAGTGAACCCTTTTATAGATAAGGAGGACAGAGACAAAATTTCCACCACATTAAACCATCAGCGAGAGAATCTTATAGAAGAAAGGAAGTCAGGCCCAGTGTTAGAAGAAGTTCTTAAACCGGAATTGATTGAGCTAAATGTCGAAGTGGAAACATGGCAATCCGCTGTCCGGAAAGGTGGACAATTGCTAGTTCGTGATGGAAAAGTGGAACCTCGTTATATTGAAGCAATGATTGAAATGGTTAAGGAGCATGGCCCTTATGTGGTTTTAGATAAAGGGGTCGCCATGCCACACGCAAGACCTAACCAGGGGGTGAACAGTCTATGCCTAAGTCTCCTTCGGTTGAAAAAACCTATCGAATTTGGGCACGAGACAAATGATCCAGTCCATTTAGTGATTTGTCTTGGAAGCATCGACTCTGAGACTCATCTTAATGCCCTAAGACAGCTGGTTATGCTATTGAACGATAAGACCACTAAAGAAATACTATTAGAAGGAGATAAACAAAGCATTATCGACATCATAAAGCAAGGAAGCATGAAATAAGGAGAGTTACCATGATAAAAAAAGTAGCTTGTATAACAAGTGGTGGAGATGCTTCTGGTATCAATGCAGCTCTATATAGCCTTGTGTTATCAGACCTTGAAGTGATTGGTTTTCAGGGAGGTTTTTCAGGAATCGTAAATGAACATCCTATCAAGCTCTCTAAGAAAGAACTCAAGAAATATAGAACCAAAGGAGAGCTCTTTCTAAAAAGTGGGAGAAGTGAGTTGCCGAAAACGATAGAAGGGATTCAACAAATTAAATTATCCTTGCTAAAAGAAAATGTTGATACTTTAGTCGTCTTTGGAGGTGATGGATCAGCCAAAGGTGTGAAAGCTCTCGTAGATTTAGGTGTGGACGCTATCCACATACCTATGACAATCGACAACGATATCTTTGGTACCGATTACACAATAGGGCATATGACGGCTGTAGAACAAATCCACAACCAGGTCGCAAACCTGCATCAAACGGGGGCAAACTTACCAAACCGAATATTCATTGTAGAAACCTTTGGTGCTTTATCAGGACAGTTAACGCTTTTAGCTGGAATTGTAGGAGGGGCTAACATTGTCCTTTTACCAGAATACGAATTTTCTATGAAGGAACTGATACAAAAAATTGAAGATATACAACATAACGAGGGGGGGTATTTAGTCATTCTGTGTACAGAATCTGCCTATCGTCCTTCAAGCTATTCTTCAGGGGATCAAGGTATGGTAGCGAAGATAAGTCAAGAAATTGAGGCTGAAACGGGAGAACGAGTTCGGCAGACGATTTTGGGTTACACACAACGGGCAGGTGACCCATGTACGACAGATATCCTTCAGGCAACAAGGATGGGAACCTATGCTGCAGAAAAAATATTGAAGGAAGAGTCTAACTTTATGGTTGGGATGCAAAATAATGAATTAGTCAAAGTCAATTTAGATGAGGTCACGACGCAGGCAAAAGAATTAGATGATACGTGGATCAAACTGGGAGAAGTACACAATCTTTTAATTGGAAAGGGAGAATAATAATGAAAAAAACGGAGATTTTAGTGGTCTGTGGTGCAGGGTTAGGGAGTAGTTTTGCTTGTGAAATGAGTGTGCAGGACGTTTTAAATGAAGAGAATATTGAATCGAGCCTTTCCCACTGTGATATATCGACAGCAAGTTCATCCTCGGCAGACATTATAATTACAGGGGCAAATTTTGCATCTCAATTCAAACAATATGACATCGCGGCTGAAATTATCTATTTGCAGCGGATGGTTGATAAGGAAGAAATTAGAGAAAAACTACTGCCAGTTTTAGAAAAAGTCACATAATCACTAAGGGGGGAGTAGCATGCCAATATTAAATTTCATTGTGAACGATGTCTTGGGACAAGCTTCGATTATCGTTTCACTTGTCGCCATGGTCGGTCTCATTGCTTTAAAAAAATCTGTGGGACAAATAATTTCAGGGACGATGAAAACACTGCTTGGTTTTTTAGTCCTTATTGCAGGAACAGAAATTCTTGTTGGAACTCTAGGATACTTAGGTACTGTTTTCCAAGAAGGATTTAATGTAGAAGGAACGGTGACAGATGTCAATGCCATTGCCGGCATAGCACAGAATTTGGTTGGAAGAGAAACAGCACTGATTATGGTGATCGCGTTTGCGATTAATATTCTCTTAGCCCGATTCACGAAATGGAAATATATCTTTCTAACTGGACAAGCCTCTTTATGGATGGCAACCGTATATTCTCTTGTAGGATACATGGCGGGATTAAGAGGTGCTTTGCTCATTATCAGTGGAGGTGTAGTCGCAGGCGTAATGGCTGTATTGATGCCAGCTCTTGCCCAACCTATTGTCAGGAAGATTACGGGAAATGATGATATCGCACTAGCTCACTACTGTACATTTGGCTACCTAGTCCAAGCTGGCGTCGCCAAAGTAGTAGGTAACAAAGACAATACCACTGAGGACTTCAAGTTGCCGAAAAGTTTCGAATTTATGCAAGATACCTATCTATCGATGATGGTAGTTATGATTCCAGTTTACTTAATTCCGACCTTATTTGCAGGACCTGAAGTTGTAGCTGAAATATCAGATGGATCAAATTACTTCGTCTACGCTTTTCTTCAATCAATTCAATTTGTAGCTGGCGTGTACGTAGTTCTTGCTGGAGTAAGGTTACTCTTAGCTGAAATCATTCCTGCCTTCCGAGGAATTGCGATCAAATTGGTACCTGATTCGAAACCAGCTCTTGATTGTCCAGTGCTTTTCCCGTATGCTCCGAACGCAGTCATTCTAGGATTCTTAGCGACAACTGTTGGAACGATTTTGGGCATGTTCTTATTCCCAGCTGTTGGACTAGCTTTGATTATACCTGGCATGATGACAAACTTTTTTGCAGGTGGTACAGCTGGCATTTTTGGTAATGCGATGGGTGGCGTGCGCGGTACCATCCTCGGCGGAGTAGTTCACGGTCTCTTCATTACCGTACTTCCAGCTCTGTTTGTCACACTGCTTGGTGCCTATGACATCAATAACGTAACATTTAGTGATTCGGACGTTATCACTGTAGGACTCTTACTAGGTTGGTTTCTGGAACTATTCAATTAATGGGGTGAAGACGAAATGTTCAATAAACTTTTTAAAAGGAAATCCCAGTCAATAGACAGCCAAGAGAGTGCAGATTCACAGCTTGACCCAACCAAACTTAAAGAAGATCTTGAGAGATATGAACACCAATTAGCATCAGAGGGCGATCGTGAGGAACAAATCGATCTGCAAAATAAAATCGGGGAGATCCATTATCAACTCAATGAGGTTGATGAAGCGATTGAATGTTGGAATAAAAGCGTCAATATGATGGATAAACCCGGATATGCTCATACGAAATTAATGCAAGCTTATAACTATTTACAAAAAGAGTCGTGGAAAAAAGGTGACATTAAAGCGGGAGAACACTACGCAGAGATGGTTGAAAAGTTGATGAAGCACAATAAAGATTCCATTCGATATGGAAAAAAATCTAATTTTTGAGGTGATCACATGTTAGTCACATTAAAAGAATTATTAGAGGATGCTCAAAAGGAAAAATACGCCATAGGGTCTTTCAATCTACACAATATGGAGATGCTTCCTTCATTCTTTGAAGCTGCAAAAGAAACAAAAACACCGATTAGCATCCAAATTTCTAACGGAACCGCTAAGTATATTGGTTTAGACCTGATTGTTTCGATGACTCGCACCTTAGCCGAAAGGGAAAATGTTAAAGTCGCCCTTCATTTAGATCATAATAGTGACCTGGATTTTATCAAAAAAGCTGTTGATGCCGGATTTACATCCGTCATGTTTGATGGAGCTCATTTACCTTTGGAAGAAAATATTCTTCTCACTAAAGACATCGTCCAATACGCTCATAAACAAGGGGTCTCTGTAGAAGCTGAAGTCGGGGCGATTGGAGGAACCGAAGACGGTGTTTCCGTCGAACACTCCAACCATACAGATCCAGAGGAGGCTGCCTATTTCTATAAAGAAACAAACGTCGATGCATTAGCGGTTTCTTTCGGATCTGCCCATGGACAGTACCGTTCTAAGGCAGCATTGGATTTCGATGTGTTACACAGGATTTATGAGGCTGTGGATGTACCGCTTGTATTACATGGTGGAACAGGTGTATCTTATGATGATATCGGTGTATTGATAGAAAACGGGATCTCCAAAATCAATATTGGTACAATACTGAATGTTACTTACATTGAAAAAGGGAAAGAAACGTTTAGTGAATCATCGTTGGATAATTCCCTTAGAAACCTACTTACTCCTTGTAATGACAAAGTAAAAGAAATCATTAAAGAGAAAATTTATCATTTCAATAATAATAGAGCGCTAGCAAACTAGTTAGATTAAAATCCAGGAAGACTACTGTTAAGTAGGACTTCCTGGTTCTTTTATTTATCTAAAATACAACCATTCATTGTGATAATAATGCTACTCCCTTAGAAAGAAAGCCATGTTAAAATTGTGCAGTATAATTGACTGGATTACGACTGGGTATTGTTTATAAATATTGATAACTTATTTATCCTGTATTTAAGATAGTCTGGTTATATTGCCTACTTTATAGGCTCTTTTCACACTCTTCATTAATTATTTATTCCATTCAGGGAATGGGCGGCATGATGTAATTTATCCCCTTAACCAAATAGAAAAGGCCTGAGCCATATAAGCTCAGGCTTTTTCTTATAATCTCCATTCATTCTTACTCCACAAATCAAAAAGGAGATTTTCGGATTCTCCTGTATTCCCATTAATAACAAAAGTTTTTGTAAGGTAAGGACTGTCCACTTCCACTTTCCATAAAGGCAGGTAGACGACTTCTATTTCTTTGATGTCATATCTGGGTTTCTTTAATACATAGTTTCTGTTGATTTGTTTTTCTTGAATATCCGTTACGTATTTATTGAGTACGTCCTGTTTAGTGATATCTGCGCTCCGCACTTTGGAATCCAACACTTCTTTTTGAGTGATAGGGGGGACATCAGGGAATAAACCGCGGTAACCGGATCGGCCATCAATGAAAGCCATGTTTGGTTTGACCTTAGGAGGAAAGGGCTTTCTGTCTGCGATGACGAGCATTTTCACGATCCACATAGGATGATACATTTTTTCTGATTTGGTAATCCCTTGTTCAATAGCTTCCTCATTCAAATTCCTGTTCCATTTCAACGAGGACTTCAAGCTTTTATACATATGACCGGGCAGGTCTTTTTCGACTACGCTTTCTTCTCCTAAAATACGAATTTTCATGATGACACCTACTTATGCATTAATATCCATATGGTAACGGTCGACTTTTAATTGCTTCTCCTCAGACGGCGGTGCTGTCAGTAAGCTGACAACGATCGTCAACAGGGCTGAGACAGGGGCGGAAACTAAGTGCTCGGATACTAAAGCGGAAGGAAGCAGGGCCATGATAATAAAAGTAACCGTTCCTCCAATCATCCCCGCCAGGGCTCCTGGTGTGTTGGCGCGTTTCCACCATAACCCAAGAACAAGCGGGAAACCGAATGCCGATAACATCGCTCCACTTACCCAGCCGACCATGACAGCAATCAATTGAGGGGGATCGATGGCAAAAATAATTCCCACAATACTGGCGAGGATCATAACGACGAGTCCCAGGCGTGTGACGGTCTTTTCTGATGCATTTTTATTGATGTGTTCTTTATAAATATCGTGGGCAATCCCTGCAGCGACTGCTAGAAGCATGGCATCAGCAGAAGACATAATCGCGGCCAGCAGTCCGGCTAACATGACGCCTGCTAAGAGGGCGGGCATGTAATGTTCAATAACGGAAATGAATATCATGTCCTGGTTTTCCAAGGTGTCAGCAATTCCGAGGCTGGCACCGGCAGAGGCGATCACAAACCCAAAGATAAAGACAGTTACATACAGAAAACATGCGCCTAATGCAGAACGACGGGCTGTTTTCGCATCGCGGGCCGCAAAGTTTCTCATGACCGCAGATGGCGAAACGACTCCGAACCACAAAAACGCAATAAACAATCCGAAATAAGACATCCACGGCTGCGTAATGGAACCGAATTCAGGGTCGACAGCCAAAGCATCTTGAATTAATGTGCCAACACCGCCGTGATCCATTAGAATGATGATCGCCAAAATGAACATCCCGATGACCATAACGGCTCCTTGAATCAAGTCTGTATATGTAATGGCCCACATGCCTCCGAGAGCGGCATATAAAGTAAACCCAAGTCCCAGAATGATGACCGCTGTTACATAGTCAATGCCGAGAACATAGGATCCGATAAGCCCCGAGGCAGTTAATTGAGGGATCATATAAAACGTCATACTAAGGACGACGAGGATGGCAGCTACAATCTGCACAGATTTACCGTACCTGCTTTTGAAAAACTCAGGCAGCGTCTTTACTCCCGTCCTTCTAATTTGCCCGGAGATTAAAAACATCGCAAAAGACGGGATGGCCACGGCTCCAAATCCATAAGCAAGTAAGAAGGGGACGCCGAGGGCAACTCCGGATCCGACGGCACCCATCAAAGAACTGGAGCTTGCCACGGCTGCAAAAAAAGCAAAGGAACCGACAAAACTATTGATTTTACCACCGGCTGTCCAGTAGTCTCCTTCTGATGAGTGAGCCCGTTTGGCAAACCAAATGCCAATGCCCGTCATAATCAGTAGATAGATTCCCAATATCGTTGTTTCCATGATCTGCATCGTTTCTCACTCCTTTATTTGATGGCTCTATTTTCTGATGACTGCGCAGATTCAGCTTCTCTTTTTTCCAGCTTTTCCATCCAGACCACGTAAGTGATGGTTAAACCCAACCATATGAAAAAACAGGCGAACATGGCCCATCCAGCAAGGGAAATACCAGCGGCATAGGTATCAGTCGGCCACCATATCCAGAACAATAAAGCAATGACCGATAATAGAATAACCATGACAATGCCCGGATCTTTCCATTTCTTCCGCGTCAATTTGCGCATCGTTTTCCTCCTTTCTTACTTATACAGCTTTTCATAAATCGATTGAACGACAACTAAATCAAAGATGGCAGCCCCTACAGATTTGTACACGATCGTCTTTTCGTCTAAATCCTGCGGCGGATCATTTTCGGTGATGATTTTTTCGAGGTCCCAGGAGTTCTCTAAGTCCGAACGTAAATGCCCCGCCTGGATCATATCCCCGGATTCATGCAGGGCGGATCTGGCATCTACAAATACTTCATCAGCGATTCTCAATACTTGATCAGAGATTTCCTGCATGGAAGGGCGGAAGGAGCCGACGCCTACAATGAGTTTGCCTTTCAAATCTGAATCGTGTAATTCAGGAAGCACAGGGGTGGTGGAAGTTGTAGTCGTTACGATGATGTCTGACTCTCTGGCTAATTCTTCGACAGAGGAAACGGTAAACGTGACTTGTGGGAAGTGGGCCTCTGCTTTCGCTTTAAAATGATGGGCTTTCTCTTCGGTGCGGTTATAAATATGTACATGCTTGATGTCTCTGGCAGCAAGGGCCGATTCCAAGTGACTCCATCCTTGTGTGCCGGTTCCGATAATGCCTAACGTTTCCGCGTCTGCTTTAGCCAGGTATTTGATTCCGAGTCCTCCCAGAGCACCTGTACGCAGGGCCGTAATAGCAATGGCATCACACAAGAAAAGGGGTTCCATCGTCTTGCGGTCATTCAGAACCATTAAGCCGTGGATCGTGTCTTTTCCAGCATTCCTGTTTTCAGGAGCAACGCCTACAAGTTTCGTGGAGTAATAGTTTCTATAAAAGGCCGGCATCAGCAAAGCGGTATTCTCTCCATCCTCTATGTGCATCCGGTCCGGTGATATGAATTCGCTTTCTTTTTTGGTGTAAAAAGATTCGATGCTGTCCATCGTTTCCTTCATAGAAAAATTCCTCGTAATCTCTTCTTTTGATATGACTTCCATGATTATCCCTCCTTTATGATGTACTACAGATACTATCAAACTTTTCTGAAAAAGTGAAAATGTGTTCGTTGCTCAGTCCTTAATTATTAACACATAAGGAAGACCAATTTTTTGTCAATCAATCGTAATGATTATCATTTACAAATAGTAATCATTACGATAGAATAATTGAGGTACATAAGGAGGAGGAGAAACAATGAAAAAAATGATTGGTGCAGTTAGCATGTTTGCATTCATTTTATTACTTACAGCATGTGGAGAAGAAGAATCAAGCAATAGTGAAGAAGGGGAACAATCCGATGGTTCAAGTGAAGCGTTGAGTATTTATACGACGGTTTACCCTCTTCAGTATTTTGCTGAGCAGATTACAGGGGAGCAGGCGGATGTGCAATCGATTCTGCCTCCCGGTTCAGACCCTCACACATATGAACCAACATCAAAAGAAATGATTGAAATGGCAGAAGCAGACGCATTTATTTACAACGGTGCCGGATTGGAACCCTATGCAGAAAAAATCTCAGATTCTATTAAATCTGAAGATGTGAAAATTCTGGAAGCATCCACGGGGATTGAATTAAAAGAGCATGCCCATAACCATGAGGAAGAAGAAGGAACTCACGAGGAGGAACATGCTCATGAAGAAGAAGAAGAAGATCATGAGGGCGAACATGCTCATGAGGAGAAAGAAGGAAGCAGCGAAGATGAACACGCTGGACATAACCACGGGGACCAGGACCCGCACGTCTGGCTTGATCCCATCCTTTCTATTCAGGTAGCTGAGAATATTAAAGATACACTGGTTGAACTGAATCCTGAGCAGGAAGATACCTATAATGAAAACTTCGAGGAGCTAAAAAGCAACCTTGAAGGGCTGGATCAGGAATTCCACGATCAATTGGAAGCAGCACCAAAGAATAAATTCATCGTGTCTCATGCCGCTTATGGATATTGGGAACAATCCTACGGTGTTGAGCAGGTTTCTGTTTCTGGTTTAAGTCCAACCAATGAACCTTCTCAAAAAGATTTGGAAGCCATAGTTGAAACGGCTGAACAGCATAACATCAATCATGTATTCTTTGAGCAGAATGTTACACCTAAAGTTGCGGATGTCGTTAGAAAAGAAATCGGGGCAGAATCTCTGCGTCTTCATAATTTGTCTGTGTTGACGGAAGAAGATATAGACAATGAAGAAGATTATTTCACCCTCATGAAGCAAAATTTAGAAGTATTAACTGAAGGTTTGGCCGGCGAGCCGTCTGATGCCGGGGACTCTTCTGAATCAGACGAGCACAGCGGCCACGCTCATAATCACAGCAATGCGGATGACGAAGAAGCCCAGCAGATTTATGATGGGTACTTTGAAGATGAGCAGGTGAAGGATCGTAAACTGACAGACTGGGAAGGGGACTGGCAGTCTGTATATCCATACCTTCAGGATGGAACACTTGATGAAGTGTTTGCTCATAAGGCTGAGAATGATGGAGATATGACAGCGGAAGAATATAAAGAGTACTATAAGATCGGTTACGAAACCGATGTGGAACGCATTATTTTTGATGGAAATGATGTAACGTTCTTCGAAGATGGAGAAAAGTCGTCGGGAACCTATACCTATGATGGCTATGAAATCCTTACCTATGATGCGGGTAATAGAGGGGTCCGTTATATTTATGAATTAACGGAAGAGGATGGTGATCTTCCTCAATACATCCAGTTCAGCGATCACAGTATTGCTCCGACTGATGCGGACCACTACCACCTCTACTGGGGAGATGACCGTGAAGCACTATTGGACGAAGTGACAAACTGGCCGACGTATTATCCATCAGACATGGATGGTCATGAGATCGCTCATGAAATGACGGCGCATTAATCATTAGTTTTACGGTAAGTCTTTGTACGAGGAAAAGCTGGAGGCCATAATAATGGTCTCCAGCTTTTTTGATTGGTGTTCCTCTTGAGTGTGGGGATATGATTCATGTACGAAAATATTGAATTAGACAAGAACGGCGTCTGTCCGTATAATCATGTTTTACGTATAAGATTGAAGCTGAAGTTAAAGCCTGAATCATAAAAGGATAAACGGAGGGAAAAACCATGGCTGACTTAACGAACCAAGTCATTATGATCACGGGAGCCAATCGCGGACAGGGAAAAGCGATGGCGGAGCACCTTGCCTCTCTTGGGGCAAAGGTGATGGTAGGCGCAAGGAAATGGGAAGATGCTCAAGCAACAGCGAACGAAATCGATGAGGCCTATCCCGTAAAACTGGACGTTACGAAAGATTCGGATTGGGACGGGGCTGTAGAAGAAATTGTAGAGAAGTTCGGAGCCATTGACGTTCTCATCAATAACGCAGGTGTCTTGATCCGCAAACCATTTGAAGAGATTACGATGGATGAATACCAGCAAATGATTGATGTGAATCAGCTCGGGGTCTTTCGAGGGATGAAGGCTGTTGCGCCTCAAATGGAAAAACAGAGAAAAGGATCCATCATCAACAATTTATCCATCTCCTCGTTTTCTCCGATTGCCAAGTCATCGGCGTATGCCGCGACGAAAGCATCGGTGGTCGCGATGTCCAAAGCGGCAGCGATTGAGCTCGGTAAGAAGGGAATCCGGGTGAATATGATTCATCCCGGCGGTATTGAGACGGAAATGGCTACCCAGGGGCAGGGAGTTCCCTCGTTTTATGATTCGGTCCCCCTTGGGCGTATCGGCCAGCCGGTTGAAATTGCCCGTGTGGCTGCTTTTCTAGCCTCAGATGAAAGTTCCTACTGTACCGGAACGGAAATTGTGGTGGATGGCGGTATGACGCTTGGAGTGAATGAAGAAGAGTAGGAATCCAAGGTATATAGTAAACGGTAATTCAAAAGTGATTTATTTGAACCAGTTTCCACATGATAGGGTTCTACCTCTTCCCACCTGAAGGAATTATGGTGTTGATCCTTCAAGTTTGAAGATGTAAGCCTCTTATGAGTCATAAACCTCATGGGAGGCTTGTTTGTCTTTTAGATTTTAATAGAAAAACCATTAGAATGTGGGTCATCTAAAATAAAATACCAGCGATGTTGTACACTGGGGTGCAGCTTGCCGGGATATAGAGTGGATACTTAAGATAATAATGTAAAGATTCAGAAAAATGTATTGCGTTCTTCAAAAAGAACGATTATGATGAAATACAAGAAAAAAGTGTTTACTAAAACTGAAAATACGTTCGTTTGGATAAAACACCTTTAAATATTATGTTAATTATTGTAAGTGAGTATTGTATTTTGTTGAAGAGGTGTTATACTATCTCAAAAGGTATTCTCTATTAAGCACAATTAGTTCTTTATAATGCAAAATAAAATTCACTTTAACTTGAAGGGAGACCATCGTGCTAGCACGTCACACCATCATGTACTTTTTGGCCAGGGGTATCCCGGGCTTAATTAATTTTTCCGCTCTATATATTTACACACGTTTGCTTCTTCCAGAAGAGTATGGAATCTATGCGTTAGTGCTTATCGTAGCGAAGATGGCTGGAATCATATCGTTCCAATGGCTGAGACTTGGTGCGTTTCGCTTCTATTCAAATTACATAGAAGAGCACATGGAGCAGTTCTTGAGCACTATTCTGGTTTCCTATGTCGTATTGATGTCATTTGTATCCCTTATATATGGGGTGGCCTTTATCGTAGGAAATCAGTTTATGGGGGCAGGCTTTATATGGATAATCGGACTTATGTTCATGTTTGTTACAAATTGGTTCGAAATGAATTTGTCCATTCTAAGAGCACAGCTTGCTCCTGTGACTTTCGGAATTCTTTCCATGGCCAGGGCTGTAATATCGTTGATTGTTGGTGTTGCCCTTGTACTCTATGGTTTTAGTGTATATGGCTTGTTGATTGGTCTTTTCGTTGGGAACGTCCTTCCTATTCTGTTCGTTCATAAGAAACAATGGGGGAGAGTTCGTCTCCGAAAAGTGAATGTGACGCTTGTGAAAGAATTGCTTCAGTATGGATTGCCTCTAACAGCTACGTTTGCAATGGCGATGGTCATTTATGGTATGGATCGTTTGATGCTAGGCTGGATGATAGGTGAAAAGGAAGTGGGGCTCTATGCCGTTCCGTACGATTTCATCCAACAGACATTGCTTGTCATCATCAGCGTCATTGTCTCCGCATCTTCTCCCATCATCATTCGCAAGTTTGAAGGAAGCTCTTTAGAAAGTACGTACGATCAAATGAAGAAGACGTTTGAATTGTTGTTGATCATCGCTGTTCCGTCTTCCCTTGGGATTGTTTTATTGGCACCAAATATCAGCAGTGTCTTCTTCGGGGAAGCATACCAAAACGCTGCCGCATTGTTGATGCCTTGGATTGTGCCAGCTGTACTGTTAAATGGTATGAAGGAATCTTATTTTGACCTTCCGTTTACTCTGAGTAAACGGACGCGTTTACAAGTATGGCCGGTGATACTAGGAGCTTTCCTGAATCTAATCTTGAATTATTTCTTTATTCCTGCCGCAGGTGCGAAAGGGGCTGCTATTGCCTCCCTTCTGTCCTACGGGTCAGCCATGACGGTAAGTGTATTTCTCGGAAGAACAGTGTTCCGGCTTCCAATACCATGGGCCCGTTCGGGTAGAGTGATGGCCGCATCTCTATTTATGGTTTTTTGTCTGCTTCCAGTATTGAAGCTTGAAGGAGTTCTGGGACTTGCTGCTCAAGTGATGGTGGGGGTCCTCGCTTTTGGATTTGCTGGATTGGTCTTGAATGTTGGCAGGGGGAGAACGAAGATGTCTCGTTTATTTAAGGCACGGGGTACCGATAAATCAACTCCAATAAATAAACGAGCATAGTAAAGGAGAGATCGTATTGTTTTATTGCATATATAGCGGTAGTCAAAAAGGCTTCTTGGAATGGAAAGAACATGTAGATGTTCATAGCTGCTGGCTTCAAAAAGATATTGAGTATTTATACTTCGATTGTAAACAGCATATTACAGCTCTTGCTATGATCGGAAACTCAAATAAGCGGATGCTTACTATGCAGGACTCCGAAAAGGAGATTCGTTTGACGTTAAGTAATTCATGGAATCCTGAATGGAAAGGGCAGAGGCCTAATGGAGTGGAAATCCGCTTATCTAAAAATGAAAGGTATGTGACTATTCAGGTTCCTTTTTCTACACCTGAGCAAGTCTATTATTACGAGACTAATCAGACGTTATATGCATCTAATGATCAAAGGTTGCTTGCAAGGTTTGCGAAAAGCAAGCTGAATGATGTTTCAATCTTTCACTATTTAGAAACTGGGTGCCTTCCTTCTGATTTATCTGTTTATGAAGAAGTGTACCGGATTCCTCCAATGCATAAATTGGTATATTCAGAAGTTGAGAAGTCAGTCCGTTATTGTGGGGAGAAGTGGGGAAGGGATGAACCTCACTATTTTTCAGCTTCAAAGCAAATCGACCAAAGACTTGAAGAAATATTGGGTACTATCCCTGGAGGGTCTAAAGTCTTTTTCAGTGGAGGAGTGGATTCTGCCTTAATCGCTGCTAAGCTGAAAGAGCATGGTCGGAGTGATGTGACACTAGAAAATTACTCTTTTGGAGATGATGATCAAGAAGCCAAGTTCGCAAAAAGAGTGGCGGATTATATCGGATTGCCTTTACATCAAATGATGTTTGACGAACGCAAACTTACCGATGTTCTTGAAAATATAGGTAAAGATTATGCTTTTCCTTATTCGGACCAAGGTACTCTCCAGTCTCGGCTGATGATTTCCCAAAGCCTTACAAGATCACCTTTTCCTGTAGCTATCGATGGAACAGGGGCTGACCAATTGTTCACAAAACACCAGGACGTGAAAAATTGGGAGAAGGTGTATCGATTACCACCTTCTATTCGGAAGTTTGCAAGTCCAGTATATGAGTGGACAAAGGTGTTTAAGAGTGATCCAAATATAGGCACCCCTTTAAGAGCATTTAAGAAAAGCACCGCTGCTCCCATGTATTATGCAATGATCATGATGAATAACTGCTTGGATGGCGTAGCTTTTCATATGAGTAATTCTGTCCGACATAAATTGCTTGATTCCTTTTATAATCGTTTAGTTCAGGAATTGGAAGGACTCTCGGAGAATGAGCAGATTGCAGCTTTAAGAGTCTCCCTTAGATCAGGTGCGTTATCGGGTGCAAAGATTCATGATCTGTTACACGTAAATGGAACCCAGACTCTATATCCATTCCTTGACACAGAAATGGTTAAAATCGGATCAAGGGTGCCGATAGAAGAGAAGTTTAAGGATGGAGAACAAAAATACGTTTTGAAAAAGATGCTCGCTCGTTATTTGCCTGAGTCATATATATACCGACCAAAGAATGTGTTCCTTCCGCCAATCAAAAAGGTGATGAGTAACCCGAATGTCGTGGAATGGATCGAAAGTGAAATCCTTCATAACAGAAATCCGATGTTGTCCTATGTAGATGTTTCTATGGTTACCTCCCTGTTTCAGAAAGCTAGGGTAGGTAAGGACTTATCCTTCGATATCTATAATTTTCTTTGGAGTTTTATGATGATCAGCAGATGGGTTGCGCAGGTCAATCAAGCAATAAGTATAAAGAGTAAATCCAATAAGACCATGAAAATACGAGGTGAGGAAAACCATGCAACAGCCGCTGCAAGTCGCTTATCTTGATCACGCAGAGGAAATGGGCGGCGCAGAGTTCAGTTTGTATTACTTAATCAAGGAAATTGATAAAAAGTCCATACATCCGCATCTAATCGTTCCGAATGAAAGCCCTCTGAGAGAAAAAGTTCACCATCATACATCTGTCACCATTGCTCCTCATTCGATGAGCAGTTTGAATATTGTGAAGCGTCCAATGAATGCTTTATCATTTTTTAAAGATTTATATCGGTTGACCTTCTATATAAAAAAACACATCGACGTTGTACATACCAATACATATAGAAGTGCAGTTTATGGTTTGATTGCAGGGAAGGTGGCTGGGAAAAAGACGGTCTGGCATGTCCGTGATCTCCATGACAGTCTCCTTTTCAAAAAGGTCATGCCTTACTTTGCTGATCATATTGTCGCTATTTCAAGAGCGGTTTCACATCAATTCTCTCAGGATGTATTCCGGAAGAAGGGGAGCATTGTTTATAACGGGGTCGACTTTTCGGAGTACCAATTAGAGCACATAAAAGGGAGTGTCAAAACGGAGTTAAACATACCGCAAGAGGCGGTTCTAATCGGCATGGTAGGGAGAATGACAGCATGGAAGGGGTACCATCACCTCATTGAAGCTCTTCCGAAGGTGATCCGTCAAGCCCCGGATGTAAGGGTGGTCATAGTCGGAGGAGCGCTGTTTGCAAGTGATGATTATATAAAACAATTGAAGCAGATGGTGAAGGAGAGAGAACTGCAGAACCATGTCTGTTTCCTCGGACACCGTGAAGATATTCCAAATATCATGAAATCTTTGGATATCTTCATCAGCTATTCAGAAGGAGAGCCGTTCGGCAGGGTGATTATTGAGGCTCTGGCCATGGAGACGCCGGTAATAGTGGCGGATTCAGGAGGAGCCCCTGAAATTATTGAAAACGGTAATTGCGGGGTTATCGCACCTTCAGGAAACCCTGAAGCACTGGCAACAGCAATTCTTTCTGTCCTCGATCAAGAAAATAGGCTGAGAGAGCTCGGCGCAAATGGCAGGCGCTGGGTGAAGGGAAAGTTCAATACTAAAAAGGTTGGAAATGAGATCTACCAAACGTATCAGACGTTGTCGGTTCCTGAGAAAGGTAAATTAGTGTGAAATTACGTTCGTTATAAAGAACTAGTTGAGGGGTGTGTTACATGGAGCAGCCACTGAAAGTAGGACTTATAAGCTCTACAGGGGGGCACTTTGCCGAGCTGATGCAGCTGGTGTCAGGCGTATCTGCCTATAATTGCTTTATCGTCACGGAACAAAACAAAATTTCAGATGCGATGGATTCGGAGATGCACGTCCATTTCCTAGAGCAGCAGGAGAGGCGGAAATGGTCGTTTTTCCTTACATCTATGGTGAACTTTTACCGGTCCTTTCAAATTTTTCGAATTGAAAAGCCGGATGTCATCATTTCGACCGGAGCTGGAGCGACGGTTCCGCTATGTATTCTTGCGAAACTGTTTGGAAGGAAAGTGATCTACATTGAAAGTTTCGCGAATATTACATCTCCTACGATTACCGGGAAAATCCTGTATCGTTTCTCAGACAAATTCTATATCCAATGGGAAGAATTACAGAAGTTTTATCCTAAAGCCGAGTATAGGGGGAAAATTTTTTGATTTTTGTAACCGTAGGTACGCAGAAATTTCCTTTTGATCGCTTGTTGATTGAACTGGACCGGCTCATCGAAAACGATTATATAACCGATGAAATCATTGCTCAGCGTGGATACAGCTCTTATATACCTAAGAATTATTCCTCATTTGATTTCTTACCATCTCATGAGATAAGGAGGTATTTTCGTAAGGCGAGTATCATCGTTACACATGCTGGAACGAGTTCTATTCTGGAAGGGATCGAAAATAAAAAGAAAGTCATTGTAGTCCCCCGTCAAAAGAGATATGGAGAACACGTGGATAACCATCAGCTTGATATTACGAACGTGTTCCTAAAACGCAATTTTGTTGCAGCTGTCCATGATATGAACCAGCTCGGAGTTACAATTCAGTCTATCGGAGAAAAGGTCTTCGACAGCTATCCATTTGGCTCCAAGATGCTGGTAGATTCTGTTACAGAATTCTTATCCGAACTAGCTGAGGAAAGGGGGCGGGCGCAATGAAGATAACCATAGTCGGGTCAGGGTATGTCGGTCTGGTGACGGGGGTATGTCTCGCTGAAATGGGCCACAAGGTTATCGGATTGGATATAGATGAAGAGAAAGTTCAGCAGATGCGCAACGGAATATCTCCCATTTTCGAACCAGGGATTGAGGAATGGATGGTAAGGAATGTGGAGGCCGGACGTCTGTTGTTCACAGCAGATAAAATGAAGGCCTATACCGAGTCGGATATTATCATGATTGCTGTAGGTACACCTCAAAGTCCGGATGGTTCGGCTGATTTGAGTTTTATTGAATCGGTAGTGATGGATCTTGCTTCCTATGTAGATCACGATATCATTGCTGTCATTAAGAGCACAGTTCCCGTCGGTACGAATGACTATATTAAGTCATTAATAGACAGACACCTCTACCATGATGTAACGGTCGAAATGGCTTCAAACCCCGAATTTTTGCGGGAAGGTACCGCGATTAAGGACTGCCTTGAGGGCGATCGGATCGTTATAGGAGCGGACAAGAAGAAAGTTCATGAAACCTTGAGAAACATGTACCATCCATTTGGAATTCCGATCTATGCGACAGATATTCGAAGTGCGGAATTGATCAAGTATGCTTCGAATGCTTTTCTGGCGACGAAGATAAGTTTTGTTAATGAGATTGCTGCCATCTGTGAGAAGGTGGATGCCAATGTGGAACACGTGGCAGAAGGAATGGGGAAAGACAAAAGAATTGGTGCGTCCTTTCTGAGGGCAGGCATCGGTTACGGGGGCTCGTGTTTTCCGAAGGATACAAATGCTTTAGTACAAATCGCTGGAGATCATGACCATCCGTTTCACTTGTTGGAATCGGTTATCCATGTGAACACGCAGCAGCAGAACCTCCTTGTTGAAAAGGCTCTTAAGTATATTGGTACCTTAGAGGGGCTGGAGGTAGCATTGTTGGGGCTCTCTTTTAAACCGAATACCGATGATATGCGGGAGGCTCCCTCTATAGTTATTGCTCATCAGCTTGTCCGGCATGGGGCGAAAATTCGTGCTTATGATCCGGTTGCTGTAGATAAGGCGAGAGATATTCTTCCGTCATCCGTCTCATATAAAGAAACGTGGGAATCCGCCGTTGAAGGAGCAGATCTAGTATTCATCCTTACCGAGTGGGATGAAATTAAACAGATTCCTTTACAGAAACTCCCCTCCCTGATGAATAGTCCAAATGTATTTGACGGTAGGAACTGTTTTCCCTTGGTCGAAGCGGAGAACGGGAAGGTGAACTATTATTCTATCGGGCGTCCCAACGTCTTATCAGGAGTGAAGGAGGTTGTGCTATGAAGCTTGTACTTTTATCCGGAGGTGCAGGGAAGAGGTTGTGGCCGTTGTCCAACGGTGCTAGGTCCAAGCAGTTCTTGAGAGTTTTGAAGGATGACAAAGGAAGTTTGGAGTCGATGGTGCAGCGTGTGTGGCGTCAAATCAAGGAGGTAAGCCTGGATGGAGATACCTTTATTGCGGCTGGCAGCCACCAAGTAGAAATTCTTGAGCATCAGCTGGGTCGCCAAGCTACATTGATTCACGAGCCTGAAAGAAGAGATACATTCGCCGCGATCGCACTATCTGCTTCCTATTTGTATTCTATCGAAGGGGAGAGTATGCAATCGATCATTGGTGTCCTGCCTGTCGATTCTTATGTGGAAGATCATTTCTTCACTAAAGTGTCGGAGCTGGAGCAAGCACTTGAGAAATCAGGCGCTGATATCGGATTAATCGGCGTCACGCCAACATACCCTTCGTCGAAGTATGGGTACATCCTTCCACAGTCTTCCAGTTCTTCAGATTTGATAAAGGTTGGACAATTCAAAGAGAAGCCAACCGAAGAGGCTGCTGAGATGCTTATTCATCGAGGAGGCTTATGGAACAGCGGTGTGTTCGCTTTCAAATTGGAGTACATCATCTCTTTACTAGTGGATATGGGGCTGCCTATCCATTATGAGGAGCTTGTCAAAAAATACTCCAAGATTCCAAAGAACAGCTTTGATTACGAAGTTGTAGAAAAGGCGGACCATGTCATCGCAATGGCTTATGAAGGATTTTGGAAAGATCTAGGGACGTGGAACACATTGACGGAAGAGATGGGAACGCTTGTCACGGGGAATGGACGATCATGCGACGAGTCGATCAACACGCATGTGATAAATGAATTGGATATCCCAATTAAGGTCATCGGTGTCAAGGATGCAGTTATCGCAGCAAGTCCTGATGGGATTCTCGTCGCAGATAAGCAAAAAAGTCCACGAATTAAGCATTTCCTAGGGGAAGAGGAAGAGAGGGTCCGATATGTGGAAGAGAGCTGGGGAACAGCTCGAACTCTTGAGACAATTCTGGATGGACTTTACGAATACATGACCACACGTATTAGTATTCGTAAAGGTCATACGTTCGCGTCCACTCTTGTTAAAGAAGAGAATGAAGTATGGACCGTCGTTAAAGGCGAAGGCATATCCATCAGTGAAATGGGAGAGAGTTTTATCCAGACCGGTGACGTCCTAAAATTCCCACAGGAGTCCGAACACGTCATGAAGGCGGAGGAGAATTTGGAGATCATCGTTGTAAGAAGCGTCCGATACCGCCGAAAAGGAGCACCATTGGAAGCAGTCTCAAAATAAAGGGGTGGTGCCCTCTTTGTTCCATATAGATGGTGGAAGACAGAATGATCCCAACAATAACAGGAGGTAGACATGGGAGAATCCATTGATTTCAAAGATGTATTTCGGTTAATCAAGCGAAGGGCTTTGATCATTTTACTTGTAGGTGTTTTAGGCGCTTTGACAAGCGGGGTGGTCACTTATTATGTTCTTCAACCCACATACGAATCATCGACACAGCTTCTAATTAACCGGACTCCGGCAGAAGAAGATTCGTCTGCCAATATTAGTCAACTGCAGGCCGACTTGACAATGATGAGGTCATATCAGGTGATGATCACAAGCCCCGTTATCCTCGACAAAGTTATTGCTGACCTGGGGGTGTCTGAGACTCCGGAGGAACTGGGCGAGAAAGTTACTGTCAGTAGTGAAGCCGAATCCCAAATTATCCAGATAACCGTGCAGGACGATAATGTGGAACAAAGCGTTCAACTGGCCAATACCATTGCGAGTACGTTTCAGAAAGAAGTCGTGGGCCTGATGAATGTTGATAATGTCAACGTTTTGACAGAAAGCACAGTAGGTGGGAGTGAGGAAATCGAAGTAGACGCAGTGACATCCATCATCATCGCTTTCATAGGCGGATTGGCAGGTGGGACTATTCTTGTGTTTATGATTGAATATTTTGATCGAACCTTGAAGAGTGAGAAAGAGGCGGAACAGCTGCTTGGTCTTCCAGTCCATGTGACAATCCACCCCATCGATAAAAAGAACCACATCTTCAGACAGCTTCAGAAGGAGGACCACTCGTTAATACCACACGCAAAAGGAAGGGGGGCGAATTCAGTTGAAACAAAAGAAAGAGCAAATTAAGAAACGTTCAAAAGGAATGGCGGCTTACGTGGACCCTCTATCGCAAAGTGCGGAACAGTTCCATCTATTATTGGAGGCTTTGGAATGGAAGAAGCAGCATTCTCTTTCAGTTTTAATGACTTCTCCCAATCAGGGAGAAGGAACATCAACGGCAGCTTCCAACCTGGCCATTGTTGCTGCCCAAACAGGGCTTTCTGTGCTCCTTGTGGATGCTAATTTCAGAAACCCGGCTCTTCATGAACTCTATGCGACGGAACAATCCCTTGGATTTATCGATGTACTGAAAGGGAAACAATCGCTGGCGAGCGCCATTCAGACGACTAGTGTGGAGAACCTGGACGTTCTTGCCAACGGTCACGACACAACAAAAAACCACCCTTCCAAGTGGGTTCATTCTTCACGTATGGGCGCTTTTATGAAGGAGGCCAAACAACAGTATAAACTGATCATCTTTGATACATCAGCTATGCTTCCTTTCTCAGAAGGACAAGTATTAGCGGAAAAGACAGATACTACATTGCTTATACTTAATCACAGAAGAACGTCTAAAAGTGATGCAGAGAAGCTTAAAGAGAGGCTGCACGCATCTAGCATCCATGTGTCTGGGATTGTGTATAACTATGGCATCACAAAAAAGAAGAAAAGGCTTTGAGGATATCGCTAACCATACGATCGGAGGAGTGTAAATGAGAGAGATTAAGAAGGCTATCATCCCGGCTGCTGGTTTAGGAACGAGGTTTCTCCCAGCTACAAAAGCATTACCGAAAGAAATGCTTCCTATAGTCGATAAGCCAACCATTCAATATATCGTAGAGGAGGCAGTCGCATCCGGAATCGAGGATATCCTTATTGTGACAGGGAAAGGAAAACGAGCCATAGAGGACCATTTCGACCATGCATTTGAATTAGAGGATAATCTTGTCCAGAAGGAGAAATTTGAACTGTTGCGGGCCGTAAGGGAGATATCGGACATGGTGGATATCCATTACATCCGCCAAAAAGAACCGAAGGGACTGGGTCACGCCGTCTTGTGTGCACGTAAGTTTATCGGCAGCGAACCTTTTGCTGTATTACTAGGGGATGACATCGTCGAAGGTGACGAGCCGTGTCTAGCCCAATTGATCAATCAATACAAGCAGACAGAATCAACTGTGATTGGTGTGAAATCGGTAAAGGAAGAAGAGACTTCCCGTTATGGGATTATAGATCCAATATCCGAAGCAGACCGTAGATATCAAGTAAGAAATCTGGTGGAAAAGCCACAAGACCTTCCACCCTCCAATTTAGCCATTATGGGAAGATACATCTTGACTCCTGAGATATTTGATTTTCTGTCAGAGGAAAAACTGGGTGCGGGTGGTGAGATTCAACTTACCGATGCCATCCAGGAGCTTGCAACCATTCAGGATGTGTATGCCTATTGCTTTGAGGGGGAACGGTTCGATGTAGGTGAAAAGCTCGGCTTCATATTGACCAACTTACACTTTGCATTAAAGAATGAGACGTTGAAAGATTCCGTTTTAGATGAAATGCAGATGCTTATGGAACGACATAGAATTCTGACGTAAGGAGCGGAGTGGTCATGAGTTTAACCAAGCCAAAGCAAAAGTCCATACCCTTTCCTGAAAAACTGGATGCCCCCTCTCCAGCTAAGACATACTTCTTTATGAAACGCATCTTGGATTTGCTTGCTGCCTTGATTGGTTTAGTCGTCCTCTCCCCTGTTTTCCTGATGGTTTCAATCTTGATTAAATTGGAGGATCCTAAGGGACCTGTGCTGTTTAAACAGCTGAGAGTAGGAGAGAGCGGGAGTACTTTCTATATGTATAAGTTCCGATCGATGGTCTATAACGCGGAAGAAATGCTGGATACCCTCATTGATCAGAACGAGGTGGAAGGGCCGATGTTTAAGATGAAGCGGGATCCAAGGATTACGAAGGTTGGTTATTGGATCAGGCGTACGAGCATCGATGAATTCCCGCAGCTTATCAATGTGCTGAAGGGAGAAATGAGCCTTGTTGGACCAAGACCTCCACTTCCGAGAGAAGTCATTATCTACTCGAACTATGATATGCAGCGGTTATTGATCCGGCCGGGGTGTACAGGCATTTGGCAGGTGAGCGGGAGAAGTAATGTAAGCTTTAAAGAAATGGTTCAACTAGATTTATACTACATTCAACATCAATCCTTGAAGCTGGATATGAAGCTGTTCTTTAAAACGTTTTATGTCGTTCTGAGTTCCAAGGATGGTTACTGAGTTTGATAGGGAGATGAGGGAATGGTAAGAGACTCTGTTCTGCTTTCCGCCCACAGGCTGTTACGATCCATATCAACATTGTTCCTTACGATGATCCTGGCAAGAACGCTTACGATGGAGGAAATGGGAATCTATCAATTGCTTCTGATTATCACGATTACGCTTGGAGCATTGGTCCCGTTCGAAATGTCCACGTCCTTCATGTATTTTCACAACAAGACAGATGATGCTGAGGAAAAGAATCGGATCATAAGCAATACGTTTGTTTCCTTATTCATTTTAGCTGTTCTGACATTCATGATTCTTTACCTTGGAAGTACATTCGGGTGGTTTTTAACAGGTGATGCGATGGCCTCTTTAGTGATTTGGGTGGGGATTTGGTGTTTTTCCATTATTGCTGGAAGCCATTTGGAAAATTTGTATGTGTCCACGGGTAAAGCCAAGCTATTCAGCATCTTCTCTCTTGTGTATTACCTTGCTTATGCAGCTACTGCATTCTTGATCATCCATAGAGATGGAGAACTTCTAAGCATCATCCAGTTTATTGCCATCTTTGAACTTGTGCGTATGATTATCCTGCAGGCTTTGTACATCATGAAACAGCCGTTCGCACTTAAGATGGACTGGCAGTTGTTGAAGCAGCAGGTGATATATACCGGTTCCGTTGGTGCAGTGACGGCGATTACGGTGGTGAACGGGTATGCGGATAAAATTCTTGTAAAGTTCTTTTCTACGCTGGAAGAGTTTGCGGTATTTGCCATCGTATCCAGAGAAATACCGTTTGTGCTTACAATAACGGCCTCTGTTGTCACTGTCATGCTCTCCAAATTAAGCCATTTATATAATGTAAAGAACGACGTGAAACAGACGCTTTCACTTTGGCAGAGCACCAGTAAAGTTCTTGCTGTCATCATCTTTCCGATGTTCTGGATACTACTATTTTATAAAGAGGAATATATTTCACTGATTTATTCCGATATGTATTTGTCAGGTATTCCGATCTTTTTGATTTATTTGATTAAGTTTCCACTAAGTTTTACCGTTTTCTATACTCTTCTGTTGATTTCTGGAAATCAGAAACTTGTTTTAATCAATACGGCCATTGTCGTAGGATCAAACCTGGTGTTGAGTTATATTGGAATTTTGTCGTTTGGACCCTATGGTGTAGCTGTGGCAACGGTTGGCACTGCTTTCCTAGGTGCTTATCTTCAACAGAGGGACGTGTGCAAGGTGTTCGGCATCCAACAGAGGGAACTGCTGCCTTACCTCATGATTGCAAGGACTTTTCTAATCTCGGGAGGTATCAGTTATGTCGTTTTTCATTTCACTCGTTTTCTGCCGTTGCACATATTTATTCAGTTTTTTATAGGCGGAGCACTCATTATGATTAGCACAATGGCTGTTTCTTATATTTTGAAAGACATTCCGTCCAGTCATTTGCCTGAAGCTTGGAGACGAAGGAAAATCGCATAAGTGATGCGGTTCATGAAGGAGGAGAAGACTATGAAAGGAGTCATTCTGGCTGGAGGAACAGGGTCAAGACTGTATCCCAAAACTCGGTATACAAATAAGCATCTACTTCCGGTAGGTGGTGTACCTATGATCCATCACGGCATAGGGAAGTTGAAGGAGGCTGGGATTGACGAAATTTTGATCGTCACAGGTAAAGCTCATATCGATCATATGATTGAGGAACTTGGATATGGAGATACATTAGGCGTACGCTTATCTTATGAAATTCAGGAAGAAGCTGGTGGGGTAGCGGAGGCACTGGGATTGGCGCGCGGATTCTGTGGAGGGGATCCTGTTGCTGTAATTCTCGGGGATAACATTTTTTCTGATTCGTTAGAACCCCATATTCGTCCTTTTCTTGAATCGGATGCTCAGGCTATGATTTTTCTGAAACGGGTGAAGGATCCAGAGCGATTCGGAATTGCTACATTTTCATCTGGAATTATCTGTGCTATCGAGGAGAAGCCACCAAAGCCGATGTCAGACTGTGCGGTAACTGGAATTTATCTTTACAAACCACAGGTATTCTCAATTATTAATAGTTTGAGACCTTCAGAAAGAAAAGAACTGGAAATTACGGATGTGAATAGAGCCTTCCTAAACACAGGTATGCTTGACTACCGGATTCTTACAGGCCATTGGATAGACGCGGGAACCCATGCATCATTAACGGAAGCAGATCGATTATTTACACCGAGTGTGGGTGCCAAGGTGCGTCATAGTTGAATGAAACAGGGGGGTAATGATGTGAAAGTAATCAAAACGAATCTGCCAGGCGTCAAGCTGATTGAACCGAAAGTATTTGGAGATCAAAGAGGTTTTTTTATGGAGAACTATAATAGATCTGTATTTAACGAACATGGGATTGAGGATTCTTTTATTCAGGACAACCATTCGTTGTCTAAAGAGGCAGGTGTCTTGCGTGGGCTGCATTATCAGTTGAATCCTAAAGCCCAGTCGAAGCTGGTCCGTGTAATTACAGGTGTGGTATATGATGTAGTGGTCGATATCAGAGAGGGATCGCCGACCTATAAGCAATGGCAGAGTTTCATTCTTTCAGAACACAACCAAAGAATGCTTTACGTCCCAGAAGGATTCGCTCACGGATTTTGTACACTGACAGAGAACACCAATGTCTGTTATAAAGTGAACGCTTATTATTCACCGGAGAATGATCGAGGGATAAGTTGGGATGATTCCGAATTAGCAATCGATTGGCCGGTGAGTCATCCGATTCTTTCAGAGAAAGATGAACAACAGCCCCTTTTTCGTGAGGCAGAGAATGATTTTCAATATAAGGTAGAAGGTAGTGTGATTCGATGAAGCATATTTTAGTGACAGGCGCTGGTGGATATGTTGGATGTGTGTTGGTTCCGAAACTCTTAAACAAGGGGTACAGCGTTACAGCCGTCGACCGCTTCTTCTTTGGGAAAGAGAAACTGGACGATCATGAGAATCTAAAGATCGTACTGGAAGATACACGTCGATTATCACCTGAGCATCTTGAGGGTATCGATGCAGTCATTGATCTTGTAGCTATCTCTAATGATCCAAGTGGAGAGTTGTTCCAAGACATTACGTATGATATTAATCACTACTCAAGGGTAAGAACGGCTCTTTTGGCGAAGGAAAGAGGAGTGAAGCGCTACATACTACCTTCTTCCTGCAGTATTTATGGTTTTCAGGGGAGTACGAAAAGGGTGACCGAAGAGGATAGCACCAATCCACTGACGACTTATGCTAAGGCGAACGAGAGAGCAGAACAGGATATCCTTCCGTTAGCAGATGAAGCGTTCACTGCTGTCGTCGTTCGACAAGCGACGCTGTACGGAAAATCGAAGCGTATGCGATTTGATCTTGCTGTAAATGGCATGGTTTACGGAGCCTGGAAGAACAAAAAGATACCTTTGATGAGAGATGGTAGTCAGTGGAGGCCTATGCTTCACGTGCAGGATACGGTAGACCTGATGTGTCTGCTGCTTGAAGAAGATAGTCATAAAATTAACGGAGAGATTTTCAATGCCGGATCAGAATCTGGAAACTATCAACTTGAGACACTTGCTTCTGAAATCGCCGGCACACTCCCGGAGGATATTGCTATTGAATGGTATGGTCACCCGGATCACCGCTCCTATCGTGTGAGCTTTGAAAAAGTAAAAACAATACTTGGCTGGGAAAGTAAGTGGACCGCTGCGGATGGTGCATTGGAAATTTATCAAGCCCTTCAGGCGAATGAGCTGAGGAAGGGATTGGATACAATTACTCTTGATTGGTACAAGGAATTGATGAAGTGGCATGACATATTGAGAGAAATGGATTGGGGCGGCAAGTTGTTTGAAATTGAGAAGGAAGAAGAAGCCCCTTTAAAAATATAGAGGGTGGAGGGAAAGCAATGAAAGTCCTGCACATAGTCAGACAATACAGTCCTGCTATAGGAGGGTTGGAGAATTTCGTCAGTGAACTGGCAACACATCTGAATGGCAACGGTGTAGAAGCGGAGGTGTTGACCCTGGATCGCAACTTCTCTGATGGTACCCCTTTACCTGACCAATCTCTTGAAAACGGAGTTAAGGTGAGGAGGATACCATATTTTGGTTCAAAGCGTTATCCAATTGCTCTCTCTACTGTGCGTTATGTATCACAATTTGATTTGATCCACGTTCATGCGGTTGATTCCTTCATTGATTTGATGACAATGCTGAAGCCTTTTCACCGGAAGCCGATTATTCTATCCACACATGGTGGCTTTTTTCATACAAAGAATCAAGAAAGGCTGAAGTATTACTATTTTCATACGATTACTCGTATGGTGATGAGGAATGTAAACAAAGTCGTAGCTTGCAGCAATAATGATTATGATCTCTTCAGAAGAATCACATCAGACAATCTACAATTGATCGAGAACGGCATCAACGTAGAAAAGTATTCAGGAATTTCCAATCAGCGTGGAACTAAGAATCACATGATTACTGTGGGACGCTTCTCATCCAATAAACGGGTAGACCTGCTCCTCAAACTAGTCAGTCAACTGAAGAAGGAGTTCGAGGATGTAAAGCTCTCCATCGTAGGAAAAGATTTCGATCGATTGAGGGCCACATATGAAGAAATGATTGAACGTTACGGTATAACTGATCATGTGGAAATTATAGAGAATGCTACGGATGAGAGACTTTTGGAGGTAATGGCCGGTTCGGAATACTTTATCTCTGCGTCTGAATACGAAGGTTTTGGACTTTCGGCTCTCGAGGCGATGGCGGCTGGTCGTATTCCGCTATTGAATGACATTCCCTCGTTCAACAAAATGATCGATGATGAGAGAAATGGTTTTATTATCGACTTCAATCATATGGAAAAGGCAGTCGACAAAGTTTCCTCTATCTTACGGCGCGAAGATACAGAACATCTGATCCATTCATCGACATCCTATGCGAACGCCTATTCTTGGAGAGAAGTAGTGAAGGATTTCCAGGCTGTATATGAAGAAGTATGCTGTGTCTAAGAGTTCTCTATAACGAAAGAAGAACAGAAGAGGGGATTTGCTATGCTCGCTAAACACATATGGAACAAACAAACGGTTATTCTACTGGGGGCGTGTGTTGTTCTGGCGGCAGTCATTGGGACCGCATCCAGTCTAACTCCGGAAATGGTACCTGTAATCATCGGAGCTTTATTGTTCCCATTCCTTCTCCTACTACCTGTGGATCGGTTTCTTTTACTTATTGCTCTATGTATATTCATTGATCGCTCCTTCTTATCAGTAGGGGGTTCATATATCCGCATCTATCAGGTGCTCTTCCTGTTTATGACTTTGAAATTCGCATTGGAAATGGTAGCTCAGAAGCGTGATGTCTTTACCACTCCATTATTTCTGTTCATTAATTTATGGGTGGGGAGCTATTTCCTAAGTTATAATCACGTCCTGAATTACACAGATTTCTGGACCGTAGTCGTTGGGCAGTTGTTCCTGAATCTCTTCTTCTTCCTCTCCGTACAAGTGATCTATGACAAAGGAGAACCTTTTCTTCGGAAAATTGTCAAGTACAGCATTATATCAGGAGTGATCGTTGCAGTTGTAGGATTTGTACAATGGGCCGGCTTTTTCCTGGGAGTGGATATCGGAATCAGTCATTATGAGCATATCGGTATTCCGCGTCCGTCCTCCTTTGCTCATGAACCGGATTGGTATGGTTTGTTTTGTGGTTATTCAGCCGCTTGGCTTCTTGTTCTGTATATGTACAAGCATTCGACTCTCTTCTCTCATTCTTTCATCCAGGTCGCTTTGGTCATTACTTGTTTAGGGGTAATAATCAGCATGGCACGAGCGGCGATTCTGGCGTTGTTTGCAGCTGGACTGTTTTTATTCATATTAACGAAAGGAAGACGCTTAATACGGTTCGCACTTTTTACGGGAATAGGTGGGGCGATTCTCGCAGGTGGTTTGTTTGTCACCAATCCGGAAATTGGGACGAGCATTTATCAGCGTTTGAATCCACTGACCTCTTTGGAAACAGATAGTGGTGCGGCTGACAGTCGTGTTGCTTCTATTCAGATGATGATTGACCATATCAACATCCACCCTATTGTCGGAAATGGTAGTGGAGGAATGGCGGAGCTATCTCAAATGCAGGAGATGAGAGACAAGTATATTTATGGAGGGGAACTCAATGAGGGGAAAGGAAATGCGAATATATTCCTCACGGTTTTGTTCGATACGGGGATTATTGGGCTTGCAATCTTTCTTGTAATCATTGGTCGTCTCATCCAGATGATACACGAGATGTACTCTAAACAGGACTTCATTCCTTTAGGCTTTGCAGCATCCAGTGTCGTTATCCTGGTTGACTTTAATTTCAACAACGGTTTTCGAATGGGCTTTGTATGGTTTCACTTAGCTATGATTGCAGCTTACTACATGCTTTACAAGAAGAGAGAAGTTGACCGGTATGAAAAAGGTGGGGGGTTAAAATGATGAAAAAGAAAGCACCACCATCTGTTTGTGTAGTTATCGTAAACTTCAATGGAACCAAGGACACTTTGGATTGTTTGGATTCCTTGACTGATCAAACCTATCCAAATATCCAAGTAATCGTTGTTGATAATGCTTCTGATAATCAAGAAGAACTTGAAGCGGCCCTTCTTTCGTATTCCTGCCACATCGTGCAGTTGGAAGAGAATAGAGGATTTGCTGCTGGAAACAATGCAGGTGTGAAATATGCGATGGAACAACTCCACCCTGACTACATTTTAATGTTGAACAACGATACTGTGGTAAGCCCGGATTTCTTGTCCCCGCTCGTCTATGAGCTTCAAAAAGACACAGGGGTAGGAGCCTGTTGTTCTCATATCAATTATCATGATCCTTCGAAACAAACTTGGTATGGTGGGGGGTATATCAACTGGAAGACAGGGACCGCCGTCCATGCTCTTCAAGATTATCAATCATCTTCTTCTAGAGATGTCGAATTTTTGACAGGATGTTCGCTTCTGTTTCACACCCGGATGATTCAAGAAATCGGGTATTTAAATGAGGATTATTTCTTATTTTATGAAGATACAGAGTTTTGTGTTCGTATGAAAAAGGCTGGATACAGACTTAGATATGTCCCTGAATCATTGATCTATCACAAAGTCTCTGCTACAGCAGGATTTCGTTCCCCTCTTGCGAATTATTACGGTACGAGGAATAAAATGCATTTTATGTATCTTCATTCCAATCGATTGAATTATACGTTTTTTCTTTGTTATTTCAGCATGAAGACAATATTGAAATTGTTGGTGTATAGATGTAAAGGGAAAGGTTCCAAAGATTTGCGGGAGGCGGTTCGGAATGGCTACCGGGATTTCCTCCGTCATAAAACTGGGAAATGGCAGCGTCTTACATAAACGACAGGAGGGGTAACAGTGGGAATTGGGCGTTTTATACCTTTTGGATTAAAGAATGGAATCCGTCATTTACAGTTTAAACGGAAGTACCCATCTGTTTATCTGGGTCAGGGTGTTGAAGTGGATGTTTCAACGACTACCGTCGGCGAAAGATGCTCTATCAATGCTTATACAAGGATTTCCCATTCAGATGTTGGGAGATATACGTATACGGCTAGAAACTGCAATGTTATGAATGTGAAGCTGGGGTCGTTTTGTTCCATTGGTCCTGGGTGTCAAATCGGATTAGGAAACCATCCCAGCCATTTCATATCAACCTCTCCAATCTTCTATTCGACTGCAGGTCAGTTGAACGGAGAAACATGGGTGGATCAGGATTATTACGAAGAATTTTCTCCTGTCACCATCCATGACAATGTTTGGCTGGGGGCTCATGTTATTGTACTTGATAGGGTCACGATAGGAGAAGGGGCCATTGTTGCAGCCGGTGCGGTGGTTACCATGGATGTCCCACCTTATGCGATTGTGGCAGGTGTTCCCGCTAAAGTAATCCGTTATCGGTTCCGTGAAGAAACCATTAAAAAAATACTTGATATGCAGATTTTTTCCAGAAAAGATAAATGGTTGAAAGAGTGGCTGACTGGGGATGTCACTCCAGGTGATTTATTGTTGGATAGATCAATAGAACAAAGAAATGAGGCGAAGAAATGAAGAAGCGCGTAGGTGTAATTGGAACGGGATTGATAGGGACAGGTCTGGTAAAGCTTTTGAGCAGACAGGAGGATTTGTGTGTTTCCGGTATTTTAACAAGACGCAGCATTGCTGAAATGGGGGGGTACCCGAGAGAAGAGCTCTTGACAAATTCGCGAAAAGAATTGATTGACGGCGCCGACATCATCGTAGAATGCAGTGGAGATGTACTGTATGGAAGTGAAGTCATTGAACAGGCTATGAATGCCTCCCTGCCTGTAGTCACCATGAATGCAGAATTGCAGGTCACTACGGGGTCATATTTTGCGGCAAAAGGAGTTTTTACAGAAGCGGAAGGGGATCAGCCGGGCTGTCTTGCAAAGTTGGATGAGGATGTAAGACAGATGGGGTTCAAGCCCGTTGTCTACGGTAATATCAAAGGATTCCTTAATCAAAACCCTTCTGAGGAAGACATGCTTTACTGGTCTAAAAGAAATGGTACCAGTCTTGGGATGACCACATCTTTTACAGATGGAACGAAAGTCCATATTGAACAAGTGCTTGTCGGAAATGGACTCGGTGCAGATATATCCGCTAATGGGATTATTGGTTTGAAAGCGGATGACAGCCGAGGCGGGGGCCAGCATCTAGCTGAAACAGCAGATAGGGAAGGGCGTGTCCTTAGTGATTATATTCTTTCCGGATCCCTTCCTCCAGGTGTCTTCATTACTGCTCGTCATGAAGAGGAGCAACAAGACACTCTCCGGTATTACAAAATGGGAGATGGACCTTTCTATACGATGCAAACCAATTACCACCTGTGTCATTTGGAGGTTCTAAAAACAATCCGTCGTGTAATCAATGGCGGTGGTATTTTACTTAATAATAGTACGAATCCGCGCCTGAGTGTAGCTGCCATTGCGAAGAAGAATTTGTTAAATGGAACAAACATAGAGCATGGAATTGGAAGTTTTGAATTTCGGGGAGAGGCTGTACGAATCAACGATGAACCGGATCATGTCCCAATTGGACTTCTGAGAAATGGGGTTTTAAATCGCTCCATAGAAGAGGGAGAAATGATACGATTCTCTGATGTTGAAATCCCGGAATCTTTTGCCCTTCGAGTTTGGAAGAAAATCCTAAATGAACAAGTGACCTACGTAACGAAATGAAGGTCTTCAATCCTACCTTTATGAAGGGTGAGAGATGTTGAATGATAGGGCGGAATATTAAAAGAGTTAGGAAGCAGCAGGGGATCACACTCTCTGAATTAGCTAATCGATCTGGTATATCTAAGTCTTATTTAAGTAACCTGGAAAGAGACTTGAAACAAAACCCTTCCATACAAATTATGAAAAATATTGCTTGTGTTCTAAGAGTTGATATTGAAGAAATAATCGATCCAATTAAAGGCGAAGAAACAAAACGAATGAACGAGTGGGGAGATTTTGTTGCAGTGGCGTCTGAATACGGTTTAGAACAGGACATGCTTGATGAATATAAAGAAGTTATTGCATTTATTCATTGGAGGAGACAGCAGCAAAGATCAAAAAATAGATAAAAGAGAAATAGATAGGAGCGAAGAACCGTCGGACATTTGAAACGAACAATGTTGGTAGGGTCTTTTATATTGGTTATTGGTGCAGTCCTGGCATTGTTTATAGGTGGAAGAGAATCTTCTCCAACTTCCACAGCAGTGAACGATTGTATGGCTTCTAAGGAAGATATAGAAGAGCTGCAGAAGGAAATCAATACGGCAAGTAATACAGGTGGGGGAATTGTTTTATTAGAACCATGCCAATATGTTATTTCCGAGCCGATTCTGCTTAAATCTGATGTCCACTTGAAAGGTGCGGGAATCGATCAGACGATCATCGAGTTGAAGCCGTTGCTGGATAATGGAACTAAAAATGATCATAAGATTATTGAGACAGAGAGCGGTGCGAAGAATATTAAAATCAGCGAACTAACGGTGGACGGTAACAAGGAGGAGCGTAAATCCTTGATCAATGATCCGCATGCGCATAGCATCGATATTGTTCATGTGGACGGATTTTTAATTGATCAAGTGAAAATTATGCAATCTGCATCCGCTTCCATCATGTTGTATAACAGCCGGAACGGTAGTGTTCAAAATTCCCGGATAGAAGATAGTGGATCGAATGGAATCCTCGCTATGCAGGAAACAAAAAACGTTACGATTTCCAATAATATAATTAATCACACAGATCATCAGAATGGGATTTTCATTTCTTATCAACGGGGTCATTCCTCATCCGACATTGTCATAGATAACAATAAAGTTAACGATGCAGCGGATTTTGGAATTGAAGTCGGGCACATTGTTCCCGATGGACAAGAACAGCATAGGAACATTCAAGTTACGAATAATGAAATCATTCAGGCTACCAATTCTGGAATTGCTTTTCGTACTGTAAGTGACGGCATTATTAAAAATAATGTCATTCACGGATACGGAAAAAACGGTACCTATGGAGGGGATGGGATTTTTGTTGAGGGCGGTTTCAATACATCTGAGAATGTGGAAGTAGTGGACAACGAAGTCATACAAAATTTCCAAAGCGGAGATGCCAATGCTATCTATGTTACGGGGATGGACGGGACTCTTATTGAAGGAAATACGGTGGAAGACAGCAGGGGTAATGGTATTTTCGTACAGGCATCCATACTTCCGGATCAGATGAAAACCACGGACTTCGCAGAAGGTAAGAGAGCCTTTCATCGGATTGAAGTAAAGAATAACAGCTTCAAAAATAATTTGAAAAATGGCGTTCATTTTCAAGGAGACGGTTCAGACGGAAATATAATTGAACAGAACACCATCACTGGTAATGGGGAGCACGGCATTCAAATAGCAAATTTGAATGTTGGGAATGGATTTAAAATAGAGGGGAATTCGATCTCTGATAATAACCAAACCGGCATCAGTGTGTATAAACAAGAGGATTTTCAAATAGTAGAGAACACATTCCATAAAGAAGATAAACAGGAATATCAAATCTCGATTGTGGAGGTTTCCGATTCCCTGATTGAAAGTAATACATTTCTTCAAGAGCAGGATATTTATCTGGAAAATACGCAACTCGTAATGATTAATCAGGAATAGTAACAATAAAAAGCGAGAAGGGTGTGAACTTCTCGCTTTTACCTATTCATTTGTTCATTCCAGAAGATTGATGATTTGTATGAGGATGTTTGATACTTCCACAGCTTTTTCCTCGTCACTTGAAGCTAGCTGCTGTAATTGTTCAATAGCGGCAGAAACTTCTGCAGGAAGCTCCGGTGGTTCTTCGTCCTCATTAGTACGCTTGAGATATATACCCTCGATTTGAATATCTTGAGAAATATCCTTATCCCAGAAGAGTAGTTCATCTTGGTCTTCAGAGCTAAAGGAGAAGGAATAATCTTTCCAATCAGAGGTAAGTTCTATATTTTCATTCAACTTCCTACGGTCTTGAACATAAAGATTCAATGTAGCCAAAGAAGCAGACTTAGCACTGAATGAAATTTCGTACATTCCTTCGTCAAAAATCTGTCGGTTGGTCTGAGGGAAATACTTTGGCAGAGGGTTGAAGGAGGTCGGTTCCGTCCAAAGATTATCACTAGGATTGGAATCTTCATCGGTAACAATATTGTCGGAGACAGTCACGCGTTGTGGGTCTCCCTCCACTCGCACAGCTTCCACTCCGCTGCGCAAAATGGTGTTATAGCTGACTATATTGCCACTGGATGGGTAGCTGTCGAAATGAACGCCAATCTCTTCACTGTTCAAAACCGTATTACTTGTAATACGGATATCCTTGTAAAGTCTTCTTCCATCAGGGAAATCCGGTGTTTCACCTTGAAAGTAAGAAGCCAGGATGTAAATAGAATCATTCCAGCTGTCTTCAATGGTGTTACCAGTAATATCCATGTTACTCATCCCTGTAATATAAATCGCCTGTTGATAGGGGAAGAGCTGCCCTTGAACTTTTGGATATTCTTGAAGGATCCTATTATTTTTAACATCCACGTCCGAGTTTAAAGATACTCTTCCTTCCACAAATATCGCATTGCATCCATATTCATTATGTTCCGCATAGTTGGTAATTATGTTTCCTTCAATCAAACCCTCGGAGACTGTCCTGAAACCGATCCCCGTACAATAAGCATTCTCAATCACATTATTCTTCACCGTAATATTCCGATGTGGCTCATCATCCGGTTTATGGGTCGTGTGTCCGACTTCGATGGCATAATCAGCTACATCCCTTACCGTATTCCCTTCAATAAGGATATTGTAGGTACTGTCACCTTGGTACATGAAGAAAATACCATTCTGATTGTCTGTATGATCAATGATGTTGTTCCGGACTTTGATATCGTGTGTTTCCTGCATGCCGAGTATTCCGTTGCTGCCACTGTCTTTGATGACGTTGTTTTCAATCATTCCATTAGAGGAGTACCATAGTGCAATGCTGGCATCCACGGAATTAATAATTTCAATATCGTGGATATGCAGCTCATTGACGTAAGCAAAAGACATAGTGTGAGAGAAACCACTGTTGATGAGTTCTTCTCTAAGCTCCTTAGCACCATCGAAGGTGATGTGTGATACTTCCACATTTGAAATCTTATCAGCTAACAAAATTTTATTTGGATTCAAACTTCCATCAGATTGAACGGGTTCCATGGTCAGAATGGTCTTTCCGACTCCTTGTCCGGTTAAGTGAACATTATTTTTGAGACGGAGGGGTTCTGATAAAACGATTCTTTCAGCAGGCAGGGTTACTACTCCTCCTCCTTGTTGACTGACCTGATCAATTTCATCCTGAATTTCTTTTAACGTGTCCAAAGGTTCATCAGCATGAACAATAACAATAGACGTCAGGCATAAGGATATCGTTAATATTATCCACGCGAATAGATGTTTCATAAGTTTTCTTATCTCCTCTATATCAGATTTGTCCTATATATAGAGGTGGAAAGCGACTCTACATGAAGACTAGTTCATCTTATTATCATTTTTGTATTAACGTGACATTATGCTTAGGAAATGGGCATTGAAACACAGCGACCTTTAAGTGAACAAATAAACGAATTAAAATCAACAAAGATCCCATTCGGAATAACTGTTTTAGGAATGATGTGAAATTTTAAAAATAAACTCATAAACGAAAGGGTTTGGGGGGGAGGATTGCAGAATTACGCTGTAAACATGCCTATGAATGGACTGGAATTTTCACATTGGAATGATTTAATGTAAAGACTTGTGGGACGAGTCAAATCATACCTCTCAACCATTAAAGGGTATGGCGAATGGAGATAGGATATGGCGGATACATAACCGATTGCGATTTTTATGCCGGGAACGATGTAGAAAAGTGAAATCCAATTTGATTAACTGCCAGGTGAGAGACTTTTTTGATAAATCCCCATTTCTATGTATACCAGCACTCTGTCAGATTAGGTCAAGATGTTTTTAAATCTTGAATAGTTTTGAAACCTGCCCCATTTAGGGAAGGTTGCTTATATTTCCTGGGAAATCGTCATGAATGGACAAAGCAGTCTAAAGAACAACTTCATCATTCCTCCTATTTAAAGGTCCTACTAATTGTTCACAAACTAGAAACAATTCCGACACAGAGCAGACAAAAACAACTGTCCCATTCGTTTCAAAAAAGGAATACAGTAGAAGTAGAATTATCATGTGAATTATTGAACAAATGAAAGTTTAGGAGGGAAGAAATATGACAGAATTGATGTTGGCAAGGATGCAGATTGGAGCAACAACCAATTCTCACTTTCTGTTCGTGCCACTGTTGATTGGATGGGTATTTAAGTGAGGTTGATGGAAAGGAGGTATTCCGTTAAAGGTTACCACTCCCTCTGTCGGTTCCAATCCACCTTGAATCAATCTCATTTTCTCTCTATTTGGCGTTTGTTTAAAAGACAGACCGCGTGCTGTTACTTAAAAAAGGGCAGCTGTTTTAGAAGGGGTCTATGAAAAACTACTTTATCAAAGTGAAAGCTATGATCAACTTTATGAGCTGGATCATCCATTTGAACGAACATCCAAGCAGGCAATTCATTAGGAGGAAAGCAGAATGAAATCAATAATAGTGTATACATCCAAACATGGAACCACCGAAAAATCCGTCCAGTTGCTGGCGGATCGATTACATGGGGAAGTCGCAGCCGTTAAAGTAGAAAAAGCGTGGGGAATCAATCTTCATCCCTATGACAGGGTTATCCTCGGCGGCCCCATTTATAACGGACAGGTGTCCATGGAGCTCAGTTCCTATGCGGTTTGTCATCTACATACATTGATGGAGAAACAAATCGGATTGTTCATTCTGGCTGCAGCTGAAGACATTTTCACCCTGCAGCGGGAACTTGAAGAGGCGTTTCCTGAGCAGCTTTATGCCTATGCTTCTGCGAAAGAAGCTTTCGGTTATGAATTGCATTTAGATCAATTAAGTTCTTTAGAAAAAGTGATTCTCGAAGCTAACGGTATTTCTTGTAATGCCTCCAAATTGTCTGTGTCAAGAATTGAACATTTTGTAGAAAAGTTAAATGAAAAAATGAAAATCTGTCGGTGAGGATAAGGGGGCGGCAGTCTGGGTTAAATGATTGTTGAAAGCAGAAGAATAACGTACCTATTTCATGTTTATAAAATAAGTGGCTGATCTCCAACAAATCGTTTGTATCCTATATTCGGTATTATAAGGTCGTCCTAAGCCTGCCGATCAAATCAGAGGTGTTGGTACTGATTTTTGCATTGCATCGAACATTTTGCAGAGAGAGCGGTTTATAGTATATGAAGAAGCATAGAAGTCGAAAGAGAAGGCATAACCAAAGGTTATGTCTCTTTTCGGGCTGTGTAAATAATTATTTCCTACCTATAGAGGAAAAAGCATGCGTGTAAATGAAAGCGCTTTTAAAATACAATGGAATTAAGGTAAAACAAACGAATCAAGGGGGACGCACAAATGAAGAACATTTTATTAGCCTGCTCATCAGGCATGTCTACAAGCTTATTGGTTTCAAAAATGGAGAAGGTCGCTGAAGAAAAAGGATTGGACGTGAACATATGGGCGGTCGGTCAGGATAAGGCTTTAACAGAAATGGAGCAGGCCGATATCCTGCTTATCGGTCCGCAGATGCGCTTCATGAAAAAGAAATTTTCCAAAGCTGCTGAAGCAGTGGGCATCCCTGTTGAGGTGATCGATCCAGTCGCCTACGGAAGAGTCGATGGTAAAGCTGTTTTAGAAAACGCGCTTGGTACGATCGAGAACCATTAATATCCATTCAGGGGGCATCCAGCATGAATAAATTTATGGAGTTTTTAGAGGGGTTTTTGCTGCCGATCGCAGATAAGCTGAATAACAACCGCTATTTAGCTGCGTTAAGAGACGGCTTCATGGTAGCTCTGCCTTTAATCATTTTCGGTTCGATCTTTGTAGTTATAGCTAACTTTCCATTCCTTGACAAAATGATCAGTGAAGAGGCGTTTGGAGCGTATCAAAATGCACTGGGACCTGCTTCGGCCTCCACCCTGAGTATCATGGGGATGTTCGTCATTGTCGGAATCGGTTATAAATTGACCGAGCATTATGAGTTGGAGTCCATTTATGGGGGCGTCGTAGCATTGGCCTCCTTTCTCATTTTGACCCCCCAGATTCTGGAGGGCGTCACCGGCGTTATTCCGACCTCCAGTCTAGGTGCAGAAGGAATGTTCCTGGGAATATTCACTGCCTTTATCTCCGCAGAGCTTTACCGCTTCTTCGTTCAGAAGAATTGGATGATTAAGATGCCTTCGGGTGTTCCTGGTGCGGTTTCCAAGTCCTTCAGCGCACTGATTCCAATAACGTTGACATTGTCCGTGTTTTTGCTCGTACGTATTTTATTCAGCTTCACACCATTCGATACGGTTCAGAACTTTATCTATACGTTGATCCAGGAACCATTGACAGCGTTGGGAAGCGGACTGCCGGCTACAATCGTAGCGGTTATTATGATTCAGGTCTTCTGGTTCTTCGGGCTGCATGGTCAGATTATCGTCAACTCTGTATTCGACCCGATCTGGTATGCCTTGAATGAACAGAACCTTGATGCCTTCCAGGCTGGAAATGAACTTCCGAACGTTGTTACAAAGCAATTCATCGATACATTTCTTGTCGGTATGGGTGGAACGGGGATGACGCTTGCCGTTATTATTTTAATCTTTGTTATAGGTAAAAGCCGACAGTTGAAAGAACTGGGTAAATTAGGGGCACCAGCGGGATTGTTTAATGTGAACGAACCGATTATTTTCGGTTTACCAATTGTCATGAATCCATTGATCCTTATCCCATGGTTAGTAGCTCCTGTTGTTATAACACTGATTACATTTTTTGCAATGTCGACAGGACTGGTGCCAAAACCTGCAGGAATCATTGTGCCATGGACGACACCGCCGCTTCTCAGTGGTTTTCTGGCAACAGGGAATGCGTGGCAGGGCGCAGCGCTTCAAGCATTCAATCTGTTTATCGTCTTCATCATCTGGTGGCCGTTTCTGAAAATATTAGATAAAAAATACTATGAAGATGAAGGTAAGGGAGACATGGTTGAATAAAGGATCAGGGGTAACTTCAGAATGATATAAGGTGGATTGATGAGAAATGAATGAAGAAATGAATCCGGCAACAGAAACAGCCTTCCAGATCATCCTGCACGCAGGGAACGGAAAATCCAGTGCGATGGAAGCGATCCAAGCCGCTAAGGAAGGAAAGTTCGATGAATCCGACCGGCTGATCGAGGAAGCCAATGATGAACTGGCAAAGGCTCACGGCTTTCAGACAAAGCTGCTTCAAGAAGAAGCGGGCGGAGGGGAAACAAAAATCAATGTGTTTTTAATCCATGGGCAGGATCACTTAATGACTTCCATGACGGTTAGAGATCTTGCTGTGGAAATTATTGAAATTTACCGTTTGAAATAAAGGAGGAGATCATGATGAGTGTAGAGTATTCATTTCCAGAAGGGTTTTGGTGGGGGAGTGCCACCTCTGCCACACAAATCGAAGGTGCAGCAAAGGAAGGCGGGAAAGGAGAAAATATATGGGATCATTGGTATAAAACTGAGCTCCATCGTTTTTTTCAGGATGTAGGACCGCAGACAACTTCAGATTTTTATCACCGCTACAAAGAAGATATCGGGTTAATGAAAGAAATCGGCCATAATACGTTCCGGCTGTCGATTTCCTGGTCACGACTGATTCCTGAAGGGCGCGGGTCGGTCAATGAGGAAGCAGCTGCTTTTTATAATGATGTCATTGATGAATTGATCGAAAACGATATCGAACCTTTCGTGAACTTATTCCACTTTGATATGCCGATGAAACTGCAGGAGGAAGGGGGCTGGGAGAGTCGTCAGGTTGTCGAAGCATTCAGGGCATATGCAGAAGAAGCCTTTCGTTTGTTCGGAGACCGGGTTTCCAAGTGGTTTACGTTCAATGAGCCGATTGTACCTGTAGAAGGTGGATACTTGTATGACTTCCATTATCCAAACGTCGTGGACGCGAAGCGGGCAGCCCAGGTCGCCTACCACACAGCTTTGGCCAGTGCAAAAGCTGTAGAAGCTTTTAAAAGGAATGAGCACCAGGGGGAAATCGGGATCATCCTGAACCTCACTCCTTCTTATCCGCGTAGCGGAAACCCTGCTGACCTGCGTGCTTCCAGGATCGCTGACTTATTCTTTAACCGCAGTTTTCTGGATCCCGCTGTCCTTGGTGAATACCCTCAGGAATTGATCGAACTTTTATCCGAGCATGGCTGTCTCCCAGATTCGCAGCCGGAAGATCAAGCCCTGTTGAAAGCCAATACGGTCGATATTTTAGGAGTGAACTATTATCAGCCTCGTCGTGTGAAAGCTAAGGAAAATCTACCAAACCCTTATGCTCCTTTTCTTCCGGAATGGTATTTCGACCATTACGAGATGCCGGGCAGAAGGATGAACATCTATCGCGGGTGGGAGATTTATGAAAAAGGAATCTATGATATTATGATGAATTTGAAGGATCACTATGGAAACATCCCGTCATTTATTTCGGAGAATGGCATGGGGGTACAAAACGAAGAGAGATTCCTGCAAGGCGGGGAAATCCAGGATGATTACCGTATTGAATTTGTATCGGAGCATTTGAAGTGGCTCCATAAAGCTGTTCAGGAAGGGTGCAATGCCAAAGGGTATCATATGTGGACGACGATGGATAACTGGTCCTGGTCCAATGCCTATAAAAACCGTTATGGATTTATTTCCATCGATGTGGAAACGAAGGAACGAAGCTTGAAAAAGAGTGCGCACTGGTTTAAAAATGTGGCGGCTAATAATGGGTTTTAACTCTTCTGCGCGGTGAAGCGTAGTTCAATCGGTTACCACAGTATGGATCAGTAAGGAGAAGCGATATGCTGAACTCTCGATTGGAAAATATATTGCGTAAATTAATGGCGGTGGATTATCCGCTTTCCAGTTCTTACTTAGCCAGTGTTAATCACGTAACTCCACGTACCACAAGGGAGGATATTAAAGCTCTGAATGGGTGGTTACAAGAGAACGGGGCGGAGATTCATACCATTATGGGAAAGGGATATCAGTTGGAGATCCATGATGTTCCCCTTTTCCATGAGTTTTTAAAGAGGACGGATGATCCTGGTGAAACGGCTGGGAATCGACTGCCGGAATCTCCGGAAGACCGGGCCGCTTATCTTTTGAAAGAGCTGTTATTAAGTGAAGGGTACGTCAAATTGGATGATCTTGCCGAGGAAATGTTCATCAGCAAGTCTACGATTCAAAATGATTTGAAGGAAGTCAAAAAGCAGTTATTTAATTATGATCTTTCATTAGAATCCCGCCCGAATTATGGGCTGAAAATCAAGGGGGAAGAAATGAAGGTCCGATTCTGCCTGAGTGAATATTTATTTAACCAGCAGAATACAGGTATTCCGGACAAGCTGGATTCTTTTTCTAAAGAAGGTAAAGAGAAGGTATTTGCTATTCTCATCCGAAAAATCAATGAGCATGACATGACGCTATCCGACATCGCGGTGAACAATCTGCTGATTCATATCCTGATCGCTTACAAACGTGTCCAAAGTGGCAACTACGTAGAGATGTATCAGGATGACCTGATGGAAATAGAAGAACAGGAACAGTATCAGGTAGCCGCAGAAATTTTAAAAGAGGTGGAGGATGCCCTTCATGTCGAGTTTCCGAATATAGAGATCGCTTATATAGGGCTGCACCTTCTTGGAACGAAATTATTGACCACATCCAGTGAGGTTGTAGAACAGGTTATGGATCAGCAGGTCATCGATCTGGTTAAAGCTATTTTGGAAAAGATCGATGGGGAATTCAATTTAGGAATCCGAGGAGATCAGGAATTAATCGTGGCTCTCCGCCTCCATTTGAAACCGGCCATCAACCGCTTCAAGTATGAAATGAACATCCGCAACCCGATGCTGGAGGATATCAAAAAAAATTATCCGTTAGCCTTTGAGACGGGAGTGACAGCCGGCGTGGTCATTGAAGAGCATACAGGGGTCAGTATTGATGAAAACGAAGTAGGCTACCTGGCCCTCCATTTCGGGGCAGCTATAGAAAGAAGGAAGTTGGAAACAGGACCAAAGAAATGTCTGATCGTCTGTGCTTCTGGAATGGGGACAGCGAAACTGATTTATTATAAATTGAAATCACATTTCGGCAGTCATCTGGATATTACCGGAACGACGGAATACTATAAACTGGACGAATATAACTTAGCAGACATTGATTTTGTGGTGAGTTCCATTCCGATTCAAAGGTTGGAGATTCCTGTGATCGAGGTGAATACGATTGTAAGTGAATCCGACCTGCTCAGGATTGAAGAAACCGTGGTGGGAGGAAAAAAGGCATTCGTCGATTATATACGTGAAGATCTCGTCTACTTACAGAAAGAATGTCAGTCAAAACAGGAAGTCCTTGAATTTATGAGCGGCGAACTATTGAATAAGGGTTTGGTAGACGATACTTTCCTCAAGGCCGTTCTTGAAAGAGAAGCAGTCGCACCGACCTCTTTTGGAAACTTAACCGCGATTCCTCATCCTATTACCCCTCAATCATCGGAAACGTTCTTAAGTTTCTGTACGCTGAAGAATCCTGTTTTATGGGAGGGAAAGCCTGTCCAATTGATCTGTTTTCTCTGTGTGAAAAAGGACAGCCAGGAAGATCTGCAGGTATTATATGAAAAACTCGGGCAGATGATTGATCGTCCATCCACTGTACAACCATTTATTAAAGCCGGGACGATGGCGGAGTTTTTCCATGCCTTTAAAACGATGTAGACAGGAATATGGAAACCCCGGGAGCCTCCTCTGCGTCAAGGAGGCTTCCGGGGTTTTCTATATTCCTTTATAATAATCGACCGTCTTCTCCAGCCCCTCATTCAAATCATGCGCTGGAGTCCATGTGAGTTCGCTCCGTGCCTTTGCATTGGAAAGCCGGCTGTGCCGGATGTCACCTTCCCGTTTTTCATAATGAACAGGCTCCGTTGATATCCCACACTTCTCGGAAAGCCGGGAGTATAGATCCTTGATCGACGTTTGTGTATCGCTGCCGATGTTAAGGGTTTGGTTATCTGCCTTCGTCATGGCAAGCAGGTTGGCCCGCGCGACATCATCGACGTAGACAAAGTCGCGGGTCTGGCTGCCATCCCCGAAAATGACCGGGGGTTGGTTCTTTAACAGCTGCTCAACAAAAATGCTGATTACACCACCTTCCCCGTCGGAGCGCTGCCCGGGACCATAGACATTCGCATAGCGGAAGATGGTGTAGGGAAGGCCGTGAAGTGTTTGGAACAATCGGATATACGTTTCGGCTGCTGATTTTGAGGCCCCATAAAAGGACAGGGGGCTGGTTGGGTTTTCCTCGTGGAGGGTGTCACAGCTCTCCCCATAAACGGCGCTGGTGGAGGAGAAGATGAATTTTTTCACGCCATAACGGCTGCTGTATTCCAACAGTTTTACGGTGCCTGAAATGTTAACGGCAGCGTCTTCCGCTGGTTTTTTAAGGGATTCCGTCACATTCACTTGAGCAGCGAGGTGCATCACGATATCGGGCCTCTCCCTTTCGAATATATCCTTCACTTTTTTTGATGAAAGGTGTCTTTTGAAAACCTTCACTCCACATGGAAGGTTTTCTTTCCGTCCGTTGGAGAAATCGTCTAAAACAATGGGAATGTGACCTTCTGACAATAGCAGGTGGACAATTCGGGAGCCAATGAATCCGGCTCCGCCGGTCACTAATACTTTCACTGAAAACCCTCCTTTCTATATAAATGATTCTGGTAAACGGCTTCGATTTTTTTAGTCATGATATCGCTGGTAAGGTGCCTGCGTGCGTAAGACTCGGCGGCCGCGGCAAACCGCCTGCGCTCTTCTTTGCTGGTTATAAAACGCCTGAGCGCCCGGACCAGTTCTTCTACATTCCCCGGTTCGCAGAGAATGCCGGTTTTTTCAGGATGGACCATTTCCGGTATGCCCCCACATGTAGTGGAGATGACCGCCTGCTTCGAATGCATAGCTTCGATGATGGATAAAGGGAAGTTGTCATTGATCGTAGGCAGAACATAGATGTCTGACTGCGAGAGGATGGACGGGATATCGTCTCGTCTGCCCCAGAAGGTGACGTTATCCAGCTCCCGTTCTTCCGCTTGTTTCATCAGGATTTCTTTCATGACACCATCTCCGACAATCCATACGTCCATATGATTCCTATACTCCCGCAGACGTGCCAGCGCTTCTAAAAGGTAACCATGACCTTTCCGTGGGGACAGTCGGGAAACGCAGGTTATGGTGAGTTTTTCGCGGGGGCGGTTCGGGAGTGGTTGAAAATCGATGCCGGTATGAACGGTCACCAGCTTTTCTTCCTCTGCTCCAAAATTCATCAGGTTGGGGCGGAAGGAATCAGCGATCATGATAATTTTCGTACTTGCTGCTATCCCGCTTTTTTCAATACAGGTAAAATAGGCTTCTTCAAGGGACCCTTTATGGATTTTGTTGAATGTCAGGCGGCTTTTCGTAAAAAAACCGTGCGGGGTGAAAAATAGTGGTTTTTGGTACGTTTGATTCAGATCGCCAAGAAGGAAAAGGGCAAACAGGTCCTGGGCGTGGATAACGTCATACTTCTCAAGGTTCTGGGTTTTGAGAAACGCTGAAAACACATGAAGAAAGCTGAGGTTCTTTATGATTTTTTCGTTTGTTGATCCGTAACGGTCCATCATGAACGCCCGGGCGGCGGCTGCGGCTTCCGGAATCCACTCCTCCAGCTGCACGGAAGACATGTGCCCGGGGGCCAGTACATCAACGTGATGACCTGCAGCCTCCATGCCGTTTTTCAAGGAGGTGATGTAATGGGACAGCCCGCCGGTATTGGGATATCGAAAAAACGTTACATATAAGATGGTCAAAGACTTCGGCGGCCGGTATTCCATTGGCTGCTGGTGGAAGGAATGGGGGGAGTTGGGAGCGGCGTCTTTCTTCTTTAAAAAATACTGATCCATCACAGCAGTAAGAGCGGGATGAATGCGGAAGGATGGCATTTCACTCACGTTTCCTCGTCCTTTCTTATCTATTTGTAAATTCCCAGCTCTTTCCCCCATGCAGCTATTTTCTCCAGATGGTAGGGCAGGAGTTCCCCTCCACGGTTTTCAAGGATGCGCCTCAGCTGGGTGTGCAGTCCTTTTTCAAGGGTCCGCTGCAGATAGGCCATTTTATAAAGCTTCATGGGCGGTGTTTGGAACTCAATGCCATGCTTTTTCATTTCCTTTGTATAAACATCCACGACTCGAGTGCGGATGTTGTCAGCGTCGTTCTGCCAGTCTTTGCGGAAGGCGATCAAAATCTCGACCATGACAATCATATCGAACCAGGACGGGGCGAATTTCGCTGATTCCCAGTCAATGAATTGAATGGGCCAGGCGGTAGGTTTCTGGACATCCTTTGAACAGATATTCTGCATGTGAAGGTCACCGTGGGTGATGGAGAACCCGCTTTCCAGAAGTTCAGGGAAAAAATCAGGGCCCTGCTTATACATGTTTTTCAATGATTTGTAATGAGGCTTGATGACGTCCTTCCACTGCTTTTCCTTTTTGGCCTTCGTCAGCATAGTTAGTGTATTGGACATGAATTTTTCCCGGTCTTTTTTCATTTCGGGAGAGTCGTACATGGGAAACCAAGGTTGCAGAGCCGGGGACTCCCTTCTGAACTTTTCCTCGTACGTGTGGGCGTGCAGCTTGGCAAGGGCAGGGATGATGAGATCGAAATGGTCGGGGGTGAACGTCAATTGTCCGCGGATCTGCCGGACAAACTCCATAAACACCCACGTATCGGGCCCGTGTCTCTCGACCAGATAGATGTTGGGGAGGAAATCTTTCAGGAAAGGATAGGCCCTGCTGTAGATATTAATCTCAATTTCATTTTTATATTTAGTCGAGTGATAGATTTTGAAAATGATCGGAAAGGTTTGGTTGTGTGTTTGAAGGTCGAGCTGATAAATGCTGCTTCGCGTCGTGGACTTCAGGTTTTGTACCGAATTCTCTATGAGCGACACTTTTTTTCCAAGAGAGGCAGTGAGCTTCTCTTCAATACGGGTTTTATGAAACATCGACGTCAGTTCGGCGCCGGAATACATGGTTACTCACTCCTTCGGTTCTTCTTCCAGGCATTCTTCAAATGGGACAAGGTGCTGCGTATAAAAGGCATCGGGTCATCGAGGGCAAGGAGAGCAAAAACCTTCTTCCCCCTGAACCCCTCTAGGAAATCTATAACATTCATTTCGCCGTGCTTTCTTTTTTCAAGGAAAGTCAGGAAATAGCGGACAAGATAGATCCACTGAACGCCGTCTGTCTGCTGTAAGGATGGTGCGAGGTGATGCCCTGTCAGGTGCAGGTAGTAAAAATAGGCAAAATCAACGCCCGAAGCGCCGGTTAAGCTGTGGGTGAGCCAAAAACGAGGGTTAATTTCAATGAGCTTGTATCGGCCGTCGCGTGGGTCTTTTTTGTATTCGATCATCCCGATCCCTTTAAGGTTCAACGCTTCCAACAGCGGCAGACCTTCCTCCACGAGTTCGGGAATTCTCCTGCTCACAATATGGGCGCCTGTTCCAAACTGGGCGGGGAACTGGTGATTTTTCTGCAGGGTGAAAAGGGCGAGTAACCGCATGTTCTCATCAAAAAAGGTGGCGATTTTATAGAAGGATTGGTTATCGCCGGGGATGATTTCCTGTATGATCAGCTCTCCGAAGGCCCGGTATGCCGGGTAGACCTCCTTCAGCATGTCAGCATCCTCTATGTGAATCGCCTTTTTGTTGACGTGTTTCCGGAATTCATGACCGAATACGGGCTTTAAAATACACGGGAACTCCAACTGTGCAATGGCTTCATCCAGCTGCTGTTCATCTTCTATAAAAAAAGTTTTCGCTGTCGGCACGTGATGCTGGACGGCCAATTCATAGGTTCTCTTTTTATCGAGCAGATCCATGATGGTTGAATGATCGGGATATAAGAACAGATAGTAGGAGGACAGTTCACGGCGGTACTTGGAAATGAACACCACATAATCATCCGACCCGGCATAGAGAACGGGTTTATGATCGAGAGAATCGGAGGTTTGGATTAAAAAAGAAAGCAGTTCTTCCTCCTGGGTCAAGGGACTTGGGCAGACAGCGCAGTGGGCGAGCCGTGATTTTCCTTTGGCATAGGGCCCTTCTGTATCGAAGGCGTACACATCAATTCCTTTTCGGGCAAGAGTGTGGATGATTCCGACGCCGTTAGCACTTAAATCAAGCACGACAGCTGGGTGTGGGAACATCATTCTCCCTCCGAATCGAGAAGGTTATAGTAGAGTTGTTCTACGCGGCCGACCATTGCTTCCCGTGTCAGGTGCTTCTTGGCATAGTCATACGCCTCGCCGCTAAGCTTTCTTCGTAAGGCTTCGTCTCCAAGCAGTCGTTGGAGCTCGGTGGTTAACTGGCCGACATGTCCCGGTTCCACCACGAGACCGGTTTGATTGTGGTGGACAATTTCCGTGATGCCGCCACAGTCGGTAGTCAAGACAGCTGCCCCGCTGTGCATCGCTTCTATAATGGAAATCGGAAGGTTGTCGTTGACGGTGGGAAGGACGAAAATATCGGTTTTACTCAAAATGGCAGGAATGTCCCCGCGCTTACCTAGAAACTTCACGTTGGAGAGCTTCAACGATTGGACCTCCGCTTCAAGCGTTTCCCGCATTTCCCCGTCCCCGACAATCCACACCTCTGCCTGCTGGCCGATCCGCTTGATCATCGACAGTGCCTTGAAAAGGTGCGTATGTCCTTTGCGGGGTCCCAGCCTTGCGATACAGGCGATGACAACTTTCTCATTCCTGTCCCTCCGCTTCAAGTCTTTGAATTCAATGCCGGTATGAATCGTAGTCAGTTTGTTCGGTTTGGCTCCGAGAGCACTCAACGGTTCACGGAAGGAATCACTCAAAATAACCATGTGGGTGGCGTAGTCGATGGCTTTTTCCTCGATTTTTTTGTAATACACTTCTTCGACGGATCCTGCCTCAATGCGGTTGAATTTGACCCTGCTGAAGGTGAACATGCCGTGGGGCGTAAAAAGAAGCGGCTTTCCTATGCCTTCATTCAATCTTCCCAGGATGTTGGCTGTAAATAAATCCTGGGCGTGAAGGATATCGTATTTCTCCACTTTGACGGATGATATCATCTGTTCATAGATATAAAGGAGACGTGAGTTTTGGATGATTTTACTTGTACTGCTGCCATAACGCCGTTCAAAGAAAGTCTTTAATTCAGGGACGATCGCTTCCCGGAGCTTTTGTACCTTTTTAGGTGAAAATTGGCTGGGTGAGATAACATCGACTTTATGTCCCATAGATTCGAGGCCTTCTTTTAATGTGGTGATGTAGTTGGAAAGTCCGCCGGTATGTGGATAATCCCAAAAGGTCGTCAGAAGTATGGATAATTTTTTCTGTCCGGGTTTGTGTTTTGTTTTCTTCTTCCGCCGTGGTTTTTTACTTTTTCCTTCGAGGAAAGCGTGGAGCGGCTTCGATTTGATTCCATAATAATCATCGAGAGCGGCGATCAGGTGGGGGTATGGAAAATAGGATTCCTTCATATCCATATCCTCCTGATTACTTCAAAGGCTTCCGCGTATGGAACACCGATAGTCATCCCGCGGACACTCGCCAGATGTTTGACTCCTTCATAGGAACGCGGATGGGGAAAGGCGCGCATTTCAACTTCGTAATGTTTCAAGGAAGCGATTTTTTCTTCAATCTTTGTAGATATATTCACATAATAGTTGGGCTTGAACTGCTTATCACTGCCCGGGGCATTCCACTCGCTTGAAGATACGGTTTCGAAGGTGATCAGCTCGATCGGCTGTTTACCAGGAAGGGGACGGACGGCTGTGAGTACAGCCTGGAACGTAATCTGATGATCGATATTCACATCCCCGTAGTGGTGGGTGAATACGATCGATGGCTGGTAAATCTCAATCAGTCTTTCAATTTCCTTTGTTAATAGATGGAGAGGCATCATTTCTAATTCCAAGTTCGGGTGTTCTAAAAATACCATTTCCTGAATTCCGATCTCTTGGTTTGCCTTGCGGGCAAGATATTGAATGTGATGAGCCTCTTCTTTTCTTCCGTTTGCTGTAATGATCGATACGACTCTACTTCCCTGGTCCACGAATCTTTTCAGCGTTCCTGCTGTGCCAAGGAGTTCATCGTCCGGATGGGCAGCGATGACCAATACAGTATCTTTCATTTTCATCACCTCATTCTAATCTCTATTACGTTACTATATGTCTTCCGAATGATAGTCGAAACAGACACGAGCACAGGGCGCCTGACTGTTTGTTCCCCTATTGGAATGCAGCCTCAGAATAAAAAAATAGAGAGAGGAGCCGGGGGCTGCCCTGAAAATAGGCTCTACAACCTTTTTCCGGCATCATATATTGATTAAGAACGAAAGCTCTAATGTAAAGAAGGTGAGCCGATGAGAAAAAATCACAGTCCATCGAACGCTGGGAAGGTCCCTGTAGATAAGGGGCGGGAAGATCATGCTCCCAGAAAGCCGCACAACAATGTCCCAGCCATGGATGATGTTTTAACGTCCATGTTTAAACTGGGGGACGATCTAGAAGTCTTCTTCCGGGATCAAGTGCTCGGAGAGGGAGGTACCTATATAACAGCGTTCCACAATGTTCTCGTCTGGGTGGATCGTAAGGGACATATCAATGTAACCAATGTAAGCGGTCCGGTCAGTGTAAGAAAAATCAAAAGGGACAGAAAAAAACGGGAGAAATCCAAAAAGCAGGCTGATCCATGTTCCATGCGGAAGGACAGGGGAAACCACTCCTGTGATAAAAAGGAGACCGAACACGCCGGGAGGAAGAGGCACGACACTTCTTCGGTGGATAAAGAGCTTCTGAACTTCGTCAAAATCGAGCAGAGTCAATCAGAAGGCGGCCTATCCTCTGATACGTACGAGAACGAATACACGTAAACGTGGTCATCTATCTATCAACGTATATCCTGTCCGGCAGCCGAAACGGAAAATCTATCAAGGGCTAATAGGAAAACATTCTCAAATTGAGCGATATGCCTGTACGCATTCCTTGACTCAGCATAGAAATAGAGTAAACAGTGAAAAGGAGGGAAATGATATGTATAAAGATAAAGAAAAAGATAAAGGCCAAAGCATGGCTGGGTTCTTGAACAAGATTTTGTCCATGGGTGATAAAATTGAAGTTCTATCCGGCGATGAAGAGCTGGATGAAGGTTCCTACGTATATGCGGACGATCACTTCTTAGTATGGGCTGATGATAACGGCCACATCAACACAACGAACCTTGATAATGTTACGGTTCGTAAAATCTAATTGAACGGAAAAAAAGACTGGGATAAATCCAGTCTTTTTTTATGGGGAATCTAGTAGAAAGCACTCGATGCTATAAAAAGATCTCGAGTGCTTTCTTACTTATTTGGCTTTCTTCCAGGCTTGATAGACATCCGGACTCAGCGTTTTTACATGTTTCATGAATTCTCCGGAGAGACCAAACTTCTTCATACCCTTCATCAGCTTCGTTGGATAAGGGGCGTTCGATGTAAAGGCACGTTTGTGGTCGATCACTTTAAAATCGCCGGAGCCATCCATCAGCATGTGGCGGACTTCTGTATCCCAGCGGGTAAACCCCAACCGCTTGAACTCTGCCAAAACGAACAGGATTTTTTCCGTCATTTCATCATCGATGTATCCATGACGTTTCATATGCCGGGCAAGAGAGATGCCCTGAACGAACTCCATGACAATATAATGCTCTCCATATTCATAAAGGCGGGGCATAATGGTCGAGGTCTGTCCGATTTTCATCGCTTCCAGTTCCCGCTGCCACGTTTCCTCTTTAAAGAAGTATTTGACGACTTTGTCGTCGGCGACCTTGTAAATCTCCCCATCTTTTCCATCACCGATCATCTCATAGGGGGCCAGGTCCTTTTTAGTGATTTTCCCATTAAATAGATTCTCCATAGGATCATTCCTTATTATTATAGACTTTGATGCTTCTATTAGTTTATGGAGGTTGTTTTCGTCTCGTAACCGGACCAAGTGCTGAAATTTGGGATGATATAGAAGAGAACTGGCGGGGGGTTCATGACATTTGCCAAATGGCTGATCTTATGATTTAATAGGATTACACAATTTAAAACGTAATCGTTACGTTTTGGTTTTGGGCATCCTTTTTAAAGGAGAGATTTCCAAAAAAATTTACTTTAAATTAAATAGTAATGATTACACTTTTGGAAAGGCGAGCATTTCTATAAAAGATTGGAGATATAAACTATGGCGAAAGCATCAAAGATAGCAAAAGAGAAAAAGAGACAGGCGATGGTAGCGAAATACGCAGACTTGCGGAAAGAGTTGAAAGAGAAGGGCGATTATGAAGCCCTTCGAAAACTGCCGCGTGATTCTTCCCCGACACGTTTGAAAGGCCGCTGCGAAATAACCGGCCGGCCCCGGGGGTATATGAGAAAGTTCCATATGTCCCGTATTGCTTTCAGAGACTACGCCCACAAAGGCCAGATCCCTGGTGTGAAAAAAGCCAGCTGGTAATGGAAGATGCATGGTTTTCTCCCGTTTTATTGAAGCGGAAGAAACCATGCGTTTTTTTATGTCCGAATAAAGTATGGACGCATCATTTCGTAGTCCTCATGCTCTAAAATATGGCAGTGCCACACAAACAAACCAGGGTAGGGGCCAAAGCGCATGATCATCCTTGTTACTTCTCCGGGACGGGAACGAACGGTATCCTTCCAGCCTCTTTCATTCAAATCCGGAGCGACACGCGGTCCTGTAAGGATGACCTTTCCTTCCTGTTTAAAAACATCCACATCGAAAGGCTGGCGGTCAAGGATTTGGAAACGGACCAAGTGAAGGTGGATCGGGTGGATCGCTTCTGTTTCATTGACGATGCTCCACACTTCCGTCTGTCCGAGCTTTGGAACTTCAGTAACGGGATCTGACCATAAGTGGTCATCCAACAAGTGAATATTACGTCCGTAGGAATCTTTCCGCATGTTCAGTTTCAGTGTCCGGGTTCTGTCCACATATGTATATCTTGGAACAGGAGCGAGCCACGCAGGAATAGAGCTGTGATCGATGTAGGAAAGACGCTGATTGACTCGGAACTGCATGATCGTTCCTGTCGTTTCTGGATCCGCTTTTTCACCCTTGGTTTCGAAATCATTCTCCAAGATAATGGTTTTTCCATAACAAGTGGAGAAATCAATGATCACATCCGCTCTTTCGGCAGGTGCTAATACGAGAGCAGGTACGCGGACTGGGGTCTCAAGTAGTCCCTGATCGGTGCCGATTTGGATGAAAGGAGCTCCGTTGGAAAGGGATAAGCGGTAGATCCGGGCATTGGATCCGTTCAGAATCCGGAATCTGTATCTTCTAGGTTCGACATTTAAATGGGGCCAGACTTTCCCATTCACTAAAATGGTGTCTCCGTAAAAATCAGGGATGACCGAAGGAGTGGGTGCCGTTTGAGGCTGGGCTGGCCTCGATGGATAGAAAAGGCTGCCATCCTCCCGGAACGAACGGTCCTGGATGATCAATGGGAGATCGAAGGGACCGCAGGGAAGGTTCAATCGGGCTTCATTTTCATCATGGACGATGTACATGCCTGAAAGACCAGCGTAAATGTTGAGACGGGTAATCCCCATGGCATGGTCATGGTACCAAAGGCTGGCAGCGTCTTGATGATTGGGGTAAGTGTACATTCGATGAGAAAAGTAAGGGCCCACTTTGTTAAAGTGACGGGTGAACCATGCTTCTGGGTAGCCATCACTGGTATCCGGCGTCACTCCTCCATGCAGGTGTACGACCGTCCGTACTTCCGGCTGGCTTTTTTCTGCTCCATGAACCGTCGTATCAATGGGGAGAAAATGACGCTCAGGAAGTTCATTTTTCCATAAGACGTGGATCGGCTGATGCTTCCAAACGTGGAATGTAGGTCCGGGATACTGCCCGTTATAGCCCCACACTTTTGTAGGTGGGAGGTCTCGGTGCAGCCTCTGGAATGTTTCCTTCATTGTGACTTCAAAATAGGGGTCACCGTGGAGACAGCCTGCCGGACGCATGGTTTTCATGATGGGAAGGGGATCGACGAACTTTTTTAACATACGAATCGCTCCTAAACGTTGCTTGGTTATTCTAGTTTATTGAACGGGGAAGAGAATTACGCCTCTTGTTCAGACAGCGCCTTTCCATTCATCCCTGTATCCCAAATTGATAAAATGTATGACTACTGATAACATTATGGGAAAATGAACAAAAATGAGGGGACGTATATGCCAAGAGTATCAAAACGGCAGAAACTGCTGGAAGCAGCGGCATTGATTGTGAAGGAGCAGGGAAGCGATGCATTGACATTGGATGCCGTTGCAAAAAAAGCAGGAGTCAGCAAGGGCGGGCTGTTGTATCACTTTTCAACAAAGGAAGCTCTAGTGAAAGCGCTTGTCCAGCACATGAATGACATCTACAAAGAGAACGTGGAAAGCTTTGTGGACGAAGAAGAGGATGAAGTCGGAAAGTGGGCACGGGCATTTATTAAAGTGCTCCACGATAAAAGTATAGAAAACCAGACGATCAGTGGGGGAATGCTGGCCGCTCAAGGCATCAACCCTCAACTCATGAAGCCTTTACAGGAGACCTATGCTGACTGGCAGTATCATATGGAACATGATGGACTCGATCCTGTCGATGCCACCATTCTGCGTCTTGCTGTAGACGGATTATGGCTGTCTGAAATTTTCGGCCTCGGCGTTCTGCCTCAGACGCTTCGAGAGCAGGTGCTGGAGCGGTTGGAAGAACAAAGCCGGCCTAAATAAAAATCACCAGATCCCAACAAGGGACTGGTGATTTTTTTATGCGTGCGTTTTTTGTTTGTTTTTGCGTTCCTTGAACACCTGTTGAGCCTGCGTCAGCGCATTGATTACAGAGGGGAATCCGACATAAGGAATCAACTGCATCATCGCTTCTACGATTTCTTTTTCAGACAGCCCCGCATTGAGAGCCGTATTGATATGAAGTTCGAGCTGGGGGAGGCTGCCGCTGCCCTGAGTGACAAGACTGGATAAGACTGTAAGTGCACGCCCTTTCTTATCCAGGTGATCCCGGTTGTAAATATCCCCGTAAGCAAACTCAATGATATATTTCCCGAGATCAGGGGAAATATCTTCCAATGCTTTCATCAGTTCAAAGTGATTGGTTCCTTTTTCTTCGTCTGTATATCCTCTTAAAATCTCTAATCCTTGTTCATAACGTGATTTCATCGTATTCCTCCGTTAAGATGCCTTCTTGTTTTCTTTTTCTTCCGCTGCCTGGTCTTCATTAACCATTTTGATAAAGGACCATCCAAGAATCGGCAGGATGACAAGCAGTGGGAAGCCTCCGACAATGCTGATGGTCTGTAGTGTCGTCAATCCACCCATATTCATGAAGATCATTGGAAGGATGGACAATGCCAGAGCCCAGAACAGGCGGTTCCATTTAAGTGGTTCTCCTTCGACCCGTTTTTGGACCACGGAAGCAATGACATACGAACCGGAATCATAGGTTGTCGATAAAAAGATCGTCGCGAGTAAAATAAACACAACGATTGCAAATGTGGCTAATGGCAGCTCGGTTAATGTGCCGATGATGGCTGCAGGTGCCCCTTCATTATTTAACGTTTCAATAACAGGGTACTGCCCGCTCAGCTCCAGGTACATCGAGTAGTTTCCTAGAATCCCGAAAAAGAGAATCGTTCCAAGGCTTCCGAATAAGACCGTTCCAAAAGCGACCTGACGGATGGTCCGTCCTTTGGAAATCCGGGCGATGAATAAGCCGACGAATGGGGCATAAACGATCCACCAGGCCCAATAGAATACGGTCCAGCCTTCCGGGAAACCGGTCCGTGTAAAGGAGCCAAGGTCATTAAAGGGTTCCGACCACATGCTCATGAGGAAGAAGTTATCCATCATGCGGCCGAGGGCGGTGCCGGTCGTTTCTGTGATGAAGGTGGTCGGTCCAACGATGAAAATGAATAGAAGAAGTAGAAAGGCCAGCCATAAGTTGATGTCACTTAATACCCGGATTCCTTTCTGCAGTCCGGAATAGGCGCTGAGTCCGAAGATCAGTGTACAAATCACCAGCACAACGGATTTCGTCATCATCGTATCCGGCAGGCCGACAAGATGGTTGAGTCCGGATGAAATGATTGGAGCAGACAGAGCGAGACCGGTTCCCCCTCCGCCAAGCAGTCCGAACATGAAGAGAATATCCACGAGTCGGCCGACCCATGTGTCTGTATACTTACCTAAAACGGGACGGCAAGCTTCACTGATTTTGAATACATCGGTTTTTTTGACATAAAACATGTAGCCGATAGGAAGGGCGGGTATGGCAAACATTGCCCATGCGATCGGTCCCCAGTGGAAAAAACCATAGGTCGATGCCCACTGGATCGCTTCGCTGGATCCCGCTTCAATTCCGAATGGGGGTCCCTGATAGTAGTAGGCCCACTCAATGACACCCCAGTAGAGAATCCCTGTTCCAATCCCACTCGTGAACAGCATCGCTGCCCAGGAGCCGGTTTTGAATTCTGTTTTGGTATCCGCATCTCCCAGCTTGATATCTCCATAGCGGCTCACCCCTATAAATAAGAGGAAAAGCAGCATGACTAAGCCTACGGATAAGAATAGGAAACCGAGCCGCTGGGTAACAATTTCGTTGGCAGCCAGGACGATTTCCTTTCCTTGTTCCGGAAAGATCAGAAGAGGCAGTGAAACGAACAACAGGAGTGCCAGGGCCCCTCCGAATGTTTTCCAATCCATGATTTGTTTTTTCATATAGAAATCCCCCTTAAGAAAAAGTCCGTTATGAATTTGATAATCCGATGTAAACTTTACAATCCAGACGGTTTTGTTTCAATGGATGGATAGGGCCGTATAAAGGAGAATGTCCGTACATATTCAAGGAATGACGATCTGGGTCCGTTTATTTGATGTTTTTTATTTAGCATATGCTTTGATAATAGTTTTAAAAGTTTATAAAGAAATTTTTGTACGATTGAATCATTGATGCTGAAGGGATGGAAGGGGATTTTTGATTCCTGATGGATAAGGGAATTCTTGAAAGGGATTTGAAACTAAACAGTCCAGATGGTATAGTTTCAACTGGATGATCAAACAAACCAATTCAAAGGAGGACCTTTGGAATGAAAAATAAAGTATTGTTAACCTCTGCGGTCACAGGGGCGGGAGATACGATGAAGAAAAACCCCCACGTCCCTGTGACACCGAAGGAAATTGCAGCATCTGCGATTGAATCAGCTAAAGCGGGAGCTACGGTTGCCCACGTGCATGCACGGGATCCGCAGACGGGAGGCATCAGTCATGATGTGGACCACTATCGTGAAATCGTCGACCGGATTCGTGAATCGGAAACGGATGTCATCATTAATATTACGTCCGGTGGAGGCGGGGATTTCATCCCGAGCTTGAGCACACCTGCCGCGGGCGGAGCCGGTACAGATATCCAGACGCCGACCGAGCGTCATGCGCCTGTCGGTGAACTGCTTCCTGAAATGTGTACGCTCGACTGCGGCAGCACGAATTTCGGAGACATGATCTATATGAGTCCGACAGATTGGCTTCGAGATCAGGCCGAAATGATCCAGAAGAGTGGTGTGAAGCCGGAACTGGAATGTTTTGATACCGGTCATATTCGTTTTGCCAATCAATTGGTGCAAGAAGGGTTGATCGACGGCGATCCGATGTACCAATTCTGTCTTGGAATTCCGTGGGGAGCGGCGGCTGATGCAGAAACGATGATGTATATGAAGAACCGTATTCCGGAGAATGGGCACTGGTCAGCGTTTGGAATCGGGCGCATGCAGATGCCGATGGCTTCTCAATCAGCGATGCTCGGTGGAAACGTCCGTGTCGGCCTGGAAGATAACATTTATCTTTCCAAAGGTGTTCCTGCAACGAATGAACAGCTGGTCGACAAGGCTGTAGGTATGCTCCGCGGCCTGGATCTTGAACCGATGAGCCCGCAGGAAGCGCGTGAATATCTCAATCTAAGAAACCCACATGGAGGGAAATAATGTTGTCTATTAAACAAGCGGCCATTGTCGGAACAGGAGTTATCGGAAACGGCTGGATCGTTCGTATGCTTGCTCAAGGATATGATGTGATCGCAGCAGATCCAGCAGAAGGAGCAGAAGAACGGATGCGCTGGGCTGTTGAGCAGTCCTGGCCTTATGTGGAAGCGCTCGGCCTTGCTGAGGGGGCTTCCAAAGATCGTTTAACATTCGTAAAAGATACAGAGGATGCGGTGAAAAACGCAGACTTCATTCAAGAAAATGTGCCTGAAGTGGAGGAATTGAAGCAGTCTGTGCTGCAGACGATTGACAAACACGCCAAACCGGAGGCGATTATTGGTTCAAGTACGTCGGGCATTATGCCTTCTGAACTTCAAGAGAATCTACAGCATCCGGAACGATTTGTCGTGGCACACCCGTTCCATCCTGTGTATATCCTGCCTCTTGTAGAAGTCGTAGCAGGAAAACAGACAACAGACGAGAATGTAGATAAAGCGAAAGCTTTTTATGAAAGCTTGAATATGAGTGTCCTGCTCGTCCGCCATGAAATTGAAGGTCATATTGCAGACCGCCTGATTGAAGCGATTTGGAGAGAGTCTCTTCATATCGTTAATGAAGGGATTGCGACAACGGAAGAAGTAGACAAAGCCTTCACCCACGGTGCGGGCATGCGCTATGCCCAGTACGGTCCATTCCTGACGTTCCACCTGGCGGGAGGCGAAGGTGGTATGCGTCACATGCTGAAGCAGTTCGGCCCGGCCTTGAAAAAGCCGTGGACGAAGCTTGAGGCACCGGAACTTACGGACGAATTGTATGACAAAGTCGTATCCGGGTGTGAGCATCAGTCCAATGGCATGTCGATGGCTGAACTCGATCAGAACCGCAACGAATTTTTAGTGAAGCTGTATGATCTTGTACAGGAATACTGGCCGGAAGAACAGACCGCTGTCAAACGGTAAAGGAGGGGGATTCATGGAACAATCCTTTCATTATAAAGACCGCGTGCTGCCGGAGTGGGTGGACTATAACGGGCATATGAACGATGCTGAATACAACCGCGCCTTCAGCTTAGCGACAGATGCGTTTATCGATTATATCGGACTGGACGAAACAGCGAGAGGCCACTACGCGTATACGATCTTCACATTGGAAACGCACATCTGCTATCTGAAGGAAATGCATGAGGACGAGCCATTTGAAATCACCGCCCGCGTTCTGGATTATGATGCCAAACGTATTCATTTGTTTCTAACGATGAAGAATCAACATGGTGAAATAACTGCCACGCTTGAAGAAATGCTGATGGGTATGGATCAAAATACAGGCCGCCCATCTGTTTTTCCTGATGAAGTGGAGCAGAGGATTCGTTCCGTGTATCAGATGCATGCGGATCAGGAGCATCCGAAGCAGGCCGGTCGTACGATCGGTATTCGGAGGAAATGAATAAAGACCTGGTTATTTTTATAACCGGGTCTTTTTGTATGGACTGATTACGAGTAGGGAGCCCCCAACCTGCATTTTCTTCTTGCCAACGTTTTGAACCTGTGATTTAATATCAGTACGCCATTAAATAGTAACCGTTACTATTTAATCAGTGGACGGTTTAAGCATAAATGCGAATCAAAGAGTGGCTCAAAAAAATTCACTCTTCAATAAATAGTAATCATTACGTTTTGTTCGTGATGCTATTTATATATAGAGGAAAGTTTTAATTTTGGCAAATTAAAGTCAGAAGATGGACGGCTGTTGTTATTCAACATCAACATCAGCCGTCCATGGGGATGAAAAAATCCAGCTGGTAAGCTAAAGGAGATTGAAGGTTATGTACAAATGGATCATTATTGGTGGTGGTGTTCAGGGCTGCTGTGTGGCCCGGCGGCTTCTTGAAGAAAAAGCAGGGAATGAGGAATTGTTAATGATTGATCCATTTCCCGGGCCTATGCACGTGTGGCAGACGTTATCGAAAAAGATTGGGATGTCTCATTTAAGATCCCCTTCTGTCCACCACCTGGACACAGATCCATATAGTCTGAGCAAATACTCCAAAGGCCATGACTTTGCCCAGCCTTTCAGAGGGAGGTATGCGCGACCTCAATTGGACCTGTTTAATCAGCACAGCATGGATGTATTTGATGATGTACGCCTTAAAGAATGCTGGAAGCAGGGGATGGTCAATGGTATTTCCAAAGAACATCAACATTGGAATGTGTCTCTGGAAGATGGTTCTCTCGTCCAAGGGGAGAAGGTGGTACTGGCTGTGGGCGTCAATCACTCCCCGCATTATCCTGAATGGGCTCATGAAGACGGGATTTCTGTCAGTCATGTGTTTGATATGCACACCCCTGTGCCTCACGAAGGCCGCGTTGTCGTTGTTGGAGGAGGGATGACGGCGGCTCACCTGGCTAATGCATTGTCGAACAAAACCTCGATAGCATCTGTTTCTCTAGTGAAGCGTCACCCCTTCCGGGTAGAGGACTTTGACAGCGACCCTGGGTGGCTTGGTCCGAAGTTTTTAAACGACTATGAGAAACTGACCTGCTATGACCAACGCCGGAGGTTCATTCAACAGGCAAGACATAAAGGTTCTATTACAAGAGATCTCCATGTTCAGTTGAAACGGCAGGGGAGTGCCTCCAGATTAAAGATATATACCGGGGAAGTAGAAAAAGCTGTGAAAGGGGAGCATGGTTTCAATCTTCAATTGACAGGTGGGCAGCTTGTGTCAGGTGACTCTATCATTCTGGCTACAGGAGCGGAAGCATGTCTCCCTGGGAAGGAATGGCTGGAGCCTCTCATTGAACAGTGCGGTCTGCCGTGCGCGCCCTGCGGATTCCCTATAGTGTCGACGTCATTGGAATGGAAGGAAGGGTTATATGTTGCAGGGGCTCTTGCGGAACTGGAAATCGGACCGGCCGCGAGGAATATAGCTGGTGCGAGAAAGTCAGCGGAGCGGATTGTAACGTCTGCCTGATATAAAAAGTCACAGCCGTCAGGGGCTGTGACTTTTTGTTATCCGCCAAATTCTAAGTCTTCATAGACGTACGGTTCCGGAGGTGTCTCGATCGGTTTGATCGCTTCCGGTTGAATGAGAGGAAGCTCCCATCCGTTCATCTGTACTTTTTCAAGTGTTCCTGTCACTTCCACCCATGTATCATTTTTGTACTGACCAAGGTTCTCCCCTTGAACAAGAATGCCGTAAATCCCTGCATCAGCTACACAGCAGCTGATTCCGAACCGCCCTACGACGATCTGATCATCCGGAAAGTTGTCATCCCGGAATACGAATCCATGGGTCGTCAGTTTTTTTCCCGCGTAAGGGTCCATATCGTCTTCCATTAATGTAATTGAACCAATGTAGTTGTCGGCAGTCATCTGGAGATGTTCTGTCTCCTGCAGCTCTTTAAATAACTCGGGATATCTTTTCTCAGGCGTCAGAACGGCCGTGTTTTCAGCCTCTCCGCCCGCATCTTCCTGGTTTAAACCCTCTCCTTCGCCAGTATCATTCATAGAAGAAGGATCATTCAGATTGGACTGATCAGAGGCTGCACGCATTTCATATTTGAATCCTTTATTGGAAGCTGCTGAACTTCCGATCACATGGTCGGAAAACATCATTCCTGTCATCACAGGGATGATGAATAATAAGTAAATAACTGTGGAGCGGAGTCTGGATTTGGAGTAATCATGGTCGTGCCCGCATCCGCAGTCATGATTCTGCTCTTCAAACCCACTTTTAAAGAATTGAATACTCCCAAGAACTCCCAGCACAATTAAGGTGAAATACATGTAAGGCATCATACGGGGCGCAATAAACTTTTGGATATCTCCGGAAATCATAAGCTTCACAAGAAATAATACAAATCCGAATAAAATAATGCTTCTCAGAAATTGATGGGAAGGTCGGTTCATGATCCTCCTCCTTTATATAAAGAATGCGTCATACCACAGGCTCACGGCGTATACGACAACCGTTACGATCACTAAAAAGGCAAGGACAAACCTTTTCTTGAAATAAGCCATCATTAAAATGGTGTTTTTCAAGTCCGTCATTGGTCCATAAACGAGAAAAGCAAGAATAGAGGTCGAAGAAAAGAGTCCTTTAAAAGAAGAAGCCACAAAAGCATCAGCTTCTGAACACAAGGATAGAATGTAGGCCAGTCCCATCATCACCGCTGGTCCGGCCAGTGCTCCATTCCCAATATCCATCAATGTTTCCCGTGCAACATAAGTTTGAACGATCCCGGCGAATAAGGCTCCAATAATGAGGAATTTCCCCATATCGAAAAATTCATCACTGGCATGCTGGAATGTTTCGGCAATTTTACCTGACCGATCGTTGTCATGGGTATGCTGGTGCTTCGCAGCTTCTGTTGTTTTTTTATTCAGCTGCCAGCGATTGCCGAAAAATTGATAAATGACAGCTCCCACAAGCAAGGAAACGATGAAGGCCAGTCCCATTCTTGCCCAGGCAATACTAAGGTCCGTCTGAAAGGCATAAAACGTCGACAAAAAGACGATGGGATTAAGGACAGGGGCGGAGACAAGGATGACAATCCCTACATGAAGCGGCATCCCTTTTTGAATCAGTCTTCGTACAATCGGAACAATCGCGCATTCACATACCGGAAAGACAGCGCCAATGGCAACGGCAGGGAACAGAGCCAGATAAGGGTTGGCGGGTATGAATTTTTTAAGCGTTTCTTCTTTTAAAAATGTTTGGATTACTGCAGATATAAATACACCAAGAAGTACGAAGGGGATGGCTTCCAACACAATGCTGATGAACATCGTATTTAAATCTAATAAAGAGGCCGGGATGGAAAACATGTTTTCAAAAGGGATGGTATCCCCAAATAAAAAAAGAGCGAAAAAAATCACTAATAAAAAATAAATCATACTGGATGGTGGAGAATGATCCTGATACAAATAAAGTCCTCCTTTACACTCCGCAAATAAATCGTAATGGTTTCGATTATATACCTATATTATTAACCGGAATTTCATAGACTTTGTCAATACTAGATACAAGAAATGTATATGATAGAAACGTGAGGTTCATTCGTATTGATTACAATTTAAGAGGGTGAATGAAGTGTGAAACAAGAAGATTAAGAAGGGGAAACTTTGTTTAGAGCCGTGAAAAGAAACGTCTGCCTGACATCAATATCAATCATAGAATGGAAAACAACTAATTACAGGGGTTGCTGAGCATGATGGAGAGCTTTGGTTACTGTCCTCATAAGTTATTGAGCTGATTTACTTCACTATTGTAAATTAGAAAATCTTAAGAACCACTCAAGAAACCTGAAGAGTACTTGAACACTTCAGGTACCTTATATTGATCTCCAAAAAAGCTGAAGAGAGAGAAGAATGACAATTACCCAGCACAGGGAAGCAGGGAGGCCAGCTTTAAGCAGATCCCGATCGGTGAAGTATCCATAGGAGTAGCTGATCAAATGGACGGGGGATTGAGTGATTAAGAAAAAACCAGGAATCCCTGTTAAGAATGCGGTCATACCTACAGCTAAAGGAGAAAATCCCTCTAAGTTGTAACCAATTTGAACGGCTAGTGGAATGATAATGGTTAAGAATCCCAGAACATTAACAAAAACGATCCGGATGAGCAGGGTGCCTGCCATCAACAGGAAGATAACAGAAAGTCCTGATTGAGAAGACAGGGAGCTGACAATGAAGGAGGCTGTCCATTTCACAGTCCCTGTTTGAATAAGCATTCCTGAGACCATCAGTGTGCTTGCGAAAAAGAGCATCATTTCCCAGTTGATTGATTTCTTTGCCTGGTCCCATTCCCACACACCTATATAAGGGAGGAGGGTGAGAACAGCACCTAAAAGGCCGACGAGTGGAATGGAGAAGCTGTGGTAGCTTGATGATGCCCATAAGACAAGAGTGAGGCTCATGATAAGAATGACCTTTTTCTCGGACATCTTTACCGGTCCCAATTCTGCTAATCTTTCCTCTATCAACTGTCTTAAATGATGTCTCTGTATATTTTCGGGTGGAAACATACAGATCATGATTCCCCATAAGGTCAGCAGAAACAAAAGAATGGGGAAAGAGAAGTAGACGACCCAGGACATATAGTTGATAGAACTCGAAATATCAGTGAACAAACCAAACGTGTAAAGGGTTGAACTGGCACCTGTAGCGACCATGGCACCAGCAATAGCCGTCAAATAGCTGACGCCTATGAATAGTGATTTTCCGAGGTTCTCTATATTATTGATGCCCTTAATGCTCTTTAATAATCGATCAAGCACGGAAGTGATGAGATTTGCTTTTCCTATATTGGAAGGGATGAGAATGGATAGAACCAGCATGAGCCCATAACAAATAAGAATAAGTCCTCTCCCGGATCCTCTGGAAGCAGACATCAGCTTGAGAGAAAGCCGGCTGGCAAGGCCGGTTTCAATAAAGGCATGGGAAATAATAAACGTAGCAAAAAGGAGCCATACAATTTCAGAACTGATATAGGACAGCGTTTCTTCAAAGCTGAAGAAGTGAAAGGATAGGAGCAGGATAAAGAGGAGAGAACTGAATGCTAAAGGGAAGACCCGGCCAATCCACAGCATCTGGATAATGACCAGGGCAGCAACGGCTTGAACTTTTACATCCCAGTCTATGAAAGGCTGGAAAAAAAGAAGGTATATAATGAATGTGGATAGCAGGATGCCTGTTTGTTTTTTCATACCGATACTCCTTACATAGACTGAAAAAGCCACCGTTGGAATAGGTGGCTTTTTCATGAATAGATCCGAAAAATTCAAGAAGATTTATAGACGTTTTCAGGTTCTTCGTTCTGCTTTTCGCTTCTCTTCTTAATCAGCTTCATAATCAAAGGGTAGAAAAGGGACAATATAGTCAGGATGACGAGTGCAACACTTACCCCTGAGGAGAAGAATATACCCAGGCTTCCGTTCGAGGAAAGAACAGCCATACGGAAATTCTGTTCCATATCGGTTCCAACGATGAGGGCAAGAACTAATGGTGCAATGGGAATGTCCATAATTTTCATCATCAGACCGAGCAGTCCGAAAATAAGCAGCAGGAAGAAATCCATGGTTGAGTAACTTAACGTATACGTTCCGATAAACGCCAGCAGGACAATTATGGGGTAAAGGACTTTCGCCGGTGTGTCCAACACTTTGACTAACAATCCTACTAATAAAATGTTAATGACAACCAGGGCGATGTTTCCAAGAAACATGCTGTTGATCAAGGCCCACGCCGTTTCAGGCTGCTGTTCGAATAACAGTGGTCCGGGGCGTAATCCGAGCATGATTAAGGCACCAAGCATGACAGCGGTTGTTCCTGATCCTGGGATTCCCATTGTAAGTAAAGGAATCATCGCGCCGACAGAAGCGGCGTTGTTGGAAGATTCGGGTGCAGCCAATCCCTCGGGAGCTCCCTCGCCGAATTCTTCAGACCACTTGGAAATCTGTTTTTCTGTTGTATAACTGATCATGGAAGCAATTGAACCTCCAGCACCGGGAAGAACACCAATTAGGAATCCGAGCGGTCCGCTTCGTAAAATCGGCCATTTGGATCGTTTCCACTGGTCTTTGGTGAACCAGACTTTCCCGACTTTTTTCTTATCTTTCTTTTGTTTATCGATATTCAAAAAGTTGTAGAGCACTTCTCCAATGGCATACACTCCGATGATTACAATGAGGAAATCGATGCCTTCACTGAGGTGTGGAACCCCCATAGTAAAGCGATAGACACCTGTCTGAGTATCGATTCCGAAAGTACTGAGACTGAGGCCGATCATCATAGCAAGAAAACCTTTGACCATTTTTCCAATAGATAAAGCTACAATCGCAGATAACGCGAGCAGCATTAATAAGAAGTATTCGGCCGGGCCGAATTCCAAGGCGAAATTCGCTAAAGGCTCTGCAAGGAAAATGAATCCCACTACGGCAATCAGCCCGCCAATGAACGAGGCTACAGCAGATATGGCGAGGGCTTCTCCGGCCTGTCCTTTCTTCGCCATCGGATACCCGTCGAAGGTGGCGGCAATCGCTGATCCATCCCCCGGGGTATTCAGCAGGATCGAACTTCTGGAGCCTCCGTACATGGCTCCGTAATAAATGGAAGCCATTAAAATAATGGCGCTTACCGGGTTCATTCCGAATGTAATAGGGATCAATACGGCTACTGCTGTCGCTGGACCTAAGCCTGGCAGCATACCAACTATAGTCCCTAGTAAACCGCCAATAAGGATCCATAAAAGGTTGGCGGGCTCTACAGCAATAGACAATCCATCTAGAAAACTTCCAACATCCATAGGTACACCTCCTAAGGTAGACTGACTCCGAGTAATTCACTGAATGCATACCAGCTTATAAAAGAAAAGCTTACGGCGACAATTGAGTTCACGAGCCACTTTCTCCAGCCATTGATAAAGAACAGCAGGGCACCTAAAAAGAGGATCGTGGAAGGTAGAAAGCCAAGGGGTATAAACAGCAGGGAGTAGATGATTCCGAGTCCAATCGTTATGCCGATGAGTTTTGGCGTTCTTCCTGACAGCATTTGTATAAGATCGGGATTTTCCTTATGGATATTTTTAAGTTCCTGTATGAGATAAATGATGCTGAAAATGAACATGAGTATACTTATCCCTGCTGGGAAATAGATGGGTCCGTATGGGTTACCCAGGGTGGCTTTCTCTAAGTTGAAGGATGAAATTAATAAAACTATACTAAAAATGGTTGTGAGAATAGGAAGACTGAGTTTCATGATTTTCATTGATGATTCACCTCGCATTAGGGAATACCTGCTGCCAGGATAGGCAGCAGGAAAGGTTTTATTTCATCATGCCGGATTCGTTGACAAGTTCCTGATAAAGTTCATTCTGTTCTTCCATGAAGACTTTTGATTCTTCACTATTCTTATAAAAATCTTCCCAGTCATTGTTCTCGAGGATCTTTTTCCATTGATCGGTTTCGACCATTTCACTTATTTTTTCGTCCCAATAAGCAATTTCTTCTTCTGTCATATCCGGTGGTCCCATAATTCCTCTCCAGTGAGGAAATACCATGTCCACGCCTTCATCCTGCCATGTTGGTACATCTTCAATTCCTTCGACCGGCTTGTCGGAGGATACAGCGAGAATCTTCAATTTACCAGCGATGTGCTGATCTTTCACATCGGACAAGGATGTAGTTACAGCATCTACATGACCGCCAAGCAGGGCGGTTACAATATCACCGCCGCCCTCATAAACAAGGAAATTCAACTCTGAAGGATTGATGCCGTATTCACCTGCCGCCTGTACTAAAGATAAGTGGTCATCGTTCCCTAGTCCCGGACCAACACCGATTTTCACTGAGGTAGAATCTTTTTTCACAGCTTCCAATAATTCTGTAGCTGTTTCATACTTTGAATCCGCTGGAACAGCGAGTACCTGCCACTCGGTGGCAAGGGTAGCAATCGGTGTAAAATCTTTGTAGGACTGTTCACTTTGTCCAAGAAGATTGTTTGTTAAGACAAGGCTGGAGTTTACCGATAACGTATGAGCATCTTTTGACTGTAAATACTTCCAGCCTACTTCACCACCACCCCCGGGCTTGTTGACGACTGTAATATTCTGTTCTACGAGACTTTCATCACTAAGGACTTTTTCAATCGAACGCGCAGTCATATCCCATCCGCCCCCTGGAGAGGCAGGGGCTACAATCTCCATATTCTTGCTGGGAAAACCACCGTTTCCTGAAGCATTACTGGAGCATGCGGCCAGAAGCACTGTAAGGATGAGAATCGAAATTAATCCGAGTTTTCGCATGAAACATACACTCCTTTTGATTTGGGTTATTCACTGAGTTCAACTAAGTGTTATTTAACAGCCTACTCGTGGAGGTGCATTTTTGTAAACGTTTACAAAATATTGTGTTTTTAATACTTAAAAAACATTTTGTTCATTAAATTCACGAAGAAGTTTTAGAATAATATCTACGTTCCGGGCGTCCTACAATTCCATAAACCTGCTCCACCGCCGCTTCTTCCGTTCCTACAAGATATTCCAGGTACCTTCGGGCTGTTGTCCTGGAGGCGCCGATTCTATCACCGGCCTTCTCAGATGTGATTCCAGCCTGTTCCTCTTCTAAAATCGCTTTAATTTTACTTAATGTTCTTCCATCAATACCTGTGGGGAGGGAAGTGGTTTCGGATTTTTTATGTTCTGTTCGAAAGACTTGATGAAGAAGGTTTTCATCCACTTCGTCTATTTCCTTCAACATCTGTTTTTTCTTTTGATATCTGTTCATGGATGTTGTGAATTGCTCAAGCGTGACCGGTTTAATTAGGTAGTCCTGAACCCCATAGTGAATAGCTCTTTCTAGAAAACTTTTCTGCGTAGCAGCTGTAATCATGATGATATCGACAGAAGGCTGGATTTCACGAATCTTATGTAAGAGATCTGTGCCTAGTACATCCGGCATATATACGTCTAATAGAATGAGGTCGACATGGGTTTGATTCAGCAGGGTCAGTGTCTCTTCAGCATTTAAAGCCTTTCCGATCAAAGACATTTCCTCTATTTTATCTATGAAATTCTCGTGGATCTGGGCTACTCGAAAGTCATCTTCAGCAATTAGTACATGTATCATGTGGATGCTCCTTTCATGGTTTTAGGTAAAATGATCGAGATAACGGTCCCTTTATAAGGTTCACTGGTGAGCTCAATAGATCCGCGGAGTTTTTCAAGTTCTTCTTTAACGCTGGCTAAGCCAAGGCCTCGATTCCCCCCTTTAGAGGAGTAGCCTTTTTCAAAGATATGCTCTACTTTTTCTTCAGGTATCCCGCTTCCAGTGTCCTCGATTTCAAAAACAATATCCTTCCCCAAATCTGTAACAAAAAAAGTGACCTGCTTTTCAGGCTCATTGGCTACAGCTTCAAATGCATTGTTTATGATGTTCCCAAGAATCGTAATCATTGGGGACAAAGGGATGTGGGGAGGGAGTACATCCAGGGAGCTTCCTTCTTCAATTTGGAAGTTTATTTTTTTCTCTGATGCCTTCGCAAATTTCCCAAGAAGGATAGCCTGTATCTTTTCGTCTAGAATGTCTTTAAAAAATACGTCGGAGACTTGTTTTTGATCATTAGCTTCTTCTTTAATGAGCTTGATCGCATCTTCGTATTTTTCAAGCTGGATCAGACCCATAATAACGTACAGTCTGCTCGTATATTCATGAGCCTGTGCTCTCAAATCTTCTGAGTATTGACGTACATCAGAGAGGGCATCAACCATTTCCTTAATTTCTGTTTTATCTCTTAAGCTCACCACCGTACCAGTCCGGCGTCCCTCTTCAATGATTGGACTGCTGTTAACGATGACTGTTTTGTTTTTATATTCCAATTCCTCATTGATGAGTCCCTTCTCAGAGCTCAACAGGCGAAGGAGTTCCGGAGACTGAATCATATGCTTGATTGATCGTCCTTTCATTTCCCCCTGTACATTCAGTAAGTTTTTAGCAGATACATTGATCAACGTAATTTTTCCTGCATGGTCAAAGGCAATCAATCCTTCCTTCACCGACTGCACAATTGCATTGCGTTCCCTGAATAACGCAGATATTTCGAACGGTTCGAGGCCGAGAGTGTCTTTACGGATACTTCTGGCCAGTAAAAAACTACCTGCGATTCCTAGTAAAAATACAGAGGCAGAAAGGGATACCATGTTCTTCATATCTGTCTTGATCTCGTTGTAGATGGAATTCATTTGGAACTCTACAGCAACAGCGCCTTCTACTTTTTTGTAGTCCTCATAATCCACCACAATAGGTGCGAAGGCTTTTAGTGTCTGAGTGTCGCCTTGACTAGTAGTTAATAAGTAGCGGCTGCCAAACACGACAGTCTTATAATAGTCTTCCTGTACCACTGTCCTCGTTTCCGTGTTCCCGGCATAGCTGTAAAGACGGCCGTCTCGATCCACGAGTTTAACCGCATCTGCACCTATCTCGTCTTTCATTTGTTCGACTATGTTATTGAGGTTTTCTGACGTTCGATTACGCTTAAATGCTTCTTGAACGACAGGGATAAGAGAAAGCGTCCTGGCTGACTGAAGAGCAAGATCTTCTGCATTCTCCACATCCTCCCGGGATTCCATCGATGTGAATAGGAAAGTGGTTAAACTTAATACCAGGAGAATGAGAACGATAACCAAGCCGAGAATTTTCACTTGCAGGGAAACTCGAAAAAGCTTTTTCATATGTAATCCTCCATATAAAGGGAATATAAGGTCTATTGTAGCAACAATTCAGTGTATTTTAACGAAAGTTTTGAAAATTAAACGGCAACAGTTTTTGTCCATGAAAAAGAATTTTGTGGTAATATCTTACTGTATTAGGAAATGAGGTGTAGCTTTGACCAAACAAAAATGGGGAATCCTATTTGTCGTGGCAAGTGCAGCCACAATGGTAATCAACTTGATCTACTTCAGGTCAGGGAACTATTATGACGTTATCCGTATCCTTTCCTATGCGGTGTTCATCACAGGGACCCTTATGATTCCTACTTATTCGAGAGCTGAAAAAAAGACGGATTCCTAAACAAAAGGGATTCGTTTTTTTGTTATATGTAAACGATCACAACCGTGCGTTCTCCGTAAAGAACTAAACTTTTTATAAATGTTATAAATTTATTATAAATTCTAAAATAGCAACCAATAGTAAATTTTTTCTAAGTATTATATATCCCAGGCGTGCGGGCACATCCAGCGTATAAAAGATTCAATTGTAAACCCTTTCATTTTGCGGGGGATGTTTTAAAAGTTGTGATTCAGAGAAATGTACAGCTAAGAATTCACATTTACCTAATTATAGAAGTTATCAGACTGAAGGAGGGAATAGGAGTATTCGATAGATAATCCATATGGAATGGATTTCATTTTATTCAGGTTCAGACTGTTAGATTAATCGAAATTTTAAGAGAGGATGTTCCAAGCAGATGAAACGAAGTCGGACGTACATTATATTCTTATCTGTGATTGCAGCGTTGGGAGGGCTGCTGTTCGGCTATGATACAGCTGTTATCTCTGGTGCAGAACAGTCTCTGGAAGTCTACTTCATAGATAGTTTAGGATTGAGTAAATTATTTCAAGGGTTGACGGTTTCCAGTGCTTTGATTGGTTGTATTGCTGGTGGATTGATGAGCGGGATGATTTCCGATCGGATTGGACGGAGGAATTCACTGATCGTTGCGGCTGTCCTGTTTTTCTTTTCCGCACTCCTTTCCAGTTCACCGGAGTTTTTATTCTTTACTAAAGGTGAACCGACCATGGGTCTTTTCATTATGTTCAATATTTATAGAATCATTGGTGGTATCGGCGTAGGGCTTGCATCCGGACTGGGGCCGTTGTATATCAGTGAAACGGCACCGGCGAAAATCCGAGGGAAGCTGGTCACTCTGTATAACCTCGCGATTATTTTCGGGATGCTGGTTGTATACATTATTAACTGGAGAATCGTTGCAGGACAAAGTATGAGCTGGATCAATGATATTGGCTGGAGGTATATGTTTGCTTCAGAAGCTATACCGGCTCTGTTGTTCTTCGGATTATTGTTCCTCGTACCGGAGACGCCGCGTTATCTGGTTATGAAAAATAAGGATAAAAAAGCGATGAATATTCTTAAGAAAGTGAACGGCTCTGAAGAAGCGGCTCGGGAGATTTATAAAAATATCAGACAGGCCGTTGACAAGCTTGATAAGACGAAAACGAGCATCTTCTCTTATGGTAAATTGGTCGTCTCTGTAGGACTGCTGCTGGCAATCGCTCAACAATTCGTCGGAATCAACGTTATCCTTTATTACGCGCCGCGTATTTTCGCCAACATGGGTGCATCTTCAGACAGCTCCATGCTGCAGACGATCATGATTGGTGTTGTAAACTTCATCTTCGTCCTGATTGCTCTTATGTTCGTTGAAAAAGTTGGTCGTAAGCGACTGCTTCTTATCGGTTCTGTCGGAATGGCAGTGGGGATGTTCGGCATTGCTGCCCTGTCATTCGCCGGATCGATGGGCATTGGCGCACTGATTTCCATCCTGGTGTTTGTGGCATTTTACAACTTATCTTTCGGTCCGTTGACATGGGTGCTCGCATCAGAACTATTCCCGAACAAAATCCGTGGGCAGGTCATGGCTTTGACCGTTGCGGTGAACTGGGGAAGTAACCTGCTCGTGTCAACGACGTTCCCGACTCTTCTTGAATTGGGTGCAGGCTTCACGTATGGTCTCTACGGCCTGATGTGTGTTCTATCCTTTGCTTTCGTCTGGAAGCTCGTTCCGGAAACGAAAGGGAAGACACTCGAAGAAATCGAGCAGTACTGGCTCAGTAAACAGCAGAAGAAAAAGCAAACCAAAGAAATCGGTGTGAAGAAGCTGAGCGGGAAAAAGGTATCCTGGTAATTTCATAGAAAAAGGACGCTGAACAAACACCTCGGAGGGGCGGTTCAGCGTCCTTTCTTTTGTGGAAAATATCTTGATTCTTCTATTATTGATATTGCGGAACGTGGAGTGAATGACGAACGGATGCCTGAGCTGCTGCCAGCCGGGCGGAAGGGACCCGGAAAGGGGAGCAGCTGACATAATCCATCCCAAGGTTAAAGCAGAACTGGATGGATGTCTTTTCGCCACCGTGTTCTCCGCAGATGCCGGTTTTTAAAGATGGCTTCGTCTGACGGCCCAGCTTCACGCCGCTTTCTACCAATTTTCCGACGCCATCCTGATCCAGTGATACGAACGGATTTTGCGGAAGGACATCGTTTTCGACGTAATGGTGGAGGAATTTCCCTTCTGCGTCATCCCGGCTGAACCCGAATGTGGTCTGGGTCAAGTCGTTCGTTCCAAAGGAGAAAAAGTCGGCTTCCTGTGCGACCTGGTCGGCCGTTAACGCGGCTCTCGGCGTTTCAATCATCGTTCCGATCGAGTATTGAAACGCCTCTCCTTCCTGCTCTTCCACCTGACGGCTGATGTTCAGGACGAGTCGGCGCATGTCTTTCAGTTCGTTGACATGGGTTACTAAAGGGATCATGATTTCGGGGATGACCGTGATTCCTTTTTTCATAACATTGGCCGCGGCTTGGAAGACGGCTCTGACCTGCATTTCATAGATTTCAGGATGGATCATACCGAGACGACAGCCGCGGTGGCCGAGCATCGGATTGGATTCTTCCAGAAGCCGCACTTTACGCAGCATGTCTTTCTTCGTCTGCAGTTCCTGCGAGTCAGGATCCGTGTAGGAAAGTCTTGTTACGTCGACGAGCAGTTCTTCCTTATCAGGGAGGAATTCGTGGAGTGGTGGATCCAACAAGCGGATCGTAATCGGATGTCCCTGCATGACTTCAAAGATTTTCTCGTAATCCTCCTGCTGCATCGGCAGCAGCTTATCCAACGCTTCTTTCCGTTCGATGGTCGTTTCTGACAAAATCATACTCTGTACCGTCGGCAGCCGGGAAGCGTCCATGAACATGTGCTCGGTCCGGCAGAGCCCGATGCCGTCTGCACCGAATTCCAGAGCTTTGGCAGCATCAACGGGGTTGTCGGCGTTGGCCCGCACACCCATCTGAGCTTCCTCATCCGCCCATTGGAGGAGAAGCTGGAATTCATCGGATAGTTCCGGCTCAATCATTGGGATATTTCCTGAGAAAATCTCACCAGTGGCTCCGTCGATGGTCATCAGGTCGCCATAATGGATTGTGACAGATCCTGCTGTAAATTGTCCGGCTTCCAGGTCAATTTTGATGGAGTCGCACCCACAGATACAGGCTTTTCCCATCCCTCTGGCGACAACGGCCGCATGACTTGTCATACCGCCGCGGCTCGTTACGACGGCCTGGGCTGCTACGATGCCGTGAATATCATCCGGTGTCGTGTCCGGGCGGACGAGGATAACCTTCTTTCCGTTTCCGGCCAGTTCTTCGGCTTCATCGGCATCAAAAACGACCTGTCCGGAGGCAGCGCCCGGGGAAGCCGGCAGTCCTTTGGCGATCTGTGTCTTCCCATGCCCCGGGTCAATCCGGTGGTGGAGAAGCTGGTGGAGCTGATCGGGGTCGACACGTAACAGCGCCTCACGCTTATTCATAATCTTTTCCTCTACCATTTCAACAGCCATTCTAATGGCCGCCTGAGCCGTCCGCTTACCTGTCCGGGTCTGAAGGATGAACAGGTTTCCGCGTTCCACCGTGAATTCGATATCCTGCATATCTTTATAATGATTTTCTAACAGATTACACGTGTCCACCAGCTGTTGATAGACTTCCGGCATGTCGTAGTGCAGACTTGCGATGGGCTGAGGGGTGCGGATGCCGGCGACCACATCCTCGCCCTGAGCGTTGATCAAGTATTCTCCATACAACTCAGATTCTCCGGTGGACGGATTGCGGGTGAACGCTACACCTGTACCGGAATCTTCGCCCGTGTTTCCGAACACCATACTCTGCACATTCACGGCTGTGCCCAGGTGACCTGGAATCTGATGGAGGCGGCGGTATAAAATGGCGCGTTGATTGTTCCAGGAGTCGAAGACAGCACGGATGGTGAGAAACAACTGTTCCTTCGGGTCCTCCGGAAAGATCCGGTCCGATTGCGTGCATACGATGGCTTTGAATTCTTCGATCACTCCTTTCCAATCTTCAGCGGTGATTTGTGTATCGGATGTGTATCCTTTTGAAGAACGAACGTTTTCAAGACGCTGCTCAAAATGATAGTGGTCCACTTTTAACACAACATTACTGAACATTTGAATGAAGCGGCGGTAGGAGTCATAGGCGAAACGAGGGTTGCCGGTCAGTTCGGCCATGCCTTTGACCGTGTCATCATTCATTCCCAGGTTCAAAACAGTGTCCATCATCCCGGGCATTGAATGAACTGCGCCTGAACGGACAGAGACGAGGAGGGGATTCGATGGACTGCCCAACTCCTTACCCGTGGTCTCCTCCAGTTTTTTCAGTGCATCCAAGACCTGATCCTCAACTTCTTCTGGAAGCTGCTGTCCGGAGTCGTAGTAGGAGCGGCACGTATCCGTCGTGATTGTAAACCCGTAGGGAACCGGCAGACCGATCTTCGTCATTTCAGCCAGATTGGCTCCTTTTCCACCCAATAATTCTTTCCCTGCATGTTTAAGCTCATCGAACATGAAAACAAACGTCTTATCCATCACGCAAAACTCCCCCTCTTGTTATAGAGATCTAAAATAATATCAGCGGTTTCTTCGATGGCTTTGTTGGACACATCGATAATGGGACAGCCGATACGTTTCATAATATTTTGAGCGTATTCCAGTTCAGTCAGGATCCGGTTCAGAGACGCATAATTAGCAGGACCGGTAAGGCCGAGGTTTTTCAAGCGTTCTTTACGGATGTCGTTCAACTTCTCAGGAGTAATGATCAGGCCGATGCATTTGATTCCCGGAATTGAAAAAAGTTCCGGTGGTGGCGGAATCTCCGGAATCAGCGGGACATTGGCCGTTTTAATTTTCTTATTGGCTAAATACATCGATAGAGGAGTCTTGGATGTCCGGGAAACACCGACGAGAACAAGGTCTGCCTGGTTCAGGCCTCTGGCTTCCTGCCCGTCATCGTATTTCACAGCGAATTCAATCGCTTCGATTCTTTTGAAATAGTCTTCGTCCAGTTTTCTGATCTGTCCAGGTTCACAAGTGGGTTCCATTTGAAACTTTTGAGAAAAAACATCCATGAGCGGATTCATCAAATCGACAACTGTAAGGCCTTCTTCTTTCCCTCGTTGATCCAAGTACTGCTTGAGAGCAGGGGTCACGATCGTGTAGGCGATGATGGAAGGGTTGTATTTGGCTAATGTGATGACATTATTCATTTCCTGATGATCCTGTACATAGGAAAAATGCTTGATGATGATGTCTTGTCCGGTGAATTGGCTCATAATTGTCTTGATCATAAGATCAGCGGATTCACCTGCGGAGTCCGATACGATGTACACAGTCATTTGTTTAGTCACAAGACCTCTCCCTGTTTGTTTTTGTGATGGCCGCAAAACCCGGGGGTGTACGAGTGATTTCGCCGTTCTTTTCGAGAATGCGACTTATTATGACACACTAATTAAGTGTTTAGCGTTAATGTGACATACTATTTATGACTAGTATACTATCACCATTCCTACGGAGTTACAATAGGAAGATTCATAAAACGGAAAGACTCCAATAGGATTGAAAGTCATGACAGATGTGTTTTAGTTAGTCTTATTTGACTATGTGACTCCAGTCAGGCCTCCGTTTTGATAAAAGGATTTCATTCTAAGCCAACCCCTTCGCCACATAATGAATGCCGAAGGGGTTTTTCTATGGAAGTTCCTTCTTAACTCAATATTTACTTTCTATATATGTTGAGTTAACATATTTTCATTAACTTATAAGTATATACTTATATAACTATTTTAAGGAGGCTGTATATGGTAACTCAAAAACCTTGTGAGGGTTATGGGGTGGAATTGCAGCAGAGAAGAAAAGGAATGGGCATGAGTGTAGAAGAGTTGGCCTGGGTTCTTGGTACAGATGCTGCTTCTGTTGAACGCCTCGAAAAAGAGGTGCTTTATCCATCATCATCCTTTATCCGGAGAATCGCTGATGGATTGAACATGGATGTCACTGAAGTTGAAGAGCGTATGTGGTGCGATCATCCCGGACAGTGCGGGATGGAAAGATCATGACGATTCCTGTTTATTCCCTCCTGTTTTTATGGTCTGTTCTGATAGGCAGCTATTTGCTGCTGCGCTTTGCCGGTGGGCCCGTCCGGTCGAAATATATGGAGGACATGTGGCACCCATGGAAGCATAATGAAAAGGAGAGGGGTTAATTTTATGTTGCAAATATAAGCATATACTTATACACTGATGGTTGAGGTGATGGTATGGAGAAAACCATAATGACGTTGGAAGAAGCTGCAAAAACGCTGAAGCTTCTTGGAGATAAAACCCGTCTGACAATTGTTGGGCTGCTGAAAGATGGAGAGTGTTGTGTCTGCGAATTTGTAGATGTCCTGGAGATGAGTCAGCCTTCGGTCAGCCAGCATCTACGAAAGCTGCGGGATGCCGGCTTAGTCAAGGAGAAGCGCAAAGGGCAGTGGATCTTTTACTCTTTGAACACCAGTCATGAGACCTACCCGATTATTGAGGAAGTTTTGAATCAAATACCTGATCAAAAAGAAAAGTTAATCGCATTGGAGAAAGCGGGCAGACGCATCCAGTGTGACTAGTAGGAGGATTGTTCGGATTTGGCATGGATAGCAACGATTATATTTATACTTACCCTGATCTTTGTCATCTGGCAGCCTAAAAATCTGGGGATTGGATGGTCCGCCTGTGCGGGTGCCATACTTGCTCTGATTTTTGGTGTCGTTGATTTTCAGGATGTTCTCGCTGTGACGGATATCGTCTGGAACGCCACCCTTGCGTTCGTGGCGATTATCATCATTTCGCTGATTTTGGATGAAATCGGCTTTTTCGAATGGGCGGCGCTCCATATGGCGCGTGCTGCTAAAGGAAATGGCCGGCGCATGTTTATTTATGTCACCCTGCTTGGTGCAGTTGTGGCTGCTTTGTTTGCCAACGACGGGGCGGCGTTGATTTTGACGCCGATTGTCCTGGCGATGGTACGAAATTTGAACTTCAAGGAAGCTATCGTTCTTCCGTTTATTATGGCAAGTGGATTTATTGCAGATACGACTTCACTGCCGCTGATTGTCAGTAACCTCGTCAACATTGTTTCTGCGGACTTTTTCGACATTGGTTTTATTGAATACGCCTCCCGTATGGTTGTACCGAACTTGTTTTCCTTAGCGGCCAGTATCCTCGTTTTATTCTTGTTTTTCCGTAAGAGTATTCCGGGGCAGTATGATCTGGCTCAGCTGAAGAAGCCTGTGGATGCAATCCAGGATCATAAAATGTTCCGCTTATCGTGGGCCGTCCTGGTGATTCTGTTAGTTGGATACTTCGCGAGTGAGCCGCTCGGTATTCCAGTATCGATTATTGCCGGCATTGTGGCCATTTTCTTCTTGTTAATGGCGCGCAGAAGTGCCGCTGTAAAAACAGGAGAAGTCATCAAAGGAGCCCCGTGGGCCATCGTTTTCTTCTCGGTTGGGATGTATGTCGTTGTCTACGGCCTGCGTAACGCCGGCTTGACGGACGTCCTGGCTGATGTGATTCAGGCCACAGCGGACCAAGGCTTGTTTGTCGGTACTGTATCAATGGGATTCATTGCGGCAATCCTGTCATCCATTATGAATAACATGCCGACAGTGATGATTGATGCCCTGGCGATTGCTGAGACGAATACAACGGGAACAATGAGGGAAGCTTTGATTTACGCCAACGTCATCGGTTCCGACCTTGGGCCGAAGATTACGCCGATCGGCTCCCTGGCCACCTTATTATGGCTTCACGTCCTTTCGACAAAAGGTGTGAAAATTTCCTGGGGCTATTACTTTAAGATCGGAATCATCCTTACCGTTCCCACTTTATTCATTACATTAGCCGGTCTCTATGTATGGCTGCTCATCTTATAACGACCATTTAAAAAGGAGAAATGCTTTATGTCTGACAAACCAGTCATTTACTTTCTATGCACAGGAAATTCCTGCCGCAGTCAAATGGCGGAAGGATTCGGAAAAGAATACCTGGGAGAGGAATTTGATGTCCGCTCAGCGGGTATCGAAGCTCATGGCTTGAACCCGAATGCTGTGAAAGCGATGAATGAAGTGGATATTGATATCAGTGGCCAAGAGTCTGAAATCATTGATAACGATGTCCTTACTAACGCAGCTTATGCAATCACCCTCTGTGGTGATGCCAATGATAAATGTCCGATGACACCTCCTCACGTCACACGTTTCCACTGGGGCTTTGATGACCCGGCGAAAGCGGAAGGGACAGAGGAAGAAAAATGGGCGGTATTCCAGCGTGTCCGTAATGAGATTGCTGACCGCATCAAGACATTTGCCGAAGAGAAAAAATAAGAACGAGAAAAGCCGGGACTTCTTTTAAGTCCCGGCTTTTTTATATCCTTTGTTCCAGGTATCGATCGATTACGGCGAGAGCTTCCTGCGGGCCGCCGCAGTGATCAAAACTTTCCTTAATCTTCCGGATGCCTTCCAGGTAGGTTCCATCATTCACGACTTGATCCACTCCTTGGTGCAGGGTTTCTTCCGATACGTCTCCAGGGAAAATCGGATAACCGGCATGCAGCTCCGCAAGCCTCGCTGCCACCATGGGCTGATCTTTATCACGAGGAAGAACAACCATCGGAACTTCCTTATCAATGGCTTCATTCACGCTGTTCATCCCACCATGGGTTAAAAAGACATCCGTGTGTTCCAGCACGTCAAGCTGAGGAACGTAGGACCGGATGATAAAGTTTTCCGGAGCCGCATTGATTTTATTAAAATCTGCAAAAGATCCGGCCGCAATGACTACTTTTCCATCAAAGTCGGCAAAAGCGTCGATGCATTGGTTGAAAAACTCTTCCACTTGATCGAGAACGGTCCCCATCGAGATGTACAGCACTTTTTCATTTTTTAAATCTTGTAGAGGGAAGTCATGGGTGCCCTTCCGTTCAGGAAAACTTGGCCCGATAAAGTGGTTTTCCTTACCAAATTCGTCTAATTGAGGCTGAAAGTAAGCACTGGTGTAGACCATCGTCCGCTCTCCTTGATTATGCATGAATTGAAGCATGGACGATGGCGCTACTCCGAATTCCTGTTTCATTGTTTCCATCAGCTGCCTGTTTTTATCGCTGTACTCCATTGTACCGGTGTTCTCCGGATGAAGAGGAAGACGTTTGCGGTAATCTTCAGGAATCAGGAATGAGGCGGATGATGAGAAGCCTGGAATGTGCAGGTAGTCTCTGACGAGTTCTCCCGCTCCGAAAGAATCATAGTAAACAAAATCGAAGGAGATCTCTTCCGCAAGCTGCTTCGTTATCGATAAGATATCGGTGGAGGTCTGCAGCATGATGTTCATGAAAAATTGGATCCCTTCTTCTGAAGTAGGATCAACACCGCCGATGAGCAGGTGGTCCTCATGTAGATAGACGTTAGCCCCTACACCTTCAAGCCGGGATTTATATTTTTCAGTAGTTATGTAGTGGACGTTGTCCCCACGGTCGGCAAAGGCCTTCGCAACACCGAGGCTCGGGTTTACGTGCCCCTCTGCGGGAACGTTGATCATCAGGATATCAGCCATTTTTCGTCACCTCTTTATGAATTGTGAGTCAACACTCACGTTTCATGATAAAGGGATGTGAAGCTTCGGGGAACCATCTTGTTTATAAATGGGAGGAAAGTGGGAGAGGGATCCGTGGAGTGAAAATGATTCTTTTTATCAGTAGGGTGGAAAAAAAGAGCAGCCGTGAAGGCCACTGGGAATGGAGAGACCATCAAGCTTCTTTTGCTTCAAATGTCCGGCAGTCGGTTTCTTCCTGAGAGGAAGCGGTACGTCCGGATTCGCTGACGATGGAGATGGCAGGAGCTCCGCACTTTTCCCCACCTTCATTATGGATGCAGTTGTTCACTTCACATAGGACTTCCAAAGCCATTCGTTTTCACCTCCCTGTAAGTTATAAATCTATACCCTCATTTCTTATCGAGTACACAACATCTTGTCCATAATAGATTTATATGATAGAAAACGACCTCTATGACACAGGAGGCCGCTTTAGATAAACCATAAAGGTTTTTTTGTCAGGTTTGTTTGTGGAGGAAGGCTTCCAGGAGCGTATTGAACCTTCCCGAGTGTTCCCAGAACATCAGGTGACCTCCGAGTACATCAATCCCTGCTTCCGGAGCCAGCTTGTTTAAGTAAGGGCGGGCCGTGGCGCTCCAGTGTTCAGCAATGACATACAAGGTCGGAATCTGTTGACTTCCTGAAGCAGCTTCCTCCCGATAGTCTGAAAACAGGCCGGATGAAAACAGGTTGGCTGCGATGTAATAGGGGGTGGTGAGGGACTGCTCCACCAGCCACGACAGCTCCTCCTCTGTTAAATCTCTCTGGACCATCACCCCGTTCGCATAGGCGGAAATGAAATCTCGCTGTCCCTTAGGGTTATGGAGATAGTTGGTATAGGCAGCCGCCATATCATCAAGTTTTCCTTCCACCCAGTCCTGATTTTCATGGAGAGATAAGGATTTTGGCGGCATATCAATAAAAACCTGCCCTTTTATTCCTTCTGCGCCGAACTGGCGGATGTATTCCCATACGGTGAGACATCCGAACGACCAGCCGATCAGCGTGGGGTTCTCGATTTTTAACGCTTGTAAGACTTTCTTCAGGTCGGTTCCATGCGTGACGTAGTCGTTGCCATGAACCGTCATTGTCGAGCGCCCATGACTTCTCGGATCGATGACAATCGTCCGGTGCGTTTTTGAAAAGTGATCCACCTGCCTGGAGAAAACCTCTGTCGTAAAAGTAAATCCCGGTATAAAAACGAGGACGTCTCCTGCTCCGTGATCTTCAACATACAACTCGACACCCGGCTCCACTTCAATATACGTTTTCATGCTCCACCTCCGAAGGTTGTTAACTTATTCTATTCATATCAACCGATTCCCATTTCTTTGAACCGTCCTACTAAAAAAAGACAGGCTGAACGCCTGTCGTCGGATTTTAGAGTAAAAGTGTTTCTCATCTAATGGAGCTGCGATGGTCACGTTTCGCTAATCGGTGAATGCTTGCCGCGGGCACGGCCGCAGCTCCTGAAGGCACTGGGAAAACACCGGGTTTCCCTGCCGCATGAGAACCAGTGGAAGGGCTTATTATAAGAAGAAGAAAACAACAAGCTGTAGATACAGCTGAACCATTAAATAAAAGACGATGGCGTATTTGTAGTTGAACATCAGTCCGTTTTTGACAATGCTTAATTTATTTACAGAGCTTAAGATAATCGACGGGAGGATCAGCGGTGACACCATGATGGAAATCACGCTTCCTGAGGTGATGCCGAGCACGACGATTTCCGGTGGATATGGAAGTTCCACTCCTTGAAGAATCCCGGATACAAGAACAATCACGGTCAGTGGTCCCAAACCGATGAATCCGAGGATGATGACGACGAACGGCAGCACCCATAGGAAATTCAGGAACGGTACAGCGTCTGTAATATAAAACAGTCCATCGATAATGTATTCTCCATATCCTGACTGGTTGACCGCATTGATTAAAAAGCCGGCCGCCAATAGAATGGAAAACTGCTGGGCTTTATTGGGAATGCTTTCCTTCAGATAAACTTTTCCGTTCTCTACAATTGCCCCTGTTCGACCGCGGACGATGAAGTACAGGATGACCCAGGCGGTAATGACGATCGGAATAATCAACAGCAGGTCGACAGGCCATACAGCGTTCAGGATGAAAATCGATCCAAACAACGTCACAAATAATACAGCAAACTCGACAGCATCTTTATTGCCGCGGGTGTCCTGTTTTTTCTGCTCGGCAATTTCAGCAAGCTGCTCCTGAATGCCTGCGGTTAAATCCACTCCGTAGTGCCGCTCCTGATATTTGGAAAAGAGAACAGACAGAAGGATGCCGGCAAAGGATATAAAAAATCCCTGCAGAATTGATAGACCGAGTGATGCTCCTAGCGCATCGACGGCGAAAATGAAACTTGGAATGCTGACGACCCACATCGTCGTTAAACTGAAAGCACGAAGGAGGGCGGTCCCTTTATAGTTTTCCCATGCTTCGCCTTTCTGTTTGTTGAGAAAATCGTTGATCATCCCGTATACCATCGGAATCGATCCGAACAACAGGAAATAGGAGATGATCTGGGTGATGACCATCATTCCGAAATAAAATTTCCGGCTCGTATTCAAAAGCCTCTGTGCAAAGTTAATGACCGATTCGATGTACGGTTTTTCCTCAAGCACCCAGCTGATCGCAGGGACGATCAGCAGGAGCGCAATCAAACCACTCATTACGGTGAAGCCCTCCACCACGCCCTGAGTGAGGGATGTGCCCGCAATGAGGTGGACAAAGAGGGCAATGATTAACAGGAGTAATGATATCCATGCCTGTTTTACCGGAAGCAGAACATATCCGATGATGAAGGCGGCCAGACCAAACAACGACATAGCGGTGGACAAGGTCTCTCCTCCTGCAAAGGAAACGATAAAATAAATAAGGACATAAAGGCTGATCAATAAAGTGTAGCCCCGTTTAGCCATTGCTTTCATGTTGAATGCTCCAATCTCTTGCTTTGTATTGACTCACATATCGTATCATAAGGCGCCTCAATTATCTTAGGATGTGCACAGAAGCATAGGTTCTACCATTTTTTTTAGTATGATAATGAAGAAGGAATACTTATACATAAAGGGGGAACGTAAGATGAGACGCGTCATTATCGATACAGATACAGCCGGTGACGATACAATCGCCCTGTTAACGACGCTTCATCATTTCAAGGTGGAGGGGGTTACCATTACCGGGGGAAATGTGGCTTTCGATCAGGAAGTTGAAAACGCGCTTTATACGATTCAGGTCGCAGCCCCGGAGGAGAAAGTGCCGGTATACAAAGGGGTGGAGCGTCCGTTGAATGCAGTGGGGATGACGGCTCACCGTACCGTTGAAGACGTTCATGGAAAGGATGGCATGGGCGGTGCCTTTTTTGATCCAGCCACCCAGCGTCCGGAAACAACACATGCGGTAGACTTTATGATTGACACGATCAGGAATAATCCTGGGGAAATTGAACTGCTGGCTATCGCTCCGCTGACCAACATTGCGATGGCTTTTCAAAAAGACCCGGGTATTATTCCGCTGATTCCGCATGTGTATGTCATGGGAGGAACGAATAACTCGCTTGGCAATATTACAGCCGCGGCTGAGTACAATTTCTGGGTCGATCCGGAGGCTGCCAATATCGTCCTCCAGTCAGGCGTTCCTGTCACAATGGTCGGATGGGAGATGTGCGTCGCTTATTCGGTGATGGATGAGGAGGACCACCGGGAAATCGAAGGCCTGAATACCACCGGCTCCCGATTTTTCACAGCGGTCAACAAGGTGGTAAGGCAGTTCAATAAAGAAGTACACCGTCTGCCCGGAACCACCCATCCGGACACACTGCTTGCTGCGATAGCCGCGGATGCATCGATCATGACTGCATCTCATTCCTATTACGTCGAAGTCGAGACCCAGGGGAGACTGACCCGCGGGTACAGTATGGTGGACATCAATAACCGGAGTGGGTGTAAAGCCAATGTCCGCGTCTGTGAAGCGGTGGACCGTGAAAAATTCAAGCAGACGCTCATCCGTGTTTTATCTTCTATTGATTAGGTGGATGCTAATTTTCATGAAAAAGACGAGTAAGAACAATCCTTCATAGTAATGGAACATAGAGAAGGAACTTATAGGTCCGGTTTCATTTGGTAGGTCTTCATTCTGCATGTATAGTAGATGTATAAAGAAGAATCGTAAAGGAGTGATGGATATGAAAACCATCGGCATTGATCTGGGCGGCACCAACCTGCGCGCAGGTGTCGTAGATGAAAAGGGAAGCATTCTTGTTGAGAAAAGCATCCGCACCGAAACGGATAAAGAGCCGGCTTATGTGATTCAGCAGATGAACGACATGATCAAGGAATTGATGGACAGCCACGACATTGCATCCATCGGAATTGGATCTCCAGGTCCTCTCAATCCTCACCAAGGAAGAATTCTCAGCCCTCCAAATTTACCGGGGTGGGATGACATTCCGCTTGTTGATGAGGTGCAGGCAGCCGTCGATATTCCGGTGTACCTCGACAACGACGCTAACGCAGCTGCACTCGCTGAAGCGAAATTCGGCGCAGGGCGTGGTCATAGCTCCAGTTACTACATAACGATCAGCACCGGAATCGGCGGTGGTTACGTCCTTGACGGAAAAATCGTTCAAGGGGCCCAGGGGTATGCCGGGGAAATCGGCAATATGATTTTAAAGCCGGACGGCCCAAGCTGGTCCAATCTGAATGCTGGTTCCTTCGAATCCCTGGCTTCTGGTACGTCTATCGGGAGAGAAGGAAAAGCGCGCCTTGGTGTAGACGGCGGTGCGGAAGAGGTTTTCCGGAAGGTGAAGGAAGGGCACGAAGCAGCAGCCCTCATCATTGATGATACGATTACCTATTTAGCCATGGGCATTGCCAACCTCACTCACATTGTAAATCCGTCTGTGTTTGTGCTTGGAGGAGGAGTGATGCAGTCGGAGGATCTACTGCTTGTCCCTCTGCGGGAACGGTTGAATGATTATTTGTATCCGCAATTGAGGAATCAGGTGAAACTTGAGCCGGCGGAGCTGGGCACGAAAGCAGGATTGATTGGTGCAGCACTGCTTGGTCGGACAGAAGCGCTTTAAGGTTCCGGTTCATAACGTGTATCGAGATGGGCATGAATTTGGTGTATACATTGAATAGTTTGATCTGAAAAAGTAAATAAAACAGGCATCTGATTAATTTCAGATGCCTGTTTTTTATAGATCTCCGGTTAAGAACTGAGCTTTGCCGCCGCCGAAGCTCCAATCTTCGTCTCCGTTTACAGAGATGGAGATCATTAAGTCCTCAGGTGTAATGCCGAACTGTTCTTCAAGAGCATGAGCCAGGTTTTCATAAAAAGAGGTCACCTGTTCCTCTGTCCGCTTTCTTGAAATCATATGGATCAGCAGAAATTTTTCGGATCGTGTAAAACCGAGACCTGTATCCTCCATAATCATCTGGTAAGGTTTATGTTCGTGCACCACTTGATAGCGGTCTCTTTCTGGTACTTCAAAAGCATTGACCATCACTTCATGGGTAACATCCAACAGTTTCTTCACTTCCTGTTCTGTTCTTCCTTCATACATATGAAATTTCAATAATGGCACAACGACCCTCTCCTTTATACGGTAATCAGCGCTTTATTCGCTTTTTGAATCTCTTCGGCATAGGACGTCTCCACGCTGCTGTCGGTAACGATGGTGTTCACACCCTGCAGGTTGCAGTAGGTGAACAAGGAGCTTTTTCCGAATTTCGTAGAATCAATCAGCAGGTATACTTCATTGGCTCGGTCACAGACCTCTTTTTTAATGCGGTTTTCCAGAAGGTCTGAGTTGGAGGCTCCGTTATTGATGGAAAATGCTGTTGCAGACATGAAAGCCTTATTGATGTTGAATTTGGTAATTGTCTGTTCATCAGTAATTCCCGTGAAGGATTTGGTTGAGCGTTTGTACGTTTCCCCGATGATCATAACGTTCACATTAGGGAAAATGACCGCTTTATTGATGACTTCCAGGCTGTTCGTGATCAGAGTGAACTCAATGTCTGATGGCAGTTCATCTAATATGAAGTGGGTGGTCGTCCCGGAATCGATGTAGACGATGTCGTGCTGCTCGATATACTGGGAGCAGTAACGGCCGATCCTTTTCTTCTCGGCAAGCCGGTTGATATTCCTTACTTCATACGTGGTCGTTGTCGAAGTGTTTTTGTTGTAAACGACACCGCCGTAAACTTTTTTGATCTTTCCGGCCTTGGTCAGTTCATTGATATCCCGGCGGATCGTATTGAGGGAAACATCAAAGTAGTCTTTTAATTCCTCTAAAGAGGCTTCTTGTTTCTGCTCTAAATATTCTTCAATCTGGTTGATTCTTTTTACCTTCATCCAATCACCTCCTCGTTTTTGTATGGTCTGATAGGTATGATTCCACAACTAGTGTATCATGTTTTGTTTTACTTATACATATATTTTGGTTAAGTTACTCAAAAAGTATCCAAAATATAATTAAGACTTGACTAATTTTGCGAATATTTATAGAATTGAACCAGAAGTTATCCAAAGTGTTTGAGAGCGATTACTAAGGAGGAGAGAAAATGGCAGAAGTAACGACAGTAAAAACTTTGAAGAACTACATTAACGGTGAATGGGTGGAAAGTGAGAGTACGAAAACCCTTGATGTTTATAACCCGGCAACAAAAGAAGTGATGGCAAAAGCACCACTTTCCACACGCAGCGAACTGGATGAAGCGGCAAGAGTGGCTCAGGAAGCTTTGGAGGACTGGAAGGAGACGGCCGTACCGAAACGCGCCCGGATCTTATTTAAGTTTCAGCAGCTGCTGATCGATAACAAACAGGAACTGGCCGAAATCATTACAAAGGAAAACGGCAAAAGCTTGAAGGAGTCCCTTGGTGAAGTTCAGCGCGGTATTGAAAATGTTGAATTTGCTGCAGGAGCTCCGACATTAATGATGGGCGATTCCCTTCCTTCCATTGCGACGGATATTGAAGGAACGAACTACCGATATCCGGTCGGTGTTGTCGGAGGCATTACACCGTTCAACTTCCCGATGATGGTTCCTTGCTGGATGTTCCCGATGGCCATCGCAACAGGAAATACCTTCGTCTTGAAGCCATCAGAAAAAACACCGCTGCTGATTGAGAAGATTGTAACTCTGCTTGAAGAAGCCGGACTTCCAAAAGGCGTATTCAATGTTGTCAACGGCGCCCACAATGTCGTGAACGGCATTTTAGAAAACGAACATATTAAAGCGATTTCATTTGTTGGATCCAAACCTGTAGGTGAATACGTCTACAAAAAAGGAACCGATAACCTGAAACGGGTGCAGGCGCTGACTGGTGCGAAGAACCATACCATCGTACTGAACGATGCCAACGTTGATCAGGCGGTTAAGGAAGTCATCGGAGCCGCTTTCGGTTCTGCCGGCGAGCGCTGCATGGCAGCTGCTGTCATTACAGTCGAAGAAGGCATTTACGATACATTTATCCAAAAATTAAAAACAGAAGCTGAAAATATTCAAATGGGGAACGGCCTTGATGATGGTGTCTTCCTGGGACCTGTCATCCGCGAGGAAAACAAGGAACGTACGCTTGAGTATATCAATCAGGGAGAAGAAGAAGGAGCAAAGCTTGCTCTGGATGGTCGTGACCGCTGCTCGGATGATGGCTACTTCGTCGGTCCGACGATCTTCGAAGATGTCACCACAGATATGAAGATTTGGAAGGATGAAATCTTCGCTCCTGTGCTTTCTGTCATGAAAGTGAAGAACTTGAAAGACGGCATCCGCACAGCCAACCAATCGGAATTTGCAAACGGTGCCTGCCTGTTCAGTGACAGTGCTTCAAGCATCCGCTACTTCCGTGAAAATATTGATGCGGGAATGCTTGGAATCAACCTTGGTGTACCGGCTCCAATGGCTATCTTCCCATTCTCCGGCTGGAAGTCTTCTTTCTTCGGATCTCTGCACGCCAACGGGAAAGACGGCGTCGAGTTCTATACGCGTAAGAAAGTCGTTACCGCGCGTCACCTGAAACCTCAGTTCGAAGGGGAGGAGTAAGCGATGGCGGACCTGTTGTATAAACGAAGAGAATTGAAGTTATCTGAAGGCGTTACGTTAATTCAAGACTTGAACAAGGAAGCGACAGGTCTTGAGTACGTGCAGTTTAAGGTCATTGAAATGGAGGAGGGCGCCCGCTATGCGGAAACGCTGGAAAGCACCGAGTTATGCGCCGTCGTCCTGACGGGGGATGTCGATGTAACCGTTGAGGAAGAAGTATACAGCAGCCTGGGCACGCGCGAAACGGTTTTTGAGAAGAAGCCGACGGACAGCATTTATATCCCGTCTTCTAAAAGCTTCCATGTTGAGGCTAATCAGCCGGCAAAGCTTGCGTTATGTTATTCCAACTCCACGAAAATGAAGGACACGAAGGTGATTCGGGCAGCCGATAATGATATTGAACACCGAGGCCAGTATTCCAATAAGCGTCTGGTTCATAACATTCTGCCGGACTACGCCGATATCCCGGAGAACCTGCTCGTCGTTGAAGTCTATACGGACAGTGGAAACTTTTCCAGCTATCCTCCACACAAACACGATCAGGACAATCTTCCCGAAGAGTCTTTCTTAGAGGAAACCTACTACCATGAAATCGATCCTGAGCAGGGGTTTGTCTTCCAACGGGTCTATACCGATGACCGCAGCCTGGATGAAACGATGGCTGTTGAACACCAGGACTGCGTGTCCGTTCCGAAAGGGTACCACCCTGTAGGTGTTCCTGATGGTTATGACTTATATTATTTGAACGTTATGGCTGGACCGAAACGGAAATGGAAGTTTCATAATGATAAAGACCACGAATGGATATTGGAGAGGGATTGATTATGAAAAAACTAGATATTGTCACGTTCGGAAGAGCAGCCGTTGATTTGAATGCCGTTGAGTATAATATGCCGATGGAAGAAACAATGACCTTTAAGAAGTATGTCGGAGGATCACCGGCGAACATTGCGATTGGTACATCGAAGCTCGGTTTAAAGTCCGGCATGATTGCTAAAGTTTCAGATGATCAGCACGGAAATTTTGTTATTGATTATATGAACAAAGTCGGCGTAGAAACGTCTTCGATAAAAAAAGATACCGAAGGCCGTAAAATCGGTCTTACGTTTACAGAAATCAAGAGTCCTGAAGAGTGCAGCATCCTTATGTACCGTGATCAGGTAGCTGATCTGTACTTGAGTGCTGATGATTTTGATGAGGATTACATCAAAAGGGCGGAAACCCTGCTTATCTCGGGAACGGCACTAAGTCAGTCTCCGTCCAGGGAAGCGGCTCTTCATGCCATGGATATCGCGAAAAAGAACGGGGTGGAAGTAATCTTTGAATTGGATTACCGCCCTTATACGTGGAAAAGTGAGGCGGAAACATCCGTCTATATGACTCTTGCTGCCCGCTCCGCAGATATCGTTATTGGAACGCGTGACGAATTCAACGTTCTGGAGAATTCCGAGGGAAACTCTGACAAAGAATCTGTGCAGCAGTTGTTCAACTATTCTCCTCATCTCGTCGTCGTCAAGCACGGAGTCAAGGGTTCCAAGGCCTTTACGAGAAATGGGGAAGTCATTGAAGGAGATATTTATAAGACACAGGTATTGAAGACCTTCGGCGCCGGGGATTCCTTCGCTTCCGGTTTCATTTATGCTCTGAAAAAGGAGAAAGGCATACAGGAAGCGCTGAAATACGGAAGCGCTGCGGCATCCATCGTTGTTTCCAAACACAGCTCCTCTGATGCTATGCCGACAGTTGAAGAGATCGAACAGTTGATTCATAGTCAGGAAGGGTGAAACGAGCATGACAGAGAAAGTGAAACTTACAACCTCACAGGCACTCGTGAAATTCTTAAATAACCAATACATCCACTTCGACGGTGAAGAAACACCTTTCGTCGAAGGGGTGTTCAATATATTTGGTCACGGAAATGTTTTGGGCATCGGCCAGGCCCTGCAGGAGGATCCGGGACATTTGAATGTGATCCAGGGAAAAAATGAGCAGGGTATGGCGCATGCGGCCGCTGCTTTTTCCAAGGAGCATTTCAGAAGAAAGATTTATGCAGTGACATCATCCGTAGGTCCTGGTTCCGCCAACTTAGTGACAGCCAGTGCGACCGCCCTTGCGAATAACCTTCCTGTTTTATTCCTTCCGGGCGATACGTTCGCAAGCCGTCAGCCTGATCCCGTGCTGCAGCAGATTGAGCAGCTGCACAGTCACAGCATCACGACCAACGATGCTCTGAAGCCTGTATCCCGCTACTGGGATAGAATTGAGCGTCCGGAACAGCTGATGTCTGCGTTACTCCGAGCGTTTGAAGTTCTGACAAATCCGGAAACCGCGGGACCTGTCACATTGTCGATCGCCCAGGATGTTGAAGGGGAGACGTTTGAATACGAAAAAGCCTTCTTTAAAAAGCGGGTCCATTACGTCGATCGTATCCTTCCATCCGAAGCGGCACTCCAGCGTGCGGTGGACGAAATTCAGAAAGCTGAAAAGCCCCTGATCGTCGTAGGTGGAGGTGCGAAATACTCCCTTGCAGGTAAAGCGATTGCTGCTTTCTCAGAAAAGTATGGCATAGCGCTTGCAGAAACACAGGCAGGAAAATCAACCGTTTCCTCGGATCATCCCTTCAATATGGGAGGACTTGGCGTAACCGGGACGCTGGCAGCCAACAAAGCGGCTAAAGAATCTGATTTGATTATCGGGATCGGAACGCGCTACACCGACTTTACATCTTCTTCAAAAACCGCGTTTAATTTTGACGAATCTACGTTCATTAATATTAACGTCAGTCGGATGCAGACCTATAAAATGGATGCCCACCAGCTTGTCGGCGATGCAAAAGCGACTGTAGAAAAGCTCGACAGCATGCTCGAGGGTTATGAGAGCGGTTTTTCCGGATTACTCGAGCAGTATAAAAAGGAATGGAAAGAGGAACGTCAACGTCTGGCAGATATTCAAGTGAAGCTGGATGATGACAGCTATCAGCCTGAAATCCAGGACGAATTCGGCCGTGAAAAATTGAAATCGTATGCAGAAGCTCTGGATACGACGTATGCGCAGACATCTGCCTTGATTAAAGTCAATGAACTGGTGGATCCGTCCAGTTATGTTGTTACTTCCGCAGGTTCCCTGCCTGGAGATATGCACCGGTTGTGGAATCCATCTGTAGCGAATACGTATCACGTAGAGTACGGGTATTCAGCCATGGGATATGAGATTGCCGGCAGCCTCGGTGTGAAATTAGCGCACCCAGATAAGGAAGTTTACAGCTTTGTGGGAGATGGCAGCTTTCTAATGCTGCACACGGAAATGGTAACAGCCCTTCAATACGGACAGAAGTTGAACATCGTGCTGTTTGATAATTCCGGTTACGGCTGTATTAACAATCTGCAGATGGGGCACGGAAGTGACAGTTACTGCACGGAATTCACAAAGTCTGACGGCACCGTGCTTGCGGTTGATTATGCGAAAGTAGCTGAAGGATATGGCTTTGATACATTTACAGCTTCCAATGAGGCAGAGCTTGAAGAAGCCGTGAGAAAATCTAAGGAAACGGACAACTCTACGCTTATTCATATCCGGGTACTTCCTAAAACAATGACGGATGGATATGAGAGCTTTTGGAACGTCGGTATTTCTGAGCATTCCTCAAATGAGCGGGTAAACGAAAAAGCCGAGGAAGTGATCGGTATTCGAACGACCGCAAGGCAGTATTAGAAGACGAGGGCTTTGTGCATCAATCTTATGCATATGAGTGTCGCTGGATTAAGCCGTCAAGGCTTGATCCCAGACGACAACATATAACTTATGGGGATATGAATGGCTCTCTTTTAACTTAGAGGCTACATAGATGAAAGACGGCTTTCGACTGAGGTTCCAGCCATATGATGAGGCAGGGGAGGACCAGCGTTTTTCGAAGAGAGTGTGAACTTTAAACTTTTATATTAAGGAGATCGGAAAATGGGAAACCAAATCAAACTGGGGTGTGCACCAATTGCCTGGACGAATGATGACATGCCTGAGCTTGGGAGAAACAATTCCTTTGAGCAGTGTATCAGCGAAATGGCACTTGCCGGATATACAGGTACAGAAATTGGCAACAAATATCCCCGTGACCCTGAAGTGTTGAAGCATTATTTGGATATCCGAGGCCTTGAGGTAGCCAGTGCCTGGTTCAGTGCTTTTTTAACGACGCAGTCGTTGGAAGAAGTGAAGGCTGATTTCATTGACCACCGGGATTTTCTCTATGCCATGGGGGCTGAAGTTATCGTCGTGTCTGAGCAGGGAAACAGTATTCAAGGTCAGATGGATACGCCGCTTTTTGCAGAAAAGCCTGTTTTTAATGAAGAAGAATGGAAGCGTTTTATTGATGGTTTGGAAGTCCTGGGCGAACTGGCAGCAGAGAAGGGAATGTCAATCGTTTACCATCACCACATGGGGACCGGGGTGCAGACGAAAGAGGAAATTGACCAGCTGATGTCCTCTACGGATCCGGACAAGGTCAGCCTTTTGTTTGATACCGGCCATCTCGTTTTTTCAGGCGAGGATCCTCTTGAAATTCTTGAGAAGTATTTTGACCGCATTAAACACGTCCACTTCAAAGATATACGGAGAGATATCGCTGCAGAAGTACAAAGGGAACGGGACAGCTTTCTGACAGGAGTGAAAAAGGGGGCCTTCACGGTACCAGGAGATGGGATGATCGATTTCGCACCCATCATGAATTACCTGACCCGTCACGAGTACAATGGCTGGGTTGTTGTGGAAGCGGAACAGGACCCGGATGTATGCAATGCTTTTGAATATGCTTTAAAAGCGAAGCGGTACATTGACGAATTACTTCAAAAGGATAAGGTTCGTTGACTGGTATGTCTTTTTTATAAGCCGGCAGTCTTAGCATCTTCAATTGAAGGGGAGTACACGATGAAAAAAATAACAGTTGGTGTCATCGGTGCAGGTCGTATTGGTAAGCTGCACATTGATAACCTGAACAGGAATCCAAATGTCCGTTTAAAAAAAGTTTCGGACCTTTTTGCGGAACAGCTGATGGAATGGTTTGAAACAAGCGGGGTGGAAGAAATCACAACGGATTACCATGATATTTTTCAAGATCAGGAGATTGACGCGGTCTTTATCTGTTCTCCAACAAGTACACATGCGGACCTGATTAAACTGGCTGCTCAGCATAACAAACATATTTTCTGTGAAAAGCCTGTGAGTTTCAGTGACCAGGAAACGTTGGAAGCGTATGATCAAGTCCGAAAGGCGGGCGTTCAATTTCAAGTCGGATTCAACCGACGCTTTGACAGCAACTTCGCTGAGATGAAGGATCGTATCAAGCGCAGCGATATTGGTGATGTCCATGTTCTTAAAATCACGTCCAGGGACCCTAACCCTCCGCACCTTGATTATATTACATCTTCCGGAGGTTTGTTTATGGATATGACGATTCACGATTTTGATATGGCCAGACATCTGGTTGGGGATGAAGTGGTGGAGGTTTACGCTAAAGGCGGAAACCTTGTTGATCAGGCTATCGGTGAAAAAGGGGATATCGACACGGCCATTGTTACTTTGACCTTTGCAAACGGCGCTTTAGGTGTCATTGATAACAGCAGGGAAGCGGTATACGGCTATGATCAGCGGATTGAAATCTTCGGGAACGGCGGCGCTCTAGTTGCGGACAACCAGACATCGACGAATTTAAAATATTACAACGCTGGTACAGTAGAGTCTGATAAGCCGCTGCCGTTCTTTTTGGAAAGGTATAATGATTCGTTCATCCATGAAACGGAACAATTTATAGAAAGTATTCTTCAGGACCGTCCGACAGGCGTTCAATTCGAGGACGGCATTATGGCGCAGCGCATCGCGCGGGCAGCGCAGGAATCCTATGAGACGGGAAAACCGGTTCAAGTCAATTATGAGATTGGGCGATCCTATGTATAACATTTTAGATGATGCTTTAGAAAATAAGTACGCCGTTCCCCAGTTCAACATGAATGGCTGGATCTGGCTTGAGGCCATTTTAAAAACTGCAGAAGCCTGCCGCGCTCCGGTTATTGTAGGGACGACAGATAAAATCGTCGATCAAATAGGAGGATTCCGTCTGTTGTCTGAATCCTTTTCGATTATGAAAGAAGAAATCGGCCTGACGGTTCCGGCTGTTCTTCATCTCGATCACGGGCAGACCATTGAGCGCTGCATGGAAGCTGTAGATGCCGGGTATGATTCTGTCATGTATGACGGTTCCAAACTTTCCATTGAGGAAAACGTGAAGAATACGAAAAAGGTCGTCGCCTACGCCCATAAGCATGGAGTGACGGTTGAAGCGGAAGTCGGAAGCGTCGGAGGTACAGAAGATGGCATTTACAGCGATCTACTGTACGCCGATTTGAATGAATGCCGTACATTAATAGAAGAAACGGGTGTCGACAGCCTCGCTCCGGCTCTCGGTTCTGTGCACGGAAAGTACAAAGGTGAACCAAATCTTGGATTCAAGGAAATGGCCGCTCTTCGTGAATCGACCCCTGTGCCTTTCGTCCTTCACGGAGCCTCGGGTATCAATAATGAAGATCTGGGCAGGGCCATCAGCTACGGCCATGCGAAAATCAACTATAACACAGAGCTGAACATTGCCTGGTCGCAGGCGACGAGGCAGGTGCTGGAAGAGAACGAAGATCTTTATGCACCGATGGAAGTTTTGAAACCTGGAAAAGAAGCGTTGAAGAAAGCTGTGGAAACTGTCATCAAGCGGACAGGTGCATACCAGCAGATGAAATAACATAGAGTGGATGCTGTAAGGCTGTCGGAAAATTTTTCGACAGCCTGTTTTTTACTGGCAGATTTTACTGACAAATGATTTGTACAGGGTACTGTACCGGACGAGGGGCGTGTGGGAAAGTCCCGTTTATGGCAGGCATCCACCACCAAGCGGCCTTTGACCATCATCAGGCCATCGCCTATAGATATAATGTCTTTTTATATTTTCCATGATCCATATATCTTCCCTTGCTTTCCGGTCTGTCTCATAGTACTCTTGTGGTCTATTGAAGGGAGTGGAAGACCATGGAAAAGGTGGTCATCTTAGCCGAAAAACCCTCGCAGGCAAAAGCCTATGCCGAGGCCTTTACCGTTCAAAATAAAACGAAAACCTATATACAATTGAAACCTGACCATACGTTCCCGGACGGAGCAGTCATTACGTGGGGTGTCGGCCATTTAGTGGAGCTGAAGGAACCACACGATTATAAACCCGAATGGAAAAAGTGGAAGCTGGATCAGCTGCCGATCGTTCCGGAACGGTACCTTGAAAAAGTGTCCAAAGGCAAGTGGGATCAGTTTCAAGCTGTTAAAAAACTGTTCCAAAGTGCTGATGTCATCATCAATGCTGCGGACGTCGACCGCGAAGGCTCCAACATTTTCTACAGCATCCTCCGCCTGACCGGTGTAAAAAACAAGCCTGTCAAAAGGCTTTGGATCAACTCCCTCGAGCGGGATGAAGTGCGCAAAGGATTTCAGAACCTGCAGGCCAATGATAAAGACTTGCGTATGTTCGAGGAAGCCAAAGCCCGCCAGATCAGTGACTGGCTTGTCGGTATCAACGCCAGTCGTCTGTTTACTCTGCTGCTGCAGAAAAAAGGGTTCGGCAGCTACTTATCGATTGGACGCGTCCAGTCGCCCACGGTGTATTTAATTTATCAGCGTCATAAAGAAATCGAAACCTTCGTCTCTGAACCTTTTTATCAGATCGAAGGACAGTTCCAAGCAGAGAAAGGGTCTTACAAAGGCCTGGCCAAAATCAAGGAAAAGGATAAGGCAAAAGTACAAGCCTTGATGGATGAATACGGTTTAAAAGAAAATGAACCGCTGGCCGGTATTGTGGGGAACGTCGATAAGAAGACAAAGTACATCAAATCACCGAAGCTTCATTCGCTTTCCACACTTCAGAGTGTCGCAAACAGGCGTTGGAAGTACACGCCGTCCCAAGTGTTGAAAACGATGCAGAAGCTGTATGAGAAAAAACTCGTCACCTATCCACGGACGGACTGTAACTTTATAACGGAAAGTGAATTTTCCTACCTGGTGAAAAATCTGGATGGGTACCAGAAAACGCTGAACGTGTCGTTTACACCGGTGTCCACGAAGCCGAAGAAGCGCTACGTGGACAGCAGCAAAGTGCAGGAGCACTATGCCATCATACCGACAAAATCCGTACCTACAGAGAAAAAGCTGAGCGGGCTGAGCCGTGATGAGCAGAACATTTATAATGAAGTACTCGCTACGACGCTTGCGATGTTCCATACCGACTACATTTATGAAGAAACGACCCTGCACACCCATGTCAAGGAGCTGCCGTTTAAGACAACCGGTAAGCGCGACGTCAGTCAAGGGTGGAAGGAGCTGTTTCCGAAGCCCGCTAAAGCGAAGGAAAAGGAACCTCTGCTTCCTGAAGTCCATCAGGGAGAGGAAGTGGGCGCGAAGCTTCATATTAAAGAAAGCATGACGCAGCCTCCGAAGCCGTACACCGAAGGCCAGCTGATCAACATGATGAAGACGTGCGGGAAATGGATGGATGATGAAGAAGACGTTGAGATTCTGAAAGAAGTTGAAGGTCTTGGTACGGAAGCGACGCGTTCAAGCATCATCGAAACCATCAAAGCACAGAATTATATTGAAGTGAAGAAGAATAACGTCTATGTGACGGAAAAAGGGATGATGCTCTGCGAAGCCATCGAAGGCACGCTGCTGTCGAGTCCATCCCTCACGGCTAAGTGGGAGACGTATTTGAAGAAGATCGGCAGCGGAGAAGGATCCCGTCAGGTGTTTCTGAAGCAGACCGGGCAGTTTATCGAAAAGCTCATTCAGGAAACGCCGGGCGCTCTGCAGCAGGTGGAAGTGCGGAGCACCGGAGAAAAGCCATCATGGGGAAGCAGCAAAGAACCGATTGCCAAATGTCCCTCCTGCCAGACTGGGGAGATCATGGATCGTTATAAGTTTTACGGCTGCTCCAATTATAAGGAAGGCTGTAAGGTGACTTTTCCGAAGAAGCTTGCCGGCAAGACTCTGACAAGAAATATGATCAAGACGCTTTGTGAGAAAAAGAAAACGAGAGTCCTCAAAGGCTTTAAGGGCAAGAAGCCGTTCAGCACTGCCTTGAAGCTGGATGAGAACTACAGCATCAAGTTTGATTTTGAAAGTAGAAATAAGCAGACCACATAAAAAAGAGTCCTGCCCCAGGACTCTTTTTTTATGGTATTGTGGAAACTCAACCTTCATTTGTCCCTCCTGCATAGGTTTTTGTTTCAATGGTTGTGGTCATGATTTGCGTATACCTTTGAGCTGGAGTATATTTGTTGAACTTTTGTAAAATAAACAGGAGAATGATGAGTAGGGATTTCTCGATGTAGTGATGGGGAAGAAGGAGAATCGGGAAGCTTAAGGACGAAACAGCGAAGCATCACACCGGCATTTCCAAGTGCCGGGGACGGATTCCTAGTGGAAAGTGAGTGGTCATGATGAAAAGATTCGGTGTATTGACAAGTGGAGCAGATGCTCCGGGAATGAATGCAGCCATCCGGGCTGTTGTCCGTTCCGGTATTTACTACGATGTGGAAATGATAGGAATACAATATGGTTTCCAGGGCCTTATAGATGGAAAAATGGATCAGATGGATGCTGCATCTGTCGGATCAATCATGCAGCGGGGCGGAACGATTTTACAGTCCTCCCCTTCCGATGTAGTTCTTACTGAAGAAGGTAAAGGAAAGGCTCTTCAAAGGATCAAGGAGCATGGAATCGATTCCCTTATCATCATCGGCGGTAAAGAATCGCTGCAGGCAGCGGCTGTCCTGGAAGAAGCGGGCGTACCCACTGCTGCGATTCCAGCGACGATTGATTCTGATATCCCTGGTGTTTCTGAAGTCATTGGTTTTGATACGGCTCTGAATACGGTAATGGACTACATTGACCGGATCCGGGATACGGCTTCCTCCCATGAAAAGTCTTCCATTATTGAAGTGATGGGCCGGGACACCGGTAATCTTGCTCTTTGGTCAGGACTCGCCGGCGGGGCGGAAAACATTTTGATTCCTGAGAAAAAAGAGGACCTGGACTCCATTGTTGAGCAGATCAAGCAGGGGCCGTCGCGCAGCAAACGCTACAGTATCGTTGTTGTTGCAGAGGGAACCGTGAGTGGGATCGATCTCAACGAACGACTGAAGCAGGAGGCAGGCATCGAGTCACGTGTGACGGTTCTCGGCCATACCCAGCGCGGAGGTGCCCCGACAGCGGCAGACCGGATTCTCGCCAGCCGCCTTGGCGCCTATGCGGTCGATCTGTTGATCAAGGATCAATCAGGTGTGATCGTCACGATAAAGGATCATCAGCCTGAAGCCCTTACCTATGGATTTGTCCATACGAAAACAGTACAAGTGGACGAAGACGTGTACAACCTATCCTCTCGTTTATCCATATAAAAAACTTCCCATCTTCAGGGTGGGAAGTTTCAGCTTGTAGAGAAACCTCTGTTTCTTTACAAGCTTTTTTCTTTCTTACCGCCAGGAGCGAAAGGGGCACCGCTCCTTGGGAGTTTTTTAACATCGACAATGACTCTCCTTCACCCCGCTCACCCTTGCTGGATGACAATCTTTTTCATATTCCGGCAGGCAGCGGTCATCAGCGCCAGTTCTTTCCCTATTTTTCCACGCAAACGGCAATAACGCAGCCCATGCCGTTCTTTTGAATCTGCGAACCTGCTTCGTACACATTCTCTCTCCTCTATATTCTAACGTCGGAATGAGGAGCGTTCGGTGGTGATGCCCGCGGATTCCATCCACCGATAAGAGGAATGTGACCCTTCCCACGACAAATGGACAACTCTACCTGGTTATCACAGGCTTTTCGTAGATGGAGAAGTCCTCGGTTTCCATATGAAATAATGGAAACGGGAGGGGCGGAAGGGATACAATAGGAATAACCGGACTTCTATACAGGTATGATAATCGGTTCAATTTACTTTTTAAGGAGTTAATGATGAAACAAGTTGTGAAGATTCTGCTGATCATTGTCGGAAGCGTTTCGCTTGGTCTGGGTATTCTGGGCATCATCCTGCCGTTGATTCCGACGACTCCGTTTCTACTATTAACAGCCGCTTGCTACGTACGGAGTTCTGATCGTCTGTACAACTGGCTGATGACGAATAAATGGTTTGGCAGTTATATACAAAATTATAAATCAGGCCGGGGGCTCCCCCTGAAAGCGAAAATATCGATCCTTGTAATGATTTGGTCTTCATTTTTATTCTCGGCTTTTTATATTGCACCAAATCTTCTTATGAAAGCCGGATTCATCTTCGGCGGGTGCTTTTTCACAGTGGTCATCTATCTGACGAAAACGTACAGGCCGGAAGAAGATCATTCCTGATTTTTTCTATTCAGCCTTATAGAATACGGAGAAACGTGGTAGGATGAGGACTGGTGTGAAAAAGCGGGAAAAGAACGTACAACAGGAGGTTGTGTAATGGATAATAACGATATATTGATTCGTCTGCGTTATGCTCTTGATTTGAGGGACAGCGAAATGAAGGAAATCTTTGAGCTCGGCGGCGAGGATCTGGCTGTGGAAGAGGTCAAGCTGGTGCTGACGAAAATAGAGGAAGACGATGAGGAAGCCGTGGACGGCATGGATTATATCAAGTGTACGAACAGTATGCTGGAATCTTTCCTGAATGGATTCATCATTTATAAGCGCGGTCCTCAGAAAACGAAGGACGGCGAGCCCGTCAAGCCTGACCGCTCCATCAAAAACCGTTCCAGTGTGAACAATGTCATGATGAAGAAGGTGAAAATCGCCCTGCAGCTGAAAAATGAGGATGTGATTGATATCCTTGATGAAGCGGGCGTAGCTATCAGCAAAGGCGAACTTAGTGCGATCCTAAGAAAAGAAGGGCATAAAAACTATAAGCCCTGCCTGGATAAGTTTGCCCGGAACTTCCTGAAAGGTCTGGCCATTAAGTATCGTACTTGAATGGAAAAAAAAGCGTCCGGATCAAACGAGGCCACTGAAAACCTCCTTCCTATCAAGAGAAGGGGGTAAAGGTGGTTGTTGCTTTTCACGAATCGCTTGTCGATGGATGCTTGCTGCGGGCACGGCCTCAGCTGACTTGGTCAAGAAAATCATTGGACCAAGTCGATCTTCGGCTCGCGCTGTTCCCGCAGGCGTCACCATCGAACGCTCATCGTGGAATCAACGGTAAGAACATCGCTCTTTTTTTGTACAATGAAAAGAATACATAAAGACACGGATATGCGGCTGCCTCATCTTCGGTCTCGAAGGCATGCGCCATCAAGGTGCCGTCGCGCTCTTTACAGCGAATGTGAAAAGAATCGTGACATGAATGAAGAAATAGAAAGGATAAGCCCCCCTGAAAATAGAAAAAAGCGGATGGCATGAAATATTTCATGCCATCCGCCTTTTTTAACTTGATCCTTCATTCAGTGGCCTCGATCAAACCGGATGCTTTTTTTATATGGAAGACACGTGGACGGGATCAATAGTGCTTGTGAGCGGATATTTCACCCGGAATTTACGATTGACAGCATGGATCAGCGCTTGTTTAGCTTCCTCAGATTTTATGGCACCTTCCTCAATATCCTCATGTTCCATCCTCACCTCAAAATCAATTTGATGATGTTTGTATTGGATTTTCCCTGAAACGACCATAGGAAAGAACCCCTCCTTATGCAGATCTTTTTAAGGAGAAGTTCCCTCTATGCCTATTGGTAAAACTTTCTTATTAAAAGCCTAAAAATCGTTTAAGGGGAATCTGGCTCAACAGGTTGACGTTCGCCTCTTTGCTTTCTGTTTTCACTTTTTTCACGAACGATTTCATGAATTCTTCCCAGATATCTAAATACATCTGCTTATCCTGCTCATTTTCTTTTACGCCTTCAACAGATAAGGAAAGGGCGGTGTTTAAGTGCTGCATGGACTGCTTCAATTCCTGGACGACTTCCTTCTGTTTATCTGAAATATCAAGGTTGGAGGCTTTCGATTCTTCAGTCAATCTTCATACACCTCGCATTCAATTGTGTCCATGTTGTCCATCGCTCGTTTCATCCGCTCAAATTTTACATCATCGACCATGTCCTGGATACGCTCACCTGAACTGACGAGCAGAAACTTCATTTCATGCGATACTTCCCTCATGATCGGTCTGATGGTTCGTTTGATCACTGGAAAGACAGCGGATCCCGCAATGAGAACGACAGATCCTACTGCTGCTGTCTGGATTAATCGTAAGAACATCGGTTGCACCTCCGTAATGATCGGTCTTGTCTTAAGGTTTGCCCCTGGGTGTCAGCTTTATACAGGGGATTATCCGGCAAAGGCCTGTACTACGGCTTTTCGTGCTGGGCTGGAGCCGGGGGCACGATGGAATAAGGCATACACAGGTCCCGCAGCTAGCGCGGACCCGCAGGCCGCTGCAAGGACGAGCGCCCAGCTGCTGAAGGATAAGGGGGCTGTATGGAACATCCCGGCAAGCGGTGGAACATAAATAGCTGCCAGAAGGGCCAGTGTGGACCCTCCGATAGCTCCGAGCAGGAACTTATCCTGTTTCCAGTTGATGGATCGTTCTTTTGCGTGCTGTTTACTCCAAGTGAACGTCTGGATGAGCTGTCCGGCTACAAGCGTAGCAAAAGCGGTCGTCTGTGCCTGCACGAGAGAAGCTCCAGCTCCCAGGCTTATTCCAAACAGGGCAAGGGTTCCGGCTCCAAGGAGGATGCCGCGGGTGATCACCTGGGTGTATAACGGCTTATCGGCAATCCGCTCCCGGTAAGGCTCCTCTTTCTGCTCTCCTGGATTAATGGCGAATACCATAGCCGGAAGCGCATCGGTTAATAAATTCATCAATAGGATTTGAATCGGTACAATCGGAAGCGGCATACCCGCCAGAACAGCAGTGGATGTGACTAAGATTTCTGCAATGTTCCCGGATAATAAACAACCGAGGGCCCTGCGGATGTTGCCGATGATGGAACGGCCTTCTTTCACGGCATCAAGAATCGTCTGGAAACCATCTTCTGTGAGGACGATATCGGCCGATTCTTTCGTGACAGCCGTGCCTGTCTGTCCCATGGCAATGCCGACGTCTGCCTTCTTAATGGCAGGAGAGTCATTGACGCCGTCACCGGACATGGCAACGACGTGACCCAGTCGTTGATAAGCTGCGACAATGCGAAGCTTATGATCAGGGGTGACGCGTGCATAAATGTGGACATCCCGTACTTTTTCTTCGAGTTCTTCCTCTGTCATCTGATCGATGTCTGTACCCGTTAAGACCTGTTCCGGTCCGCTGTTCAGACCGATCTGTCCTCCGATAGCTGCGGCGGTTTTTGGATGGTCTCCTGTAATCATGACCGTTTGTATACCCAGCCGTCTGCTTTCTTGGATGCTTTGCTGGATTTCCGGTTTCGGCGGATCCATCATGCCGACGATGCCGACAAAAATCAAATGGTTTTCCACTTCTTCTACCGTGTCGGATTCCGGTTCATCGGTAATGGGAGCATAAGCAAAGGCCAGGACACGCAGGGCTTGGTCGGCGAATCTGGTGTTCTTCTCCAGCCACTTCTTCTTGAAAGACGCCGTTATTTTTTTCTTTGTGCCATTCATTTGGTAATGCGTACAGCGGTCGAGAACTTTTTCCAGCGATCCTTTCGTCATCACATAGCATTGCTTGTCCTGAACAGATTCGCGGCAGACGACAGACATCATCCCTCTATGGGAATCGAACGGAATTTCATGGGTGCGGTGCCAGTGGGCAAAGCTGCCTTCCGTCAATCCGTACTTTCTTCCGAGCGTCAAAATGGCCGCTTCGGTCGGGTCGCCTTTGACTTTCCATTCTTCTTCATGCTGGTGAAGCTCTGTATTATGACAAAGCCAACCGATGCGGAGCAGGTCTTGGAAGTCCTGATTGTTTTCTGGACCGTGGATCGCTCCTGACGGATGATAGCCGGTGCCTTCAACTTTAAAGGAGGCAGAAGGTGTGGCGGCATTCGTCACAGTCATTTCGTTCTTCGTCAGCGTACCGGTTTTATCCGTGCAGATCACAGTAACGCGCCCCATCGCTTCGAGAGCACTCAGTTTACGTGTGACGGTTTTTTTCTTGGACAAGCGAAGGACGCCGGCACTTAAGGCTATCGTAATGGTAACAGGCAGTCCTTCCGGGATGGCTGAAGCAGCAAGGGCGACAGATGTAGTAAGCATCTGGCTGATGGTGCTCCCGCGTAGAAGGCCCGTAATAAATACGAGTGATCCAGTAACGAGAGCGACTTTTAAAAACATGCGGCTCACTTTGTCCACTTGCTGCTGGAGCATCGTTTTTTCATTCGGTTCCTCTGTCAATAATGTGACGAGGTGTCCCATTTCTGTGTGAAGGCCGGTATCAACGACAACGGCTTTCGCCCGGCCGCGGGTGACATCGGTTCCCATGAACAGCATATTGCTGCGATCGTTGATGGACGTCTGCGCCTGAATCGTAAGGGTTGATTTGGCGACAGGGAGAGATTCTCCTGTGAGCGTCGATTCGTTCACCTCCAGGTTGTTGGCCTGCAGCAGCTTCAAATCAGCCGGCACTCGTTCGCCTGCATCGATTTCTACAATATCGCCCGGGACGAGAAGATCGGCCTCCAACTCTGTTCGGCGGCCGTTCCGTATAACTGTACAGGCCGGCGCCTGAAACTCACTCACACTATTGAGAAGGTTGGCTGCTTTCTGCTCCTGATAGGCGCCGACCCCTGCATTGGCCAGCAGAATGGCCCCCATGACGATGCCTTCAAACAGGGCCCCTTGGAAGGCGCTGATGACAGCTGTTCCTGCCAGAATCAGCGTGGTGAATTCCTTCAACTGATTGAAGTAGACCGTAATCCAATGTGGACGGGCCTTTACCTGCCACTCATTCTTCCCATACTGCAGCCGCTTCTTTTTGACTTGAAGGGAGGAAAGCCCTTCGGCAGGATGGGTCTTCAATTGCTCGACAATGTCCTCATTGGCAAGAGAATGCCAGTTGGAAAAGGACTGCTGTTGTTCAAGCGCAGCCGCCAGCTCCAGCTTCCGCTTCTGTTTTTCTGCAGGCTTTTGAACTGCCTTTGTGTTGTATTTCTGCTTTTCAATGGAGGATAGAAAAAGCAGAAGCAGGGTATCGGCCATCAAATTAATGACAGGCGGGCTGTATCGTCCCATAAAGGCAAGGGCGGTTCCGGCAGCATTCCACGTACCGGAAATGCCGAGCTGCCATCGATTTTTCCTGCGAAGTTTCAGAGCCGTTTGTAATGTTTCGGTTATCCCTGATAATTCACTGGAAGAGATAGAAGGATAGTGGCTGAAACTCGAAGGAGCACCAGCTTCCTCAACGACTAGAACGTTTCTGGAATCAGCCGGCCACTCGCTCGTACCCTGAATGATCATCAAATGAGGGAACTGGTGGTGAATCAGTTCAGCAGTCTCCCCGAATCCTTCCACATGAATGTTGGTCTGTTCCGGCAGGGCAGCTAAAAAGGCCATCGCATCTTCTGTCAGCGACTGGTCATTTTCCATCAAGCGGTCAGGGTGGTTCAAGATAACGGTATCCAGTGCGGCGAGTTGGAACAACGAACCTTTATCGGGGAGCACGGCTCCGCTTTCCTTCAAATCAAATTCGGCTTTTTTCCATGTGATTTCAGCAGCGACACGTGCCGGCCGCGGGTTGGCAGCGAGCAGAATACCGATCGTAGAAACCACATTTCTGGTCAGCAGGAGGTTGGCACCTGCAGCAAGGAATCCGAGGCGTCCTGTCTGTTTTGCATACGACTCTACTTCAGGCAGAACATAGGACCCTTCCAGATAACTGTCTGTATCAAAGGCTTTCTGGCGCTGCCAGTTTAAAGCTGTGAGAATCGTTAGTCCGGCGAGAACGACGACATTTTCCCGGATGAGGGCAAGAGCCAGGGAGGCGGTCCCCAGCAGCCAGTCGATCTTCCATTCCGGAAAACGCTTGTTCACCTGCTGAATCCCCCGTTTGAAGTAAGGGTAGCCGGTCATGATGGCCATGCCCGCCCCCATATAAAAAGGAAGAGGATGGGACGCCAGAGCGGATGGACCCCGGATCCAGCGTTTCAGGCTGAGCACGAGCAGACCTCCTGCGCTCACCAGCCAGGCGAAGGGCAGAGAGCGGAGGTGTTTTTTCATTTTCGGGATGAGAGAAAGGTCTGGAGATCCTGGACAGGACACGGCTGCGGCCGCCTCCTGAACCATTTCAGGGCTTTCACAGCATCTGTGCTTCTGCTTATAATACGCTTGCTCAAACTCGGCGATCAGCTTAGTCAACTGCTTCAACTGAATGCGCGTTTCTTCAAATAAAAGAAGGACGTTTCCTGTCGTCGTGCTGGCTTTTACTTTAGTGACGCCTGGGATCGACTGGAAAATCCGTTCGAATTTCTGCTGAATCTCTGGATTTCTTTCAAGGTCATACAATTCAAAGCGAAGCTTTCCGGAGGATGCGTGAAACGCTCGCGTCCGTAGCTCTAAACTTTCATACATGCCCATCTTCCTTTACTGCCGATTTGTAAAATTCCTGTTAAATAACATAGTCGTTATTGTAAACTTCACAGCGTTATTTATTCATGAACAGAAGGATCTTTGATGAATGAAAGCGGGCGGGGCTGGAAACAATGAAAAGATAGAAGGAGGGTATTGCCATGTGGAAAAAAGTATTGGGCTTGAATAATCCCCTCGGCTGGGTCGTAGCAGGGGCAACCGTGCTCGTTTTTTCGGAGGACGCAAGAAAAGGTACACGTAAGGCCGTCGTTAAAAGCGTTGGTGCCGCCATGTATTTGGGAGATCGGGTAAAAGGTTTTGCTGTCGGTAACGGATTCGGCATCCAGCACCTCCTTGAGGATGCCCGCAAGGAGAAACAGCAGATGCGTTTGTCGGACGGAGGACTGACCCATTCCGTCAAAGAAGGGGTAAGCCAGGCAGCGGATGCGACGATGGATACGTACTCCAAAACGAAAGAGAAAATTGGACAGCTTTTTGATCAGCCGCACGAGCAGACACAGCCGGCTTTCGCAGCGAATGTCATGAATGATGAAGCCATGCAGGCAAAGCTCAGTGAAATAGCTGAGGAATTCCATATGAAACCGCCGAATGATCAATAAAGGCGTGAAAAGCCGGCAGGGAACCCGGCTTTTTTTATGGGCTGGAGGGTTCCTAGGTTTCTTTTTCTTGAAAAAGGGATACATATAAGGGAGATACTTATCGATGAAAGGATGGATTTTTCCATGAAGGTACTTGTCGTAGGAGCCAATGGTCAGGTAGGAAAACACCTTGTACAAAACATACAAAACCATGATGATATAGAAGCCGTAGCTATGATCCGTAAAGAGGAGCAGGCCTCCTATTTCAAAGATCTTGGCGCAGAAACCGTCATTGTTGATCTTGAGGATGAGACCGAAAAAATGGCGGAAGCCTTTGAAGGCGTGGATGCTGTCGTGTTTACGGCGGGGTCAGGTCCGAACACAGGACCGGATAAAACGGTAATGATCGACCTTGATGGAGCTGTGAAAACGATGGAGGCCGCCAAACAAAAAGGGGTCAGCCGCTATGTGATGGTCAGTTCCTTTGATACGACACGTGAGGCGATTCAGGGAGCCCCGGCGTCTTTCGCTCCGTATGTCATTGCGAAGCATTATGCCGATGACTGGCTCCGTCGTACGAACTTGAATTATACGATCGTCCATCCAGGTATTCTGACAAATGAAAATGGGACCGGTCAGGTAGAGGCAGCGGAGACCGTTGAACGGGGAGAGATTTCCCGGGAAGATGTTGCAGGTGTTCTGCTTTCGGTGCTTGAAAACGAATCAACGATTGGAAAAGAGTTTCAAGTCGTTGGTGGATCCACCTCCATCAAAGATGCTGTGAACAAACTCTAAGCTTTCGAACAGGGACAGCCTGCTGATTCAGCAGGTTGTTTTTTTATGTTTTCAGGTGCTGCTTCTTCTTTGATTACGTGGGTGTTACAGAATTAAAAGAACATAACAGATTATTTAAAACAAGGGGTTTTTCTTTAAAATATGTTATGATCAGTTTTGTCGTAGAAAAAAACGGCACCCATGATGCAGCGAATGTGCTGTCGGTATTTCAATTGATTTAGGTTTAATAAAACGGAGGTTATTTCATGATTTCTAAATGGAAAGCTAAATTGGAAGACCCCGCCAATAAGAAGAAAGTAATGATTTATGGAGCGGTGATGGCTGTCTTCTGGCTGAAGATGTATATCATCCAGAGCGGCATTTTCAACCTTGACGTTGAAAACTTCAATGAAGCCTTAATTCTGGCCTTCAACCCACTCAGCAGTATTTTTCTTCTATTTGGTGTAGGGATTCTGCTTGCCGGCCGTAAAGGTATGCTGGCCATGTATATTGTCGGATCGCTTTTATTATATTTTAACGTCTTATTTTACAGAGAATACTCTGATTTCTTGACCATTCCTATGCTTGGGCAGGCCGCAAACCTTGCCGGGCTCGGAGGGAGTATTACAGATATCCTTTCTTGGACAGACATTTTCTTGTTTGTCGATATTTTTGCAGCGGCCTTTCTTTTGTTCTATTTGAACGGGAAGCGCCTGACGTCTTTCCAGCCGAAGCGTAAAGAAGGTTTCATCCTTGCGGCGCTGGCCATCCCCTTGTTCATCGTGAATATCGGATGGGCGCAGACGGAACGTACTGAACTATTGCAGCGGGCCTTTGACCGCAATATGCTGGTGAAATATATCGGCGTTCTGAACTTCCACGCTTATGACGTCGTGCTTCAAGGACAGACCGAAGCGAAGAAAACGTTCGCAGACAGCAACGAACTCGTTCCGGTTCTCAATTATTTGAACGAAACGAAGTCCGGTGCAGGTGAAGAAATGGAAGGGGCAGCGGAAGGAAAGAACGTCATCCTACTTTCGCTTGAGAGTACGCAGACGTTTGTTGTGGATAACACATTGAACGGGGAAGAACTGACTCCTTATTTCAATGACTTGAAAGAAGAGGGAGCTTATTTCAGTAACTTCTACCATCAAGTGAAACAGGGACGTACGTCCGATTCTGAGTTTCTGCTCGATAACTCTCTCTATGGACTGAACCGTGGAGCAGCTTTCTTTACCCATTCAGGTAATGAGTATGAGGCCACTCCGGAAGTTCTTGATCAGGAAGGCTATACGTCATCAGTCATGCACGCTAATGATGCGACTTTCTGGAACCGGAACGTCATGTACGATTCTCTCGGGTATGATCGTTTCTATTCGAAGAAAGACTATGATGTAACGGAAGAGAAGTCCCACAGCTGGGGTTACTTGGATGAATATTTCTTTGAAGATTCCTTAGCGAAAATGGAAGAGATGGAAGAGCCGTTCTACAACAAGATGATCACGCTCACCAACCACCATCCCTTTACTCTTCCAGAAGATAAACAGCTGATTGAAAAAGGAGAAACATCCAGTCAGACGCTGAACAACTACTTCCAGACGATCCGATACCAGGATGAGGCATTGAAGCAGTTTGTGGAGGAATTCAAGCAGTCAGACCTCTATGACGACACGGTACTCGTCATATACGGGGACCACTTCGGGATTTCTGAAAACCACCAGCAGGCGATGGGGGAATATCTCGATAAAGATATTAACGATTACGAGCAGTTCCAACTTCAGCGAGTGCCGCTTCTAATGATTGGAGAAGGCATTGAAGGTAAGGAATATGACACCGTAGGCGGACAGATTGACCTGCGTCCGACCTTGATGAATATGCTCGGTGTAGAAGATGACAACCCGATCCAGTTCGGTCAGGACCTGTTCAACGAGGACCGTCAGGAGCTGATGGTCACACGTGACGGAAACTTCGCCAACGAAGAATATGTCGGCGTCAACGGCACCTGCTATGACCGGGAAACGGGTGAAGAGGTCGAAGACGCGGCCTGCGGAGAAGGCTTTGAACAGGCAGAAGAAGAACTGGCCTTGTCTGATTCCGTTGTATACGGAGACCTGCTTCGTTATCTGGATGAAACAGAGATGATTGAAGAAGAAGAGACGACTGATCAATAAAAATAGAGAAAAAAGAGTCTGCATATAGGTGCGGGCTCTTTTTTTTAGTGCTGTGTTTTTCTTGATGGTCCCTTTACGAATATGCCTCAATACGCTTGAAGCTCTGCCAGAAGGGTATCGTACAATAGGTTGCGTTATACAAAAGTACGTAAAAGGAAGGGGCACAGAATCATGTCTTCCGTTATTGAAACAGAAGTGATCGTCATCGGTGCGGGTCCTACCGGTTTGATGGCGGCCAATGAACTGAAAAAACAGGGCATCGACTTCATCTGTCTGGAGAAACGCGAGGCACCATCCGATCTCTCCAAGGCACTCGGCATTCAAGCGCGGACGATGGAAATGTTCGAGCTTCTTGGTGTGCACAAGGAATTTCTCGAAAAAGGTTATCCAGGCCCCGGGGCTAAGCTTCATCTTGGTGGAGAGAATGCCTCCGTTGTGGAACTGTACCATATTGAAAGCCGTTATCCTTACCTCTTAATCCTCCCTCAGAGTGAAACAGAAAAAATCCTGGAAAACCATCTCGACTCGCTCGGTGGTACAGTCGAACGGGAGCACGAGGTGATGGATGTTCATCAGGATGAAACAGGCGTATACGTCAAGGCTTCCTGTAACGGGAAAGTGAAGGAATATAAAGCGGACTATTTAATTGCAGCAGATGGCGCACACAGTAAAGTCCGTGAGGCGCTGCACGTCGATTTTGAAGGCGAAGATGAAGGGTACACCTTTTTCCTTGGTGATGTCGATGTTCCCGGTCTTGAAGAAATTTTTATTCATATGCACTTGAATGACCGCGGGGCAGTCGCCTTCTTTCCATACAAAGACGGCAGTTACCGGGTGGTCGGTTTTGACCGCGCCAGGCAGGGGCTTCCTCACAAAGATGAGTTGACGATGGAAGAACTGCAGGATAGCGTCAATACGGTTCTGAAATATTCCTACCGCCTTGAAAATCCGACATGGCTTTCCTATTTTGGTACTGCTCACCGTCAGGTCCCCGATTATCGGAAGAACCGGGTGTTTTTTGTTGGAGATGCGGCTCATATCCACAACCCTTTCGGAGGCCAGGGAATGAATCTCGGCCTGCAGGACGCTTCCAATCTGGGTTGGAAGCTGGCTTCAGTATTGAAAGGCTATGCTGCAGATTCGTTCCTGGATAGTTATCAGGATGAACGCTTTCCTATTGGGAAGGATGTTTTGAAAGAAACGTCCCGGATGTTGAAAGTCGTAAATCTGGAGGGAACCCAGGGAAAAGTCCGCAACTGGGCTGGAAAAGCAGCGCTGACTCAGGACTGGGTGCAGCAGAAAATCGCCAATCATCTATCCAATATCCATAACGAATATGAAAAGGTGAAACGGAATAAAGAGCTGAAGGATTCCACCCTGCCGCGTAAAGCGATCCAAGCCGGCCATCGTGTACCTGATCATCTTTTGTTTTTCGATGGGGCGAAGGATGAGAGGCTGTATCCGTTCATCTGCGAATATGGATTTGTCTGTCTGATCTATATTGATGCCCAGCATCAGGATGTCATAGATTATGCCTACACATTTGCGCAAAAAGTGAATGACCAGTTCCAAGGGCTGATGAAGATATTCCTTGTGGCTAAAGGTGGGACTGTCCATACGGATGGTGATGATTTACCGATCATTTATGATGTCCACCGGCACATGGAACGGAAGCTCGGCATGGAAAAAGGAAGTGCGCTTTTGATCCGGCCCGATGGCCATGTCGCCTTTCATGACACATCGATGGATGAAGAGAGGACGCTTGAGAAACTGCACCAGCTTTTTCAATAAACGAGAGAGGAAACCCGCTTCTATTAGAAGCGGGTTTCCTCTCGTGGAATCACCTTTTTATAATGAACGAAAATTCATTTTTGTCCTCTGCTGTGTGGATTGGTGAGGCTTACATGGAGCTGCCACCCTTTTCACTTTTGAAACATTCCTATATAATTTCTTCTCGTAGATAAAACTAACGTAAACTCATGTACTCCCATTCAAAACCATGACGAACGTATAGGAGCATCTGAAATGAAGAACATATGGAAAATATTCAGCAGAGACTGGAAAAACACGGCAACGAACTGGGTAGCGTTAATCCTGATTCTTGGACTCGCTGTCCTCCCTTCCCTGTATGCCTGGTTCAATATTAAAGCATCGTGGGACCCTTACAGTCAGACGGACCAGCTGCCTGTGGCCGTAGTCAATGAAGACCAAGGGGCTGTTGTCCGGGATAAGGATATCGATGTCGGTCAGGAATTGGTGGATAACTTAAAGGATGAAGACAGTTTCGACTGGCAGTTTACCGATCGCGGTGAGGCGATGGATAAACTGGAGTACGGAGACTACTATGCCGTCATTGTCATTCCAGAGACTTTCTCTGAACACTTAGGAACGGTCGTAGAAGGCAATCCGGAAAAGTCGGAAGTGCAGTACTATGTCAACGAAAAGATTAATGCCATTGCCCCTAAAATTACTGAAAAAGGAGCCACGGTGCTGGTCGATCAAATTACCAGTCAGTTCATCTCGGAAGTGAACGGTACCGTTGCCGATCTGTTCAACGATCTCGGACTTGAACTGGAAAACGATCTGCCGGATATCAAGCGCTTTGAAGAATATATTTTCAAGCTGGAAGAGAATCTGCCAGAAATTTATCAATTGATTTCCGATGCGTATGATGATTCCCAGAATGCTTCCTCCATCATCAACGATGTGCAGGGGTTAATTCCGCAGGCTGAGCAGGCGGCAGGGGATGGATTAAACACAATTGATGAAACGACGGCGTTTATTGATGATGCGGAGCAGCGGTTGAACGAACTCTCTCCGCAGGTAAAGGAAGATTTGAACGCAGCCCAACAGACGGCTGAGGACGTGAACGCCTTCTTGAAGGATGTCCAGTCGGTCGATGTCAATGTGGATTCGATTGGTGAAATCCGTAGTCAAATCAATGATCAGACAAGTCAGTCCTTGGAAGAAATCGCGGCGGTCGAGCAGCTTCTCCAACAAGTGAAGGAACAGCAGCAGGCCAATCAAGGGAATGAAGAAAATCAGGAAGACAATGGGGAAGAGAGCAGTGAAGAAAATAGTGAAGAAAACACGCCGCAGCCATCCCCACAGATTCCTGAGGAAACCATTGATCAGGCGATTGCTGATGTCCAGGCAATAGAAGAAGCGCTCACGTCCATCCAGGAGGACAGCAGTCAGATTGGTGATCGATTGTCAGAAGCCCAGCAGAACATCGATCAAACCCTTGCCTCCCTTGAAGAAAAGTCAGGGGAAACGGCGGATCAGATTGATGCGTTCCTGCAAGAATACAACGAAAACATTGAGCCGCAGGTCCTGTCCGAAATCGACAAAGCTCAAAGCACGCTGGCGGACGCCCGATCCATTTTGGTGGATGTCCAATCGACCGTTCCTGAAGTCGAGCGGATTTTGAACAGTACGGAAGGCAATATTGCAGAAGGTCAGGATATCCTGGAATATATGATGAACGAATATCCGTACGTCAATCAAAAAGTGAATGAAATGGCGGAACGGATACGTGAGATCCAGGAAGAAACAGATATCAATGAAATCATTGATCTTCTGAAAAATGACCCGGCAGCTGAGGAAAACTTTTTTGAAGAACCGGTCACCTTAAGTAAGAACGCCCTGTTCCCGATTGAAAACTATGGAACAGGTATGACGCCTTTTTATACGGTCCTGTCCCTGTGGGTCGGTGCACTGCTTCTGGTGTCGTTACTGTCTACGGACCCGGTCAACCTCCAGGAATACCGGAGCTATGAGCAGTACTTCGGAAAACTTGCGACGTTTGTAAGTATCGGCTTCCTGCAGACACTTGTCGTCACGCTCGGAAACGTATTCCTTCTTGATATCGGTGTGGCTGAAGTTGTTCCATTTGTCTTGTTCGGTCTGCTGATCAGCTTTGTCTTTATGACGGTTGTCTTTACTCTTGTATCTGTTCTGGGGGACGTCGGAAAAGCCGGAGCGATTGTCATGCTCGTCCTGCAGATTGCCGGGTCGGGAGGAACGTATCCTGTTGCGCTTCTTCCGGAGTTTTTCCAGACGATTCATCCATTCCTTCCGTTTTCCTACGCCATCGATCTGATGCGGGAAGCCGTCGGAGGTATTGTGCCGGAACGAGTGGAAACAGACTTGGTGTTTCTCAGTTTATTCGGCGGGGTATTTCTGTTAATCGGCGTCTTCCTGAAAGGACCGCTGCATAAGCGGACAAGACAGGTGAAGGCTAAATCCAGGGAATCCGGACTGTTCCATTAACACAAAAGGAGAGATTGTATGAAACTTGTAGATATCTACCGAGTGAAAACATATGTGATTCCTGAGTATGTCGATAGTGTCATTCAAAGTGTGTTGAATGTGGATGATCTGCAGGTCGGTCAGTATAAGAATGTGATGTGGCAGACGAAAGATGGGATGGAGCAGTTTGTTCCCTCCGGCACAGCAGTCCCTGCAGAAGGGAAAAAAGGAGAAAAAGAACGGGTGACCTCGTTTCGAATTGAATTTTCCATACCGAGAGATGAAGATCTGCTCACCAAAGTGATTGAGCAGGGCATTTACGCCGCTCACCCATGGGATGAGCCGGTCGTGCAGGTAACGGAAGAACGAGAAGCCAGAAAACACGAATCATGATTGAAAAAGCCGCTTACGTCATCAGACGTAAGCGGCTTTCCGTTTGTAAACAAGTCCAGTGTTTTTCTAGTACCTGCACCGTTGCTGGGTAGAGGGTAATCTTTTTTATCTTCTTATAATCAGCTGTCATCAGCGTTTGTTTCGGACCATTGTCATTTCCACGCGAACGACAATTACGCCGTAAGTGCAGCTCTTTTGAATCTGCGAAGCTAAGCTCAAATTGTCCTTCTCTCATAAGATACCCATTTTCCTTCGTATGTGCTGTACTTTTGGCGCGAGGAGCGTGCGGTGGTGACGCCTGCGGGAAAAGCGCGAGCCGAAGATCCACTTGGGCAGGTGGTTTTCCTGCCCAAGTTAGCTGAGGCCGTGCCCGCGGCAAGCATCCACCGATAAGCGGAACGTGACCACTACCCGGACATACAGACAACTCTACTGGATGACATGTATGATTTCTACAGCGTGAAAGCCGCTCACGTTATGGAACGTAAGCGGCTTTTTTAATCGAAATGGGAAAGGCCATGGAGGATGAAATGATTGACCATAACCGCCATTTCCTCGGGCGGCTGGTCCATGTCGTTCTGGATCCAGTCTTTAATCACGTGGATGACGCCGCTGATGACAAACGTACTGACGTACTCGGATTCCTGTTTGGAAATGACTTTATCAGACGTTAAGTTATCCAGCATGAACCCTCTGGTCAGGTTCATCATCCGTTTTTCAAAGGATGGCGCCGCTTCCCCCTTCAGCAGAGTCTGAAAGATCAGCTTATTTTCAAGCACGTACGAGAGAATCTTCTCCGTCATCTGAATCGATTCTTCTTCAAGCTCATGATCATATTGACTGAGATAGGTGTTCATATCCGCTGTAATTTCCTCTTCAATCCGCCCGAGCAGGTCATACTGATCGGAATAGTGGGTGTAGAACGTGGAACGATTGATGTCTGCCCGCACACAGATCTCTTTTACGGTAATGTCAGCGATGGGCTTCTCATTCAGCAGGTGGATCAGACTTTCCTTCAGTACATGGCGGGTATACTTTTTGCGACGGTCCATTTTTTCACTCATAGCGGGGCTCCTTTTTTTACATTTTTATGACAATCCAACATTTGCGTACCGGTATGTTGGATAAATGACGAAAATTACAAAACTGTTTGTTGAATATCCAACACGGTGTCAATAAAATAGTATAGTGTACGAATGGGAGATGCAAGAGAGGGTGACGTTTTATCGGATGGACAGCACGAATCATAAAGCATAAAAAGAGTATTGTTCTTATCTTTGTCATACTTACGCTGTTAAGTGCGGCGGCTCAGTTCGCCGTGTCCGTCAACTACAATATGATTGACTACCTGCCGGAGGACGCCCCTTCGATTGAAGCGGTGGACATCATGGAGCAGGAATTCGATGAGCCGGTGGAAAACGCCCGGGTCATGATTGAAGGTGTTTCGATCACTGAAGCACTCAGCTATAAACAGCAGCTGGAGGACGTGGATGGAGTCGGAAGTGTCACATGGCTCGATGATATCATCGATGTGAAAGTACCGTTGGAGATGGCTTCTGCGGATACAGTTGAATCCTATTACCAGGATGAAAAAGCGCTCTATTCCCTTCACATTGAAGAAGGGGAAGAAGTCGCAGCCACAGATTCAATTTATGAATTGATTGGAGAAGAAAACGCGGTGGCTGGTGAAGCCGTCAACACAGCTGTGTCTCAGAAAATGACAGGCAGCGAGTCGATGTATGCAGCCGCACTGCTCGTTCCGATCATCATTTTGATTTTAATTTTATCAACGACATCATGGATGGAACCGGTCTTCTTCTTGGTGGCCATAGGTGTATCTGTCCTGATTAATTTAGGCACGAACATTTTCATTGGAGAAATATCCTTTGTCACGCAGTCGGTCGCTCCGATTTTACAGCTGGCCGTTTCGCTCGACTATGCGATATTCCTTCTCCACAGCTTTTCGGATTACCGCAGGGAAGTCGAAGATCCGAAGGAAGCGATGCAGCTGGCGATGAAGCGTTCTTTTCCGGCGATTGTCGCAAGTGCTTCCACAACTTTCTTTGGGTTTACCGCTTTAACCTTTATGGACTTTGGTATCGGGGCCGATCTCGGATTGAACCTGCTGAAAGGGATTCTTCTCAGCTTTATCAGTGTCATGGTCTTCCTGCCGGCGCTGACGATGATGTTTTATCACTGGATTGATAAAACCAAGCACCGTCCGTTTGTTCCTGATTTCAAAGGGATCGGCCGTCACGTCATGAAGCTGCGGCTGCCGAGCTTTATCCTGTTGTTAATCATCATTGTGCCTGCTTTTCTGGCTCAAAATGAAACGAGCTTTATTTACGGAACAGGAGAGCAGCCGGAAAACACAAGGGCCGGCCAGGATGTAGCCGCCATCCAGGATTCTTTTGGCAAAAACATCCCGATGGTTCTCCTCGTACCTGAAGGAGACCGGGCGAAAGAGGAAGAATTGGTGCAGGATCTGGAGCAGCTTACAGATGTCTCCAGCGTTGTTTCCTATGTCAACATCGTCAGTCCCGCGATTCCGCCTGAATACTTGGAAAAATCGGTGACCGAGACGTTTTATTCAGAACACTACGCTAGAATTACGCTGTATACGGAGACCGATGCGGAGGGGGAAAGAGCCTTTTCCCTTATTGAAGAAGTGAGGGAAACTGCAGATGGGTACTATGATGAGACACACCTGCTGGGGGAAAGCGTCACGTTGTATGATATGAAAAATATTGTGCAGAAGGATAATACCCTTGTGAACTGGCTGACAATCGCTGCGGTTGCGGCGGTATTGATTCTGACGTTCCGGTCGGTTTCCATCCCGGTGGTCCTGCTCATTACGATTCAGGCCTCGGTATGGGTGAACCTCGCTTTTCCATATTTCATGGATACGCCGCTCGTCTACGTGGGGTATCTATTGATCAGCACGATTCAATTGGCAGCAACCGTCGACTATGCCATTTTATTTACGGAGAATTACAATCATCTCCGTAAAGATATGTCAGCTCTTGAGGCGATTAAGAAAACGATTGATGATAAGGTCTTCGCTATTTTTGTATCGGCTTCGATTTTGTCCAGTGTCGGCTTTATTTTATGGATGACCTCCACGAACCCCATTGTTTCGTCGATTGGTCTGCTGCTGGGGAGAGGAGCGCTGCTTGCGTTTCTGATGGTCGTCCTCGTCCTGCCTGCACTGCTTGTGATTTTGGACCGTGTGATTGAAAAAACGACATGGAAAGCAAACTTTTATAAGGGGAAATGATAATGATAGGGAAACGTTCATCTCTGCTGATCATGGCTTTTCTTCTTGCCGTGCCAGCCGCTCCTGCTTCTGCTGAAGAAGATGGAAAAGCGGAGGAAGGCCGTTACTCTGAAAAGCGTGAAGTCGTCTATGCCACCTTGAATGCAGACGGCAGCCAGAAGGACATGTATGTGGTCAATAACTTTGATATCGAAGAGCCGGGAACGATTGTTGATTTCGGCCCCTACTCAAGCGTAGAAAACTTAACGAATACGAATGAAGTCACACAGAGAAATTCGCGGATTGAAGTGAAAGCCGGAGAAGAGGAGTTTTATTACCAGGGAAATCTTGAAGATCAAAATCTTCCTTGGAATATCAACTTCTCCTATAAGCTGGACGGAGAAGAAATCAATCCGGAGGAACTCCTTGGAAAAGATGGACAACTGGAAATCGGTATCGAGACGTCAGAAAAGGAAGGGGCCGATCCTGTCTTTTTCAACAACTATACCCTGCAGATTACGGTTCCTCTAGATGCAGAAATCTTCGAGAATATTGAGGCACCTGAGGGGACGGTTGCCAGTTCCGGGAAAGACAGACAGGTCACGTTCACAGTTCTTCCTGAGAAAGAAGAAAGCTACAAGGTGACAGCTGATGCAGAGAATATTGAAATGGACAGCATTGAAATTGCTGCGGTTCCTGCCTCCATATCTATGGAAGAGCCTGATATTGATGGCGTCAAGAATGATATGAGTTCACTCGCGGATGCGACAGCCGCCATCCATGATGGAGCTTCCGGACTAGCCGACGGGATCGCTGAACTGAATAACGGAACAGCTCAGGTTTATAGTGGTTCAGAACAGTATCTGAACGGCATCCAGGAGTTGCACAGTGGTTCGGGTTCTCTGGTCGAAGGATCCGCATCGATCAAAAGTGCGCTTGCGGAAATGAGCCGTCTGGCTTCACAGGGACCTGGAGAATTGAACCTTGGGGACCTGTCGCAGATGCAGACGAACTTGAGAGAGCTCTCTTCCGGTCTTCAGAAAGCGGAAGACGGCCTTGAGGATTTGAGAAGCCAATATACCAATGCCCACGATCAACTGGATGAGGCGATGGCTTCCATTCCCGGGTATGAAGTGACCGAGGAGGATATCCAGGCGCTTCGTGAGTCAGGAGTCGATCAGGAAGTGGTCGATCATCTGATTGAAACGTATCACGCAGCCCAGGAGGCTAAGGTGGTTTACGGAGATGCAGAAGGCGCATTTGATGCAGCCGGGCCTGCCCTTGATCAGGCAGTGGCTTCATTGAGTGAGATCAACGGCCAGCTCGCAGCGGCGGCTGATACAATTGAAACAAATCTCGGCAGTGTGAATGTGGATGAATCCATCAAGGAGCTGCAGCAGGGGATTCAGAATTTCTCCTCGCAGTATAATGACTTTCATGCCGGACTTGTCGAGTATACGGACGGCGTGGGACAGCTGGCCGGTTCGTACGAGGAAGTGCATTCCGGGATCGGCGGGCTGACAAGCGGGACAGCCGGCTTGGAATCCGGTGCTTCTGATCTTCAGAACGGAACGGCAGAACTCGCTGCCTCTACCAGCGATCTGCCGGACGAAATGCAGTCGGAAATCGATCAATTGATGAGTGAGTATGACTATTCCGATTTCGAACCGGTGTCCTTTGTTTCCGAAGAAAATGAGAACGTTGAATCGGTTCAGTTCGTTATAAAAACAGAAAGTATCAAAAAAGCAGAACAGGAAGAAGAGCAGAAGGAGCAGGACGAGAAAAGTCTCTGGGACCGCTTTTTGGATTTGTTCCGCTAGATGAAAAAGCCTTCTCCCTTTCATGCGGGAGAAGGCTTTTTTTGTATGAAGTTAATTAGTTTCGAAACTCGAAATGGTATAGTATACTCTTTATTGGAATAACACAGTGATGTAAACTCAAAATAAAAATGGTGTAAATGTTTATCAAGATGAAAAGTAAAACATAGGCTCCATTTGAATTCTTACGTACGGGAGAGATCAAGATGAGCATGAAGCTGTTTACGCTTAACTCCAACGAACCGTTGGCAGAGGAAATCTCAGAGATATTGGATGTTCCTTTAGGAGAGAGTTCTGTAGTGAGGTTCAGTGACGGTGAAATTCAAATTACGATCGAAGAAAGTGTCCGTGGAGACGACATTTACTTGATTCAATCGACGGCTCAGCCGGTCAATGAACATTTAATGGAGCTTTTGATTATGGTGGATGCTTTGAAGAGAGCTTCCGCCAAGACCATTAACGTGGTCATTCCTTATTATGGGTATGCCCGTCAGGATCGGAAAGCACGTCCGCGTGAACCGATCACGGCTAAATTGATTGCCAACCTGTTGGAAAAAGCAGGCGTATCAAGAGTCGTCGCTCTTGATCTGCATGCGCCGCAGATTCAGGGATTCTTCAATATCCCGGTCGATCAGCTGCTCGGCATTCCGATTATTGCTCAGTATTACAAGGAGAAAAACATCGAGGATGTTGTCGTGGTAGCTCCTGATACAAGCGGTCTGCGCCGGGCGCGCCGCATGGCAGATATTCTGGATGCGCCTATAGCATTTGTGGATAGACGCCGCCCCGAACCGCACATGGAGGAAGATTTGAATGTGGTCGGTAATATTGAAGGAAAGAACGTCATTATCGTGGATGATATGATTGATACTGCCGGAACGATCGATCAAGCAGCTGCTGCACTCCTCGAGAATGGAGCCAATGAAATTTATGCGTGCGGCACCCATGCCGTGTTGTCCGATCCTTCCGTGAAGATCATCGAGGATTCACCGGTCAAGGAATTGGTCGTGACGAATTCTGTTTATCTTCCTGAGGAAAAGCGGATTGATAAGATCGTATCGCTATCTGTTGCCCCGTTGTTTGCAGATGCGTTGACACGTGTACAGAAAGAGCAGTCCGTCAGTGTCCTGTTCGATTAATAAGGAAAACCCCCGCTTTTCAAAAGCGGGGGTTTTCTACTTACAGAGCACGTGTTCTTTTACCTCTTCGCCTGAATCGTGTGGGGGCCACGGTCCGCTTATCGGTGGGTGCTTGCCGCGGGCACGGCCTCAGCTAACTTGGTCAACAAAACCACTTGACCAAGTGGACCTTCGGCTCGTGCTGTTCCTACAGGCGTCACCACCGAACGCTTCCCGTGTCCACACCCTGTCATGGTTGAAAAGGTGGCTGGTTTGCTAAAGAGAGCATCATTTTTTGACACTTCACTTATAGGATCGTCTGGATGAATGAGAGTCTTTTCCGGCACCGGAGGGAGCACAAACCATTTCACTCCTGCGGAAAAACGGGCGGTCAAGACCCCAGAGGGCGGTTTTCCCGAGGAGGCTTGGACGTTCGTCCCCGGAAAGGGAATGGTTTGTGCTCCTGAAGGCTGGTGAATAAATGGTTTCTCTACACAAAGAAAACCTCCGCTTGAATCAGCGGAGGTTTTTGTCTGTTTATTTATTTACGGAAGCGTCATAAATGGAGCTTACGGAATGATTCAGGGACTGGTCGAATTCTTCCTGCGACTGGTCGACATGAAGATCGCCGACAAGGGCTCTGGAGAAGCTTGCGATCAGACCTTCATTATCCTTCAGTTTTTCGTTGGCTTCTTCACGGGAGTATCCACCGGAAAGAGCGACAACGCGGACGACACGTGGATGGTTGATGATTTCCTGATAAGCATTCGGCTTCGTAGGAATCGTCAGTTTCAGCATCACGTTTTGATCTTCATGCAGCTGATTGAGCTGATTGAGGATCTCACCGCGCAGGATATCCTCACATTTCTCTTTTTCCTCACTGTTGATGTCGACTTCCGGCTCTATGATTGGGACGAGACCGGCTGCAAGGATTTCTTTAGCGACTTCAAACTGTTGGTCTACAACAGCTTTGATGCCATCGTAATTCGCTTCATGAATGACAGAACGCATTTTCGTACCAAAGATGTTTCGTTCGTTGGCACGGCGCAGCATATCATCCAGATCAGGGATCGGCTTCATCATCTGTACGCCGTTTTCCTGTTCGGCAAGTCCCTTGTCAACTTTAAGAAAAGGGACGATACCTTTGGAAGAAAGGTAGTCTGCTGTAAATTTCCCTTCCACTTCGCGGTCCATCGTCTGTTCAAACAAGATGGCGCCAAGGATTTGCTCAGCATTGAAGGAAGGGGAGGTGAGAATTCTCGTTCTCATCTCATGGACCTGGTTGAACATTTCCTCCTCATTGGCATAAGCGTCTTCGTGTACGCCGTATGCGGCAAGTGCCTTAGGTGTGCTGCCTCCGCTCTGGTCGAGTGCAGCAATAAAACCTTCTTCGTTTTTCATTCGTTCAAAATGACGGGTGTTCATGATATCCGCTCCTTTTACGAAATTTAAAAACTCCATGGATCCTTTTCCCTCTCTCACCTATTCTTTAACATCCAACAAACTCCTTCTATAATTTTTAGTTTTCCCCATTTTTCAACAGGGGGAGGAAGATACTCTTCCATATCGGTTCAAATATGAGGAACGAGGAGAAGCGTCCATACTCCGCTTTAGAGCGCAGTTTTTGTTGACCCTCCAGTTACTGGAGGGTTTAGCATGGAAAGAAGAATGAGAGGACCCGTGTAGAAATTGATCGAAAATTATGTTGATAATGATAATCGTTATCATTATAATGGGGTGTATAAGGAAGGAAAGAAAGAGGGGAGGTCCAGCCTTTTTAATTGAGAATGATTATCTTTGTCGTGTTGGAGATTGAAGCATTCCATTAAGAAGTACGTGTATGAGAGTTTTATACTTAGCCATAACTTTAATCGTTTTATCCATAGCATCTATTTTCATCGGCGTATCGGAGCTCTCTGTGATGGATATTGGCGGGTTGACCTCCCAGCAGCAGGAAATTCTGCTTGTCAGCCGGATCCCGAGACTGCTTAGTATTCTGATCGCCGGGATGAGCATGAGTGTCATCGGCTTTATTATGCAGCAGCTGAGCCGGAATAAATTCGTATCGCCGACAACGGCCGGGACGATGGACTCTGCAAGACTCGGCATTCTTGCGGCACTCATTCTTTTCCCGACAGCTAGTATGCTGATGAAGGTTTCCATCGCTTTTGTGTTTGCTCTGGCCGGGACGTTTCTATTCATGAAGATTCTCGACCGGATCAAATTCAAAGATACGATTTTCATCCCGCTTGTTGGTCTGATGTTCGGGAATATCGTTGGATCTCTGACGACGTTCATCGCCTACCGTTTTGATATGATCCAGAGCATCGGCTCCTGGTTCCAGGGAGATTTCTCGATGATATTAAAAGGAAGGTACGAGCTGTTGTATTTGAGTATTCCGGCTTTGATTCTGGCTTACTTCTATGCCAACCGTTTTACCATCGCCGGGATGGGAAAGGATTTTGCGAGCAACCTGGGCCTTCAGTACAAACAAATTGTAAACATCGGTCTTGTCATTGTCGCGTTCGTTTCGTCCATTGTACTGTTGACGGTCGGTTCTCTGCCGTTCCTCGGCTTGATCATTCCGAACATCGTATCGATTTACCAAGGGGACCATCTGCAGAAGAACCTGCTCCATACAGCTCTTCTGGGCGCCCTGTTTGTGCTCGTATGTGACATGCTCGGCCGGGTGTTGATCTTCCCTTATGAAATATCCATTGGTTTGACGGTCGGCGTTCTTGGAAGCGGCATCTTCCTGTTTCTGCTGTTAAGGAGGAATGCTTATGCTTCTTAAAAGAAAAATGCTCCTGCTCGGTCTGCTGGCCACCGCGTTTTCGGTTCTCTTTTTGTTCTGGGATATCGGAACAGCTTTTGGTTATGTGTTTCCGCGCAGGCTGATGAAAGTCGCCGCTATTGTTTTGACAGGAAGCTGTATCGCTTTCTCTACGGTCATTTTTCAAACGATCACGAACAACCGGATTTTGACGCCGAGCTTAATCGGACTCGATTCTCTGTACATGCTGATCCAGACGGCCATCGTATTTGTTTTCGGAGGTCAGCAGCTGGCGATGATGGAGAATCGCTTCCACTTTGTATTGTCTGTAGGTTTAATGGTGCTGTTCGCTCTGCTTCTGTTCAGGCTTGTATTCAGAATGGAGCAGCGCAATATTTATTTCCTTCTGTTGATTGGAATTATATGCGGGACCTTTTTCAGCAGCATCTCTTCCTTCATGCAGATGCTGATTGACCCGAATGAATTTTCGATTGTTCAGGATTCCATGTTTGCCAGTTTTAACAATGTCAATGATGACCTGCTTGGTATTTCCGTCATCATTATAATCCTGGCCGGGGTTTATGCGTTTCCGATGTTGAAATATTTGAATGTCATGGCCCTCGGACAGGATCAGGCCGTGAACCTCGGGATTCCTTATAACAAAATTGTCCGGCGCTGGCTGATCATTATTGCTGTCCTTGTTTCTGTATCGACAGCATTGGTGGGTCCGATTACATTCCTCGGACTGCTCGTCGCCAACGTCGCTCATCAGTTGTTTCAAACCTACCGCCACAGCTATTTGATTATTGGAGCCGTTTTGATCAGCATCATCACACTTGCAGGTGGACAGTTTATCGTCGAGCATCTGTTCACATTCTCAATTCCAATCAGTGTCATCGTAAACTTTGTCGGCGGTGTTTACTTTCTTTACTTATTGTTGAAGGAGAATCGTTCATGGTAGAAGTGAAACACGTATCAAAAACGTATGGTTCGAAAAAAGTCATAGAAAATTTGTCCGTGGACATTCAGCCCGGAAAGATCACATCATTCATAGGATCGAATGGGGCGGGGAAAAGCACCCTGCTTTCCATGCTCAGCCGGCTGATTTCCAAGGATGAGGGCCAGGTGCTTCTGCACGGCCGGGACATTCATTCAATTAAACCGAACGATCTGGCTAAAGAGCTTTCCATCCTGAAACAGTCCAATCATATAGATCTGAGAATCCAGGTCCGTGATTTGATCAGTTTTGGACGCTTCCCTTACTCACAGGGGCGTTTAACAAAAGAGGACTGGGAGGAAATCAACAAAGCCATTCATTACATGGAGCTTGAGGAGATCCAGGAGCGTTATATCGATGAATTGAGTGGTGGTCAGCTCCAGCGTGCTTACATTGCCATGATTATTGCGCAGGATACGGACTACGTCATGCTCGATGAGCCTTTGAACAACCTGGATATGAAGCATTCCGTACAAATTATGAAATCGTTGAGGAAAATGGTTGAGGAAATGGGGAAAACGGTGGTCATCGTGATTCACGACATCAACTTTGCCTCGTGCTATTCCGACCGGATTGTTGCCTTGAAGGATGGGGAGATTGCCCGGGAAGGCCCGACGGAGGAAATGATCAACAGTGAGATGCTGAAGGAAGTCTACGACATGGATATTCCTGTGCAGCTCATTAACGGTGAACGAATTTGTCTACATTTTAAATAAAAGAAAAAAGGATGAGTCGATGATGAAAAAAGTATGGTTGTTTGGTTTGTTTATTGCTGCTGTTATGTTTTTGGCGGCCTGTTCTTCTCAAGGAGAAGGGAACAGTGCGGAAGCTGAGACAAATAATGAATCTGAAGAAACGAAAGAGACTTTTACTATTGAACATGAACTAGGTACAACAGAAGTGCCGGAAAATCCTGAGAAAGTAGCTGTTTTCAACTATGGTACACTATCTGCGCTGGATCAGCTTGGAGTTGAAGCGTCAGGTGTGGCAAAATCAAGTAACATCCCTTCGTACCTTTCCAAGTATGAAGGAGAAGACTATACGAATCTCGGGAGTTTGAAAGAGCCGGATTTTGAAACGATTTATGAAATGCAGCCGGATCTGATCATTATTGCCGGACGTCAGGGTGAAGCTTACGAGGAACTGAAGGACATTGCTCCAACGTTGTATTTATCGGCTGATCCTGCTGATTTTATGGCATCCTATAAAGAAGGTATGGAAACACTGGGGCAGATTTTCGATAAAGAAGATGAAGTGCAGACCAAGCTTGATGAACTAGATGAAACGGTCGCTGCTATGAAAGAAACAGCAGAAAGCAATGGACAGGATGGTCTTGTTGTTCTGTCCAACGGTGGGAAAGTGAGTGCTTATGGACCGGGATCACGCTTCGGCATGCTTCATGATGTGTTTGGTGTACAGCCAACGGCCGATGATATCGAATCTTCAACGCACGGCATGGATATTTCTTTTGAGTATATTGCTGAAAAAGATCCCTCCTACCTGTTCGTTGTCGACCGCGACCAAGTGGTAAATGGAGAGTCCGCCGCTGCTGAAACGTTGAACAACGATTTGGTAAACGGTACGACGGCAGCTCAAAATGACCAGATTGTTTACCTGGATCCTGAACTGTGGTATCTATCCAGTGGACTTCCTCCGATCGACCTTATGGCTGATGAAGTGAAACGTGCTCTGGAGGAATAAACAACAGGTAGAAGCGAGGGGGAAAGATGAAGAGAACGTTTACGATCGGCCAAATGGCCAAACTGAATAACATTCCGGTCAAAACCCTTCGTTATTATGATGATATCGGCTTGTTCGTCCCCTATGAAGTGGATCCGCAGACAGGGTACCGGTATTATGCGATCGAACAGTTCAAGAAGTTGGACATGATCACTTTTTTGAAAAATATGGGTGTGCCGCTCCGGGAAATCAAAAGAAAAGTCGAGCACAGTACAGTCGATGAATTCATGGAAGTGCTGGCGGAGTACAAACAGAAAAACGAAGATCTCATTGAAGATCTGACCCGTTTGAACCGCCTGCTGCATCAAAAAATATCGGAACTCGAATCCTCCAAGGATCATCGGATCAGAAATCAGACGAATATAGACTTCTTTCCGGAACGTTCGATCATTGAAGTGCGGGGACACTTTGGCAAGCTGGATGATGTGGAAGAAGTTCTCCGTGCGTTGAAAAAACAGGTGAGTGCCAAATCCCCGATCATGGTCGGGACGGTCGGGATGGTTGTCGAACAGGCGGAGGTTTTCAAAACGGAGGCCGTTGATTACAGGGCTGTTTTCATCACCGTGGACGAAAAACAGGAAGAATCGCATGATAAGCGGAAGATTCTCGAAGAGGGCTTCTATGCGACAACTTATGTGAAAGCGCAGGAAAGCCGCAGCCCTGCCGTTTACCAGAACATTCTGGAGAACATAACGAACGCGGGTTGGCAGACCGATGGTCCGTTTTTCGTCCGTACCATCGTAGAATCGTTCATTTCCCATAAAGAAGAAGAGCATACGCGGGAAATTCAAATCAAAGTGAAACAGTAAAAGACTGTCAGGGGATTCCCGGCAGTCTTTTTTTGTGTTTGACCCTCCAGTGGGTGGACCCCGTACAATAGCCGGGTATGCATAAAGGAGGAACGAATGGATGAATCACACAGAAGTTTATCAGGAAAGGGCGGGTAGACGAAGTCCCGTTGCTGTATTTATATTTATTTTAGGATCATTAAGTGCTTTCGGTCCATTGACCATAGATATGTATCTTCCAGCGCTCCCCACAATTGCGGATGAGCTTGGAACAACTACATCGATGACCCAGCTCAGTTTGACGGCCTGCTTGATCGGTCTTGCTGTCGGTCAGCTGGTTATGGGACCGTTGAGTGATGTCAGAGGCCGTAAAAAGCCGTTGATCATTGCGCTCGGAGTTTATATGCTGGCATCATTTTTGTGTTTGTTTACAGGTTCCATCTGGAGCTTTGTGGCATTGCGGCTCCTGCAGGGATTGTCCGGTGCGGCCGGGCTGGTCATTTCAAGGGCAACTGCCAGAGATTTGTTTTCAGGAGCTGAGCTCACAAAGTTTTTTGCACTGCTCATGCTTGTGAACGGACTTGCGCCGATTCTTGCTCCAGTAGCGGGAGGGCAGCTGCTGCAGGTGATGCCGTGGCGTGGTATTTTTGGAGTGCTTACGGGTCTCGGCCTTCTCATGCTTCTTGCATCAGCCATGTTTTTAGAAGAAACACTTCCGGAGAAGAATCGTAAAACAGGCGGGCTGAAGGAGACCATTGAGACGTTTGGTTCATTAGTCAAAGACCGGACCTTTATGGGCTATGTATTAAGTAAAGGATTCATTATGAGTGGGATGTTCGCTTATATTTCCGGTTCGACCTTTGTCCTTCAGGAAGTCTATGCCTTATCCGCCCAGCAGTTCAGTCTGGTATTTGCGGTGAATGGTCTCGGACTTGTGGCAGCCACCCAGGTGACCGGCTTGCTCAGCCGGAAGATCAGCGGGACCGCTTTGTTCCGTTATGGATTGATTCAGGCGTTTACCGGGGGGGTGCTGCTCGTTGGTGCGGCTCTGGCAGAAGCCCATGTGGTGCTGTTATGTTTCACGCTCTTCCTTGCTGTTACGAGTGTAGGAATCGTCAATACGACCGTTTTCTCTCTGGCTATGGAAGATCAGGCCGAGCAGGCAGGGAGCGCCTCAGCGCTGCTTGGTCTGCTGCCTTTCCTGCTCGGTGCCATCGTTTCACCGCTTGTCGGTCTTGGCGGTGGTGCCCTTCCGATGGCACTCGTAATGGCTGTGTGTTCCACGTCGGCAGTGGTCTTTTACATCCTCTTGAACCGTCCGGGGAGCACATGATTCATGCTGGGAATCCCGGACAGGCATGGGGGTGTCTGCATAGAATGATAGAAGGCATAAGTGCCGGATATCAGCGGTTCTATTCGTTCAGATAAACCGCGTGGAGGTAGAGAAGAGTTGAATCAAGATCATGCTGTAATTGTTACGGATTTCACCGGCAGCGACTCACAGAAAGTGCAGCAGGCGATTGATCATGCGGCAATCAATGGAAATCCAAGTGTTGTGTATGTCCCGGATGGAGATTATGTGATCAATGAGACGCTGGTACTTCGTGAAGGAGTGAACCTTGTTTTTGCTTATGACGCCCGCTTTGTTGTATATGGCAATCAGGATGTGCTGCATATTGAGAAGGACGCGGGAATAACAGGCGCCTATATAGCGATAGACGACAGCCGTTTTAGTCGTAGAATTCTTGTTTTTGATGGGAAGTACAAGTATTACAACTCCTGGAACCGCTCCAGGTTTCAACAGATTAACATGGTGAACTGGTCGGGATCTCATAAGGGCACAGGAATCCACCTGTCTTCCAGTCAGCCTTCAGATGAGATATCCTTTTTGCAGTTTGATGATATTAAAGCGGTGGGACTTCATACAGCTTTAGAAGTAAGGGTAACGAAACCTTCCTCCGGTTACAGCTGGGTGAATGCCAATAATTTCATGAACGTGACGATCGATGACTGTGTCAGGGGGATATGGATGAATTCTTCCAAGACTATCCCTAACGAAGCAAGCGGCAATAACTTTACGAATCTGCAGATCCAGCTCTCCAGTATAAGCAGGAGTGCTGTCCGTGTAACAGGGGATTATAATTACCTGCGGGGAATGATCTGGGATGCTGATCTCGCTTCCCAGATGGGATCTCTTGTGCATCTGACCTCCAACAGCAGTCATACGGAGTGCAGACTCCGTGGAAATCACAGCGTCCTTGACCAAGGAACCGATAATACCTACTAAGGTCGCACCTAATGAAGAAAGACCATCCTGCACTCAGGATGGTCTTTGGCTGTAGAAAAAGCCTGTGTTAGCCAGTTAGAGTTGTCCGCATCTCGTGTTGAGAGGGCACGTTCCGCTTATCGGCGGATGCTTGCCGCGGGCACGGCCTCAGCTTACTTGGTCAAGAAACCATTTGACCAAGTAAGCTGAGGCTCGCGCTGTTCCCGCAGGCGTCACCACCGAACGCTCTTCGTGCCGGTGCCTGTGTAAAACTACGCTGCGATAAAATGAAAGAACGTGGATATACCGTATGAGAAAAGAGAAAGTCGAGCGTAGCTTCGCAGATTCAAAAGAACGTCATAGGCTGCGCGATTGAAGATTGCGTGTAAAAGAAAAAGGGAAAGAACTGGCGCTGATGACGGCTGCCTGCCGGAATATGACAAAGACTCTCCTCCATCCAGCAAAGGTGAGCTGGGTGAAGGAGAGTCTTTGTCGATGTTAAAGAATCCCCAAGGAGCGGTGCCCCTTCCACTCCTGCGGAAGAACGAGTGGGCCGAGATCGCCGAGCGTGGGTGTTGCGAGGAAGCTCGGGCGCTCGTCCGCGGAAAGGGAAGGGGCTTTTGCTCCTGGTGGTAAGAAAAAAAAGCTTGTAAAGAAACAGGGGTTTCTCTACAAGCTGAGACCATCCTTAGTGCAGGATCGTCTTTTCCTTATTTTCCGAGAAGGCTGGAAGTAACCATGGCGGTCTGCTTCAAACCGGTTGGATCGGCAGAGGTTTTCAACTTCGTGAATTCCTCAGACCATTCCGAAGTTCTCATGCGGAGAGGAAGGGTGTCTTTCTCTAATTCCACCATCATGCGCTCTGCAATTTCTTCAGGCGTCTGGAACACTCCTGAATCATGATTTCCCCGCTGTCCCATAAAGTCATTGAGGACCTGTTCATACTCGTCCTTTGGAAATCCACCTGTCTTTTCAATGTCTGCAAGAACGGAATTGGCAAATTCGGATTCAATACCACCGGGTTCGACAATCATAAATTCAACGCCGAAATAAGGGGTTACATAGGTGGCAAGACTTTCATAATACCCCTCCAGTGCAAATTTAGACGCACAATAGATTTCATGCATGGGTTGTCCGACGAGCCCGCCGACCGAAGAGATGGATACGATACGCCCTGTTTTCTGTGCTCTCATGTGAGGGAGTATGGCTTTTGTGCAGCGGATGGGTCCATATGTGTTGATATCAAAGATCCGTGTGTAATCCTCTTCTGAGGATTGTTCGGTGCTTCGGATGTAGCCTATGCCTGCATTGTTAATCAATAAGTCAATGCGGCCTTCTTCGTCAATGACGGTTTGGACAGCCTGATCGACAGACACTTGTGACTGTACGTCCAGCTGGAGAAGTTCGATATCCAGTCCGTTCTGCTGCAGTTCCTTCACCGGTGCTCCTTTATCGAGGTTCCGCATCGTTGCATAAACCTTCCAACCTGCTTCTGCTAAGACTTTACTAATCCCAAGGCCAAGACCTGAGGAAGTTCCCGTAACAACGGCAATACTTTTGTTCATTGTCATCCCATCCTATAATGTTTTGATTTTCTCTATCCATGTGGCATCGTTTTATCATCATCAATCCGGATTGTTCAACGTAACTATAATGGTTGGAGTGCACTCTAATGCAAGAGGGAAATATAAAATCGTTTGGGTTTAATTTTCTGGTTGGTATGGAAATGTTTTATTCCGGGGTCAAAAGGAATAATAATGAAACATGAATGTTTTATAAAAGGGGTGTTTATTATGGGGAAATTCCTGATGAATCTGGCTGCGTTCCTTCTCGTCGTAGTAGTGAACGGGCTGGCGAATGCCTTGCCGTTGAATGGTCAGACAACAGGGGAAATATCGAACAGGCTGGATGTGCTGTTCACGCCAGCCGGCTATGTGTTCAGCATTTGGGGACTTATCTATTTATTACTCGGCATCTGGGTGCTCAGCATGTTCCCGGAAAGTCGCAGAAATCTTCCTGTTTACCAGAATACGAGCGGCCTATTTGTATTGAGCTCGCTGTTGAATAGTTTATGGATTTTTATGTGGCATTACGAGTTCTTCGGGCTGTCCGTCCTTGTTATGCTTTCGCTTCTGCTCACGCTCATCCGCCTTTATCTTAAGCTTCAGGAAGCAGGAGCTTCGTTTTGGGAACGGCTTCCTTTTTCCGTTTACTTAGGCTGGATCAGTGTCGCGACGATTGCCAATATCAGTTATTTCTTGACCTATATCGGATGGGACGGCTTTGGGATTTCTGCCTCTGCCTGGACGATCCTTCTCCTGATCGTCGGCTTTCTGCTTGCTTTAGTCTTTATGACCAGCCAGAACGACTGGATTTATCCACTTGTTTTTGTCTGGGCGTTTATTGGAATCGCTGTAAAAAATGAAGATGCAGGAGTTCCGGGCGTAGTGTATACAGCCTATATCCTTGCCGGTTTATTATTGGTTCTTACCGTTTTTTATGCCCTGCGTCAGCGAAAGACATAAATGGCTGATGGAAAGACGTCTCCTTGAGGCGTCTTTTTGTATGGTCACTTTTTTGATCCGGGGCTCTTTCAAGTAGAGCAGAGATAAAACCAGGCCCGCTGAAATGATGCGGACCTGGTTTTATTCTTTTCTTCAGGAAAGCTGGACAGGGAGAGACTGAAGGCCCCTGAGCAGGAAGACGGGACGCCATTCCGGACGCTCACGTTCGGGGGCCAGGTGGATATCTGGAAAGGTATGCAGCAGTTTTTCGACAGCGGCTTTTCCTTCCATGCGGGCAAGTGGAGCACCAAGACAGAAGTGAATGCCGAAACCAAAAGCCACGTGGGCATTTTTCTGCCGGGTGATATCAAAACAATCGGCGTTGGTGAATTTCTCTTCATCCCGGTTCGCTGAGCTGATCGAGGCCATGATGAAGTCCCCTTTTCTAATCGTTTCTCCGTGAAAATCCATATCCTCCGCGGCCCAGCGTGCTGTGGAGAAATCGACGGGACTATAGAAACGCAGGCCTTCCTCCAAGGTTTGGGGCACGAGCGATAGGTTCTTTTTTACCTGCTCGAGTTGATCGGGATGTTCAAAGAGCGCATACATCGTATTGCCGATCAAATTGACGGTGGTTTCATGCCCGGCAATGATGAGCAGGACGACCATGGAATACAACTCATTCTTACTCAGCTGATCGCCTTCATCCTCCGTTTGAAGCAGATAGGAAATCAAGTCTTCCCTGGGATGAGCCCGGCGTTTCTCAAAAAGATCGGTTAAGTAAAGAGTGAATGCTTCGACATCCTCTACGAAATCACCAGCCATGTTATCAGAGGCGGCCACGATGGTGTTGGACCATTTGCGGAACTTCTCACGATCTTCGACAGGCACACCAAGCATTTCACTGATCACAATAATCGGAAGCGGAAAAGCGAAATCATCAATCAAATCGACCGGCGCTGTCTTACTTTCCATTTCAGCGAGCAGTTCATCCGTAATCTCATGAATACGTGGTTCTAAAAGTTTGATTGTCTTTGGATTGAAATAAGGCTGGACGAGCTTTCGCAGCCTTGTATGATCAGGAGGGTCAGCATCAAGCATCATATTTTCGAAAATATTCAACCCTTCCTCCGGGGAGGGTTTGTCTCTGGTGGCGTATAGGCGGCTTTGATCTTTAATGAAGCTCGATGATTTCAAGAGTTCTTTGACATCATCGTATTTCGTCACAAGCCAGGAAGTATACCCGTTGTCTTCTGACATCGGGAAGACGGGCTTTGATGTTCGTTTATCCTCATAAAACGGATAAGCCCCTGTTTTAAACTGTGAGGAATACAATGTTTCCATTTCTCCCATTTCCAAATTCCTCCTTCTCATCCTTATATATGAAGTATAAAGGATGAGAAGACGCCTCACAAACGAACCGTTTTACGCATATCAGGAAATCAGCGGCGTACATTGTAATCAAACGATGTGAGAAGAGGAGTGGGGGCACTGAAGACAGCTGTTCCGGTAAAAGATCTCATTTGTTTGGTTGAAAAACAGCTGGACCATTTGTTCTTATACCATGTCAAAAGGGAAAGAAACATCCTGGCATCTGCTGTAGGGAAAGCGATTGGAAAAACGGCCGTGAACTTTTCCCGCAGCCGGAACAAGTACTATAGAAAAGATGGCGAGGTATACTTCAACCCTTTTCATTCAGGACAGTATACGGTCTTTCTTTATTATTTATCAAGAGTCCTACGTGAATATGAGGCGTTTTCACTGGCGGAACGCATCTATTATTTGAATAAGGTTTTGAATGCCGTCGATCTTTATTATGAGGTGGAGCTGCCGGACTACTTTTTCCTTGATCATCCAGTAGGCACTGTTCTTGGAAAGGCGGTGTATGCCGACGATTTCGTGTTTTCCCAGCACATTACGGTTGGAAATAACCATAATATTTTCCCGGTGTTCGAGGAAAGGGTGTCTCTGCTCGCGGGAGCGGTCGTCATTGGAAACTGCCGGATCGGAAGGAACACGATCGTTAGTGCCGGCTCCTATATTAAGGATGAAGATGTTCCGGCCAATAGTCTTGTGTTCGGGAGGTCTCCGCATCTCGTTATTAAAACAAAGCCCAGCAGTTATTTCGATGATTACTTCCATGCGAAATTTTATTAAGGTTTTTACGTAGGGGACAAGTATAAAAATGGCGGTCATCGACGACAATGATGGTAATTGACTCATTGGAGTGGATAAACGATGTACTTACTGCTTGTCATTATCGTCTGGGTTTTGTTTGCGTGGAGGTTCATTGACTGGACCCAGTGGCGGCGGCAGTACCCGACGGTGTTATTCTTTATGCTTTCTAACTTTCTCTATAACTATTTTTACTACAATCATACGCTGTGGGCTTTCCGGGGGATTACACTGGAGTGGCTGAACCATTCGATCATCAACGCTGCATTCACGTTCATCATCTGCCCGGCTGGTCTTGTCATTTTTCTGCAGCGGATGCCGGGTTCGAAGACCGCCCGCGTCTATTACTTTGCCGTCTGGATTGGTTTCTACACGGCGCTGGAGTGGCTGTTTTCCATGAAAGGGATGTTTGTTTATGATCATGGGTGGAACAACTGGCTTAATATCCCGCTGAATACTCTATTATTCCTCATCCTTGCGGTTCATTACAAACGCTCGTCTCTCGCTTTGATTCTGACTGTTCCGATTGCTGTGTTGTTTTACGTATGCTTCCCGTTTCCTCTGGACAGTTTAAAATAAAAAGGGGATGGAATCTATGGTCATCCGGGATCTTTTGTCCGTGCCGCTGTTTCTGATTCTTCTTTTCCTTACCTATGGATCGATGTGGATGTACATCGGCAGACATACCATCAACAAAAGGAAATAGATGTAGGAAGGCTGTTGAGTTCATTCTCAGCAGCCTTTTTTATGTGCATCCACGCACGTGACACCACGGCGGAATATAGTAGGAAAAAAGGCAGAGGAGTTTCACGTGTTGGACATGGAGATGAAGGAAATCAGTTTCAGAGATGTTCTGCCCTTGAAAGAAGCATTTGAAAAGGAGTCTTTGAAATTAAGGAAGACAAGAGCGACGACCTGGCTCGGAGCCTACTGTGAAGGAAAACTCGCCGGCGTATGTGCTTTCCGTCGGACTAAATACGGGATCAAATGTAAAAGCGATCTCGTTCTGGAAGAGTTCCGCGGGCGTGGCGTGTACCGCCGTCTTTTTGAAGAGCGGCTGAAGCGTGTCCGCTCCTTGCAAGCGGAAAAACTGTATGCATACTGCAATACAAACAGCCGGCCCATGTATGAAACGTATGGATTCAAGCGGAAAGGAAGGCTGAAAAGGTACACCTATATGGAAATGAAACACCCCTGATCAAATCAGGGGTGTTTCATTTGATCGTATAAAAATCGAGCGTATCCGATGGGATTGGTATGTTTGGCCTTCCATTCCTCCAGGCGTTTTCCTTTATAGCGGACATTTCCGTAACGACCGCGGAAGTTGCATTCGATGAAATACACCCGCCCGGAAGTATCCAGAGCCAGATCGAAAGCGATATCTGCAATGTGCTTGGCATACCTGTCGATGTGGCGGGCCAGCTGGACAGCCCTTTGTTCAATACCATCTCTTGTTGGAATCAGTGGGAAGTCAGGATGGTGGGTGAAAACTTCTTCAAAGCTGAGCGACTGCCCTCCTTGACTAAGATTCGTGATGAATTGATCCTTACTCGGTGACACCTTGCATAAAATACCGGCGACCACCCAGTTTCCGGTGTGATTGCGCTGGACAACGACGCGCAGGTCGAAGGGCCTTCCTTCACAGGCAGCAAGCTGAATCTTTTCCTGAATGAGATAAGGCCTGGCATCGAAGGCTTTCAAGATCACTTCAGGCATTTCCTCCTGGAACGTTTCAAGTTTCCACTGCTTTCGTTTCACCTGGTATTCCAACCGCCAGCTGTTCTTTGAGATCTTCTCTATATGCATAATTCCAGCACCCAGGCTGCCGTTGACAGGCTTCAAGAGGACAGAATCATAAGAGGCCATCATGGTTTTTAAAACGGCTGGGTCTGCTTTTGCTGTCCGCGGCAGACAGTGGCGAAGCTCAGGGTCTTTTTTGATCATCGTATGCATCCGGTATTTATCGTGTTTAAAGCCTTTGTGATTGTAGAAGATGATGCCTGATTCAGTTAGGAACCTCTGCTGCTTCCTGGACAAAAAGCCACGGGAATACAAGATCTGTGGAAGAGGAATCGTCCGCTGTTCATATCGATGTTCACTGCTGATCCATGCTTTTACTGTCGACCTGCCGGGTTGGACATCTTTCACCTTGAAAAAGGCGGCCGTCAACTTGAACTGGTCCGCCGCCTCCTGATATGCACGGACATTGATTTGACTTCCCTCCTCTGCCAGCCGGTCGCAGGTGCTGTCAGGCAGGATGATGCCGATGGTCTCTTTTTTTACGATATGTCTCACCTCCCGGGTTTCCATTTATCCTATGTATACAGAAGGAAGAAAAGATATGTTCTTTCCTGTTGTTCATACATATAAAAGAAGACGGAAAATGAACAGGGGGGACACGTATGTATCACGTGAATAAAGGAGAGGGGATGGGAACAGCCATCACGCTTCACCCATCATCCGCCTTGAAAGAGGGGCTGGAGGACGGCCGGGTATACACCTGGGAGTTCGGACTGCAGTCCTGTCAGGGGGTGCTGCAGACATCCGAACGGATAGACCCAGGTCAGATGGTTTTGTCAGAGGATGCGCTCGGTATCCTGATGATTCCCACGCAGCCCCATTATGAAGTGAAATGTGAGGGAAACACCATTCATATTGGACCTATTATAGGAATCGTTGCCTCCAGCCGCCTGGAAGGTTTGCAGGATATGCTGCACAAGCTGCGTCGTTATGTGAAGAACTACGAATCCTTTGGTGGAGCTGTCATTGCTTTTTCCAATGAAGCGGTGGACGTGGATAAACGGCTGGTGGCTGGGTATCTTTTTGATCCTGTGAAAAGGGAGTGGACGGCAGGAATCTATCCGTTTCCACAGGTCATTTTCAAGCGTGTTCCACTAAAGAAGAAATGGCAGAAGCAATTTCACCAATTCATCGGAGACCGTATTTTTCACTCCGGAACGTTTACCAAGTGGGAAATGTATACGTGGTTTCAGTCCTCCTCGTTTTTGAAGCCGTACCTTCCCGAAACGAAGATTTTCCAGCATTCAGTAGATTTTCTTGAGATGCTGGAGGCTCATTCTTGTGTTTATATAAAGCCCGTAAAAGGGATGCAGGGAAAACGTGTGGCGAAGGTGCTGCGTACAGAGAAAGGGATAAAGGTGATCTATATTCATTCCGAAGATAAAAAAGAGTTTTTATTCCCTCGATCTGAAGACGGGCTGACTTTCTTAAAGGACGTCTTTGCGGGCAGTGAGGTGATCGTTCAGCAGGGCCTCGACCTTCAATATGAGGGGAGGGTCAATGATTTCCGGGCGGTTATGGTGAAAAACGGGGAAGGAAGCTGGGAGAACTTTGCTCTGATGGGAAGGATCAGCCAGGAAGGTCAGATTGTCAGTAACCGTCATCAAGGGGGGAAGATTGAACCTGCGGTCGTCCTGCTGGAGCGGATGTTTAAGGATAAGGAAAAAGTGTCTTCTCTAATCCGTGAGATCGAGGAGCTGGCTCTAAGAGCGTCGGAGGTCATCGAGAACTGCGGTTTCCACTATTGTAAATTGGGCATCGATATCGGTGTGGATCGACACGGGCGTGTGTGGTTGATCGAAATCAATCATCGGAATCCGAATGATTTTGTCGCTTCTTTTACGGGAGACAAAGAACTTGCCAACCGTATTCGTACAGCCAATATGCTGTATGCGAAACGAGTGGCGGGCTTTCAATAAGAGCAGCAAAGGAAGAAGGGGCCCTTCCATGAATGGAAGGGCTGATCAGCTTGTAGAGAGACCCCTGTTTCTTTACGAGATTTTTTCTTTCTTGCCGCCAGGAGCGAAGGCCCCTTCCCTTTCCGCGGACGAGCGCCCGAGCTTCCTCGCAAAAACCACGCTCGGTGATCTCGGACCACTCGTTCTTCCGCAGGAGTGGAAGGGGCACCGCTCCTTGGGAGTTCTTTAACATTGAAAAAGACTCTCCTTCACCCAACTCACCTTGGCTGGATGGAGGACAATCTTTTTCATATTCAGGCAGGCAGCCTTCATCAGCGCCTGTTCCTCCCCTTTTTCTTTTCCACGCAAGCAGCAATAGCGCAGCCCATGCCGTTCTTTTGAATCTGCGAACCTGCTTAGGGCAACATCTCTCTCTCCTCTATATTCTAATGTCGGCACGAGGAGCGTTCGGTGGTGATGCCTGCGGGAACAGCACAGGCCGAAGATCCACTTGGGCAGGCGACCTTCCTGACCAAGTTAGCTGAGGGCGTGCCCGCGGCATTCATCCACCGATAAGCGGAAAGTGACCTTTCACACGACAAATGGGCAACTCTAACTGGTTAACACAGGCTTTTTCTACAGCCAAAGCAGCCCTTCCATAAAGGGAAGGGCTGCTTTTTTAGGTTTCGTCTTTGAGGACGCGGATGAAATGACTATAGGAGTCCCGCATTGATGTTTTAATTAAACACACGGTCTGGTCATCTGCAAATTTTTGAATCAGCTCAAGCGCTCGTTCTGGTGTGCCGCACATATATACGTGACGCGCTCTCATCCCGCATTTCACAGCTTCTCTGGCCATGACGGCCGCTCGTTCTCCGATAGTAATGAGCCGTCCGGGCTGGTTGTTGTAAATGAGGCGTCCGATTTTCTTATGCTCTTGAATTTCTTCAGGGCCCAGCTCATTGATCTGTCCGAGCACAGCTACACTGTTTTTCCCGCGTGCTTTTTCCTGTAATACGGCAAGGGCAGCTTCGATGGAACCGGAGTTGGAGTTCCAGGAGTCATCAATTAATATGGATCCGTTCAGGCCGTTGGTGATTTCTAAATGGCGTTTCAAAGGTGGAAAGGTTCGGAGTCGCTGCAGCAGGGTTTCGATATCCACCCCGAAGGTATGGGCGGCAGCTATGGCGCCGAGGGCATTGCGGACCATATGAAGTCCAAAAGCAGGCACGAAGGCTTCATAGTTTTCTTCAGCATGGGTGAGGGTGAACGTCATTCCTTCCTCCGAATATCTGATGTGGGATCCTCTGAAATCCGCCTGTTCACCGGTCCCGAACCAGATGATCTGCCCGGGAGGAAGGGATCGAGCGAAGCGCTTGGAATGGTCACATTCTGAATTCAGGAAAATAGGTTGATCCACTCCCGCACCTTTGAGTAGTTCAGCTTTTTCCTCAGCATACAAGTGCTGTGATCCATAGCGTTCAATATGATCCGTTCCGATCCCGGTTATCAACACGGAAAAGGGGCTGAAACAGCGGACACATTTCTCCAGATGCCCTTTCTTTCCAACGCCGAATTCGAAGATGCCGAAATCGGTATGCTCGTTCATCCTTGTGAAAACCCCGGCGTTCGAACGGAAGAGATTGTAGTTTCCTTTCGTTGCTTTTACGTGGTGATGCTCTGATAACAGATACTTGACCATCTCTTTCGTCGTCGTTTTTCCATAACTGCCGGTGATGGCAAGGAGAGGAATGGAAAGGAGGCGGCGGTACCAGGCGAGGAAGTGATGGTAGGCTTCCCTTGTTTTTTTCACTTGAATAACCGTAATATTCCCGCGGAGGGATGGAAGTCTTTTCGGGCGGCTTGTGATTATCACACACGATGGCAGCTGCTCTGTCTCCTGGGCCGCCGGTGCTTTTGCATCCAGGCAGAAGTATAGGCAGCCTGGCTTTACTTTCTTCACACGGGTGACGACACTTTTCACAACGGACAGGGAGCCCTCACGTACAACCACACCATCCAATTCTTTCACAAGGTCACGTACTGATAGTTTTCTCACAGGATTCTCCTTTGCACAGGAGCCGGAATTCTACCATTTCGGCTCCACGATAATGTCCCGTTTCAGTAAATCGATATTCAAACAGGAGAGGGAGGAAATAGAATGAACAGGCCGGGTTATCAGACACTCCGTCCTCTTTAAGGCATAGATTTCTTCCATCCATCCTGCAGGTTCCCCGTAAATCGTAAAAGGCTGAAGAAGGGATAGAAGGACGTTTTTTTCTTGTTTATCAATGGCTTCAATGCGGAAACACCACGTTTGAAACGTTTCTCCACGCGTGGTTCCCTCTGCGGAGAACGGGATGGAGGAGTGCTGTCCATAGAAGCAGAAGGGGATGGTGTCGATACGCATGAGTTTAGCCAGGAGTGGGCTGCATGGATCTGAGGGATCTCCCTGAAGTTCCCGCTGCTGTTGATAAAGTATTTCAAAGCTTTTCAATAGACTCGTATGATCCTTCAACCTTTCCATCCCCTTTCGATCAGCTTTCAGCTCTTATACTGCTGAGCCATGTAACAAGCATAAGGAATCATATGCCGGGCAATGGAAAACTCCCTGTGACGGCTTCCAGGGCGCCAGTTCACTTCATAAATCCACAGCTTATGATGGCGGTCAACGGCTGCATCAATCCCGAGTTCATCAAAAGAACGTCCGGGGTATAATGTTTCGAAATGCGTGGCGAACTGCACGGCAAAGTACTCAAGGAGCTGTTTGATATTGTAATATTCACGGCCGAATTCTTCCTTTAGGAAGGGCACAAGCTCTCCACGGTAGCCGCCACGGCTGACATTGCTTGTTAATCGCTTGGTTCCACTGATTCGTGGATAGATCAAGGCCGTCTGCCACCGGCCTTCTTTATTTTTATGGACATGCAGGCGGAAGTCATAGCTGAATCCCGCATTCGTCCGACTGTCGATATACGGCTGAATCAAATATTTTTTGTTTTGAAGAAGGTCGGTGACTTTCTTTTCCCAAACCTCCCGCGGACAGGTCTGCTTCTCTAATCCGGTCTGCCAGGTCACCGATCCATCCTCAAGCTTTGTAATGAAGTGGATGGATTCTCCTTTCCGGCCTGAGTGAGGCTTGATGACGGCCTCCGGATGAGCTTGAAGAAACAAATGGACATCTTCCGTTGATTGAAGCGGGTGGCTGGGAACCAGGTGGCCCGCAAACGTCTTTCCTCGTTTGATTTTGTTATAGACAGTCAGCTTGCTGCCAATCGATCGGCTGATAAACGGGATCTGTCTGCGGAGAGCACGGCTGACGGCCTTGTGCTTTGAGGATCTGGGCGCACTGATATTGATGATGACTTCAGGGAAGGGGAGATCCTTTTCGTGCCAGGATCCTTCCTGGTAAATCCACCCTTTGATGCGTCTGTGGTCAAAATCAATCCCTGAATAAGAGAAGTAGAAAAAATCTGATCCATACATTTTTGCGGCAGCTGCATAAGCAAAAGCTTTCGTGACGTGATGCGGTTTTTGGCGGTAATGAAGCATTCCGATCCGTGTCATATTCCACACCCTATATCGGTTCTAAATGAAATTTGATTTTCTCCGCTGCTGATTTTGCTGCGCTGACAGCTTCGTCCTGGTCCGGTGAAGCAGCGATGACATACGCATAACGGTGTCCCATGGATACGGGAGCGGACAAAATCGATCCTCTGCGCGGCTTTACGTAGACTTTTTTTATAGACTCCATCGTTTTGGCTTTCTGTTTTCCCGTTACTTTCATCAACTTTCCCCTGCCTTGGATGGTGATGAAGTGAGCATAGGCGGAGAGCTGTTTCTTCGGGGTGCAGTCAATCCTGTCTCCCAGGTTCAACTTCAACGTTTCCTTTACTAAAGAAATGCCGGTGGATTCATAAATGAGCTGGTTGACAGCACTCCCGGATATCCGGGGGTTGATTTCAATCAGTTTCCACCCGGAGGGCGTCTTCCTCATTTCCGCGTGGCATGTGCCATGCGTGAGCCCCAGATGGTGAACGATACTTTCGATGGTCGTCTGCAGTTCTTCGGTACATGAATCAGAGAGCGGCGCCGGCATAAGATAGCCGGTGATGATGAAGCGGGCTTCTTTTGAGATGATCTGTTCAATGACAGCGGCCAGCTGAACCGTTCCATGGTCGACAATGATCTCGATCAGATACTGGGGACCTTCCACATATTCTTCTAGAAGGAGGGAGGACAGACCGGACTGCCTTTTGAAATAGGTGCAGGCATCCAGAAAAGCCTCCTTGTCTTTGATTAAGAGAACGTCTTTGGAGCCATTGGAAACCGGGGACTTCAAAATAAAGGGCAGTTGATCGGCGTAAGTATGAAACAATGGATCAGCATCTTTCTCCAAAGGTAGAACCGCATGCTTCGGAGCCGCGGGGTGTCCGTTTAAAATTTCCCTGAACCTTGTTTTATCTTCCATATGATACAACGCGGAAACAGACAGGGAAGTTAAACCAAGTTCAGCTGCCATTTCTGCAGCCAGACGAACAAAAGGGTCGACGAAACTAACGAAGGCTTTGATATGTTTTTCTTGTTTATTTATAATCGCCAGCTGCTCGTAAATGACGTTTTTATCCTGTAAATCTTTGACGAAAATCATTTGATGCACATCGGGATACTCTTCGCGCTGGTACATCTTCTTCAGCTGCTGAGTGAGGAGGATGGTGAAATACCCCATCTGCACGGCTGCCTCGATGGCATCTCTGCTGGATCCGGATTTGTGTGTTTCTAAAAAGACGATGCAGTCCATAACCTTCCATGTCCCTTTCTTTACCGGGGGCCCGGGAGATGTTCCTGTGGAAAACCACACATACCTTTCAATGCATCTACGTAGGATTTTTGTATGTGCCAATACAACGCATGATCTCCTGCATAAAGGGGGAGCCGGTCATCCACATACCGGTGATTCATTTCAATCAGCCAGATCTTTCTTTTTTGATCCAAAGCAATATCCACACCAAAATAGCCAAAAACGGTGCCGGACTCCTCCTCTAAGCGTTCAGCTGCCCGGCAGCACACGGAAAAGATCTCTTCACGGAGATGGTCGATCTCTTCTTTGGAAAGGGAAAAGCAAGACCTCACCACATCCTCTGCGGAAGAGACCTGACCACCGCCGGCGTGATTGCTGATGATGCTTTGTGGAGCACCTGTTTTAGCGACCCATCCAGCAGCTTTCCACTGAGCCTGCCTATCCTTATGCAGGTAGACCCGGTAATCGATCACTTGGTGATTGAACGCTATGTCCAGACATTTCTGTGCAAGGTAGGGTTTTCGACCGATGATTTTATCCAGATGGTTGGCTGCTTCTTCCGGAGGCAGGCATTTCTCCAAGTTCATTCCATTTTCCCTCGTCCGTACATGCCATGTCCGGCTCCCGGCAGAAGGGGAAATGTGAATGGTTTTACGGCCGAATGACCCTTTGACAGGTTTTAAAAATAAGGATCCCCACTGATTCATCCAATCGACGGCCTCGGGACCTCCTGTATAAAGAGCGGTAGGAGGCAGGTGCGAAAGGAGGATTGGATCTTTCTTTAAGTACTGATAGACCTGCCATTTCGAATAAACCGCTTGATTGAAGACGGCACCGCTTACGTGACGTTCGAAGCTCAACTTCAGCTCTTTCTTCAACGACATGCGCTTATACACAACATCGGGGTAGGGGAGAAGTCTTTTCTCCCAGCTTTCATCAAGGGGGTTATACATGTATCCGCTCAACTGCGTGTGCCTGGATTGAATACTGTCCATAGAAAAAATGGTGAGGATGCCGTTTTGGAGCGGATCATTCTGCAGCACATGGTTGAACCGTTTTCTTTTACCGGGCAGGTATTTTTCCCTGCCTGCCGCTAATATTCCTAAATGAGGACCGATCCTGAGATGACCCTCATCATGACGCAGTTGAAAACGTCCCTGGTCAGGGAAAAGCAGTTCATCCGCAATCCGTGAGAAAAGGCGTGCGTGTCGTTCCTTCGTTCCTTTTATCGTGACAGCCGCAGCTTTTGAACCGAACTCGACGATCATCGGAGTTTCCTCCTGAATAGACAGCTGTTGAAGGATGGGGTGTGGGAGGTGGAACTCCCGCCCTTCCCCATGTTCTTTTTGAATGTGAATGGCGCCGTGCATCCTGTATCCCCTCTCATTGGATTGAGGTACAGCATATGGTATTCGTGGACAATAGAAGCGTGTGACTAACTTTTACTACGATGGTTTTTACAAGTTGGAGGGAGCCCTTTGTTTATAAAAAAGAATGCAGAGCTGAGCCGGGCGTCCGTTGCTTTCCATCCTTCTATGAAAGAAGTGCTGGGCCGGGAGGGGGGGACTTCTTTGGATGTTCACCTTGGTCTTTGGAAGCGGAGCACCTCTGTCTTTTACCACAACCATGTGAACGAAGATGTGGTGGAGTTTTCCCATGACCTGCTTCATGGTCTGACCATTCCTGAGGATATTGACTTTGAATGGATGTCTGAAAAAGATGGCTTTCATCTTGGTCCGGTCCTTGGGATTTTAAGAGGGGCTTCTCTGGAAAACATCCGTCCGAGTGTCTTAAGGATTATGCGCCGCTGGGTGGTGGATTACAAAAACTTAAAAGGCCTTGTCATTGTTTTTCCGAGGAATGGAGTTCGATCGAAGGGGGAGTCGGTGACCGGATATGGCTTTGCCGGTGTGGAAAACGGCTTCTGTATGGGGACTTTTCCTTTTCCAAGTGCTGTGTTCAGCCGTCCGAGTGCCGGTGGAGAGCGGACCTATCGATTGCTGGATGATTTGACCTCCGGACGTTTTTTTAATCGAAGAGGTGCCGGAAAGTGGGGGTTTTACTGTGCGCTCAGACAGGACCCGGCGACAGAAAAGCTTGTACCCCATACAGAAAAATATTCCACAGACGAACGGCTGATGATGTTGATGGATCAATATTCCATCGTTTATTGGAAACGGAAGTTCGGTGCCAAAGGGTATGGCATGATTCAAATGAAAAAGAAAGACAACCGCTATATCGTCACAAGGGTTCTGAAAGGAGAGCAGAAGCAGGAGGTATTTTCCAGCGGGGATCAGTTGAAAGCGTATCTCTCGGATATTCCCGACAGGAAAAGAGGACTGATTCAACAAGGAGTTCCTTATGCAATGGATGGAAAACAAGTGGACTTCAGAGCCTATGTTCAAAAAGATCCTGATTCTTCGTGGAAGATGCGCGGATTTGTGGGACGAATCGCCCGGACGGGAAGTGTCATCACCAATTTGAGGTATACCGAAAAAGTGATGAAAGGGCCGGACGCTCTCCAACAGTTTTACGGAATTGGAAAAAAAGAACGCGCACGACTGGAGAAAAAAGTGGAAGCCGCCTGTCTGCTGGCTGCCGCCCGTCTGGATGAGTCCGTCGGTCACTTTGGGGATATCGCCCTCGATTTCATCATTAGTGACAAGGGAGATCTTTATTTTCTCGAAGTGAATGCCAACTATGGCCACGCCAGCCTTGTGAGGATCGGGGATGAATCTTTGAAGCACAGCATCTACCGTTCCCCGCTCGCCTACGCCAAATCGTTGACCGGATTTTCGGGTAAAGCTTAACCCTTTTTGTAGGAACGGATCGTCTTATAGGCAGTAAGGTCCGGTAAATTTCTGAACATCCCAATATCCGGTTTCGTATTGGCTTCAATGATCCATAAATGACCGTCCTTATCTATGGCTATATCGAGACCGAAAAGCCGGTGCTCCACATAATAAGGAGCGATGTGGTGGGCAGCATGTAAACCGAGCTGATCCATCCGCTTCATAAGGTCCACGGCCGCTGCTTTTCCAATGACCGCAGATGCGGCTTGTTCCGCAGGCAGCATTTGTTTTGTATAGTTGGTGGCGATAAAAGGGGCGGCTGCGACCCTGGCGAGCTTTCCTGTTACATGCCAGTCGGTCTGCGCTGATTTCCTCTGGACCATAACCCGGAAATCGAACGGACATCCGTCGATTTCAGCGAGGGAGATTTTCTGCTGGATCAAGTAACGTCCGGTGCTGTACGTGTTGGTAAAATGCTCATAAAGTCCGGATAAACGGGAGGACCGGATTTTTTTATGATTCACGTGCCATTCAAAGGAATCGTTCCCTAAATCGGACAGCTGGATGACCCCCCGGCCTTTATATCCGCGCGCAGGCTTTAAAATGACCTGTTTATGTCTCTTCACCATATCCACCATTGTATCGGGGGTGAGTCGTTTCGTTTCCGGCAGAAAAGGGCGGAGGTCATCGGACTGCTTCATCCATTGATATTTTCTCCACTTGCTCGTCTTCATGTGATACGTTCCTTTCCCGGACCCGCATGATAAAAAAACCCCTGAAACTCAGGGGATGGGTCCAAACTGTTGGTTTATGACAGTGGACAGTAGAGGTTGTTGTAGGCAGCGAACAGGCTGATGGCTTCTTCATAGCTTTCTGTTTCAACAGCTTCCTGGAAAATCGCAATGACTTCATCTTCGGTAAGTGGATAGTTCACGAGTGGATGTGCGGCATTGAGAAGAGCGGCTGTTCCTTCCAGAGCCAGTTCCTGTGTCGGGGTGGAAGGGATGGGAAGATTGAGAGCGAATAAAAGGTTGAGGTTATCTTTGTAAATGCAGACATCGAAAACGGTATTCACACGGTCGCATATGGAATAAGCTTCCGGCCATTGAGGGATATTTTGAAGTGCCCCCCAGAATTCTGCGCTGCATCCTGTATTGACCCCCATGATCAACACCTCCTTATTTTTCTACTATATGTGAAGGAAAGGGAAGTGTCTGTGTGGGGGGAGAATTCATGAAGAAAGCCTGAAGGGGATACCTTCAGGCTTTCTTTGTTTTAAAATCGCTGATAGCTTTTTTCCTGATCGTTGTATTCAGGTAAAGGCTCACGGAATGCGGCGGCATCCTCAGGGCGTGCGAATTCTGAAGGGGCTTTAGGAGCGGATGATTTATACCGGATATGAAACTCCTCTTCATACTCTGCAGCGGATATTCCTGCTTTCGGCTGCCTCATTCCGATGATCCACGTTTCGAAATTGTACATGCCGCGGTCGATGATGACACCGAGATCTTCCAGAGACTGGGTCAATTCATTCAGACAGTCCAGACCATTTCTTAAGATAATCCCGCGTTCCTTAGCTTTGTCCACCGAATGTTCCAGTCTGTACACTTCTCCTTGGTAGGAAAACTCAATAAAACAGCTGTTCCGATCCCAGTTGAAATGAAAATCTTCAATTTTCAAGCGCTTGATCGCCTTGACGAGTTTACGCTCGCAAACACTCTGTTCCTTATGCGGCATCCATTGGAATAGAATATTCTTGAATATACGATTCTTGAACAAACCATCCACCATCCTTTTTATAAGCCTAATCAATGAGAGCAGTGACAGTCAAAGTATTATAGTTTACTATTTCTCCAAAAAAAGTAAAAATCCTCTAAAAAGATGAGAAAAATAGGAAAAGAACTTTATTCCGACACGATGATTTTATTATAATCCTTAAAAACGGCTGAAAGAATAGTTCCAATGGACGGATTCAATCAAAGTCCCCGCAGGAGCTGTTCGTTCTGCCGGCGGAGCTGATCGTACGCCTCCTTCAATGACTCAGGCACGAGCGTCCTTCCGTAATCCCAGGCGTTCGTTTCAATCGTCGCTTTCAATGCGGCAATTTCTTCGTCTTCCCCGTACATGAGTGTGCGGAGGTCGTGCTTATGCTTTTTGAACGTAAGGTAATACCCCAGTTCATGACAAACCATCAGCTGTACATAAGATTCTTTTGCGATGCCCAGATGGGCTTTGCTCATGAAGCCGTTTACCTCAAGGTAATTAAAGGTCAGTGTATTGTTGGAGACGTTAAAGCTCATCGGAGCCTTCAATTGATTGTCAGCGGCCCAGTTGATATCGAGCTGATGGTCGCTGATCGTCTGCTGGATGATTTCTTCGATTTTCCATATGTATAACATCAATAGCTTCCTATCCTTTCTTTCTGTACTTCCTCTAAGTATAAAAGAAAAGATCAGGAGGTTTGAAGCTAAAACTACATTCTTCTCCTTAAAAAGAGGCAAAGTCCGCCGGAAGACGGACTTTTTGACTAAAGTGGCCGGTCGTCAAATTCATAATGGACCGGTCCGGGAGGAAACCCCCGTTTCTTTTTTAAAAGCTTTGTTATTGCTCGGTGTTGTTATTTAACATGTGAGCTCCTATCACCCCTTTCTCTCATGGGGTTTGTATGAGGCGGCCTTGGGAATGACTCCCTTTCCGTGGGGTACCGTGAGCCTCCTCAGGCTGCGCCTTCCGGGGTCTCACGATGTACCTTCATTCCACAGGAGTCTCGCCATTCCCAAGGCCGCCTCTTCAAAGAAGGGTAGTTAGAAAGGATATAACCGAAGTCCGTTACACCACTACGAAAGGGATGGCAGGGAAAACAGGTAGACTCCTGCGGGAAAAAGGAACAAGGTGAGACCCCGGAGAACGAAGTTCGAGGAGGCTCATCGTTCCCCGCGGAAAGCGGACGGTTTTCCCTGCCATCCCATTCTCTGAGTAAACAACGGACCGGACCCTAATTCCAGACGGAGACGATTTAGTAATCATTTAAATTAACAACAACAGACTTTAACAGAGCTTTTTTAAAAGGAAATGTTCATGATAACCAGCTTAAAGTGGTGGATGCGGTTAAGCGGTGAATGTAAAACCTGTCCCCGGGTCAAATGTTCAACACCGGACAGGTTTTACATGATGATATGGAACACTTGTTTAGATCCATGGATGAGTTATTTGTTTCTGCTGTCGATTTCCGGGAGGATGGTTTTCGCTACTTTTTCATCTAAGGCTTCGTAGTCATAATAATCAATGGTTTCATAGAGTTCCTGTCTCGTCTGCATATCCTGAAGCTTTTCCTCCTGCGTACCTTTTTCCATAATTTCAGAGAAGACCCGTTCATAGGCTTTCGCTGCCGCGCGCAGGGAAGTAACTGGATAAATGACCATGTCCGCACCGAAGGAGGCAAACTGCTCATCTGTGTAGTAGGGGGTCCGTCCGAACTCCGTCATATTGGCGAGAATCGGAGCATTCAGATTAGAAGAGGCCCGTTTGAAATCCTCTTCGCTTATGAAAGCTTCCGGGAAGATGGCGTCGGCTCCGGCTTCTATATAAGACTGGGCCCGGTTGATTGCTTGATCGATTCCTTCGACCGCTTTGGCATCCGTCCTGGCCACAACAATTAAATCAGGAGCGGCTTCTTTGATGGCCTGGATTTTCTGCATCATTTCTTCCTGGGGGATCAATTGCTTTCCGTTTAGGTGGCCGCACTTTTTAGGCATGAGCTGATCTTCAATCTGGACAGCGGCGGCTCCAGATTCCACCATCTCCTTCGCTGCTCTTGCCGCGTTCAGCACGCCTCCATACCCCGTATCGATATCAACAAGAAGTGGAAGGTCGGAAGCCCGGACGATTTCCCGGGCTTTCCCAGCCATTTCATTGGAATATATAAGACCGAGATCCGGAAGCGCCTGACTGGCTGTATAAGCGGCTCCGGATAAGTAAAGGGCCTGGAAACCAAGGTCCTTCGCGATTTTGGCACTCATTCCATCATGGGCGCCGGGGATTTTCAACAGGTTCCCGCTTTTCATTAAATGTTTAAATACTTGAGCACGTTCTTTCTGTGTTGAGGCGGTCTGTACGAGCCATGTCATCGGTCATTCCTCCTTCATCACAATTGGAATTCGTCCATAAACTGCGGGACCGTCGTCCTGGTCAGAGCTTCGTAATCTTCGCACAGGTTCAATATTTTATTCGTCTGTTTGAATGAAAAACGGGTTTTTACATTGTTTTGAAACTTGTTCAATAATAATGGAAGGCCTTCGTCCCGGCGTCTGCGGTGACCTATCGGGTATTCCACAGCAACCGGGTCTGTGGAAGTCCCATCTGAGAAAAATACTTGGACGGCATTGGCGATGGAACGTTTGTCAGGATCAAGGTAGTCCCGGGTATAGGCCTCCTCCTCGATGGTTTCCATCAAATCTCTCAGTTTATCGATCGCCGGGTTCCGGGCGGTCTCATCTTCGTAATGATCGGCGTTCAATTCGCCGTACAGGAGGCCGATGGCGGTAATGTACTGGAGGCAGTGATCCCGGTCCGCCGGATTGTGGAGCGGCCCCTTTTTATCAATGATCCGGATGGCTGACTCATGGGTGGTAATTGTAATTTTTTCTATTTCGTCCAGTTTATCCTTTACCTGACTGTGCAGATGGATCGCGGCTTCCGCTGCCGTCTGAGCGTGAAATTCAGCAGGGAAGGAGATTTTAAATAGGATATTCTCCATAACGTAAGAACCGAAGGAACGTGAAAGAGTCAATTCTTTTCCGCTGAACAGAACGTCTTGAAATCCCCATCCGTCAGCAGAAAGGGCGGTAGGATAACCCATTTCACCTTTCATCGTCATCAATGCCAGGCGCACACCGCGGCTTGTGGCGTCTCCGGCGGCCCATGATTTTCTTGACCCGGTGTTCGGGGCATGCCGGTAAGTACGTAAACTGGAGTTATCAATCCACGCCTGGGATACAGCGTTTGTAACGTCTTCCTTTTTTCCGCCGAGCATAGCGGTCACGACAGCTGTTGTCGCTACTTTTACGAAGAGCACATGGTCAAGTCCCTCCCGGTTCAGGCTGTTATCGAGGGCAAGAATTCCCTGAATTTCATGCGCCTTCACGATGTATTCGAGGACTTCATGCATCGTCATCGGTTCCTGTCCCGAACGGAGGCGTGTCCGGCTGATATAATCGGCCGCAGCAAGGATGCCTCCGATGTTATCGGAAGGGTGTCCCCATTCTGCTGCAAGCCATGTGTCGTTGTAGTCGAGCCACCGGATCATGCAGCCGATGTTAAACGCGGCATGGACAGGGTCGAGGACATAGGATGTCCCCGGAACCCGTGCCCCGTCAGGCACAATCGTTCCAGGAACGATCGGTCCCAGATGTTTCGTGCATTCCGGATAACGGAGCGCTAAAAATCCGCACCCGAGCGTATCCATTAAAACGTATTGAGCCGTTTCCATCGCCTCTTCACTTGTAATTTCCCCGTGCACCGCATAGGAAGCAATTTCTCTTAGCACTGGATCGGCCCCAGTCTGCTGCACTTGCGTTTCATTCATCTTCCATCTCCACCTTTGCTTGAAATATTTGATGAGGGAGGGGGCTGCTCTTTAAGGGTGCAGTCCCCGTGGTCCTGTGTAATGAACCCGTGGGCGGAACAATTTGTTATCCGTATATTGTTCGGCCACGTGAGCACAAATGCCGAGCGTGCGTGCGGAAAAGAAAATCGGTGTATACAAATCAATCGGGATGCCGAGCAGATAATAGACAGGAGCGGCATAATAATCCAGGTTCGGATACAATCCTTTTTCTTCCTTCATTAACTCTTCTCCTGCTTCACAGCACTCAAGCAGGTCTTCTCTGTTTTTTACAGCTGCCAGCTTTCGCAGAGCTTCTTTCATTAAGGAGGCGCGGGGATCCATTTTCTTCATATACACCCGGTGGCCGAAGCCCATCACTTTCTCCTTGCGGGCGAGCTTTTCCAACAGCAGCCGCCGAAAACCTTCGACAGATCCACCTTCAAGCAGCATGTGCATGACGGCTTCATTGGCTCCGCCGTGAAGGTTCCCCTTAAGAGAAGCGACAGCTCCTGTGAGGGCTCCATATACATCCGAATTGGTGGAAGCAATGACACGGGCGGTGAACGTGGAATTCGGCATTTCATGTTCGCTGTACACCATTAAGGATTGGTCGAAAATCGACGCTTCCTGCTCATCCGGAACCCGGCCAGTCAGCATATACAAAAAGTTCGCACTGTAGGAAAGGTCCGGGTCAGGTTCCAGGATGCTTTTCTCCTGTAGGAGGCGGTAGCTGCCGGCTGTCATCACTGGAATTTTCGCCAGCAGACGCAGGATCGTCTGTTCCAGGTTTTTTCGCTCACCGAGGTTTTTATCGTACCCGGCCAGAGCTGAGATTCCGGTCCGTAAGGCGTCCATAGGATGAGTGTCTTTAGGGAGCTTAGCTAATAGTTGAACCAAACTGCCGGAAAGAGGGGCTTCTAATTTTAAGGTTTCCTCAAGTTCCTGCTGTTCCGGTCGGGCAGGGAGACGGCCTTTCAGAAGAAGTTGAATCAAGTCGATGTACTGCTGTTTTTCAGCCAGCTCAATCAGATCATAGCCGCGGATGACGATTTCCTCCGCTTCTACATCCAGGTAGGAAAGTTTCGTTTCCGCAGCAATCACCCCGTTCAATCCGGGTTGAAACGTCGTCGTTTTATCCATGTGGTTCCTCCTTTAATTGAGTAAACGCTTACAAAAAACGTGAGATCAGCCGGTCATTTCCTGAAGTACCTGTTGGTAAGCTTCCTCCAAATGCACAAGATCGTTGTCCTTATCCGTCAGTCCATCCTGAAGAGCTTCATACATATCCTCCAGTGTGTGTGGCGTGCCACTACAAACATAAAGCATGATACCGGATCTCAAGTGGTTCAAAAATTCTTCTTTTAGCGACGCCAACAGGCATGCACCTCATCCCTTACAAAATATTGACCATAAAAAAACAACTTCCTTTTAGAAGTTGTTAAGTATACGTATTGAAAAGTAAACAAACAGGCAGAAAACTGCCCATATGGAAACCATCTGACCGCACTTAACACCTCCTATCCTCGTAGGTTTTGATGTCTGCTGATACAGGCAGGTCTCCTGGCTCATGGTCATCGCAGTCCGAAACCTTCCCATCTTCGTTTGTGAAGACAGTGGTATGTACGGAACACTCCCATTTACAGTTGCGGGACAGCACCGGATTTTCACCGGTTTCCCTATTAATCCTCTTCTGTGAAAGAAAAGGAACCTGTATCTACAACGCTATTCAATTTTCTCTTTCAATATAGCAAACATTTGGAAAATAAACAATTTTATTTAAAATTCCGGAGAAAGTTATTCAGGACAGCATGGGCGCACATATCAAACAGAATGGGATGTGCGGCGTATACTATCAGGACTGAATGAATAAGGAGTGAAAACGATGAGTTATGATTATGAAAGCTCAAGTTACAGTTATGACCATAAACATAAGGACCCCTGTGGAAAATCCAAAAAAATAAAGCATTACAAAAACTGTGTGGAAGATGTACTGGAGGCGATTGTTTATGCTCAGGACAGAGTGGAAGAAGACAGCTGCCACACGTCATGCCAGCAGTCCATTGATTCTCTGCTCGGGGATCATAAAGTAAAGAAAAAGAATACCGTGCCGGTCATTCTTTACTGCGGCTGTGATCCCTTCAAGGGAACAGGCGTGGCAACGTATTCGTGTCATGCAAAAAAAGAAACCTTCAAGTGTATCCATACGTACCTCTTCAAAGTGAAAGATGTCCATGATGGGTGTGCGGTCCTGGAACTGCTTGTATTTAAGTCGGATTGGAAGAATGATTCAAAACAGAAACACTCGGCATGCAGCCAGATTGATGGAAAAGAAGTTCGTGATCTGGCAGGTACGGGCATCTGCATCACTGTGGATTTATCCTGCTTTTGTGCGGTGACCTGTCTCCCGGCTGTCCGCCTTCATTAAGCTGAAAAAAAGATTCCTACAGAGTGTCGCTTTGAATCGACTCCATCAAAAAAGCCGGCCGCAGCCGGCTTTTCTGATTCAGCCTCCGAAAGCTTCCAACATGTCTTCGATTTCTTTTTGATCGATGAAAGCAGAACCAGCAAGGGGCGGGACGCTTGTTATGCTTGATGCGCTTGATGGGAAGGCGCCTTTGGTGAGCATTTCTTTGATGGTGCGGAGCTCTTCGAGTACAGGGTCTCCTCCAGAGGTGCGTCCTGCTGCCGGTGCGGATAAGTACTGGTGCAGGGCAGAAAGAAGGAAGTGCTGGAGCGTATTGTTTTCCGCGTGGTAGGCCAGTTCTTTCATCACATCCGCGTCGACAGCCTGCGCGTGTCCGGTCCTGACGTCTATATATTTCTCAGGTATGGTGACAACGGTTTCGTTGAAGTAATCACGGTAGGTGTGTGGCATCGTTTCACCTTCTCGCCCTTATGACCTGTCAGCGGTCTGTTTTTTACTGAAGAGCTGCATTTTAGCAAGAATCATCAGCCCCCGTACGTTCAATTTGGCCATTTCCTCCGGGAATGTCAATTCGATCGGGCGTCCTTTTTCACTCCAGGACACAGCAGCTTCACGAATCTGACGCTCGGCAATCTGCGCTGCGCCTCCGACGGCGATGTAGCGGGCCGCTCCCTTGATTTCGTGTGAACTTGAACGGACGCGGTCGAAATGCTCCAAGTATTTTCCAGCCATCAATCGCAGCTGCGGGAGAATGTAGCGGCTGATATCCTTTTTCACGCCTGCAAAAGGTTCTACATACCATTCCGACTGGCCGCGTGCCAGTTTTTCTTCCAGTTCCGATCTGGAGTTGAAGCTGTACAGCTCATTCTGGCTTACTTTTTGTATGATGGTATCGAGAAAAGGGTTGATGCCGAACGGCTCCCCCTCCACAGAAGCTACCGGTTTATTATGTTTGATACCGACAAAGTCGACGGAATCTCCTCCGAGGTCTCCAATGATGACGCCCCGCTCCGATTCTTTCACGAGTGATTCATCGGAGACGGCGAGCGTTTCGGGATCGCGGGTAAGAGCCAGATAGGCGAGGGCGCCTTCCGCGCCGACGATGACATCCTCAATATGAAGGGTTACCACGGCTTCTTTCGGTTCGCGGATCCCGGGCACTTTATGGAAAATGATTGTATGCGTACCGGTGAGGCGGTTTTTCAACGTATCTTTCCGCCGCTTGTACTGGGTGGTCGGCAGGGAAACCGCCAGTTGATCGATCGTGTACTCGACATCCTTTTCTGAACCACTGCCGAGCAGGGCGTGGTAAGCAGCAGCAGCAAAAAGAAGAATGTACGTCCGTTCTTCATCAACCTTTTGATTGTTAAAAGAAGTCAGGCTGACATTTCTCTGTTTCACTGCTGACTTGCCGATGTAGTAAATGTTCCGTCGGTCCTGGATAGCTGGGCTCTTGATTTCCACAATCATGTTTTCTTCATAATCCACATCTTCCTCGTCATACGGCATTTCATAAAACTCTTCATCAAACAAAGCGACGGCGTTCGGGATTTGATAATCCATGAAACCACCGTCATCTGATGCGAGAATCTTATACCAGCTGTTCCCGATATCTACAGAGAAAATATGCTCGTTTTTCATTTTCTACCTCCTGACGTTAAAGCATATGCGCAGCTTTCCAGGCTGTGCCAGTACTCCCCCAGGTGCCTCTGGTAGATTTGGGCGGACCGTTTCTATAAATCTTTTACAGGAACTTGTCTTAAAAGTTCCACGTTTATACTAATGCAAGTGACCATGCCTTCGAAATCATAGAGCATAGACTACAGTGAGGTTACTATAAAGGAGGAAAACATCATGAGAAAAAATGACCGTCACTGTGTCAACCTGAATGAATCAGCTTCTATTGAACAGTGTACAAATTCAAGTGCGGATACTGCGATCACTCCAAGCGGAGAGCGTATCGTCCGAATTCCGGTTGAACTGGGAGCCTACAATGTTACGACTAACCTCGTCGCTAACATTTCCTTCCCACACCCGGTACTTGAAATCAAAGATATTAAAAAGCGTGTCATCATTACCCAGTGCCGTCTGCTTACGCGTACGTCCGCAGGAGATGATGATCAGTTTTCAGCAGGCCCGTTCCCATTGTTCCTGAAAGGGTATGTCCGTAAAAACATTCAATACGCGACACCTTGTCATGATACAGAGGGTGAATGTGTATCATCTGAAATCAAGTCCCTTACTGTGAAAGTGCCGTTTGAGTGCATGACTACCATCGAATTGGATTCACCAGCTCAACTGCCTGTTCGCAACCGTAGAGACGAATATGACTTCTTCAGAGCGCAGGACCTTGGTAAGGGATATCCGGAAAAAGACCAGTATCTGTCCAGTGACCTTTCCCAGTTCCATCAGGAAAGTTTCCAAGGTTACAACCAGCTGCCATTCTGTGAGCTTGTTTCCAGTCAGATTCTTGAGTGGGACGAAGCAACAGATCGTGGATCGTTTGGCGACAGCCCGGTTGATGAAGCGTACTTCCGCCATATTGTAGAAAAAATGCAGGTGCGATTCACCATTAAAGTGCTTCAAAACCAACAGGTGCGCGTAGACGCTCTATAATTGAAAAAGATGACAGTCCATCAGGGCTGTCATCTTTTTTTGCTGTGCCGCCAATGTCTTGAAACCATGATAAGAGCCCAGACACAGGAAGGGCAGCTACATACGATGTGGGTATATTTTGATTAGGGGGCAGACAAATGACAGGTGTGTTTAACGAAGAGGACGGATTGGAGCTTCACTGTGAAAGGAAACCGCATGTAAGTATCGGCAAGATTGTGACGAAGGTTCCTGTCGTACTCGCAGAACTGAAGCTTCAGATTCATGTCAGTGAAACCATCACTTTTCCAGAGCCGGTGCTTGAGATCAAAGATATTAAGAAGCGCGTGCACTTAACCCAATGCCGCCTGCTGCTTCCATCTAAAAAACTGTTTATTAAAGGATTCGTACGAAAAAATATCCAATATGCCAGCCCGTGCAGTGAAATTGAAATGCCGACGGATAAGAGTGTTGCTTCCGACCTTCATTCTTTTACAGTGGATGTTCCGTTCGAACAGGTGACGGAAATTCACGAATTTCTTTCCATGCCGGTGATGCCGAAGAACAATACACGGGAGGAATTTGATTTTGTCCGCTCAAAGTCTTTACCGGAGGGATTTCCGGAAAAAGACCAGCATATCAGCAGTGATATCTCCCAGTATCATCAGGAAAGCAGTCAATTTTATAATGAACTGCCTTACTGTGAACTGTTGTCGAGCCGGATTGTGGAGTGGGATGAAGCAGTGGACCGCATGCCTCTTCCAGGGAAAGCCCCTTTTCATGAAGGATATTTCACAAAGATAGAGGAGAAGATGGTGCTGGATATCTGCGTGAACGTCCTGCAGAAACAGCAGATTCGTGTCGCATCGACAAGCAACGATGATTGATTCATAGGAACAGAGGGAGGAAGGGAGGCGTCCATTCATATCTATGAAACGTGATGTCATTACTTTTCAACAGACACACTGGGTCAATCCTAAGGATCGTGGAAGTTTCCTGGGCGGTCATCTGTCGGAGTGGGAAGAGGAAACGAGGGACGGCGGCCCGTTGTTTATGCCTTCCTCTGCCATTGAAGAGGAGGAAATGGCCTTGTTTAAACCGGAGGAAGAGGAGAAGGCTGTGGAAAACAATACCCGCACACCGATGAATGAAGGTGAAATAAGAAAACGAAAGTCGTCCCTTGCCGCTGAAATTTCTTCGATGCTTGATGAATCCAGCGGAGGGTTCTTTGATGATAGGCCAGAGCCGGTAGAGGAGGAAGGTGTGCTTTCTGAAATAGCTGCGCTTCTGGAAGAGTCGGAGGATTCTGCAGAAGCGTCCTTCGTTTCTAAAGCTGAAGATGACTACCCCATTCTCGGAGATATTGCCTCTGCCATGGCTGAATCCTCCAATGAGTTCAAGAGTCATTACTTTTCTCAAAAAGCCATGTCGCAGCTCACAGAATCTTCTGATGCCGATGAAAGGGAGAAGGCTGTAGAACGGCGTTCTGCGGAAGACCACCGTTCTGGTTCCTCTGTTATAGAGGACGAAAGCTGCGAAGATCCCTTTTCAGGCAGTGGGATCGATGATTTATTTGCCTGTGAATCCTCTTCCAGTTCTTCTTCATCCTCTTCTTCAAGCTGTCCAGTCTGTCATGATGGTTCGTCGGATTCATGGAAAGACCAGAGCATAGAAAAAACGGTGAAAATGCCTGTTCTTCTGGCTCATGTCCCATTGGAATGGGAAATCCGGGAAAGTGTTCCTGTTCCTTGCCATCCCGGGGACATTATAAAGACGGAATGGTCCGTCCATGATATGCGCATCTCAGTTCCTATGTACCCGTTTCTCTTTTTGCGCGGGTGTTTTACTGTATCCGTGGATTATCAGGAACAGGGGGATTTGAAGCGGATCTGTAAGCGGATTCCCTTTGAGGAAACGGTGGAAGTGGGGGGGATGATCACTCCTGAACTCCCTTCCCATTCGGAAAAGGAATACACAGCGAAAAGCGCGGAAATGCATAAGGAAATCTATCAAACGTATCCATCTCCGGTGGAAAAGGAGCTGGAGAACGTATCCTTCCTGGTTCACCAGGAAGATTCAGGAAAAGGTGACCTTCACGTGCAGGGGGTTTTTCATGGGGGGCTGTTTCTTTACCAGCAGCAGTTCAAACGTCTGGATGTCTGGGAATATTGACTGGATAAACAAAAAGAAAGAGGGTTCCGCAGGAAGGAACCCTCTTTTCAATGGTCACGTTCAAGGTGTTCTCTACAATGATGGAAGGTGGAGGAATGACGCCTGTTCGTATCGAACGGTGGTGGGGAAATGTCCGGGATTCAGGCCGCCGCCCTGGAGGAAATTTCTCTCTGATACCAAGGCATATGTCATCTTTGAGAGTCCGAGTCAAAAGGGGTGTCTATGAGACAGGTTCTTCTGACTCCCTACTACTATATGTCCTCCAGGGATGGTTCGCATGGACAGATGCCGGCAGACTAAAAAAATAGGTTAGCAGCGGTCAGGGAAAAGTAGATTGCTATACTGATATAGAACGTTCTTTTCCAACGGCCTGTACATATACTAGAGAACAATGGATGGAAGGGGGCGGAGCTGTTGGAGGGGACGCTGATGATTATGATCCTGTCAGCTATGGCTACGGGAGCGGGAGCCCTCCCGGTCCTGCTGATCCGCCGGGTATCCCATCGGAAAATGGACAGCATTCTCGCCTATACCGCTGGTGTGATGATGGCAGCATCCACCTATGGCCTTATTCCGGCCTCTTTGAAGCTGACCAATGTAACGGTGCTTTGTATTGGTGTACTCGGAGGCGCGCTCATATTGAACCTGCTTGAGTATCTACTTCCACATGTAGATATGGATCATACGAGAAAATCTCCCGGGCTGCCGCACCAGTCACTGATGCTTGTCGCGGCGATGACTCTCCATAACATTCCGGAAGGCTTGTCGGTCGGTGCCAGCCTGGCCAGTCAAGTCGAGCATCTCGGAATGGTCGTCGCTTTTTCCATGGGCCTGCAGAACGCACCGGAGGGTTTCCTTGTGGCTTTGTTTCTGCTTCATCAACACGTTCCCAAAAGAACAGCCATCTTCATGGCGCTCCTTACTGGTGGGATCGAATGCATCTCCAGTTTTATCGGGTTTTACGTGGTTCATATCTCTTTGTTCCTCGTTCCTTACGGGCTCGCCTTTGCTGCTGGTGCGATGTTGTTCATCGTTTATAAGGAGTTGATTCCGGAAACCCACGGTCATGGTTATGAGCGTCTGGCTACATTCTCATTTCTCCTTGGACTGCTCAGCATGATCGGAATTGTGGAATGGTTCCGCTGAAGCCTGCCGGATGATCCGGCGGGTTTTTTTGTTCTTCCATACCTATCCTGTAAACGGAACAGCGAAGAAAGAAAAGGGGGAATGATTCGTTGGAAATATTTTATTAGAAAAATATCGTTATAATTCGTTTTTCAGCGGGTATGCAGAAATTGGGAGGAGATAGCATGAATAAAAACATGATTGATTACAAAATATTCATTCCATCACTTTTGCTGATGGCCGCCATCAGTATCCCTTTCGCTCTGTATGAATCACAGTCGTTGGAACTTATGAATACGGTCTTTGATTCGATTGTGGCATCATTCAGCTGGGGATACTTATGGTATGGCATTTTACTGGTCGCCGCAGGTCTTTACCTGGCATTTTCCAAATACGGAAAAGTGGTTCTTGGGAATCCGGAGGAGAAGCCGAGGTTCACCCTTTTTGAGTACGCGTCCATTCTGGTCGCGATGGGTGTCGGATCGACGATCATGCGGACGGGGATGCTCCAGTGGACGTCTGTCGCCAACGACCCGCCGGCCGGAGTAGAGGCTGGTTCTGCGGAAGCCCTGCTGTGGGGGAACGCCTACAGTATGTTTTTATGGGGGTTTCAAGTGTTCGCTATTTTTGTCATGATAGCACCAGCCATGGGATACATACTGCACGTAAAAAAACGTCCGCTGATGAGAATTTCAGAGGCCTGCCGGATTTTGTTCGGAGATAAGTTCACAGACGGTATCGGAGGCCGGCTGCTGGATGTGTTGTTTTTAATCAGTATTCTTTCCGGAGCAGCTGTCACGCTTGGACTGGGGGCGCCGATCATTACGCAGAACCTTTCTCATCTGCTCGGCATCCAGGTGAATTTCACGCTGACGATCATCGTTACCATCGTCTGGGTCTTTTTATTTTCCCTCAGTGCGTATCTCGGCATCGAAAAAGGGATCAAACGGTTAAGTACATGGAACATGTATATTGCCGGGTTCTTAGCGCTGTTTATTCTCGTCGGGGGCCCCGGTGTTTTCATCCTGAACTACTTCACAGATAGTGTATCAGTGCTCTTGAGCAACTACCTGGACTTTTCCTTGAACACAGAATCGGTCTATCAGGGGGAAACCTCGCATATTCAAAGCAACACGATTTTCTGGTTCGCCTACAGTGCGACCTGGGCCATGCTGCACAGTGTGTTTGCAGCAAAAATTTCACAGGGTCGGACGATCAAGGAGATGATTCTCACGTACCTGCTCGCTCCAACGCTGCTTTCCTGGCTGGCGACAGGGGTGCTTGGCGGTCTTGGTGTCCACCGCTACCTGACTGGAAATCTTGATATTTTGAACTTCGTGGAAGAAGAAGCACGTATGGCAGCGATACCGGAGATTTTAAATACGCTTCCTTTCGGGGAAATCGCCATTGTCATCTTTATGATTGTCGCCCTGATTTTCTTGACGACGACCCTCGATTCCACGACTTATACAATTGCCGCCTATACAAGTACGCGGGATATGAGCCGTTTTGAGCCGCCGAAGATGCTTCGTATTATCATTGCGGCTGTGATTACTGCTTTTGCCCTGATTCTAATGAGGATCGGCGGTCTGGCCCCATTGAATGTCGTATCAGGTCTTATGGGTCTGCCGATTATCGTCATCCAGTTCATTCTGATTTACGCAGCGAAGAAAATGATCGACGCCGATCAAGCCTGGCTGACCAACGTCCGTCAGAAAGATAAGCCTATAGAAGCTTATGAAGCGAAGCGTAAAGTGGAATAGTCTGGTCGATTGGATTACACTGATATCAGAGTAACTTTTGAAAGGGGACCTGTACATGTATGAATCACTGCACCACGTATCTGTCATTGTGTCGGATATAGAACAAGCCAAACATTTTTATGGCGGAGTGCTCGGATTTGAAGAAAGCCCCGACCGTCCCGATTTCGATTTTCCAGGCGCGTGGTATCAGGTAGGAGCGACACAGATTCACTTGATTGCTTATGAAGAAGGGAAAACGCTCCGTGGTACAACAGAGATTGATTCCAGAGACGGACATTTTGCGGTCAGAGTCCGTGATGTTGAGGCGTTTATCGAAAGAATGGAAAAGCACGGAGTGGAGATGCTGAACAAGCCGGTCAATAAAACGGAATGGCATCAAGTGTACATCACGGATCCCGATGGAAACATCATTGAATTTAATAGGTGAAGCTGGAGACGATCGATTCAATCGGTCGTCTTTTTTTGTTTTTTAATGGTGGAGCTGCTTCGTCGTTCTGGTAATCACGTTCCGCTTGTCGGTGGGTGCTGTTCCCACAGCCCTCACCACCGAACGCTCCTTTACTGGTGAACTGAACACCGGGCGTTTTTCTTTTTCCAAGGCTTGTCTCTGGTATAATGGAAAATAGAAAAATTTGTCTGATTACAGAAAAATAAGGGGAGATTTGATGAAGAAATGGATGATCCTGTTCGTCCTCCTGATCACGGCCGCGCTTTCTGCCTGCAGCAGTCAGCCGGAGCCGCAGGATACGTTTTCCGCGTACATGGACGCATGGGAAAAGAAAGAGTATGAAACGATGTACAGCTATTTAAGTGAATCTTCGAAAGAATCCATCACGAAAGAGGATTTTGTCAGCCGGTATGAAGATATTTATGAAGGGATCGGCGCGGAGGAGATATCGATTACATACGATCTTCCCGAAGAGGAAGAAAGCTATGATCAAGAGGATCCACCTGCCTATGAATATACGGCTTCGGTAGATTCAAGAGCCGGTGCGATTGAATTCAGCCATCAGGCGGGACTTGTCTATGAGGAAAACGACGAGGAAGATCGCTGGGCGGTGGAATGGCACCCGGACCTTATTTTCCCTCAGATGGTGGAAGGCGATACAGTGAGGATCACCCGGCTGGATTCTGAACGCGGAGAGATTTTCGACCGCGACGGTCAGGGTCTGGCTGTCAAAGGTCCGGTGAAGGAAGTTGGTATCGTACCAGGGAAGATGGAAGAGGAAGAAGAGTTGAAGGAAGGGCTTGCGGACATTCTCAAACTCTCCGTTGAACAAATCGATCAGAAACTGGAGCAGTCCTGGGTGAAGGACGATGTATTCGTGCCGCTTGCGATGATTCCGGAAGATGATGAGGAGAGGCTGACAGCATTTGAAGATCTGCCAGCTGGCTACATGATCAATGATGGAAAAGAAGCACGTGTTTATCCTTTAGGGGAAGCGGCCGCGCATTTGACCGGCTATATGGGTAGTATCACGGCTGAAGAGCTTGAAGAGCGCGAAGGAAAAGGCTACAGTACGAGCGATAACATCGGGAAATCCGGTTTAGAGCTTGTCATGGAGGAGCAGCTTCGGGGCGAACCGGGCTGGCGTGTGTATATTGCCGATGAGGAAAATGAAACAAAAGAAGTGCTCGCAGAACAGAAAGCGAAGGACGGGGAAGACGTCACGCTGACCATTTCATCGGATGTCCAGACGGAAGTATATGAACAATTGAAAGACGAATCCGGAACAGCGGCCGCGATTCATCCTGAGACCGGAAGTGTGGAGGCCCTTGTCAGTACGCCTTCCTACACCCCGACAGCTCTTTCTTTAGGGCTTGGAGGGGAAGAAGTGACCTTGAACAAGTTTTCGAGAACGTATTCTCCGGGATCCACGTTTAAGCCGATCACCGCAGCGGTTGGATTGGAAACAGGAACGATTAATCCGGAAGAGGAGCTGTCGATATCCGGAGAAACGTATGAGGCGGATGCCGGCTATTCCGTTACCCGTGTACCCGGGGCAGCAGCAGACAGTCAGGTGAATCTCCGCGATGCACTGATGCGGTCGGATAACATTTATTTCGCCCGTCAGATCGTGGATATCGGCGGAGATTCTTTCCTGGAGGAAGCAGCAGGATTTGGTTTTGGTGAGGATCTGCCGTTTGCGTATCCGATAGAAGCTTCCCAGTTGATGAACGAAGATACATTTGAAAGTGAATCGCTGCTTGCGGCGACCGCCTATGGGCAGGGGCAGGTGCAGATGAGCGCTGTCCATCTGGCTGCTGCCTACACGCCGTTCATTACCGATGGGACACTGATCAAACCGCAGCTTCTGGTGAATGAGGAAGAATCTGAGGTCTGGAAAGAAGAGGTCATCAGCGGAGAAACAGCGGCTTTGATCCGTGATGATTTGACAGCGGTCGTACAGAACAAAAACGGAACAGCCTACGAGCCGGTTGTGGAAGGAATCTCCCTCGCAGGGAAAACAGGATCAGCGGAATTAAAGAAATCCCAGGATGAAGAGGGACCTGTGAATGGATGGTTCGTCGCCTGGGATACCCAGGATCAGGATTTGCTTGTGGCGATGATGATGGAAGATACAGAAGAAGGCAGTCACGATGTGGTGCCTAAAGTGAAAAATGTCTTCGGAAATTTGAAATAGAACATGCACTTCCAGCAGACATGGTGTGTAGAATCACGTTCCGTTTATCGGTGGCTGCGGGAGGCGTCGCCACCGAATACTTTACGCGCCCTAACACAGCGATGAGTTGAAAAAAGGTCGATCTTCTGCTTAACAGAAGATCGACCTTTTTATACGACAAGCTGAAAACCACGTCTGTCCGGCAGACGTGGTTTATTGTGTTCCTGTTGTATTGGAAGGCATAGATTCTGTACCTTCTTCATTGACTGTTGTTACGTAATAAGAGTAATCGGAAGCTTCGGAATCCGTATAGGATTTCCGTTCATGCTTGGAGATACTGGCTACCTTTTCAAATGTTTCTCCGTCCTTGCTGCGGTAAACACGGTACCCTGCCACATAATCTTCGCGTACCGCATGCCAGGTAACCATCGTACCCTGGATCTGCACGTTGGAAGGGGGCTGGATATCCTCCTGATTCTGTGTTGGTTCCTTCAGTTTTGAATACACAACGAGACGATCAGCGTGACCGCCGATACTGCTGAGAAATTCACCTGTACATGTGATAAGGTTGAGACGCTTTTCATCAGAAGATCCGAAAATCGTTTCAATGGGGGAATCATCCATCGGATAACTTTCAAGCTTTTCGACTACATAGGTCTTTTCTTCCCCGTTTTCATCAGAGACGGTAATTTCGTCTCCTTTTTCCAGTTGATCCAAATCATAAAAAACAGCAGGTCCTGTCCGGCTGTCCACGTGTCCGGCGATGACAGAATTTCCTGTGCTGCCGGGCTCTGTACCTGGTTCAAACCAACCGGCTTTCTGCGGATCCTCCGGTACACCCATCTGTCCATTATCCAGAATGCCGACTGATTCTACAGGGGCTTCTACGTCAATGGCAGGGATGGAAATGGTGGCAGGAGTGATCCCTGTTTCTTCCTGCTTTTGGTTTTTCACAACGTCAGCGGACCTCATATTTCCGTTTTTATTAATCACTGTAAATTCGCCGTCCAAAATCTCTTCTTTTTGCTCCTCCGGTACATCCGCCTCTTGGTAGGACGCCTGTGTAGCATTTTCAATCCGGACAACATCCGAATCGTCCTTCCAAAAAGTGAACGCATTGAATTCATAGGCGACCATAACGAGCGCGGTCAGGCCAAGTATTGTGAAATACATTTTCCAATCGAGCTTCATGGACTGTCACCTCTCTATCATAAGGAAAGAAGAAGAGCAGAAGCTCTTCTTCCATGTTAAGCATTACTGCTTGGCTTTGCGGATGGAGATGAAGCCGGCAGAAGCTGCGGCGATGACTCCGAAGGCGACCCACATCCATGTGTTGATCCCTTGATCACTTGTTCCACCAAAGCCTGTTTTAGGCATTTCTTCCGGCATAACTTCTCCGCCGAATTGATCCGGCATCTGTGTCACAACAGCGCTGCTTAGTGTTTCGCCAATTCCGAACATGAAGGCATATCCTTCACGGAAAGAGTCATAAGTGGCTGCATAATCTTCATTCACGTAATGATCGAAGGTCTGAAGGATATCTTCCTCGTGAGTCCAGACCGCTTCAACTGCATCCTCCTGTGGAAGGTTTCCTTCAGTTGCTGTACCAAGGAAGGCACCGAAGTCCTCAGAGAAGGCCATCAGGCTTTGTTCAGCCATTTTTCTTGCTTCTTCATCTTCTTCAAGAGCTGCTGTAATCACATCAGACTGCGCGTTGATATGATCCTGCTGCCATACCTTTTCAAACTGGGCTGCACCTTCTTCACCATAAATAGAACCGATAGCAACTTTGAAATCAGCGGTGTGCTGGTTCTCAGCCCAAGTTACGAAATCGTAGTCTTCCGCCTGGTCATAGCCTTTCTGCATTTCAAGAACGGCTAAAGCGAAGTGTTCAGAAGCAAGAGCATTCATGTTGGAACGCAGATCTGCTGCTGGTGTATCTGCTTTGGTGCCATTAAAGGAATCCGGCATCTGCGTTACAATGGCAGAAGAAAGGGCCTTACTGATGTCGAACATACGGTTGAAGCCCTCGCGGAAAGCCGTATAGGATTTCTGATACTCTTCGTTTACATAGTGGTCAAAAACATTCAAAACATCTTGTTCGTGCGCTTTCAGGACTTCTTTGGCTGTTTCTTTGGAAAGGTTTCCTTCAGTTGCAGATGCAAGGAACGTACTGAATTCTTCCGTGAATTCTTCAACTTCCTCTTCGGCCATCTTACGGGCTTCTGGATCATCGTTTTTCGCAGCTTTTACAAAACCATCGGAATAATCGTTATGTCCGCGGAAGATTTCTTCAAACTGTGCAGCTGCTTCATCTCCATAAATGGATGCGATCGCTGGTGTCATATCCTGTGCGTTTTGATCAAGCTTGTTCCATACTTCATCAGCGTCCGGTGCGTCTTCATACGATTTCATCATAAATGTTGTAGCAAGCACAAAGTGCTCGGACAATAATTGATCAAGCGTCGATCTTAGATCGGCCGCCTCCGTCTGTGCTGATTTGTGGTGATCGGCCATGGCGACGGAAGGGACAAGCAGCATCAGCGCCATCAATGTGACCAGAATTCTTTTCATTTGTTTCATGTGTACACTCTCCTTTAATTGATTTCTTACACAGCTAACGAAGGAGGGTGGACATTGGATCACTATTTCCCGGAAAAAATATAGAAATTAGTGAAAGGAGTCTGTAAAGAATCAGCTGAGTTGTCATTTTTTTTGCCCTGACGCTGGGGCGGAACTTCGTATTTTCTTCCGTACATGAGGGGATGAGGCGTGTTCGAAAAAGGAAGAAAAGATGAAAATTGTGTTGACGTAAGCGCTTTCTGAGTATATAGTCTAGTTAAGGTAAACGATTACGTAAACGATTACTTGCCCGCGGGGAGAAGGAGTCAGCCATGGTTTCGATTAAAGATGTAGCCAGTAAAGCAAAGGTTTCTACAGCGACTGTATCCCATGTGATCAATGAGACACGGTATGTCGCAGAAGCAACAAAGCAGAAAGTATATGCAGCTATGAAGGATTTAAACTATCAGCCAAACCGGATTGCGCGCAGCTTAAGAAGTCAAAAGTCCAGTACGATCGGACTTCTTGTTCCTCTGGTGGCAGAGGATACGTCAAACTTTTTCTTCATGTCTGTAGCCAATGGTATTGAGCAGGTTTTAAAGGAAAACGGCTATAATCTTATTCTTAGTAATTCTAATGAACAGGCGGAAACGGAAAGAGATCAGATTCGGGTTTTCAATACCCAGTTGATTGATGGGCTTGTCATTGCCCCGGTCAACGGCAGGGAGTATGACTACAAGGAGGAATTCTCTGGTAACTATCCTGTCGTTTTTATTGATCGTCATCCAAGTACAGGTGAAGGAGACAGGGTTCTCGTAAACAACCGCCGTGGAGCGTATGAAGCCGTAACGGCTTTAATTGAAAAAGGTCACGAAAGAATTGGATTTGTGACAGGAAGTCTTGGTATTACGACGAGTGATGAGCGTCTGGAAGGATATAAAGAGGCACTGCGGGAGCGGGGGCTGACCATTGAAGAAGGGTATATGCAGGAAGGTCCTGCTACATTCAAGGAAGGGTATTCGCTGGCCGGGAAGCTTCACCGCGCTGGTGTAACGGCTTTGTTTATCGCCAACAACGTGATGACGATGGGGGCGGTCTCTTACCTTCAGGAGCAGAACATAGCTATTCCTGATGACATGGCGGTCATTGGCTATGATGACTACGATTGGATGAAAGTGACTTCTCCACCACTGTCCGTGGTCAGACAGCCGGCTTTTGAATTAGGGAAGACTGCCGTAGAGCAGTTGTTAAAAAGAATTGATGGATATAAAGGAGAGCACCAGGAAATCATCTTGGACTCAGAGTTGGTACAGAGAGGTTCTTATTAAGAGCCTTCTCTTTTTCACCATAAAGTAAACGATTACGTAAACGTTTACGAAGGCATTTAATCTTTTAGGGAGGAATGTTGGGATGAAAAGGTTCGGATACGTAGTTTTTGGGCTGATCCTGTTGTTTATGGCCGCATGTTCAAGTGACAGCACAGCGAATAGTGAGGGGGACGGCGGAGCAGGTTCTGGTGAAAATGCATCCAGTGATACAGTCGAAACCGGTTCTGTTGAAACGACTGTCGAAGCGTCGGGTGACGAAGATGTCGTGATGGACTTCTGGATTCACCAGACCGGGGAGGAAGAAACGAAAGCATATATCGATTTGATTGATGGCTTTAATGAGGCACACGAAGATATTCACGTAAACGCAGAGGTGATCATTGATGATGGAGCCAGTGCGTACAGCGACAGTATAAACGCAGCCCTCGTAGCCGGAAATCTTCCGGATGTGATGGCTGTGGACGGTCCATATGTCGCAAGTTTTGCGGATGCGGGCGTTATTCAGCCGATTGATGATTACATCGATGAGGAAACGAAGAACCAATATGTAGATTCAATCATCCAGCAGGGGACGTACGATGACCAGCTATATTCTCTTGGAGCCATGGAAGCGTCCGTTATGCTCTACTACAACAAAGACCTTTTAGAGGAAGCCGGGATTGAGCCGGCGGAATCGCTTGAAGAAGCATGGACGTGGGATGAATTGATGGATCATGCGAAGACGTTGACGAACGATGATCAATACGGGTTGAATCTGTTCATGAATTATGGAGTCGGGGAGTGGCTGACATTTATGGGGGCTCCTTTAGCCTGGTCCAACGGAGGTGCCTTGATTTCTGAAGATGGCACAGAAGTGGATGGTTACTTGAATAGTCCCGAAACCCTTGAATCGCTTCAATACGTGAAGTCGTTGTTTGAAGAAGGCGTTGTGACGGAAAGTCCTGGTGAAATGCAGTTTGAAGAAGGGAAGGCTGCCCTTGCTCTCGGTGGTCCGTGGATTGCTGTATCTGCAGAGGACGCCGGCTTGAACTGGGGAATGATGCCTTATCCGTATAAAGATGAAAGGGTTTCCCCATCGGGAAGTATGGCTTACGCGGTTACGAACAATACAGAACATCCTGAGCAGGCGGCTGAACTTATGAAGTGGATGACTAATGAAGAAGCGGCGATCAAGATTTCCGAAGCAACCGGTATGCCTCCTGCGCAAAAATCCGCTTTCGAAAGTATGGATAAATTTAATGAGAGGCCATGGAGTGTGATGAAAGAGCAGGTCATTGAAACCGCTCATGCCCGACCATCGACACCGGCGTATCCGGTTCTTACCGATGCTTTTGCCCAGTCTTTCCATGCCGCTGCCCTCGGTGAGGACGTAGAAAGCGTTGTGGAACAGCAGGTCCAGCGTGTGGAGCGGGAATTGAACCGTTTTGAAGAATAATCCTCATATTCAGAGCCTGATCAGGCTCTGAATCCTTTTTAATCGAGTTTCAGCTTTTATTAAGAAAGGAGAACCATCCATGAGTGGGAACAGTTCCTCAGCGAAATCCCTGACCAGTGATCGTACGCCGTCTCACACCCGCAGGCCATTGCAGAAAGTACCATCCCCGAAGAAACAGAAACGAAGGAAGTCTCAAGCTTTTCAGGAAGCCGTTACAGGATATTTCTTTCTTGCTCCGGCTTTGATCCTTCTGGGCGTCTTTCTCCTGTACCCGATGGGGGCAGCCTTTTATTACAGCTTCACAGACTTTTATATTTTAAAGCCGGACGATATCTCGTGGATTGGCCTGGAAAATTTCACATACATTCTGCAGGATGCAGAGTTCAGGCAGGCCTTTTGGAATACAGTCTATTTTTCGGTGATTGTTGTACCGGTTCAACTGGCCGTAGCGCTGGGCCTTGCGCTGCTGATTAACAAAAAAATCCGTTTCCGGGTATTTTTTCGAACCGCTTTTTTCTCACCAGTCGTCATGTCTTTAGTTGTTGTATCGATTTTGTGGACCTTTATGTACAACCCGAATGAAGGGCTGATCAACCAGCTCCTTGGTTTAGTCGGAATTCAGCCGCAGCCATTCCTGACCAGTCCGGATCAAGCGATGAATTCGATTATTGTCATGTCTGTGTGGCAGGGCGCTGGTTTTCAAATGATGATTTTTCTGGCCGGCCTTCAAAATATCCCCAATCATTTGTATGAAGCGGCTGATATTGACGGAGCAAGCAGCTGGCAGAAGTTTCTGCATGTGACCCTGCCCGGTCTGAAAAACATTGCCTTATTCATTTTCATAACCATCAGTATTGCTGCTTTTAAGCTCCTTGTCCAGCCGATGATCATGACACAGGGAGGACCGCTCGGCTCTACGAAGTCTCTCGTCTACCATATCTATGAAACTGGCTTTAACTATCGTGATGTCGGTTATGCTTCGGCGATGGCTGTCGTCTTTACCGTTATTGTCCTTGTGATCACCATTGTTCAGCGGATCCTTGTCCGTGAAGAGAGGGGGTAGGGAAATGAAAAGGAAAAAACAGATGCAGACCGTAGTTTTGTATACGTCTTTAATTCTACTGACCTTTATCTTCTTATTTCCGCTTATTTGGATGCTGGTTTCATCTTTGAAAAACGAGTTTCAGATTTTCAAGGATATGAAGTCTCTGCAGGCTTTTCTGCCTCCAGCACCAGGTGAAGTGGAAGGCGGCTATTTTCAAAACTATATCGCAGCTTTCCAACGTGTGGATCTGCTTCGGTATATCATCAATAGTCTAATTTATACGACAGGCATTATCGTGTTCGGACTGGTCGTAAATTCGATGGCAGGGTACGCTCTTGCAAGGTTCCGGTTTCCTCTGGCTGGTTTTTGGCTGGGGGTGATCATCGCTACTTTAATCATCCCGCCGGAGAGCATTTTCCTTCCATTGTATGTTCTTGTGTATGATCTTGGATGGGTGAATACCTACACAGGATTAATCGTGCCGTTTATCGCGAACGCCTTTGCCATTTTTCTCTTCCGACAGTTCTTTCTTGATTTCCCTAAAGAACTGGAAGAGGCAGCTAAAATTGATGGATGCTCACAGATCGGCATTTTCTTCCGGATTATCGTTCCGCTGTCGAAGCCGGTTTTTGCAACCGTAGCGATTGTACTGTTCATCAATCATTGGAACGACTTCCTGTGGCCGCTTGTTGTAGCATCGGATGAAAGCATACGGACCATTCAGATCGGTCTTCAGTACTTCATGAACGAACCGCCGATTAAATGGGGGCAGGTCATGGCGGCTCTTACGATTGCAACGGTTCCTATGCTTTTAATTTTCACGTTTTTACAGCGTTACTATGTTCAGGGCCTGACTCATACAGGTTCGAAGAATTAACAGGAAGGAGTGTGCAGCCGTTATGACACATTATGAAACGATGCCTGCCCATGGCTATTATAAAGAAAAGTACCGCCCTCACCTCCATTTTACACCCGAGCAGATGTGGATGAATGACCCGAACGGACTCGTCTACTTTGAGGGTGAGTACCATTTGTTTTATCAATACCATCCGTACAGTACACAGTGGGGGCCGATGCACTGGGGACATGCGGTAAGCCGGGACCTGGTGACTTGGGAGCACCTGCCTGTCGCTCTGCATCCGGATGAGCAGGGGATGATTTTTTCAGGGAGTGCAGTGGTTGATCATGAGGATACCACCGGTTTTTTTGACGGAGGTAAAGGACTGGTCGCTGTTTATACAAGTGCTGATGGTGACCTTCAGCGGCAGAGTATTGCCTACAGTAAAGACCGTGGACGGACGTGGGTGAAATATGACGGAAATCCTGTACTGGAGAATCCCGGCATTGCAGACTTTCGTGATCCGAAAGTGTTCTGGCATTCGTCCTCTTCCCGCTGGGTGATGGTATTAGCTGCTGGAAAACAGGTGCAGCTGTTTACATCGGAAAATCTAAAGCAGTGGACCTTTGCCAGTTCTTTTGGGGAAGGGTGGGGAGAACAGAAAGGGACATGGGAGTGCCCTGATTTGTTTCCTATGGTCAATGAAAAGACTGGAGTTGAAGAATGGGTCCTGATGATCGGCATTGATGCCGGAGGACCATACGGAGGTTCAGGGACACAGTATTTTACGGGAGTTTTTGACGGGTCTGCCTTTTTCCCTGACCAGCAGCAGGATGAAGTCAAATGGCTTGATTTCGGGAAAGACTTTTATGCTGCCCAGTCTTTTTCAGACCTTCGTGACCGGCGTGTGATTATCGCTTGGATGAGTAACTGGCAGTATGCCAACGACGTACCGACAGATCCTTGGAGAAGTGCGATGACCCTCCCGAGAGAACTGATACTTACAAAGGTTTCCGGGGAAAGTGTGCTGAAGCAGATGCCGGTGGCTGATTGGATTCATTCTGTGGCCAACAGCGCTCCAGGCAGCGGGGTTCAACTGCTTCCTGGATCCCCGCACATTCAATCACAGCCTGATGCCCCCTTTGTATGGAAAATCACCTTGGAGCTCCAGGCAGATTCCCATGTGGAAGGTACGGTTTTTCATACGGGTGAAGGCGGATATCGCTTTGGTGTCGAAAATGGGAGGGCGTATGTGGTCCGGGATGAATGTGTGCCTGCTTTTTCCGACCATTACGCTGCCGTATGTACAGCTGACATAGCTGGCAGTTTCGATGAGGTTACCTTGACGGTCGTTTGTGATTTTTCTTCGGTGGAGATGTTTGTAAATACTGGAGAGATCGGTATGACAAATCTGTACTTTCCTCAAACCGGCCTGTCCCAACTCATGAAGCTGGAAAGTATAAAAGGGTATGCGGCCGTGAAGGACATGGTCATTGATCAACGGCCCTCCATCTGGGCAGAAAACCATTCCTGAAAGGAGAGAATATTCATGAAAGGAACCGGCTCTGTTATTTATCAATGCTGTGACTGGCTGATGCGGCTGGCTGTTCTCAATATATTATGGCTGACATTCAGCATGGCAGGGCTGCTCGTTTTCGGGGTGTTTCCAGCTTCAGCTGCTGCTTCAGCTTTATTGAAGGAGTGGGTGGCAGGGGAGCGGCCGGCGTCGTTTTCCTATTTCCGGCGTATCTATCGGCAGTCTTTCTTTTCTTCCAATACGGTTTTTACAGGAGGATCCGTCGTTTTTATTCTCCTTGGTCTGAACTTATATACAAGTCTGCAGTTTCAGGGAATTCTATTTTACCTGTTTGTCAGCGGCACCATTTTTCTTATGTCCGGCCTTTTTCTTCTGCTTATGCTGACGCTTCTCCCGCTGGGCAGCGGTGAAAAGACAATACCTTCGCTTCGACGCGCCTTTCATCTGCTCATGTGCTATCCGGGCCGGCTTGTTTCATTGTCCGCCGGGATCGTGCTGCTGTTGGTGTGCATCCGGTATGTCCCAGGGATTTTACCTCTCTATTCTGTGAACCTTATTCTCTTCTTGGTAGTGGCTTTGTTTACGAATCAACTCCGTTTGGATGCTGTTTCATAATCAGAAAGAGGCGGTGGTGAGCCGTCTCCTTTTGTATATGTGTAATGTGATGATAAATGAAAAAAATTTATAACAAAATGATAGCGCTTACAATGTAAAGGAGGAATTCGATTGACTTGGAGGTTCCCGAAGACTGTATTTGTCTTGTTCTTTTTTTTCGTAATGGCTGTGCTGTTGCCGGCGGTGGTGACAGCGGAAACGTCTGCCTACCGCTCTGCTTTTCATTATTCCCCGGATGAGAACTGGATGAACGATCCCAATGGCCTCGTCTATTACGATGGGGAATACCATTTGTTTTATCAGCACAACCCTGCTGGTAATGTGTGGGGGCCTATGTATTGGGGGCATGCCGTCAGTGAAGACCTCATCAACTGGAAGGAGCTTTCTCCAGCTCTTTTTCCAGATGAGAAAGGATTCATCTGGTCGGGGAGTGTTGTTGTAGATGAACAAAATACCTCGGGCTTTAAGAACGGGTCAACGGCACCGATGGTCGCTCTTTTTACGCAGGAGAAAAAGGGCGGTCAGATCCAGAGTCTTGCCTACAGTCATGACAAAGGAATGTCATGGACCATGTATGAGGGCAATCCTGTGATTGACAGGCCTGAGGGGAAGGATGTGTACCGGGATCCAAAAGTATTCTGGCATGAAGCAACTGAACAATGGGTGATGCTTCTTTCCGGAGGGCAGTCCATTGAATTCTATCAGTCGAAAGATTTAAAGACGTGGGATCATGTCGATACGTTCGAGCGCCCAAGCGGTGGAGAAGGGGTCTGGGAGTGCCCGGACCTTGTCCGGCTCCCAGTGGAAGGAAAGGAAAATGAGTATAAATGGGCTTTGATCGTCAGCATCAGTGAAGGTGCCGAAGCAGGCGGCTCAGGGATGGAATATTATATCGGTGAATTCAACGGTTCACAGTTTCAGGCCGAACAAGGACCTGTTCCTTTCGATTATGGGGGAGATATGTATGCCGGGGTCACATGGAACAATCTACCTGAAGAACAGGACAGAACCGTGCTGATCGGATGGATGAACAATTGGCAGTATGGACAGGAAATTCCCTCCGACGGTTCCAGGGGTACTATGTCCCTTCCACGTGAGTTGACTCTCCTGGACGAGGGAGGAGGAAAGTACAGCATCCAGCAGCAGCCGGCAGAGGAGTTTGGTCAGTTGAAGGAGGAAGGAAAGGAGTGGGAACAACAAACGTTGAGCGGGGAGAAATCGTTTGGTGAAGTGGAGGATCTCATCCAAATTGAAGCATCCTTTGATATGGAAAAGACAACAGCTTCAGAACTTGGACTGAAGCTTACGAATGAAAGTGGAGAGGAAACGGTGATCTCCATATTTCCAGAAGAGGAAAAAGTGGCTCTTGACCGAACAGCTTCAGGGGAAAGTGATTTTTCTGGGCATTTCGCAGCTGTTCATAACGGATCGATAAAAAGCGGGGATGGAACGGTGGATCTGTCTATCATCGTTGACCGGAATTCGATTGAAATGTTCGCAGATAACGGAAGGTCGGTATGGACCGATCAGATTTTCAGAGATACATCCCAGTCAGAACTCCATGCTTACAGCCGGGACGGAGAAGCAGCGGTGACCATGCTGCGTGTAACTCCTCTGAAATCAGCTCCTCCCGAAAAAGCTTTGGACGAAGTGCCGGCCTCTTCTCCGGAAACTTTGGAAAACGGGGGGTTTGAAACAGGGGATCTGACCGGGTGGACAGCGGCCGGAAGCGCGTTTTCCTCAGGTGTATCCGAAGTAGAGACGTATTGGGAGGGAAACTCCTTCGATCATGAAGGGGACTACCATTTGTGGGGATTTTCGGAGGATGTTCCGGATTCCGACTTTCGTACAGGTACGCTTCAGTCCGCTCCCTTTACGCTGTCCGGACAGGGGAAAGTGGACTTCTTAGTCGGCGGTGGTGAGGATCTTGACCGGCTGTATGTCTCCCTTGTCCGTGCTGAAGATGGGAAGGAATTGTTTAAAGCTACAGGAGCAGATGATGAAAAGTATCGGCGTGTTTCCTGGGATGCTGCCGATTATATAGGGGAAACCCTTTATATTAAAGTGGTGGATTTTCATACAGAAGGGTTCGGTCATCTGAATGTGGATGACTTCCAGGTTTACCATGAAGGAAGTCCGGAAACCAACACGCTGATTAATGGAGACTTTGAAACTGGTGATCTTACGGGTTGGACTGCAGTGGAAGGAGAGGCCTTTACTGATCAAAGTATCACCGACCATACGGATTGGGGTTGGGGAGGCCCTTTTAATCATAACGGGGATTACCATCTGTGGGGGGCTTTGGGAAATGGGGACGACCAGACAGGTGTGCTGCATTCCAATGTCTTCACTTTGTCAGGCACAGGAGAAATCTCCTTTTTAATCGGTGGTGGAAACAATCCTGATGAACTGTATGTGGCCTTAGTGAGAGCTTCGGATGATAAGGAATTGATTAAAGCTTCCAATGAAAAATGGGAAGACAGCGAGGCCTATCACGAAGTTATGTGGGATGCTTCCGATTATAGAGGAGAAGAAGTATACCTGAAAATTGTGGACCGCGCCACCGGCGGGTGGGGACATATTAATGTCGATCATTTCCAGGTCAACCAGACCGGCACACTCGTCCACTATCCGTTTGATGAGGAGCAGGGGGCTGTCACTAAAGAAGCTGTCAGCAGCGAAGTAGATCCCGTCCATTATGTATTTAATGAGGCTGAATATAAAGCAGATTCCGACCCATTGTGGCGGAAAGGGTTAAAGGACAATGCGCTGTTGTTTGATGGGTACTCCACATGGGTGACGCAGAAGGCAGAGGATGTAATTCAGCCCGAAGATGCTTTAACGGTTGAGGGCTGGGTGGCCCCGAGATCCTATGAATGGGGGGACCTGAATCAGGTGTCGGCCATCGTCAATCAGCACGATCCAGGGAAAAAGGAAGGATATGTGCTCGGGATGGGTCGTCACGGAGTTCTGGCTTTCAAGGCAGGCATTGGAGGCGAATGGGTGGAAGTGGATTCCGGTGACCATATGATTGAAAAAGATCAATGGTCTCATGTCGCTGGTGTATTTGACCGTCGTGAGCAGAAGCTGCGCGTCTATATCAATGGTGAACTTGTCGGAGAATCATCGACGCCATCCGGTTCTCTTGCCTCATCAGAAGAAGATTTACTCATAGGAAAGCATAACAAGGCCGCTCTCTTAAACGGGGTTTTTGAAGCCAACATGTTTCACGGATTGATGGATGACGTGAAGATTTCCAATGGAGCTAAAACGACCGAACAACTGAAAAAATCTTTTGATGATACGATCAGCGGTATGGAGGGAGGGGAACTTCCTAAACCAGAGCTGTACTGGGATCGTACCCGTTATGCCGGAGATCAGCATCGTCCGCAGTATCATTTCATGCCGCCTGAGCATTGGATGAATGAACCGCATGCCCCGCTCTATTTTGGTGGAAAATACCACATCTTTTATCAGAAGAACCCTCAAGGACCGTATTGGCATCAGATTCACTGGGGGCACGCGGTGAGTGAGGATCTCGTCCATTGGGAAGAAATGCCGGAGGCTCTGGCACCGGAGAAAGGATCGGTGGCCCCGGACGGGGTTTGGTCCGGAAGTGCTGTCGTGGATAACGGTGAACCTTACTTATTCTTCACGGCCGGTGATGACAGCAGATTCCCGAACCAGATGACTGGTCTTGCCTTCAGTGAGAATCCAGAGGATCCCTTATTGAAAGACTGGCGGATGCTGGATGAGCCTGTCACTGTACAGGAGGAAAACCTGCCCGCAGAAGACGGGGAGGTCATGTATGGGCAGTTCCGCGATCCGTTCGTCTTCAAAGACGGCGATACATGGTATCAATTAATGGGATCCGGAATTGATCAAGTCGGGGGGACGGCTTTGTTGTATTCGTCCAAGGATTTAAAGAATTGGACGTATGAAAAACCGTTTTTCACAGGAGACTCGGAGACGTATCCGAAAACCGGGGATGTGTGGGAACTTCCGGTCTTCCTTCCGATCGGTAAAGATGACACAGGAAAAGAAAAGTATGCTTTCTTTATCAATCCATGGTTTGACGGCTACAGCCCTCACAATGTGAAATATACATTCTACTGGGTGGGGACATGGGATGCGGCCAAACTGGAATTTGTACCGGATCATGAAGAACCGAGGCAGTTTGATTATGGAGAGCACTTCACAGGTCCAAGCGGCATGATTGATGAGGATGGCACACCGCTTTTATTCAGCATCGCCCAGGATAAGCGAAGCGAGCAGGAACATTATGATGCTGGATGGGCTCATAATGCCGGCCTTCCCGTTGAACTTTCTCTAAGTCGTGGGGGGGATCTTGGATTGAAACCGATCGAAGAGCTGGAAACGCTGCGTGGCAGCCAGCTTGTCTCCATGAAGAATCAGTCGATGGAGCAGGCAAATGAACAGATAGAGGATGTAGAAGGAGATTTGTTGGAGGTTGTTCTCGAGATCGATATGAAAGAGGCGGATAAAGCAGGACTGAAGGTTCGGCAGAGTAAGGAAAGCGGGGAAGAAACCCTGCTGTTCTATGATCAATCAGAAGAGCACTTTGCGATTGACCGGAACGACTCCAGTTTGAATCCTGATGTCAGCAAGGGAATCCAAGGTGGAGAGCTATTGTTGGAGGACGGGAACTGGAATCTCCACGTTTATCTGGATCGTTCCATGGTTGAAGCCTATGCCAATGAGCAGAAGAGTATAACGTCCCGTGTTTATCCAACGAGTTATGACGCCCTCGGCATTGAACTTTGGAGTGAAGGGGGAGAAGTGGAAGTTGTATCTATGGACGTATGGGAATTGAACGGAGCATTTGGTGAAGTCGAACCGGTGTATGAGAAGGAGCAGCCGACGGTACCTCCTCATGGGGAACTGCCGAACCATGACTTTCAAAATGGTGATTTATCGGGATGGAATGTTGTGGAGGGGGACGCTTTCTTGGATGCCCATATTACAGCAAAACAGGACTGGGGATGGGGCGGTCCGTTTGATCAGGCGGAGGATTCCACAGATCTCGAACGCTTCCACTTGTGGGGATTCCTGGATGCTGCCGGCGGAGATGCAGCTACTGGTGTGATGGAGTCCGAAGTATTTGAACTCTCCGGGAGCGGACAAATTGATTTTCTAATCGGTGGAGGAAAAAATGTCGAAGAACTGTCCGTCGCACTCGTCAGGGCTTCCGACGATCAAGTGCTGAAAGAGGCCACTGGAAGAAATGCAGAAACCTACCGCCGTGTCGAATGGGATGCCTCCGAGTTTATCGGAGAGCAGCTGTTGATCCGCGTAACTGACCGGGCCACAGGTGGATGGGGACATATCAACGTGGATGATGTGAATGTGCCCACAGCCTTAAGTGAGGAGGCTCAACTTTTTCAACAGTTGAAAGATATGCCGTTAACCACCAGTAAAGATTTAGATAAGAAAATCGATCTTTATGAAAAAGTAAAGAAACGACAGGCAGCCGGCAAAGGAGATCTGGACTTGATCAGGGCGGACATGCTGGGTTTCCTTCTGGATCAACTTCGTTTGAAAAAGAAAGACTATACCTTGACTGATCAACAGCTTCCGTTCCTTGTTCAGTATGCGATTGAAGAAACCGGAGCGGAAGATGAGTCTGACTATGGGGAAGTCCAGGGGTTTGTCATGAAGAGGGTAAATAAACATGCGACTGGAAAACAGGTGCGGGATGTGATTGAACACCATTTGTCCTAGATCCTGAAACCGTTGGTTGATAAGAAAAAGGTTCTGCTCCCTTGGGAGCAGAACCTTTTTTGGTTTAAACAGCAATATCTTTTTCAACGGCTTCCTTATCGTTGAAGCGTTTGACGTTCAACTTTTTCAAGACACGTGAAGTCAATGTCCCTGATGTCATAGCGCCGTTGACATTGAGTGCTGTCCGGCCCATGTCGATCAGCGGCTCTACAGAAATGAGCAGTCCCGCAAGTGCGACAGGCAGGTTCATGGAAGAAAGAACAATCAAAGCAGCAAAGGTCGCTCCGCCTCCGACACCTGCAACACCAAAGGAGCTGATGGCGACAATCAGCACAAGCTGCACGAGGAATCCAGGACTGAGCGGATCAATTCCGACAGAAGGAGCAATCATAACAGCAAGCATCGCAGGATAGATGCCGGCACAGCCGTTCTGCCCGATCGTCGCTCCAAAGGATGCCGACATGTTGGCGACTCCTTCATCAACACCAAGACTGTTTTTCTGGGCTGATATATTTAATGGAATCGTTCCGGCACTGGATCTGGACGTGAAAGCAAAGGTGAGGACCGGCAGCACTTTTTTCAAGTACGTGAACGGGTTCAATCCAAACGCTCCAATCAGAACAAGATGAATGATAAACATGACAGCAAGGGCGGCATAGGAGGCAAGGACGAATTTACCAAGCTCTAAAATACCGGCGATATTGGTCTGGGCGACCGTTGTCGCCATTAAACCAAGAATACCAATGGGTGTCAGGCGTAGAACGAGGGTAACAATCCGCATGACGACCGCATAAAAAGCGTTGATGATGTTAATGAATGTTTTGGCATGTTCGGGCTGCTTGCGGCGTACGCCGAGAACAGCGATACCAACAATCGCAGAGAAAATGACGACGGCGATGGTGGACGTGGCACGGTCACCGGTCATATCAAGGAAAGGGTTGGCCGGGATGAATTCGAGAATTTTTTCCGGTGTGGACAAGTCCTGGACCTCTGTGAGCGTTTCTTCCAAGTATATTCCCCGGTCGGACTCGGCCTGGCCGGCCTCAATTTCACTGGCGTTCAAATCGAAGACAAAGGAGCTGCCGATCCCGACAAGTGCGGCGATGGCTGTTGTTCCGACTAATATTCCGATAATCCAGAGAGAAATGCGTCCGAGCTCCGATGTTTTCTCCAAATTGATAATGGACTGGATGATCGAAACCATAATCAATGGGATGACTATCATCATCAGGAGACGCACATAGCCGCGTCCGGCGATGTTATACCAGTCTGTCGTCTGGGCGGTTATGGCAGAGTCTGCGCCGAATACGGTCTGCAGATAAACCCCAAGCAGCACGCCGAGACCAAGACCGGTGAACACACGCTTACTGAAAGAGACGTGTTTCTGCTGCATGCGGATCAATACGAATATAAGAGCTGAAATAAGTACAATGTTCAAAAGAACAAGAAATGTTTCCATAAAAAAAGACCTCCTTTAATTGTTTATCCTATAAAACTGATAAAATTACTAAGGTTTATAAAATATCCAATTTTTCACTAAAAGTCAATGCTTTTTCCGTAACTTTCTACATCTAACTTATGAGAGGTTGAGATTGGTTGAGAACAGTGGATTTGACATTTGTTCATCTGCAAGGTATATTTATCTTGAAACTGAGATAATATCAAAAGGATGAACAAATAAATGGAGGAATGGACATGAACGAACTGAAAGGGATTCACCATGTCACCGCGATTACGAGCAGTGCGGAAAAAAACTACGAATTCTTCACTTATGTACTTGGGATGCGCCTCGTGAAAAAGACCGTCAACCAGGATGATATTGAAACGTACCACTTGTTCTTTGCAGACGATCGGGGGAATCCCGGTACGGATATGACGTTTTTCGATTTCCCAGGCATTCCGAAAGGGTCCCACGGGACGAATGAAATTTCCACAACGTCGTTCCGGGTACCGAATGATGAGGCTCTGGACTACTGGGTTAAACGCTTTGACCGGCTGGATGTGAAGCACAAGGGCATTAAGGAACGTTTTGGGAACAAGGTTCTTCCGTTTGTCGACTTTGACGACCAGTCGTATGAATTGATTTCTGATGAAAAAGACAATGGTGTGTCTGCCGGAATTCCTTGGCAGGCCGGGCCTGTACCGAACGAATATGCCATCACTGGATTAGGGCCGTTGTATGTCCGCGTAGATAAGGCGGATTACTTCAAGGACATGCTGCAGAAAGTGATGAATTTCCGTCAAACCGCTGAAGAAGGAGCCTTTACGAGGTTCGAAGTCGGAGAAGGTGGAAACGGAGCTGCGGTCATTGTTGAATACAACGCTGTCCTTCCAGATGCGCGTCAGGGGTATGGTACGGTACACCACGCTGCTTTCCGCGTCCATGACCGTGGGGCCCTCCAGGAATGGATTGATCACCTTCCGAAATTCGGTTTCCGCACGTCCGGTTTTGTCGACCGCCATTATTTCGGTTCTCTCTATGCGAAAGTAGCGCCTCAGATTTTGTTTGAGTTTGCGACCGACGGACCTGGATTTATGGGGGATGAGCCGTATGAAACCCTCGGTGAAATGCTCTCCCTCCCGCCGAAGCTGGTGCCGAAGCGTGAGGAGATCGAAAATTACGTGCGCCCGATTGATACCGTCAGAAGTACGAAAACGATTGAAAAAGAATATGAATAAATCACGGACCCTGGAGAGACGCTTTCCGGGGTCTTTTTTTTCAGCATAGGAATCGAACGGGTCACATACGTATGTTTTATTCGCAGGTCTTGCAGGAGGTCAACGAAATGAAAAGCGGAAGTCGTAAGTGGCTGTATCTTCCGATTGAAACGAAAGTGAGAGAGCTGGATGCGAAGTTACTGCTTGCGTTTCATGCCATAAGTCAGGGGTATCATGTCGTGATTGGAGAGCATCGGATGGTGGAACAGGCAGCAGAGAAGCTGCCGCTTGGTATTTTCCTGGCCAAGGGTTATTCGAAAGGGTACGGCAGAAGAGTAGTGGAAAACATAGGGAGATGTCATCATAAGATTGTAGAACTGGATGAAGAGGGTTTTTTCATTCCCGACGCTCCGAAATACATCAGCCGGCGGATGAGGAAGGAGCATATTCGCGGACTCTCCCACGTGTGCTGCTGGGGGGAGCATCAAAAAAACATCCTGACAAAAGCTTATCCTCATATGGAAAAGAACTGTACCATTACCGGAAATCCCAGATTCGACCTGCTGGATGACATCTATAAAGAGCTGTACGCCTCGGATGTAGAAGTCATACAGGCAGATTTCGGCTCTTATATCCTCATGAATACCCGGTTTACGTTTTATAATCCGATCGGCGGGGTGAGAGATAACGTCCATCTGCCGGAAATGGAGAAAATAAAAAGGCTCTGCCATGCTTTTATCCAGCTCGCTCAGACGCTGAGCCGGGTCTATCCGGGAAAAAACATCATATTCCGTCCGCATCCCGGGGAAAGCCTCGACGTTTATAAGGAGGCGTTTAAAGGGTTCCGTAACATCCACATCCATAGGGAGCGTAGTGTGATTCATTGGATTCTCGGGGCGGATGCTGTCATTCATAACGGCTGTACAACCGGAATTGAAGGGGTTGTGCTGAGAAAACCGGTCATCGCCTACCAGCCTGTGATTCACTCCTCCGGCATGATGGACTTTCCCGACAGGCTGAGTATCCAAGCGTTCACCGAGAACGAAGTCGTTCAAATCCTGCAGCATGCTGAAAAGCCTGAACTTCCTGATCAGTTCTTTCATTATTACAGTCATCCGGCCATCCCGTCCGCCTGCACGGCCATTCTGAACGTGTTGAACAACCAACAGGTCCCCCATGCCCCTGTCCCCTCTTTAAAAAGGCTGCGTTTCGTAAAAGACCGGCGGGAAAAAATGAAACGGTTCTTTCCATCTTTATCGACAGAAGAAATCGTACACTTTTATTCCCTTCTGAATAAGATTTCCAATAAAAACCTTCCTTATCGTATCCACCCTTTATCGGATCGGTTATATCTGCTTGAAAGCCTGTAACCAGGGACCGGAGCCGGCTCCTGGCTGGGTTTCTATCTATTATTTTCACCTTTCTATAAAAATAGCATATACATAAGCATGATCAGGTAGAAAGATATGAGGGAAGGAGAAAGAGAGTGTTTTATAAAAATAAGGGCATTCTGGTAATTGGTGGGACGGGCACAATTGGAAAGCGGATTGTGGCTGCCCTTTTGAATGAATCCCCCAAGTATATCAAGGTGTTGAGCCGTGATGAATATAAGCAGTATCAATTGGAAAAAGAACTGAAGTCCGATCCGCGGGTGCATTTTATTCTAGGAGACATCCGTCATTACGAAACAGTCTATGATGCAATGGAAAACGTAGATTACGTGTTTCACCTGGCCGCTATGAAGCATGTTCCTTTTTGTGAAAACAACCCGTATGAAGCGGTGCTTACCAACATAGCAGGAACACGGCACGTGGTGCGGGCAGCAAAGGCCCGCGGTGTCAAAAAGGTTGTGTTCACGAGTACAGATAAAGCGATTTCTCCGACGAATACGTATGGAGCCTCCAAGCTGATTGCTGAACGACTTCTTTTATCCTCCGAACAGCACAAATCAGAAGAAGGTACAATTTTTGCCAGTGTGCGTTTCGGAAATGTCATGGGGTCCAGAGGGTCTGTCATTCCTCTGTTTGTTAAGCAGATGGTAGAGAAGAAGCGGATTACCGTGACGGATGATCGGATGTCGCGGTTCATGATGACGATTGACGAAGCCGCTTCCTTAACGATCCGCTCACTGACGAGAGCACAGGGGGGAGAAATTTTCGTCTTGAAAATGCCGGTCATTTCCCTGCAGGACCTCATTGAAGTGGTCCGGGAGGAAGTATGTCTTGCCTATGGCTTGGACACACATGAAATCACAGTTCAGGAGATAGGGTTAAGAGTGGGAGAAAAAATGTACGAAGAACTGATGACCTTTGAAGAATCGACGACAGCCTGGGAATTTGAAGATATGTACGTCATCCCGGGGGATAAACGGACCTCCTATCCGGATGCTGTCAGAACTCAAGTGGGAACGTACAGCTCAAGCGATCAGAAACCGGTCTCCAAAGAAGAGCTGCGCCGGATTGTGCAGAAGCAGAATTTAATTTAGGAAGGAAAGCGGCCATGGATATCATTGAACAAAAATACTGGTCCGTGTACCTGGACTTTCTGGATGATTTTCAATCCCTCCATTATAAAGGGCACAGCATCTCCTACCTTTGTTACTACAGAGGGCTGATCCAGAGCAATAAAGGACTGATGGAAATCTACCAGCAGAAGGGGTGGGTTTCTTTTGTTCGTAACCATGTCACGGATGTACGAGTCGTTCAGCGGCGTTTTGACGGGTACAAATCGAGGTTTCAAAAGAAAAGGAATCAGGCAGTGAAAAAGAAGCTCGTGTTGTATGACGGGTATGGGCTTCTCAGGCTTCCAACTGCCACTTTATTGAGACTGAACCGGACCTTTGAAACGCTGTACATCGTCGATCGGGAAAACGGCCGGAAGAAAGGGGAGAAAAAGCCGAAGGTTAGGTCGCTGGGTGAAACAGTGTTAGTGAAGAGGCCGTCCGGTATGAAAAAAAGAGCAGCGAGCGTCCTTCCTCCTCGTTACTTTGACGAATATAAGGTGAATGTCCATAAAGAAGTGCTGCGTCTTCAAAAAGAAGCGAAAGTGATCCTTGCCCGTAAGAAAGCGGCCGGCCACCCGGTGTATGCCGTTCCTTACTTTGAAAAAGCATTGATGAATCAGATTGACCAGGTCGTTCATCGAGTGGAACAGATCGGGGCATTACTGCAGCGGGAAGGGGTAGGGTGTGTCATCGTCCCGTATTCGCAATATATGGAGTCGCGGATCTTTTCCATTTTAGGAGCTGTTTATCAGATACCTGTAGCCGCCCTGCAGCACGGCATCATTTCCGATGCATTCGGCTATCTTCCGTGCGTCACTGATTATAAGCTTGTCTTTGGACATTATGAGAAGCAATGGTTCCTATCCCGGGGGGTTCCGGAGAAGAAGATCGTTGTGATGGGACACCCGCGTTTTGATGAAGTGTACAAGGCGGCTCAGATCGACAAAGCAGGAATCAAACAGAATATAGGGCTTCCCATTCATAAGAAAAACCTTCTCATTGTTGTACGGAGCAACTATCAAATGAAAAAATGGGAGTCATTTTTGAAATCCCTCCCCCTTTCAAATCCGGTGAATCTCATCATCAAAGATTTCCCTGACCACACGCCCCATTACTTAACAAAAAAATTCCCGTCCACCTTCCATTCCAGGAACCAGCCGTTAAGTGACTTGATCCAGCTGTCTGATGCGGTGGTCAGTTACCATTCAACCGCCGGGATTGAAGGCTTGATGGCCGGTAAGCCTGTATTTATCCTGAATAATAATTTTTATGGATACAGCGGATATTTTGATTCATTGGGACGTTTGAAACAGGATGACCCTGTCCGGCTTGCGGGCTTGGTCAATACTTTCCTTAAAGATGGCAGGGTATCTGCACACGATCAGTCCTTGATGCAGTCATTCACACAACGTACTTATCCGCTTGGGAACGGGGCAGAGGGGCGGCTTTCATCCTTTATCACAGGGCTTCTGAAGAAGTGATGCCCTGTGATTTTTTTACATACATAACGGCACCTAGCAATATATGTATATAGGAATGCCGTTTTTAAAAGAGGAGGGAGCTTTCTGAACGTACTTGTTACAGGTGGAGCAGGGTTTATCGGTCGATGGGTCGTGAAGAAATTACTGGAAAACCAGCATAACGTCTGCGTCGTTGATAATTTGTCGAATGGGGACGTCGGAAACATCGAGGAGTTTCTTTCGCATAAACGTTTTAAAGCTTTTTATCATGATGATATACGCAAAGAAGATGTCATCGAACAGGTCGTCAACGATTCTGTGGATATCTGCTACCATCTAGCGGCAAGTATCAATGTCCAGGACAGCATTGATGATCCGCAGACCACATTCTATAACGATACGGTTGCGGCCTTTCATTTGCTGGAAAGCTGCAGAAAGAACAAGGTAAGACTTGTGTTCATGAGCACGTGTATGGTTTATGATCAAGCATCCAATCCCCAGGGGATTACCGAAAAGGACCCTGTCAAACCAGCTTCTCCCTATGCCGGTTCAAAAATTGCAGCAGAAAATATGGTGCTGTCCTACTTTCATGCCTATCAGATGCCTGTCACGATCGTACGCCCTTTCAACACGTATGGTCCTTTTCAAAAGACAGGAGGAGAGGGTGGTGTGGTTCCTATTTTCATAAAGAAAAAGCTGAATAAAGATCCGATCCAGATTTATGGAAACGGGGAGCAGACCCGTGATCTTTTATATGCAGAGGACTGTGCGCGGTTCGTTGTGGAGGCGGGTCTCCATGAAGAGGCGTTTGGGGAAATTTTGAATGCGGGTCTGGGCCGCGATGTGTCGATCAATCAGCTGGCTGAGCTGATTGCGGACGGCCGGACGTCCATTACTCATATCGAGCACATTCACCCGCAAAGTGAGATTTCCAAACTGTTGTGCGATTATTCCAAAGCCAAAAAGATCCTCGGCTGGGAACCTGAAGTAGATTTAGAGGAAGGGATCCGGCGGACAGAGGAATGGATCAAATCCAACCGTATGTAAAGGAGCTGGGCAGGTGGGAGGCAAGCTTGCTGTATTTGGAGGAAAGCCTGTACGTGATTCGTTTCTCCCTTATGGAAGACAGTGGATTTCCAAGGAAGATAAAGCAGCCGTTGAACGGGTTTTGAACAGTCCCTATTTAACGACAGGACCTGCCGTAGCCAGTTTTGAGAGAAAAACAGCTGCTTATACAGGGGCGGCGTATGCTGTTTCCTTTTCAAGTGGAACGGCAGCGCTGCATGCCGCCTGTTTTACTGCCGGCATCGGGAAGGGGGACGAAGTCATCACCTCCCCTCTCACCTTTGCCGCCAGTGCCAACTGTGTCTTGTACTGCGGAGGCACGCCGGTTTTTGCAGATGTAGACCCCCGCACGTATTTGATTACACCGGAAAGTATCGAAGCCGCTGTTACCGAGCGGACGAAAGCGGTCATTCCTGTAGATTTCACCGGACAGCCGGCTGATTATGAGGCTATCAGAAAAGTGGCGGACAAATACAATCTGCTCATCATCGAAGACGCCGCTCATGCTCTCGGGGCTTCCTATCACACACAGAAAGTCGGTGCTCTCAGTGATATGACGATGTTCAGCTTTCATCCCGTGAAACCAGTGACCACCGGAGAAGGCGGCATCATTACGACGAATGAGGAAAGCTGGTACAAAACGCTTCTTCAATTCCGTACCCATGGCATTACGAAGCATGCACCTGATTTTATACAAACACGCGATCCGTGGGAATATGAGATGCAGTTTCTCGGATTCAACTATCGGATGACCGATCTGCAGGCCGCTCTTGGGGAAAGCCAGCTGGACCGGCTGGATACGTTCACATCCATGAGGGAAGCTTATGCGGATTATTACAACAACGCCTTCAGGACCGTGAAGGGTGTAACGATCCCTTACCAGGAACAGGACCGGCGTTCGAGCTGGCATTTGTATATTCTTAAGCTTGATGAGGAGATGATCGGCATTCGGAAAGAGATTTTTGAGGCATTGACAGCGGAGAACATCGGGGTGAACGTCCATTACATGCCTGTATATGAACAGCCGTACTATCAGGAAAACGGCTTTGATCAGGTCAGCTGCCCAACCGCAGAAAAGCTGTATCAGCAATTCCTCACCCTCCCGCTTTTTCCTGCCATGGACCAACAGGACCTGGATGATGTGATCGAAGCAGTCCGGAAGGTTTTGAATTATTACCGGGATGGGGCCGGCTCATGAGAGCAGCCATCCGTGTCGACGCATCGGTCCAGTGGGGGACCGGGCATATGATGCGCTGTCTGACTTTGGCCCAAGATCTTCGTGACCTTGGAGCCCATGTATTTTTTATATGCCGAAGCTGTCCGGAAAGTCTTGTGCAGGTGGCTGTGAACCAGTCTTTTTCTGTGTATAGGCTTGAGGACAGCGGGGAATTTTCTTATAAAAAGGATGCGGACCAGACGAAAGAGCTGCTTCAATCATGGGGACCCATCGACTGGCTGATTGTGGACCATTATCAATTGGACGCCGGATGGGAGGAAGAGGTGCGGCCGTTGGTGAAAGGACTGATGGTCATTGATGATCTGGCTGACCGGCGGCATGCCTGTGATGTGCTGCTGGACCAAAATATCTGCAGCAATCTTCATGAACGGTATACCCATTTGATCCCTTCGTCAGCTGTCCGTCTTCTCGGACCGGACTATCTTCTTTTAAGAAAGGAATTTCTCCAGGCAGGTAAGGAGCAGAGTGGAAACATCCATCATCTTCTAATCAGCTTCGGAGGCAGCGATCCTTCCGGTCAGACGTTGAAAGCGATTGAAGCTGTCCATCATATGACAGATCTGACTGTGACTATCGTTGTCGGTGGAGCGAACGAGAAGGTGGAGGTCATTCGGAGGTACGTGTCCCGGTTTCCACACATGACCCTGCACGTACAGACCAGTCAAATGGCACGGCTGATGGAAGAGGCTGACCTCGTCATAGGAGCTGGCGGCTCATCCATCTGGGAGTGCTGCTATATGAATCTTCCAGTGATTGTCATTCAAACAGCTGCCAATCAGGCCGCCACCATCGCTGCTCTGAAAGAGAGAAAAGCCGTTTTCTATGTGGGAAAGGCTGTGGATGTGCCGGTGGACCGGTTGAAAAGGGCTGTTGAAAAGCTTGTCTGCAACCCAGCCGCCGCCCGGGAAATGGCCGGTCGATTTTCTCAAATCATGGATGGGTACCGCCCAGGACGTGTGGCGGCTTGTTTAATGAACTGGAATAACTCTCCTGACATACCGGGGAGGAAGAAGGGATAAGGTTCCCCCATGGAATTCAGCATTCAAGGCCGTCGCATCGGGAGCGGCCATCCACCGTTCATCATTGCGGAGATGTCAGGCAATCATAATCAATCGCTGGCAAAAGCCCTTACCATGGTCGACCATGCCGCCGCATGCGGGGTGGATGCTTTGAAAATACAAACGTATAAACCGGAGACGATGACGCTCTCCAGCAGCCGGCCGGATTTTACGATTAAGGACAAACAAAGCCAATGGGATGGAAAAAAGCTTTATGACTTGTATGAGGAAGCGAAAACCCCGTGGGAATGGCATGAGAAGGTGTTCAGCAGATGCCGGAAAGCGGGGATTATTGGTTTCAGCACTCCTTTTGATGAATCGGCAGTCGATTTCCTGGAAGCGTGTCACGTTCCGTTATATAAGATATCCTCCTTTGAAAATACAGATCTCTCTTTAATTGAAAAAGTCGTGAAAACAGGGAAACCGGTCATCATCTCGACCGGAATGGCGTCCTTAAGTGAGGTGGAGGATATAGTGAAAACGGTGAGGGGCAGTGGAGGCAGCCAGTTTGTCCTGCTGAAGTGCACAAGTACTTATCCGGCACCTCCCGGTCACTCGAACATCAGCACGATTCCGCATATGGCGCAGACATTTTCCTGCCCTGTCGGCCTCTCCGACCACACGCTCGGCATCGGTGCGGCCGTTGGAAGTGTGGCCCTGGGGGCGGCCGTCATTGAAAAGCATTTCGTGCTGAATCGGTCTGAAGGAGGCGTGGATGCTTCTTTTTCTCTGGAGCCCTCAGAAATGAAACAGCTGGTACTAGAATCGAAAAACGTGTGGCGGGCGATGGGGAGGATTTCGTACGGGGATACGCTGGAAGACGAAAGAGCGAGAAATTACCGGAGGTCTCTTTACATTTCGAAGGATGTAAAGGAAGGGGAGACTTTTACAGACGAGAATATTCGAGCGGTCCGTCCGGGCTACGGCCTGCTCCCGAAGTACAAAAGCGTCTTCCTTGGGAAGCGGGCGCCGTTTGCCATCTCCAAAGGCACTCCGTTGAGCTGGGATATGCTTACGGGAAGGCGGAATGATGTATGAACGTTGTAGCGGTCATCCAAGCGAGAATGGGCTCCACACGACTGCCTGGGAAAGTGCTGAAAATGGCAGCAGGAAAACCTCTCCTGCAGTTCCAGATTGAACGTGTCCAACGGGCATCCTCTATCGATCAGCTCGTCGTGAGTACGACGGTTCAACCTGGTGATGACCCGATTGAACACTTGTGCAGCCAGCTTGGAACGGCCTGTTTCAGAGGATCGGAAAAGGATGTATTGGAACGCTTTTATTTGACGGCCTCCCACTATCAGGCAGACGTCGTGATCCGGCTTACCGGGGACTGTCCGCTGATGGACCCTGCCGTTGTTGATGAGGTTACCGCTCTCTTCCTCCATCACTATCCGAAGTATCCGTATGTATCCAATACAAAATTCCGGACGTATCCAAGAGGGATGGATATCGAAGTATTTACATTCGAAGCTCTCTATCATTCTCACTTGATCGCAGATGACAGCTGCACACGCGAGCATGTGACAACAAAAATGATCCGCGATACCCGCCCGTTCAAACACAATCACCTCTTGTATAAGAGAGATGAAAGCAGACACCGATGGACGGTGGACACCATAGAAGATTTTCAGCTGGTTGCAAAGATCCTTGAACATCTCTACCCAAAGAATCCCCGTTTTACTTTGGAGGATGCGCTCGCCTTGTTGGACGCCCACCCCGAATGGGCGGAAATCAACCATCATATCCAGCAGAAAAAGGAGGAGACGGATGATTGAATTCGAGAGATTGAAAGAATCCCATCTCGATCTGGTGTTACAGTGGAGAACCTCCTCCTTCGTCACACGGTACATGTATACAGATATAGAGGCGGACCGAAGCAGACATCAGGCCTGGTTCGAATCGGTCTCCCAATCCGACACGGACCTCTACTGGGTGGCTGTGATCGATGCGGTGCCTGTCGGTGTGCTTTCTCTAAGTGACATCCACCCTGTCCATAAACGGGCCGTTTTCGGTTATTACATAGGTGAGGAAAAATACCGGATTTATGGTGGAATCCTTCCTCTCTATCTATATAACCACGTTTTCAGCAATCTTTCTTTGAATAAGCTGACAGCAGAGGTGATGGAGGGGAACGACAAGGTGGTGAAGCTCAATACCTTCCATGGATTTCGTATGGTCGGCACTCGTAAAAATCACGTGATCAAGCATGGGAAAAGCCATGACGTCCACCTGATGGAGCTTCATAAATCCGACTGGGAGAAGAAGAGCCGTCTATTTAAGAAATATACCGCACCCTTTTGACAAGGAGGAGGAAACGTGGAGGATCAATTGATTGTGATTGTTAATGACATGCGTAAAGATAATGGCCTGCCACCGTTGAAACGACTGGATGCCGGTCAGCATCTCAGGGATGATTTGAACATGGACTCCTTGATGCTCGCTGAATTGACAGTCCGTGTGGAGAGTGAATTCGACGTAGATATCTTTGAGGATGGCCTTGTTGAAACGGTTGGAGACGTCATCAGGAAAATCGAAGGGCACCAGCGTCCATGAAGCATCTTTTTCTCGCTTCCAAAGGACATCAGTATACGTACGAGGAGCTCCTTAAGGATGTGGGCAGCAGGAAAATGGCGTGTTCCAGAATTTTTGTGAAAGGGAACGAACCGTATCAGATTTTCGCAGCGATTGTCCATAGTCTGTGGCTCGATTATCCGGTAGAGCTGTTGGACGGAGATTTTTCTGATGAAGAATTGAAAAAAATGGGGATCCAAACCTCTGACCTCCAGCCTGCTTTGTTGGAAAGTCTTCCTGAGCATCCTCCGTCTCATGAGGACGTAACGACCCGTCTTCACCCAAAAAACTGGACCTTGTCCTTGTATACATCAGGAACAACCGGCCGGCCGAAAAAAGTCACTCATCGGTATGAGTCGTTAACACGGCAGGTGAAAACCGGCAGTCACTGGGAGGACCATGTGTGGGGGTTTGCCTATAACCCTACACACATGGCCGGTCTGCAGGTCTTTTTTCAAGCCTTCTGCAATAAAAATCCGATGATCTATGTGTTCAATGAAGAGCAGAAACGGCTGCCTGATTTGATTGAGCCATATCAAATGACGCATCTGTCCGCCACAGCTACCTACTATCGCAATATATTCCCCAGGCTTCAGTCGAAGACCTATCCGTCCGTCAGGCGGATCACATTTGGCGGCGAAGGGTTTGATGAACGATTGTCGGAGAGGATGAAGCAGGTTTTCCCGCATGCCCGGATCAGGAATGTGTATGCCTCGACAGAAGCAGGAAGTGTATTTGCTGGAAACGGCCGCACCTTTACTATATCCTCCTCCATAAAAGACTTAGTGAAAATCAATGAAAACCAGGAACTGCTCATCCATCAGTCGCTGGTCGGTACATTGGAAAACGCAGAAGTCGGCGGCGAATGGCTGAATACCGGAGATGTTGTACAGGAGGTCGGGGCAGATCAATTTGTTTTTGTATCCAGGAATTCTGATTTTATTAATGTCGGGGGGTACAGGGTGAATCCGTTGGAAGTCGAAGCTGTGCTGACAGCGGTCCCGGGAGTAGAGGATGCATTGGTGAAAGGGAAGAAAAATAGTGTAACAGGAAACCTGCTTACCGCTGATATCGTAAAAGCGGCAGACGCCGAAGAGGATCAAGTGAAGAAAGCGGTCCGGGAGCACGCCTCACGCATCCTGCAGCCGTGGAAAGTACCGAGGATTCTTGCGTTTGTCGAAGCCATTCCGAAAACGCGCACAGGAAAGAAGGTCAGAGAATGAAGTGGGTCATTGTCACCGGTGAATCCAGAGGCGTGGGAAAGGCTGTTGCCAGAGAAATTTTAATGGAAGGAACGTATGGGGTCATCGGCATCAGCCGGTCGAAAGGGGCCGAAGTCGAAGATCTGAAACAGCTGGGAGGGGAGCGTTTTGTCCACCTTACCTACGATTTAGAAAACGTGGAAGGGATCAAATTGTTATACCTGCAGCAGCTGAAACCGCTCGGGGTCATTCATGGGTTTGTGAACAATTCCGCCACTGCCTATGATGACATTATTTCCAATCTCCGTGTCGATCCGCTTGAGAAGATGTTCCGAATCAACGTACTGAGTCCCATGCACCTGACTAAATATGTGATCCGGGATATGCTGTTGAACAAAACGGAAGGATCGATCGTTCACATTTCCTCCATCAGTGCCCACACCGGATACAAAGGATTAAGCATGTACGCATCTACAAAAGGGGCCATCGAAGCGTTCTCGAAAAATACGGCGCGGGAATGGGGGGCACGGGGCATCCGTTCCAACTGTGTGATCCCTGGATTTATGGATACGGCCATGAGTGCGACTTTAACGGAGGAACAGAAGGAGAGAATTTACAAACGAAATGCGATGAAGAAGGAAACCGGGATTGCCAGTGTCGTACGCACCGTTCTTTTTCTTTTATCCGACCAGTCCTCTTCGATCACGGGAACAGGTATACATGTAGATAATGGAACGATATAAAAAACCGCAGATCCAGGGGATCTGCGGTTTTTTGGCTGGGGCTGCTAAACCCATAAGTAAGCCCCAGCTGAATGCTGGAGCCTCCGCCACCTATACCTATACAAACGTTCGTCTCTTATGTTCTTTTATATCTCTACTTCAGATGGCTCAAACTAAAGATACCATATTAAGGATGATAAGTTAACTAAATTGTCGGAAAAAATCATAGGTCTTTAGATTCATTTTATTACTTATATAACTTTTTTTAACTTTTGTTAAAAAGGGTGAAGAACCCTTTAATGCCTGATATACCCATCAGCTTCTTTCCTTTGTTCCATAGATAGGGATATAGTATAGTGGAAATGAGCGTGATAATTCTGAAAAATAGTGCGTCAGGGAGGAAGGGGTCCATCAAATGTCTCAACAAACGTTTCTCTATCAGCCGAAAGTAACCGAGGTACTTAACAATATTAGAAAAGTGATGATTGGAAAGGAAGAAGCAGCGCTTTTAAGCGTTGTGGCCCTGCTGGCAAAGGGACATGTTCTGCTTGAGGATGTTCCTGGAGTAGGGAAGACGATGCTTGTCAAAACGCTTGCGAAATCCTTGGATTGTGATTTTAAGAGAATTCAATTCACACCGGATCTGCTGCCGTCAGATGTGACCGGTGTTTCCATTTATAACCCGAAGACATTGGAGTTCGAGTTCCGTCCAGGCCCTATTCTCGGAAACATCGTCCTGGCCGATGAAATCAACCGGACGTCTCCGAAGACGCAGTCCGCGCTGTTGGAAGGGATGGAGGAGACGAGCATTACCGTGGATGGGAGTACCGTCCAGCTTGGGGAGCCCTTCTTTGTCATGGCAACCCAGAATCCTATCGAGTATGAAGGAACCTATCCGCTGCCGGAAGCGCAGCTGGACCGTTTTCTTTTGAAAATGGAGATGGGCTACCCTACAGCGAAGCAGGAAATGGAAATGCTTGCCCGTACGTCGAACAGTCATCCGATCGAAGAAATCTCGGCTGTAATAACAAGGGAAGAACTGGTGGAGCTTCAAAAGGAAACCGCCCAGGTCTATGTGGACCGTTCTGTTCACCGTTATATCGTAGAACTTGTCACAGGCACACGTGACCATGAAGGAGTCTACTTAGGCGTGAGTCCGAGGGGATCAATTTCTTTGATGAAAGCGGCCAAAGCCTATGCGTTCGTCCATGATCGCGATTATGTGCTCCCGGACGATGTGCAGTTCATGGCTCCGTATGTGCTCGGCCACCGGATGATTTTAACGTCTGAAGCGAGGTTTGAAGGGAAGACGTCCGCCTCTATCATTGAGGAGCTCCTCACGGCTACTTCCATCCCGGTGAAAAGGACGACCGGGGAATGAAGCAGACGTTCAGCCTTGCCGGCAAAGGGGCTGTCGTCGTTCTGTTGTTTGCGGCCCTGTTCTCGTATGCGATGTTTCAAGGCGGATTTGTCAGCTGGTTTCTTTTTTATGCGTTTCTCCCGTTCCTTCTTTATATGATCGGTGTGCTCGTGTATCCGATCCGTAAGTGGGAGGTTGAGCACCAGTTGTCCAGGCGTTATGCCCTTGGCGGGGAAACCGTGGAAGTGGAGGTGACGCTGAAGCGGCGGTTCCCATTCCCTGTTTATTACTGTGTCATTGAAGAATATCTTCCGGCATCCTTGAAAAAGGTGGATGAACACTTGGAGAAATACAAGGATATGACGCAAACAGAAACGTATCATGAACAGCGGAATATCAAGAAAGTCGTCTTTCCGTGGTTCAGCCGGAGGATTTCGTACCGCTACGAACTTCAAAAAGTCCCGCGCGGTGCCCATGCCTTCAAGGCGATCCGTGTGAAAACGGGCGACTTCTTCGGATTTGTAAAAAAAGAACAGGTGTACAAGCATACGAATGAACTTCTCGTGTTTCCATACGTCCGTCCGGTAAAAATGAAGGACCGGGTCTACAGCTTTGAGCAGGGGACAAGTCCTTCCTTTAAACTCAATGAGAAAAATACCAATATCGTCACGGGTGTCCGGGAATACATGCCGGGTGACCGCTTTGCCTGGGTGGATTGGAAAACGACGGCGAAGAAAAACGAAATGATGACAAAAGAATTCGAACAGGAAAAAAGCGTGGAAATGCTGATGATCTTAAATACAGGCGCCCATTCGGATATGGACATTTTGAGCTTTGAAGGAGCGGTCGAATTTTCAGCGTCGCTTGTGAAGGAGTTTCACCAGCAGTCTTCCCCGCTGTCATTCATGACGCTTGGGGAAGACCGCCGGTATTTCCCCTATCACCAGGACCCGGCCCGCCAGCAGCAGATCCAGGGGCATCTGGCCCGGGTAAGGCCGGTGGGGCGGCAGCCGTTTGCCAGTCAGCTTGAGCGCGAACGCCCGTCTGTGCCGAGCGGTGTTCTCTTGATGGTGGTCAGCCATCAGCTGGACCAGGATGTTCAGGCGGCGCTTTCGAAATTGGCGAAGAAAAGCAAGCGGCTCGTCTTTTTTTATGTCCGCCCGCATGAACGGCTGACCTTTCAGGACCACCAGCTGATCAAGCAGCTGAAAAGCCGTGGTGTGGTGGTCAATCTCTTATCCGAAGAGCAGATGACACAAAAGGAATTCGAGGTGAACACGTAATGCAGGACCGTCATTCAACCATTTACCGGATGATCCTCTACGGCATCGGTTTTCTTTTGTTCTGTGAATGGCTCCGGCCGCTTGAAATGATTTCCCAGACGGATGACGTCCGGATTTTCTTTATTTTTGCGGCGTTTTGTTTTTTTGTTTCCTTTTTACAAGTCCCCTGGTATCTATCCATGCCGTTAAAAGGACTGGGTGTGGCCTTTATTCTGGACGGACTGTACATCGGGGAACTGATTTTTTCCCCGGGGTGGTTCGCCGTTCTTATCGAGCAGGTCACCTTCAATATTCAGATGATCAGTAGTCAGGAATGGTGGCAGATGACGCCGCTTTTCCGCAGCCTGCTGTTCCTGATTTTACTGTGGCTTATGAGTTACCTTCTTTACTACTGGTTCGTAGTTGCGCGCCGCATGTTCTTTTTCGTGCTTTTGACGATTCTTTTCGTTGCCATTGTTGATACATTCACGGTTTATGATGGCAGCTGGGCGATTATCCGGACCTTTATGATCGGGATGGCAGCGCTCGGACTGTCGAGTTTTGCGAAAGAAATGGATAAGGAATCCATTGTATTCAAAGGGCTTCATAAAGCCAATGTCTGGCTGTTTCCATTGATTGGAGTCATTTTGTTTTCTTCCGCAGCCGCTTATGCGTCTCCCAAGTTTGCTCCACAGTGGCCGGATCCGGTTCCATACTTGGAAAGTGCCGCAGGAGGGACAGGGGCCGGAGGAGGACGGACAATCCAGAAGGTCGGGTATGGCGAGGATGACAGCCAGCTTGGCGGATCGTTTGTGCAGGATGATACGCCGATCTTCACAGCGACCGTGGATGGGGACCGCTACTGGCGGATTGAATCGAAGGATACGTATACAGGAAAAGGCTGGACAGATACGCTGGAGCAGCCGGTCATGACGACGGACCCTTATGATATTCCATTCTCCACGTTCACTGAAGAAGTGGAAACGGAAACGCAGACCGCGCAGATTGAAATGACGAGGTTCGCTTCGTTTAGAAAACTGGTTTATCCCTACGGTCTTACATCCGTCGGGAATTTAGATGGGGAGTACAACCTCCGCGTTCACAATAACACGGGGGAGATGGATACGTACCAGGGGGATGCTCCTGCGAAAATCAGTACAGCTGAATTGACGTATGAGTTTCCTTCTTTTGAATACAGCCAGCTTCGTGAATCCGGGAATAATGATCCAGAGGAAATCAGGGATCAATACCTGCAGCTCCCGGAGAATCTGCCGGAGCGCGTCCGCAATCTGGCTTCCCAGATTGTCGAGGGAGAGGACAACCGGTATGATCAGGCAAAGGCCGTGGAGCGTTACTTTTCAGCCAACGGCTTTGAATATTCAACGACGGATGTTCCGGTTCCGGGCGATGACGAAGACTATGTCGATCAATTTTTGTTTGAATCCCAGATTGGATACTGTGACAACTACTCGACATCCATGGTTGTCCTTCTCCGCTCAGAAGGGATCCCGGCGCGCTGGGTCAAAGGCTTTACAGGCGGTGAGCGGATCGATTCTGTGGAAAATGAAGAAGGAGACGGCGTCCAGAACGTGTACGAAGTCACGAGTGGAAATGCGCACTCCTGGGTGGAAGTGTATTTTCCTGACGTTGGCTGGGTTCCTTTTGAACCGACACAGGGCTTCAGTAACAATGCTGATTTTTACACCGATGTCGATGTGGAAGAGACCGAAGAAGATCCGGCAGCAGGTGCTGAAGACGATACGCAGGATGAAACGATGGGGAATCCTCAGCAGGTGGAGGAGGAAGATGAAGCCTCCGGAAATGCGGATGCAGCCTCTTCTTCTGGATCGACGACCTTTACGGCAGTCCTTACAGGTACCGTCCTTTTGGCGGTTGGTATTCTGCTTTATGTCACCCGCTACCGCTGGATGGCCGCGCTTCTGATCCGCCGCTACCTCCGTAGTGAAGACGAAGAGACGTATGAGAAGGCTTACCACTTCCTTTTGAAAGTGCTGAATCATAAAGGGTTGAAACGGAAGCCTGATCAAACACTCCGTGATTACGCCTTGAAAGTGGACCAGCATTTTCAATCCAATGAAATGCAGCGGTTGACGAATAATTATGAGCGTGTGATCTATGGAAATGAATCCGAGAAGGACCAGTGGCAGAAAGTAACGGAATTATGGGAAAATTTAATTAAAAAGACATTGTCTTGATTCCTTGGAAGACGGTTGATAGAATAAGTGAAAATTATCAGATAGAATTCTTCCTTCGTATATCCTCGGGAATAAGGCCCGAAAGTCTCTACCGGGGCACCGTAAATGCCCTGACTATGAAGGTGGGAGTCACAGACGTGTCTTGACATGGATGGATTTCTGCCTTCGTTGTATGCAGCATACAAGAGGCAGGAGTCCATTTTTTTATGGCACGGGAAGTGAAAGAAACAGGCAGGACCAATTTTGGTACAGGGAGTGGAACGTATATGGAAAACGTACAAGGAATGATTCTCGTACTCGACTTTGGAAGTCAGTACAACCAGTTGATCACACGAAGAATCCGCGAATTCGGCGTGTACAGTGAGCTGCATTCACACAAGATGAGCATAGAGAAAATCAAGGAGCTGAATCCGAGCGGCATTATCCTTTCCGGTGGGCCGAACAGCGTATATGGAGAAAACAGCTTCCGTTGTGATGAGCAGATTTTTGAACTGGGTATTCCGGTGCTCGGCATCTGTTACGGCATGCAGTTGATGACCCACCATTTTAATGGAAAAGTAGAACGGGCCAAGGAACGCGAATACGGCAAAGCCGACATTCACATTACAGAAGACCCGGTCCTGTTCCGCAAGACACCAAAAGAACAGGCCGTATGGATGAGTCACAGTGACAAAGTAATCGAAGCTCCTGAAGGTTTCCGTGTGGATGCGACGAGCCATTCCTGTCCTGTAGCTGCCATCAGCCACGAGGATGCAAAGATGTACGGCGTCCAGTTCCACCCGGAGGTCCGCCATTCAGAATATGGGAATGATCTTCTTCGCAGCTTCGTTTTCGATGTCTGTGAAGCGAAGGACGACTGGACGATGGAACACGTGGTAGAAATGGAAGTGGAAAAAATCCGTGAGCAGGTGGGCGGTCGTAAAGTGCTGTGTGCGTTGAGCGGCGGTGTGGATTCCTCTGTTGTAGCAGCATTGATTCATAAGGCGATCGGAGATCAGTTGACGTGTATTTTCGTCGACCACGGGCTGCTGCGTAAGAACGAAGCCGATGACGTCATGCGTACGCTGGGTGACGGCTTCAATATGAACATTATTAAAATAGATGCCAAGGAGCGGTTCATGAGCAAACTTGACGGTGTATCCGATCCGGAAAGAAAGCGGAAGATCATCGGCAATGAGTTCATTTATGTGTTTGATGATGAAGCAGAAAAGCTGAAGGACATTGACTTCCTTGCCCAGGGTACACTGTATACCGACATTATCGAAAGTGGAACAGAAACCGCTCAGACGATCAAATCCCACCATAATGTCGGCGGTCTTCCGGAGGATATGGAATTCCAATTGATCGAACCTTTGAATACGCTGTTCAAGGATGAAGTACGTGCGCTGGGTACGGAGCTTGGTGTACCAGAACACATCGTCTGGCGTCAGCCGTTCCCCGGTCCAGGTCTTGCCATCCGTGTTCTAGGAGAAGTGACAGAGGAGAAACTGGAAATCGTTCGTGAATCTGACTTCGTCCTTCGCGATGAAATTAAAAAGGCCGGGCTGGATCGTGACATCTGGCAGTATTTCACTGTGCTTCCTGATATCCGATCGGTCGGAGTCATGGGAGATGAGCGTACCTACGACTATACGATCGGGATCCGTGCGGTTACGTCCATTGATGGTATGACTTCAGACTGGGCCCGCATTCCATGGGACGTGCTGGAGAAAATATCGACGCGTATCGTGAATGAGGTCGATCACATCAACCGCGTCGTGTATGACGTGACGAGTAAGCCGCCTGCAACGATTGAATGGGAATAATCGAACATTAAAGGGTTTTTATTTAATAATGTTCGGAAATAGTGTTGACAGTTCTTGTCGAACGATGTAAGCTGAAGACAATTCAATAACGCATCACCTTCGTATAATTTTGGGGATAAGGCCCATGAGTTTCTACCAGACCGCCGTAAATTGGTCTGACTACGCTGGTGAATGGACGACTGCCTGTACGCATGTGCAGACGTCCGTTTATCCTCGTATCTACAGACACTCCTGGATTTTATCCAGGGGTGTCTTTTTTTTGTGGGAGATGGGTCAACATAAAAATAAAGAGACCCGATAAGAAAGGCGACGGAAAACAAAAAGGGGAGGATTTACAAATGAGTAAGTTTTTTAAGTTTAAGGAAATGGGAACGAGCTATCGGATTGAATTCATGGCGGGGCTCACAACGTTTCTCGCGATGGCCTACATTTTGTTTGTCAACCCGTCCACGCTCGCACTGGACGGCATTGAGGCTCTGCCTGAAGGGGTCACTCGTATTGATAAGGGAGCCGTATTCACCGCTACAGCCGTAGCAGCCGCGGTGGGTACATTGATTATGGGATTGTTTGCGAAGTATCCGATCGCTCTTGCTCCCGGTATGGGACTGAACGCATTCTTTGCGTATACGGTTGTGCTCGGGTTTGGTATTCCGTGGGAAACAGCGCTTGCCGGCGTACTTGCTTCTGGACTTATTTTTATTGTGTTAACGGTAACCGGCCTGCGGACGATGATCATTGATGCTATCCCTGGAAACCTTAAGCTGGCTGTCGGAGCGGGGATCGGGCTGTTCATCGCGTTTATCGGCTTTCAAAACGCCGGGATCGTACAGAACAGTGACGCGACACTGGTGCAGCTTGGTGATTTGACCGCCGGACCGACGCTTCTCGCTGTTTTCGGGATCATTGTCAGTGTCATTCTGCTTGCTGTCGGATTGAAGGGCGGCATTTTCTACGGGATGGTGCTGACGTCATTGATGGGGATTCTCACGGGCTTGATTGATCCACCATCTGGCCTTGGCGGCATTGTCAGTCCGGCGCCGAGTGTGGCACCGACGTTCGGTGCAGCGTTGACACACTTTGGGGATATTTTCACGATCCAGATGCTCGTAGTCATCCTGACGTTCCTTTTCGTCGATTTCTTTGATACGGCCGGTACACTTGTGGCTGTAGCCACCCAGGCCGGGTTTATGAAGGATAACAAACTGCCGCGGGCCAACCGTGCGCTGTTCTCCGATTCCGCTGCTACGGTCGTCGGGGCCGTCGTAGGGACTTCTACGACGACGTCCTACATTGAATCCACCGCAGGTGTCGGTGCAGGTGGACGGACAGGCTTTGCTTCTGTCGTGACGGCAGGATTTTTCCTGCTTGCCCTGTTCTTCTCTCCGCTTCTCGCTGTTGTAACTGCTGAAGTTACCGCACCTGCATTGATCATTGTCGGAGTGCTGATGGCGTCCACCTTGAAGAGCATTGACTGGGATGAGTTTGAAATTGCCGTCCCTGCTTTCTTTACGATTGCTGCGATGCCACTGACGTACAGCATTGCCACCGGGATTGCCATCGGCTTTATCTTCTATCCGATTACAATGTTCTTGAAAGGACGATCCAAAGAAATTCATCCGATCATGTATTTCCTTTTTGTCATTTTCGTCTTATATTTCATTTTCCTTGCATAAGGATGTCTATGAAAAGAGTGGTGCACTCTTGGATGACTTCCCCGTCAAGGTATAAAAAAACCGGCGGCCTTCTGTCAGGCGCCGGTTTTATTCATCCTCCAGGTGGCGGATGGTGATCGGTTTCTGTCTTGATGAATCAGGGATGTAGCGGTGAAGCTGGACGACCAGCAGTCCGTGCCTGTAGGTGGCTTCTATTTTGTCATGCCGGACAGGGTAGGGGAGGTCGATGGAACGTTCAAATGTACCGTCGGCAATTTCTGCTTTGATCTGATGACCACCGCGGTTGTTGATTTCGATTTTCCCTTTCAATGTTAACGTAGCGTGGTCGACGAGAACATCGACATTTTTCGGGTGGTCCATGCCGGGAATGTTGACGAAACAGAGCAGCTCATTATCGTATTGATAGATGTTGACAGCCGGTATGGCGGGCTTCAACATCCCTTCAAAGCCGCCCCAGAATTCCTGGCCGAAGAAACGGTCGAAGTTTCCTTTCCAATCCTTGAACTGGTCCATCAGCCTGCACCTCCAAGATTTGTCTGTAATTGCGGTGAAAAGCGGTTGTGCCCCTTTATTCTCATGGTTTATAGTGTATGCAAGAGAAGCGGTCCGGGTGATAGATTTTCACTTTATCCCGGGCAAAGGAGGCTGTCTGTATTGTTTGAAAACCCACTTGTACTCATCGCCATCATATTAGCGGTGAACATCGTTTATGTATCCTTTTTTACCCTTCGTATGATTTTCACATTAAAAGGACAGCGGTATTTCGCAGCGTTTATCGGAATGTTTGAAATCGTCACGTACATTTACGGACTAGGCATCGTTCTTGACCGTCTGGACCAGATTGAAAACGTTATTGCCTATGCTGTCGGTTACGGTACAGGGGTGATTGTCGGTATGAAGATTGAAGAGAAGCTCGCCCTCGGGTATATTACAGTTAACGTCATCTCCTCGAACCCGGATATCGAATTCACCCGTCAGCTCCGGGATAAAGGGTACGGGGTGACGAGCTGGTACGCGTACGGCATGGAGGGAGACCGGCTGGCGATGCAGATCCTGACTCCTCGAAAGTATGAACTCAGTTTATATGAAACCATCCGTACGATTGACCCAAAAGCCTTTATCGTTGCGTATGAACCAAAGCAGATCCATGGAGGCTTCTGGGTGAAGTCTGTAAAGAGAGGAAAAATCCGCGATGCCCAAAAAGAACAGCAGGAACAGCAGAATGCGTTTTGAAGTGCAGGAAAATGAAACGATCGATGATTGTCTCGACCGCATGAAGAGTCAAGGCTACATGCCCGTCCGCCGCATGGAAGAGCCGGTCTTCCGTGAAGAAATCCGAAACGGGGAAAAAGTCATGGAGCCTGTAGGAAAAACGATCGTATTTCAAGCCGTTAAACAGTAAAACCGAACAATTTGTCAATTATAAAATGTCATTGTTCGACAATGGCGTTGACAGCCAAAAGAGATTCTTGATATGATAAAGACAGAATTGCATAGACGACCTCATATAAGGCGGGGATATGGCCCGCACGTCTCTACCTGGGAACCGTAAAGTCCCGGACTATGAGGGGAGTTATGTCAGCGGCGCCCGGCCGGCCTTGGCCGACGTATGCCTGTTCGACTCCTCTCATTGATTGAGCGGTCGGGCAGGCTTTTTTTATGTTACTTCACAAAGAAACGAGGGAGAGCGCATGGCTGAAGTTGGGATCATTATGGGAAGTATTTCGGACTGGGATACGATGCAGGAAGCCTGCATCGTCCTGGATGAACTGGCCGTCGATTACGAAAAAGAAATCATATCTGCCCACCGGACACCGGAAGATATGTTTGAATACAGTGAAACCGCCCGCCAGAAAGGGCTGAAGGTCATCATTGCCGGCGCAGGGGGAGCTGCCCACCTGCCTGGAATGGTCGCTTCTAAGACGACACTCCCCGTCATCGGGGTACCGGTTGAATCAAAATCGCTTCAAGGCATGGATTCCCTTCTTTCCATTGTCCAGATGCCCGGCGGCGTTCCTGTAGCCACCGTATCGATTGGAAAAGCCGGGGCTAAGAACGCCGGGCTTCTCGCAGCAGAAATGCTGGGGGCTTTTGATAAAGAAACAGCTGGACGGCTGGAGGAGTACCGCAGCCGGATGAAAGAGAAAGTCGGAAATATGAGGAGGGAGCTCGATGAATATTAATGTCATCCGTCCAGGCCAGACCATCGGCATCCTCGGCGGCGGCCAGCTTGGAAAAATGATGGCGCTCGCTGCCAGGCATATGGGGTACCGGATTGCTGTGCTGGATCCATCCGAAGACTGCCCCTGTGCACCGGTGGCCGACCATCATATTGTAGCTGCCTATGATGACTTTGAAGCTGCAGAGCGGTTGAATACAATCAGCCAGGTGGTCACCTACGAATTTGAAAATGTGGACGCCGGTGTTTCCCGTTTTTTTGCTGAAGCAGACAAGCTTCCCCAGGGCACGCTTGCCCTCGAGGTGACACAGAATCGTGAGAAAGAGAAGGCCTTTGCTGTAGACGCCGGCCTTGCTGTACCGGATTACCGTATCGTCCATACGTCGGAAGAAGCCGGTCAGGCCGTCAAAGAGATTGGATATCCGGCAGTTATGAAAACGATCAGCGGCGGCTATGACGGCAGAGGTCAGCTGAAACTCGAACAGGAGTCAGATCTTGAGAATCTCCCTTCTTTTCTGAAAGAAGGCGGCACGTATATCGTGGAACAGTGGATTCCTTTCGATCTTGAAATCTCCCAGGTTTTCACCCGTGGACAGGATGGAAGTATCGTTTATTTCCCTCTTGCGGAAAATATCCATAGACAGCAGATTCTTCATGAAACCCGGGTTCCGGCCCAGGTGTCGGACGTTGTCCTTGATAAGGCGAAAGCCGCCGTTGAGGCCCTGGCCGAACGTATCGGCGTTGTCGGGACGTTTGCTGTGGAAATGTTCGTCAGCGGCGATGATATCTACATTAACGAAATGGCGCCGCGTCCGCATAACTCCGGACACTACACGATTGAAGCGTGCAGTGTCTCGCAATTCGAACAGCATATCCGTGCCATCTGTGGACTGCCGCTGCTGCCGGTACATACCTTCGGCGCAGCCGTGATGATCAATGTCCTCGGAAAACACCGCGGCATTCTCAATGACCGGATTGAATACTATACAGGCGGCCACCTTCATGACTACGGGAAAAAAGAAGCCCGGACCACACGCAAGATGGGGCACCTGACCTTCATCGGTGACACACTCGAAGAGATCGATGAACGCATCGAACAAAATCAGATCCATTATTGGTAGGAGGAAGACTATGATTGAACGTTATACACGCCCGGAAATGGGAGCCATCTGGACGGAAGAAAATCGTTATCAGGCCTGGCTTGAAGTTGAACTGCTGGCTTGTGAAGCATGGAGTGAGCTTGGCATCATTCCCAAGGGAGATGTCGAAAAGCTGCGCGAAAAAGCATCCTTCTCCATCGACCGCATACATGAAATCGAACAGGAAACGCGGCATGATGTTGTAGCCTTTACGCGTGCCGTTTCCGAAACGGTCGGAGAAGAACGTAAATGGGTCCATTACGGACTGACCTCTACGGACGTTGTCGACACCGCCTTGTCCTATCAACTGAAGCAGGCGAACGAAATCATCCGCCGCGACTTGGTCAACTTCATTGATATTCTTGGTGAAAAAGCACAGGAACATAAACACACCGTCATGATGGGCCGTACACACGGAGTCCATGCAGAGCCGACGACATTCGGCTTGAAGATGGCGCTTTATTATGAAGAAATGAAGCGTAACCTTGAGCGTCTCGACCTGGCAATCAAACAGATCGAAGTCGGAAAGCTCTCCGGTGCGGTCGGTACGTATGCCAACATCGATCCTTTTGTCGAAGCGTACGTCTGTGAGAAGCTTGGACTGGCTGCTGCTCCTGTCTCCACGCAGACACTGCAGCGGGACCGCCACGCCCATTACGTGTCCACCCTGGCTTTGATTGCGACATCCATGGAAAAAATCGCTGTAGAAATCCGCGGCCTTCAGAAGACGGAAACGCGTGAAGTGGAAGAGTATTTCGCGAAAGGACAGAAAGGTTCCTCTGCGATGCCCCACAAACGGAACCCGATCGGTTCGGAAAACATGACAGGGATGGCCCGCGTACTGCGTGGAGAAATGATGACCGCGTTTGAAAATGTGCCGCTCTGGCATGAACGGGATATCTCCCACTCTTCTGCCGAACGGATCATTCTTCCGGATGCGACCATTGCCCTGAATTATATGCTGAACCGTTTTGGCAGGCTCGTGAAAAACTTGACGGTCTTCCCAGAGCGTATGCAGGAGAATATGGAGAAAACCTACGGGTTGATTTTCTCCCAGCGTGTGCTGCTTACCCTTATTGACGAAGGCATGGTGCGTGAGGAGGCATACGATCTTGTGCAGCCGAAGGCGATGGAAGCCTGGGAAGAGGGCATTCCGTTCCGTGAGCTGATCGAAGCAGATGAGAAGATCACGTCGACGCTTTCCTCAGAGCAGCTGGATGCCTGCTTTGACTATAAGCACCACCTCAAACAGGTGGACCGTATTTTCGATCGTATTGGTTTGTAATCATCAAGGACCTGCGGATGCAGGTCCTTCCCTAACAAAACAAGTGAGGTGCTGCTTTTATGAAAGGTTCCCTTTTATATGAAGGAAAAGCGAAGCGTGTGTACCATACCGACGATCCTGAACAGTTGATTTTATCCTATAAAGATGACGCGACCGCCTTTAATGGAAAGAAAAAGGAGTCGTTCCCCGGCAAAGGCCGTCTGAACAACCTGATTACCTCAAAAGTCTTTCAATCCTTACATCAACAACACATCAAGACCCACTTCATTCAAGCTTTAAACGAAACCGAGCAGCTCGTCTACAAGACAGATATCGTTCCGCTCGAAGTCGTTGTCCGCAATAAAGCCGCAGGCAGCATCACCCGCCGCCTCGGTATCTCTGAACAGACACTCTTTCAACCACCCATTCTTGAACTCTTTTACAAAAATGATGAACTGGATGATCCGCTGATCAATGATGTCCACGCCTATCATTTGACGGGGATCCGTGAACAGGACCTCACCTTGATCAAGGAACAGGCGCTTCTCATCAATGAGCATCTGAGCAGCATTTTTCAGAAAGCCGGTCTTGAGCTGATCGATTTTAAACTGGAATTCGGTTTCCTCTCTGATGGCCGCCTCGTCCTCTCTGATGAAATATCCCCGGATACGTGCAGGCTCTGGGACTTGGAAACAGGCACAAAAATGGATAAAGACGTTTTTCGTGAAGGGATTGGCAGTTTGACAGATACGTATGAACGGATTTTACAACGACTGGAGGAGAGCGTATGCGCAAAGTAAAGATTCACATTACGTTGAAAGAAGGGGTCCTGGATCCGCAGGGCAAGGCCGTTCAGCATTCCTTGAAATCACTGGAATACAATAACGTTCACGACGTTCGTGTCGGGAAATACATGGAGGTTCTCGTTGATGACAAGGAAGATTTGGAAGCCGAAATCGACAAGATGTGTGATCAGCTTCTCGCCAATCCGGTCATTGAAAACTATACGTATACGATAGAGGAGGCTGGCTGACGTGAAATGTGCCGTCGTCGTCTTTCCAGGATCGAACTGTGACCGTGATATGTACCATGCCGTCAAAGATGAACTTGGTGCAGACGCAGATCTTGTCTGGTATCAGGAAGCGAATCTAGCAGACTATGATGCTGTGTTTCTGCCGGGTGGCTTTTCTTACGGAGATTACCTGCGTTCAGGAGCGATTGCAGCGACTTCTCCCATCGTTGAGCAGATCCGTGCTGCCGCAGAAGCCGGGAAACCGGTGCTTGGCGTATGCAACGGGTTTCAAATTTTATTGGAAACCGGCCTGCTGCCGGGGGCGATGCTGCCGAACGAAAATCTGAAGTTCATGTGTCATACCGAAACGCTGATCGTAGAGAATGCTGATACACCGTTTACGCAGTCGTATAAAGAGAAGGAAGAAATCCAGATTCCCATTGCCCATGGAGACGGCAATTACTTTTGTGACCAGTCAACGCTTGAGCGTCTTCGTAAGAACAAGCAGGTGGTTTTCACTTATCAGACGAACCCGAACGGATCAGCCGGTGATATTGCCGGTATCGTCAATGAGAGAGGCAATGTCCTCGGTATGATGCCGCACCCGGAGCGGGCGGTCGATGCCCTGCTCGGCACTGATGACGGCCTTCGGCTTTTTCAATCGATTTTGACCTATTGGAGGGAACATTATGCCATCAACGCTTGAGATCAGTCCGGAAATGATTGAACAGAACCGTTTATATGCAGACATGGGTCTGACGGATGACGAATACACCTCGGTGGTGAACATTCTCGGCCGCCGTCCGAACTATACAGAAATCGGCTTGTTTTCGGTCATGTGGTCGGAGCACTGCAGCTACAAAAACTCAAAGCCACTGCTGAAGAAGTTTCCGACAGAAGGTTCCCATGTCCTTCAAGGCCCTGGGGAAGGAGCCGGAATCATTGATATCGGAGATGACCAGGCGGTGGTATTCAAGATCGAAAGCCACAACCACCCGTCTGCTGTTGAACCGTATCAGGGGGCAGCGACAGGGGTCGGTGGTATTCTGCGTGATGTATTTTCCATGGGCGCCCGTCCTGTAGCGTTACTGAATTCTCTCCGGTTTGGATCGCTTGAGCGTCCACGGGTGAAATATTTGTTTGAAGAAGTCGTACGCGGCATCGCCGGCTACGGCAACTGTGTCGGTGTGCCGACAGTGGGCGGGGAAGTCCAGTTTGATGATGCCTACAACGGCAATCCGCTCGTCAATGCGATGTGTGTCGGGTTGATTGATCATAAGGATATCCAAAAAGGGATTGCAGCCGGTATCGGAAATACGGTCATGTATGTCGGGGCTAAAACCGGCCGGGACGGGATCCACGGAGCGACCTTCGCTTCTGAAGAATTATCGGAAGAGTCTGAAGAGAAGCGTCCATCGGTCCAGGTCGGCGATCCATTTATGGAAAAGCTGCTGATCGAAGCCTGTCTGGAGGTCATTCATCATGATGCCCTTGTCGGCATTCAGGATATGGGCGCCGCTGGTCTAACTTCCTCCGCCAGTGAGATGGCGAGTAAAGCGGGAACCGGCATGACGATGAATCTTGATCACATTCCCCAGCGTGAGGAGAACATGACGGCTTATGAGATGATGCTGTCGGAATCACAGGAGCGGATGCTTTTAGTGGTTGAGAAAGGCCGGGAAGAGGAAATTGCTGCTGTCTTCCGGAAGTATGATCTTGAAGCCGTTGCGGTCGGTGAAGTGACCGATACGAAGCGCTTCCGCCTTGAACATCACGGGGAAGTGGCTGCGGATGTTCCGGTGGATTCCCTTGCAGAGGATGCCCCGGTCTATCACCAGCCGTCCAAAGTACCGGAGTATTATGAAGAGTTTCAACGTATGGAAGATTACAAGCCGGCCGTGACGGAATATACGAAAACCCTGCTTGCCCTTCTGCAGCAGCCGACGATTGCAAGTAAAGAGTGGGTGTATGACCAGTACGACTACATGGTCCAGACGAACACAGTGGTCTCACCGGGTTCTGATGCCGCGGTACTTCGTGTGCGTGGAACGGACAAGGCGCTGGCCATGACCACGGATTGTAATTCCCGCTACATTTACCTCGACCCGGAAGTGGGCGGCCAGATTGCCGTGGCGGAAGCGGCACGTAATATTGTCTGCTCCGGCGGCCGTCCGCTTGGAATTACGGACGGTCTGAACTACGGATCTCCGGAAAACCCGGAAATTTTCTGGCAGATGGAAAAAAGCGTTGATGGAATGAGTGAAGCCTGCCGCACCCTCGGCACCCCGGTCATCAGCGGGAACGTCAGTCTTTACAACGAATCGTTCGGCGGACAGGCCATCTATCCGACGCCGATTGTCGGCATGGTCGGTTTAATTGAAGATGTCCGCCATATCACACGTTCCCACGCGAAAGCCGCCGGCGACCTCATTTATGTGATCGGGGAAACGAAACCGGAATTCGGAGGAAGCGAGCTGCAGGGGTTGTTGGAAGGCCGGCATTTCGGAAAAGCACCGGAATTGGATTTAGAAGTCGAAGCGCAGCGTCAGAACCAGCTGCTGACAGCGATCCGCTCTGGTCTTGTCGAATCTGCTCATGACCTGTCCGAAGGTGGTCTGGCTGTAGCTCTTGCGGAAACGTTATTCGATCAGGAGTTTGGCTGTGATGTCACGATCGAAGGGGATATCACGACAGCCCTTTTCTCAGAAACCCAGTCCCGTTTCCTTGTGACCATCCATCCGGAAAACAAAGACGCGTTTGAGAAGGCCGCACCTGGAGCGCAGCAGATTGGTACAGTGACGGATAATGGCATGTATACAGTGAAGCAGGAAGACGTTGTGATGGAGGAAAAGACATCTGTGCTGAAAACAGCTTGGAAAGGAGCTCTTTCATGCTTGGTGAAATCAAAGGCTTAAATGAAGAATGTGGGATTTTTGGTGTCTGGGGTCATCCGGATTCTGCCCAGCTGACGTACTATGGTCTCCACGCTCTGCAGCATCGCGGCCAGGAAGGCGCGGGCATTGTAACGACGGATGGCGGGCAGTTGAAGCTTGCCAAGGGACACGGGCTGATCAATGAAGTATTCTCTGAAAACCAGCTGGAAGATCTGCAGGGGCATGCGTCCATCGGTCACGTGCGTTATGCAACAGCGGGAGATGGGGGCTATGAAAATATTCAGCCGCTCCTGTTCCGTTCGCAGACCGGCGGACTTGCCCTTGCCCACAACGGCAACCTTGTGAATGCCCAGGCATTGAAAAACCAGCTGGAAGGACAGGGCAGCATCCTCCAGACGACGTCGGATACAGAAGTCGTCGCCCACCTGATCAAGCGGGCGCGTCATCTGCCGTTGGAGCAGGCCGTTACAGAAGCCCTTTCCATGATCAAGGGAGCGTATGCCTTTTTGTTAATGACCGAAGACCGGATGTTTGTCGCTAACGATCCACGCGGCCTCCGTCCCCTCAGTCTCGGCCATTTAGGGGGAAGCTGGGTGGTTTCTTCAGAAACGTGCGCTTTCGATATCGTCGGTGCGACGTATGAAAGGGAAATCGATCCTGGTGAAATGCTCGTCATTTCTGATGAGGGCATTGATTCCATTCGGTTTTCAGCACCGATCCAGCGGACGCTCTGCTCGATGGAATATGTGTATTTTTCCCGTCCTGACAGCAATGTGGATGGAAAGAATGTCCACGCCTCCCGTAAACGGATGGGCAAAACACTGGCTGAAGAAGCGCCTGTGGATGCGGATGTCGTAACAGGCGTACCGGATTCCAGTATTTCCGCCGCGATCGGATATGCCGAGGCTTCAGGAATTCCTTATGAGCTCGGGCTCATCAAAAACCGTTACGTCGGCCGGACATTTATCCAGCCGTCCCAGGAGCTGAGAGAGCAGGGTGTGAAGATGAAGCTTTCCGCTGTCCGGGGGATCGTTGAAGGGAAAAAGGTCGTCATGGTCGATGATTCCATTGTGCGTGGAACGACCAGCCGGCGGATTGTGAAGATGCTGAAAGAAGCAGGGGCCGCAGAAGTCCACGTCAGAATTGCCTCCCCTCCGATCAAGAATCCGTGCTATTACGGAATCGACACATCCAACAGCGGGGAACTGATCGCCGCGAATCATTCGCTTCAGGAGATGGAAGAACAGATCGGTGCGGACAGCCTCGCCTTTTTATCGACGGAAGGCTTGAATGAGAGCATCTACCAGGGAGAGGAATCCTTGAGGCACGGCGGCTGCATGGCCTGCTTTACCGGGAACTACCCGACCGAAATCTATCCGAACACGATGCATCCATATGAGAAAGCGTAGGGAGGTATACAGATGAGTCAATCCTATAAACAGGCCGGTGTCGATGTTGAAGCCGGTTATGAAGCGGTGGAGCGCATGAAAAAGCATGTCAGCCGGACGATGCGCAAGGAAGTCATCGGCGGACTCGGAGCCTTCGCCGGGTTATTTGATATCAGCGGGATGTCCTACAATCATCCGGTGCTTGTCACAGGAACGGATGGGGTGGGGACGAAGCTCAAACTCGCCTTCCAACTCGATCGTCATGATACGATAGGGGTGGATGTCGTAGCGATGTGCGTCAATGATATTGCGGCGCAGGGAGCGGATCCGCTGCTCTTTCTCGATTATATTGCCTGTGGCAAAAATGACCCCGCCCGTATCGAACAAATCGTCAAAGGCATTGCGGACGGCTGTGAGCAATCAGGTGCTGCGCTTGTAGGTGGAGAAACGGCGGAAATGCCTGGCATGTACGACGCGGATGAATACGACTTGGCCGGCTTTGTCGTCGGTATGGCTGATAAGGACAAGCTGATTACAGGGGCGTCCGTTCAGGAAGGAGACGTCATCATCGGCCTGCCTTCTTCAGGCATCCACTCCAACGGCTTCTCGCTTGTGAGAAAACTCGTGGAGGAGCTTGATTTGGAGCAGGTGTATCCGGGGATGGCCCTGCCGCTCGGGGAAATGCTGTTGACTCCGACTGTCATTTACGTCGATCCGGTCAAAAAACTTCGCGCAGCAGTCGATGTGAAAGGACTGGCCCACGTCACCGGCGGCGGTTTTTATGAAAATCTACCCCGCATGCTTCCGGAAGGTTTCGGAGCTGTTGTTGAGCAGGGCAGCTGGGACGTCCCGCCTGTGTTTCGTTTTTTACAGGAGCAGGGTTCCATCGCGGAAGAAGAGATGTATGGTGTCTTCAATATGGGCATCGGTATGGCAGCGGTCATCAGGGAAGAAGAGGTGGAACAAGCATTATCGGTCTGTCCTGAAGCCAAGGTCATTGGCCGCGTGACTAAGGGCCGGGGGGTGGAGCTGATATGAAGCAGCTGGCGATTTTTGCTTCTGGTACCGGCTCCAACTTTGATGCCATCGTGAAAGCCATTGAAGAAGGGAAGCTTGATGCCCGCGTCGCTCTGCTTGTGTGTGACCGGGTCGGGGCAGCGGTGATTGAAAAAGCCCAGCGTCATGAAATCGATACCGTCGTGTATACACCGAAGATGTTTCCGGATAAAGCTGCCTACGAGGCGTCGATTCTCGAGGACCTGCGCTCCAGGAATGTGGAATGGATTGTCCTTGCCGGTTATATGCGCCTGATCGGACCGACGCTGCTGGCCCCTTACGAAGGAAGGATAATGAACATACATCCGTCCCTTCTTCCGGCCTTTCCAGGAAAAGATGCGATCGGACAGGCGCTCGACAAACAGGTGAAAGTGACAGGCGTGACGGTTCATTTTGTCGACGACGGCATGGACACCGGCCCGATCATTGCCCAGGAGCCTGTCCCTATCTATGATGATGACAGCAGGGAAGACGTTCAGCGCCGCATCCAGACCGTAGAGCACCGCCTTTATCCAGAAGTCATCCAGTCTTTACTACCCAAGGAGGAATACAAATGAAAAAACGCGCCCTTTTAAGCGTATCCAATAAACAGGGGTTAACAGACTTCGCCCGCCGTCTGAATGAGCTTGGTTATGAGCTCGTTTCCACAGGTGGGACAAAACGCACGATAGAAGAAGCGGGCATTCCGGTGCTTTCGATTTCTGAAGTGACCGATTTTCCGGAAATTATGGATGGCCGTGTCAAAACGCTGCATCCGTCTGTCCATGGTGGCCTTCTGGCTAAGCGTTCCAACAAAGAGCATATGGAGCAGCTGGACGAACTGAATATCCAGACCATTGACCTTGTGGCTGTAAACCTGTATCCATTCAAAGAAACAATCGCCAAAGAAGGTGTGACCGAAGCCGAAGCGGTTGAAAACGTCGATATCGGCGGTCCGACAATGCTGCGGGCAGCGGCGAAAAGCTTTGAAGATGTCGCGGTGGTCGTCGATCCATCTGATTATGAAACGGTCGTCGAAGGCCTTAATCAGGGAGAACTTTCTTATGAAGAACGCCGCCGTCTGGCAGCCAAGGTGTTCCGTCATACCGCGAATTATGACAGCATGATTGCTGGGTATTTCTCTGATTTGACGGAAGAGGCTTATCCGGAAACGTATACCGTTACATATGAAAAAGTCCAGTCCCTCCGTTACGGAGAAAATCCGCACCAGAGTGCTGCTTTTTATAAGAAGGCAGCGGTGGAGGGAACATCCCTCGCAGAAGCGGAGCAGCTGAACGGCAAGGAGCTTTCCTATAATAATATCCAGGATGCCAATGCGGCCCTTGAAGTCGTCCTTGAATTCAATGAGCCTGCAGCTGTCGCTGTGAAGCACATGAACCCGTGCGGCGTCGGTGTCGGTGAAAATCTGTATGAGGCCTATGGGAAAGCGTATGAAGGAGATCCCGTTTCCATCTTCGGAGGAATCGTCGCGCTGAACAGGGAAGTCGATGGAGAGACAGCCGCCAAGCTGAAGGAGATTTTCCTTGAAATCATCATCGCTCCATCCTTCAGCCAGGAAGCGCTCGACATTCTCACAAAGAAAAAGAACCTGCGTTTACTCCGGGTGGATATGAAGAAATCCGACCGCCCATCCCATAAGCTGACAAGCGTGAACGGCGGTCTGCTTGTCCAGGATACGGACGAAGGATCGCTGGATCAGGTGGAGTTGGAAGTGGCAACAGATCGTGCGCCGTCCCAGCAGGAAATGGAAGACTTGAAGCTTGGCTGGAAAGTCGTGAAGCACGTCAAATCCAACGCCATCATCGTAGCCAAAGGCGACCGCACGCTTGGCGTCGGGGCCGGTCAGATGAACCGGGTAGGTGCTGCGAAGATTGCTCTTGAGCAGGCGGGTGAAAAAGCAGAGGGCAGCATTCTTGCCTCCGACGCCTTTTTCCCGATGCCGGATACAGTGGAAACGGCGGCAGCGGCCGGTGTCACAGCCATCATCCAGCCGGGTGGATCGAAACGCGACCAGGATTCCATTGATGCCTGCAACAAGCACGGCATCGCCATGGTCTTTACGAAAATGCGTCACTTTAAGCATTAAATACAGAAAGGATGAAGGACAATGAACGTTTTAGTAATTGGACGCGGCGGCCGGGAGCACAGTCTGATCCAGAAACTTGCGGAAAGTGACCGGGTGGAGCGGTTATATGCGGCTCCCGGAAACGCGGGCATGACCGAACAGGCCGAGTGCATCACCATTGATGAAGGAAATCAGGAAGCGCTCGTGGCGTTTGCGAAGGAAAAGGATATTCGCCTGACAATTATCGGCCCGGAAGATCCGCTTGCCGCCGGTCTGGCTGATGCGTTCACAAAGGCCGGTCTTCCTGTGTTTGCCCCGAGCGGCCGTGCGGCCCTCATTGAAGGAAGCAAGCATTTTGCCAAGCAGCTTATGAAAAAATACAACATTCCGACAGCGGATTATGAAGCGTTCACCGATGCGGATAAGGCGAAAGCCTATATCGCTGAAAAAGGCGCGCCAATCGTCGTCAAAGCGGACGGCCTGGCCGCCGGCAAAGGGGTCGTTGTAGCAGAATCCGTCCAAGAAGCAGAGCAGGCCGTTGAAGAAATGCTCGGAGACGGCCGCTTCGGGGAAGCAGGCCGGGAAGTGGTTATTGAGGAGTTCCTGGCTGGAGATGAATTTTCCTTAATGGCCTTCGTTCGTGGAGGAAACGTTTATCCTATGGTTCCGGCAAGAGATCATAAGCGTGCCTTTGAAGGGGACCAAGGCCCAAATACCGGCGGGATGGGCGCATATGCTCCCGTTCCGGCGCTGTCCAGGGCATCCTATGAGACAGCGCTTGAAACGATTGTCCGCCCAGCCGCCGAAGCGATGGTCGAGGAAGATCGATCCTTTACAGGGATTCTCTATGCCGGATTGATTGAAACGAACGAAGGTCCAAAGGTGATTGAATTCAATGCCCGTTTCGGTGATCCGGAAACACAGGTGGTTCTGCCGCTATTGGAAAACGACCTCGTCCAGGTCCTTCTTGACGTTCTTGACGGAAAAGACCCGGGACTTACCTGGAAAAAGCAGTTCTGTGCCGGTGTGGTGGTTGCTTCCAAAGGCTATCCGGGATCCTATGATAAGGGACGTCTCCTTCCAGAGCTGAAAACAGACAAGTCCGCGTTTTTTGTCCATGCCGGAACCGCCCTCGATGAAAAAGGGTATGTATCAAACGGCGGCCGTGTTCTCCTTGCCGGCAGTCTCGGCAGGAATACCGAAGAAGCGCTGGACAAGGCCTACCGCTCTCTTCAAGTATTCGACACGTTTGATGACTTTTTCTACCGCCGGGATATCGGAAGGTCAACTCTTTTTTCTTCGGGAACGGAGAAACACCGCACCTAAAGCGGCAATCGTCCCGATGATCGTGAGAATGACGAAGCCGACATCGGTCACATATTCTAAAAAGTACACGTTCATTCATCCTTTATAAGTAAGAGCGGGGCATGTCCCCGCTCTTTTTATTATCCTGCAGGTTCCTCTTTCTGTTCGTCCTTCTTCTTTTTATAACGGCTGAAAAGATAGAGGAGTGGCAGAAACATCATCGATCATTCCCACCTTTTCAAGCGTCATCCGGCAGGTTCTGTGCCCAGGGTTCTTCTTTTCCGTCTGTCTCTACGGCTGCTGATTCGTATAAAGCAGTGAGAGGACAGAAACGTACGATGCCTTCCGCGATCTTCAAGGAAGCCATTATGATCAGCAGCGGATGGGAGGAAGATCTTTCCTTGCGCGCTCCGCGGATCGTCAAGTACGTCAGCATGCTGAAGCCTGCTGTGATCCGGATCATGCTGTTGATCAGGCCGATATTCGGTTTCATAACAGGTTCCTCCTTAGCAGATTGGAATATCCTGTGTTACGATAGAACATAATGAAATCAGGGAGGTACGCTCCATGAACGAAACACGCTTTCGCTGGCGCAACCGTCAGCTGCGGGAACATGCAGCTGTCATGGACGGGAAAGTGGCGCCGACGAAACTGATTACCCATACAACATACTTGAACGTGTATTTGAAACAGTGGATGACCGGTCACATCTGGATTTACGAAGACCGTATCATATATACGGGACAGGAGCTTCCTGCCCATACAGAAGGAACGGAAGTGATTGATGGCAGGGACAACTGGATCGTCCCGGGTTACATTGAACCGCATGCCCATCCATTCCAGTTATATAATCCCCAGAGCCTTGGAGAATATGCAGCCGCCACGGGAACGACAACGCTCATTAATGACAACTTGATGTGGCTTTTTTTAACGGACAAAGAGAAAGCGTTTTCTCTGCTCGAAGAATTTATGAATCTGCCTGCTTCGATGTACTGGTGGGCGCGCTTTGATCCTCAGTCCGTATTAAAGGATGAGGACAGAGAAGCGTTTGATGAGCAGATCGAATCGTGGATTGAGCACGACGCCGTCATTCAGGGCGGAGAGCTGACGGCCTGGCCGGATGTTTTGTATAACGGGGACGAGCAGATCCTCCACTGGATGCAGGAAACGAAGCGGGCCCGCAAGCCGCTTGAAGCCCACCTGCCCGGCGCATCAGAGAAAACACTGGTGAAGATGCGGCTGCTCGGCATGGATTCCGAGCACGAGTCGATGACGGCTGATGATGTGCTGAACCGCCTCGCCATCGGTTACCAGACAGGACTGCGCTATTCTTCCATCCGTCCGGATCTGCCGGATATTCTGCAGGGACTTATGGAAAAAGGACATCAGCAGTTCGACCACATGATGTATACGACCGACGGATCTACCCCCGGTTTTTATCGTGAAGGACTGATCAATCAGTGTATTCAGATTGCTCTCGATGCCGGTGTTCCGGAAATTGATGCCTATATGATGGCGACATACAATTCCGCCCGTCACTTTACGATCGAAAACCGTGTCGGCAGCCTGAACGCCGGACGCGTCGCTCATTTGAACTTCTTATCAAGCCCGGATAATCCGACGCCCCATTCTGTTCTTGCTAAAGGCGAATGGGTGAAAAAGGATGGACAGGCTGTAGAAACCCTATCTCCTGTAGAATGGAAGAAAAACGGAATCGATAAGCTGAACCTGGACTGGGATCTCACCGAACAGGATCTGCAGTTTTCCATGCCGGTCGGTCTTGAAATGATCAATGACGTCATCATGAAACCTTATGCAGTGGATACGGATACAGGTGTGGAACGTCTGCCGGAGGATCACTCCGAAGGATTTCTCATGTTGATGGACCGTGAAGGTGAATGGAAGGTCAACACGTTGATCAAAGGGTTCACAACCTCACTCGGTGCCCTTGTCAGTTCATACAGCAGTACAGGCGATCTTGTTCTGACCGGAAAATCGAAAGCGGATATGAGGACGGCATTTGCCCGGATGAAAAAAATCGGGGGAGGCATCGTACTCGTCAACAAAGGGGAAGTCATCTTTGAGCTGGCTCTTCCGCTCGGAGGAGTCATGTCCGACAAGCCGATGAATACACTGATGGAAGAAGAAGAAACGTTGAAGAACCATTTGAAAGCCTATGGATTCGCCTTCTCCGATCCTGTTTATACGCTTTTATTCCTGTCTTCGACGCATCTTCCATTTATCCGGATCACACCACTTGGAATCATCGATGTGAAAAAGAAAGAGGTACTCTTTCCTTCAATAATGCGTTAAAATATAAGTGGGATGATCTAAAGGACGTGCATGTATGAAAAAGCTGCTGCTCATCGGTCTGCTTACCGCCGGTCTTATTGGCTGCCAATCAACAGGAGAGACTCCTGGAGAAAAAGCAGCAGAAACCCCTGATCCTGTCCCTGCCGGTGATGTTTTTCCATTAACGGGAGAACCCGGTGCAGGGGATAAATCCGGGCGTGTCCTCGGTGTGATGGTCAACAACCATCCGAAAGCACGGCCGCAGTCCGGGCTCAGTCAGGCAGACCTCGTCTATGAAGTCCTTGCTGAAGGGCAGATCACCCGTTTTCTCGCTTTGTTCCACAGTGATATTCCTGATACAATCGGGCCGGTACGCAGCGCCCGTCCCTATTATTTTGAGCTGGCCTATGGATATGACGCTCTTTACACTTATCACGGAGCTTCCCATTCCATATATCAGCAGCTTGCCGGCACCAGCATGGACGCTGTCGATGGTGCTGTTTATGACAACAATGGCTGGCTTTTCCGCCGTTCCGGTGACCGTCCTGCACCGCACAATTCCTACCTTTGGACAGAAGGACTGGATCGTGTGGTCGGTGAAAAAGGCTTAACCGAGGACGCCCCGCCGGAGGCTTTGTATTTTACAGATGAAAGTCCAAACGGTCGTCCGGTTGATGAGGTGGAAATCACCTATGGCAGCAGGACACAAGTCCGGTGGCAGTATTCCGATCATGGGTTTCTTCGATTCGACGACGGAGAACCGTCTGTGGATCGTTCGACGATGGAACAGATTTCTGCCGATAATGTATGGATGATAGAGGCCCGCCACGAAATCATCGATGAGGCCGGCCGCAGGGAGGTTGATTTGACCTCAGGCGGACGCGGTTTTCTTTTGCAGAAAGGGACGATGAAAGAAGTGGAGTGGCGGAATACAGATGGACGGCTGCTTCCTTATGAAGGGGAAGAGCAGGTGCCGTTCGTCCCGGGAAATACATGGATCAACATTATACCAGAATCCGCAGCGGTTCAATTTTGAGGAGGAATCCGAATGCAAATCGATAAATTGCGCGGAAAAACGCTGGATCAGCTTTTTGAAGCGATTCTTTCACTACAGGATATTGAAGAGTGCTATGAATTTTTTGATGATCTGGCAACGATGAACGAGGTGCAGTCGCTGGCTCAGCGTCTGGAGGTCGCCCGCATGCTGAGAGACGGGTACACCTATCATAAAATTGAAACGGAAACCGGAGCTTCGACAGCGACGATTTCCCGTGTGAAGCGCTGTTTGAACTACGGCAACGACGCCTATACCAAAGCGCTCGACCGTGTCCACGAAAAGCGTACAGAATAGAGAAAAGACTGCCATAACGGCAGTCTTTATTTTTTTATGTGTGTGTTTGGTCACGTTCCGCTTGTCGGTGGATGCTTGCCGCGGGCCCGGCCTCAGCTAACTTGGTCAGGAAAACCGCCTGTCCAAGTGGATCTTCGGCTCGTGCTGTTCCCGCAGGCGTCACCACCGAACGCTCCTCGTGACAGTCAAATAATGAGCGTGAAAGAGGGATGAACCTTAGGGCCATAGGATGAAAATCCCGATACCATCCCCACTGAATTCAAAAAGAAGGAGTAGGCAGACATCAATATTATAAGTGTGTTAATAGGAAGAAATAGACAGATGGATTTTCATACCGTGGTTTTCCTGAGAAGTTCATCTGCTGAAAGAATGGCTGGTGTCTGGTCACGTTCCGCTTGTCGGTGGATGCTTGCTTAGGGCCCGGCCTCAGCTGACTTGGTCAGGAAAACCGTCTGTCCAAGTAGATCTTCGGCTCGTGCTGTTCCCTTAGTCTTCACCACCGAACGCTTTTCCGTGACGGCGGTCTTTTTTTCGTCTTCTAAAAACACTCGACCCGCATAGAATGGGGTGAGGGGGACGGGCCTGTGAAAGAGATGGTGAAGAAAGGGATCATGATCGTAGCCGGAAGCTTGATTCTTTCGCTCGGCATCAACTTTTTTCTTATTCCCGACCATGTCCTCGACGGTGGGATCATCGGTATCGGTATGATCGCCAATTACATATGGGGGATGAAAGTGGGGCTGACGATCATCTGCTTCAGCATCCCGATTTTCACCCTTGCCTGGTTTCATTTCCGCATGTACTTTTACAACAGCCTGCACGGCCTGTTGGTTTCCTCGTTTTCCATTGATGTGCTTCAGGGACTGCGTGCTTATCATCTGCCGCTCGACCCTGCCATCAGCTCGATCATCGGCGGGGCCCTTGTCGGCGGGGGGATCGGTTTGATGCTCCGGCACCATACGAGCACCGGCGGGACGGATCTTCTTGCTCAGATGATCGCTGACTGGATGAAGGTAAATGTCGGATTCGTTATTCTGGCCATCGATGCGGTCATCATCGGGGCGGGAGGGCTGCTGTTTTCGATGGAAACGCTGCTTCTTTCCGCCATTACGATTTTGAGTGTCGGTCTTGTTACGATGACGTTCACCTCTTCCCGTCTCCTTCCTGAACATCCTGCCTCTTAATTTAGTAAGGCGGCCGAGAACATTCTCGGCCGCTTTTTTTGTTTGGCAGCCGGATTTTCCCGGTCGTTCTTTCACAGAATATTTACACTCTGAGGGAAACCCTCAACCCGGTGCCGAAATTTTGTTATAATCGACTAATGGATAACTGTTGTTTTGGAGGCCGGAAATGTACAATATAAGCAAGTGGGATCATGTGTTCAAACTGGATCCAAATAAAACGATTTCGGAAAAAGACTTGAAGGACATCTGCACATCCGGTACGGACGCGGTGATGATCGGCGGTACCGATGGGGTAACGTTTGAAAATGTTACCGATCTGCAGGAGCGGGTGGAGGCGTACAACGTCACCTGTGTGTTGGAAGTGTCCGATGTGGAAGCCGTTGCTCCGGATTTTGACGCTTATTTCATTCCGATGGTGCTGAACAGTGAAGATAAAAAGTGGATGCTTGATGTGCAGCATCAAGCAGTCAAAGAATACAGCGATATGATCAACTGGACGGCTATGCTGACGGAAGGCTACTGTGTCCTGAATCCCGAAGCGAAAGTTTTTCAAAAAACGTCCTGTTCTCTGCCGGATCAAGCGGACGTGCTGGCATATGCCCGGATGGCCGAGCATCTTTTCCGCCTCCCGGTTTTTTATATGGAATACAGCGGGACCTATGGTGATCCGGCTCTCGTAAAAGAAGTGGCGGATGTGCTGGAGGGGACTACGCTCGTATACGGCGGCGGTATCCGGACGATGCAGCAGGCAGCAGAAATGGCAGCCCAGGCAGACGTCGTCGTCATTGGGAATGTCATCTATGAAGATATACAAGTGGCGCTTCAAACGGTGGAAGCAGTCAAATCAACAAAGAAGAAGGATGGTGGACGTTCATGACTCAGGCGTTGAATGCTTTGATTCAAGGTTTGAATACAGAACAGCGCAATGCGGTAATCCATACAGAAGGCCCGCTGCTCATTATGGCAGGTGCCGGAAGTGGTAAGACAAGGGTGCTGACCCATCGGATTGCCTACTTACTCAGTGAAAAAGATGTAGCGCCGCGCAACATTCTGGCGATTACGTTTACAAACAAGGCCGCGCGCGAGATGAAAGAGCGTGTAGAATCCCTTGTCGGGAAAGACGGCGAAAAAATATGGATGTCGACGTTCCACTCGATGTGTGTCCGGATCTTACGACGGGACATCGACCGGATCGGCTATGACCGCAACTTCTCGATTCTGGATTCCAGTGACCAGCTTTCTGTCATCAAGCAGGTGCTGAAGGAACTGAACCTGGATCCGAAGAAGTGGGATCCACGGGCGATGCTCGGGGCGATCAGTAATTCGAAAAACGAACTGATGACGGCTGAAGATTATGCCAACCAGGCCGGCAGTACCCATGAGGAACAGGTGGCTGAAGTGTACAAAGGCTATCAGAAAAAGCTGCGTAAAAACCAGTCGCTCGATTTCGACGACCTGATCATGCAGACGCTCCGTTTGTTTGATGAAGTGCCGGAAGTGCTGGAAACGTATCAGCGCCGCTTCCAGTATATCCATGTCGATGAGTACCAGGATACGAACCACGCGCAGTACCAGCTCGTCAAGCATCTGGCGAGCCGGTATCAGAACCTGTGTGTTGTCGGGGATTCCGACCAGTCGATTTATGCGTGGCGCGGAGCGGATATTCAAAACATCCTCAACTTTGAAAGTGACTACCCGAAAGCACGGACCATCCTGCTGGAGCAGAATTACCGTTCCACAGAATTGATTCTCGATGCGGCCAACAACGTGATTGATAAAAACTCCGGCCGCAAGCCGAAGCGCCTCTGGACCGATAATAAAGGCGGCGAAAAGATTCACTATCATCAGGCTGGCACAGAGCGTGAGGAAGCCCTTTTCGTCACCGATAAAATCGGCGACCTCGTAAGACAGGGGAAGTTCCGCTATCAGGATACGGCGATCCTGTACCGGACGAACGCCCAGTCGCGTACGATTGAGGAGACATTCGTCAAAGCGGGCATCCCGTACCAGATGATCGGCGGTACGAAGTTCTACGATCGTAAGGAAATCAAGGATCTTCTTGCCTACCTGCGTCTCATTGCCAACCCGAACGATGATCTGAGCTTCCAGCGTGTGATCAACGAACCGAAGCGCGGGGTTGGAAAAACGAGTATGGATAAAATGATGGCCTATGCGGCCGATCACGATATTTCGCTGTATGAAGCAGCGGCGGAAGTCGATTTCGTCGGGGTCAGCGCCAAAGCAGCCAAGGCGATTATGAGCTTCCGCAAAATGGTCCAGAACTGGAGCGAGCAGCAGGAGTTCCTGTCAGCGACCGATATGGTGCAGCAGGTGATCGATAAAACCGGCTATGAAGAGATGCTCATGAACGAAAAAAGCATCGAAGCCCAGAGCCGTCTGGAAAACATTGAAGAATTCAAATCCGTAACGAAGAACTTTGAAGAAAATGCCGAAGATAAAACCTTGGTGGCGTTCTTGACGGATCTTGCGCTGATTGCGGATATCGATTCCATGAATGAGGACCCTAGTAGTGATGACACGGTCACACTTATGACGCTTCACTCCGCGAAGGGTCTTGAGTTTCCTGTCGTCTTTCTCATCGGGATGGAGGAGAATGTCTTCCCGCACAGCCGTGCATTGATGGATGAGGAAGAGATGGAAGAGGAACGCCGCCTCGCTTATGTAGGGATTACCCGTGCTGAGAAGCAGCTGTTTTTGACCCATGCGAAAATGCGTACGTTGTATGGACGGACGAACATGAACCCGATCAGCCGGTTCATCCATGAAATTCCGGAAGAGCTCGTCGACGGACGCGAGCAGAAGGAAGAGCTGCCGTTTTTCAATAAGAAGCGTGAAACGAGCCCGTTTGGGAGACAGACCCAGGAGCCGCCGAAGCGTTCTGCCAAGAAACCGAAGAAGACGGAATCGACCGGCGGAGAGAAGATCGGCTGGCAGCCTGGTGATAAAGCGACACACAAAAAATGGGGAACCGGCACCGTCGTCAAAGTGCAGGGTGAGGGAGATGCGCTTGAGCTCGACATCGCGTTCCCGGCACCGACAGGCATTAAGCGGCTGCTTGCCCGTTTTGCTCCGATTACGAAAGCGTAAGGAAGTGAATGAGTATGAACGCAAGTGAAGCGCAGCAGAGGATCGAGGCGCTGCGACAGGAACTCGAGCAGTACAGCTATCAATATCATACGCTCGATGATCCGTCGGTCTCTGACTATGAATATGATAAAAAAATGCAGGAGCTGATCAACCTGGAGGAGGAATTTCCGGAGCTGCAGACACCGGATTCCCCTTCCCAGCGTGTCGGTGGAAAGCCTCTCGATGCTTTTGTGAAGGTGCAGCATGATATTCCGATGCTCAGCCTCGGCAACGCTTTTAACGAGGAAGAGCTCCGTGATTTCGACCGCCGTGTCAAGAACGGCACAGACGAAGAAGTCAGCTACGTGTGCGAACTGAAAATCGACGGTCTCGCCGTCTCATTGAAATATGAGGATGGGGTGTTTGTCCGGGGAGCGACACGGGGAGACGGAACGACAGGCGAAGACATTACGAAAAACCTCCGGACCATCCGCAACATCCCGCTCCGTTTGAAAGAGCCTGCCACCCTTGAGGTGCGCGGGGAAGCGTATATGCCGAAGCGCTCGTTTGTCGGTTTGAACGAAGCGAAGGAAGCGAATGGCGAAGAGCCGTTTGCCAATCCTCGGAACGCCGCAGCTGGATCGCTGCGTCAGCTGGACCCGAAAATCGCCGCCAAACGGAACCTTGATATTTTCCTTTACGGCATCGGTGTCTGGGAGGACGATCCGACAGACGCCCACAGTGAACGGCTGGAGCGGATGAAGAAACTGGGACTGAAAACGAACCCGGAATGGAAAAGGTGTAACAACATCGATGAAGTGATCGACTATGTGAACAGCTGGGTCGAACGGCGCCCGGATCTCGACTATGAAATAGACGGGATCGTCATTAAAGTAGATCGTCTGGATCAACAGGAAACGCTCGGCTTTACGGCTAAAAGTCCACGTTGGGCGACCGCTTACAAATTCCCGGCTGAAGAAGCGGTCACTACGCTTACGGATATCGAGTTAAGCGTCGGCCGGACAGGGGCCGTAACCCCGACCGCCATTCTGGAACCGGTCAAAGTCGCGGGAACGACCGTGCAGCGGGCTTCTCTTCACAATGAAGATTTGATCCGTGAAAAGGACATCCGCATCGGAGATACGGTCGTCATTAAAAAAGCCGGTGACATCATTCCTGAGGTGGTACGTGTACTTACGGATCATCGGACAGGGGACGAAGAGCCGTACTACATGCCGGAAACGTGTCCGGAATGCGGAAGTGAGCTTGTCCGGATTGAAGAAGAAGTCGCACTGCGGTGCATCAACCCGAACTGTCCGGCCCAGCTGCGGGAAGGATTGATCCACTTCGTATCCAGAAATGCCATGGATATCGAAGGGCTCGGTGAAAAAGTCATCGCCCAGCTATTCCAGGAAAACCTGATCCATAACATTGCCGACTTGTACAAGCTGGACCGTGAAGAGCTGCTGCAGCTGGACCGCATGGGGGAAAAGTCGGTCGAAAACCTGCTGCATGCGATAGAAGCCTCCAAGGAAAACTCTCTGGAACGCCTGCTTTTTGGTCTTGGCGTCCGTTACGTCGGCTCCAAGGCCGCCAGTACGCTCGCCCAGCACTTTGAGTATATGGAGGCTCTGAAGGCAGCAGACACGGAAACGCTGGAGGCGGTTCCCGAAATCGGCAGCAAGATGGCGGATTCGATCGCCAGCTATTTTGACAAGCCGCAGGTCATCGAGCTGTTGGACGAACTCCAGTCGCTCGGCTTGAATATGGAATACCTCGGCGCGAAGAAAAGCGACCAGCCGGAAGATTCTCCGTTCAAGGATAAAACGATTGTCCTGACCGGAAAGATGGAACATTTCAGTCGTTCTGAAGCGAAGAAAATCGTTGAAGGACTCGGAGGCAAAGTGACGGGGAGTGTCAGTGCCAAAACCGACCTTCTCATCGCCGGGGAGGATGCCGGTTCGAAATATACGAAAGCAGCAGATCTCGGCGTTGAAATCTGGGATGAAGAGCAGTTTAGAGAAGCTTTAAACGATTAGGGAGTGGAAAGCATGAGGAAGATGCACGCACTGTTACTTAGTTCGGTGCTTTTCGTGAGCGCGTGTACGCCCGTTTTTGATAATAGAGAAGAAGTCATACAGGAAACGACCGATGAGAACAATAACCAGTCGGCGATTGTTCCCAACTATACGATGTCTGAAGAAGATTACCGGATGATCCTGACCGAAAGCAGTCCGACAGTGTCTTCCGCCCGCGGCGTCACGACGAACCAGATGGGCAACCGGCTGGATATCGATGAATTTGAAAGCGGCCTGCGCCGGCACTCCAAGGAATACTATGACCCCGAGGATTACTTTTTCCAGTCGGGTCAGTATTTGACGGACGATACGCTGATCAGCTGGCTTTCCCGTGAAAGCGAGACAAATGAAGTAGGGCTGAACCCTGAACTCGACGAAGATGAAGCATCGGAAGAAGAGTTCCGTGACAGTCCGAAATACATTTCCAATATCGTTGAACAGGATTACTTAGTGAAGAAGGAAGAAAACGTCGTGGAACTGAAAGGGATCACGATCGGAATCTCCCTGCGTACGGTGTACAATTTCCAGACACCGGACGGAAAGAATTACTCTGAAAACCATTCGACCGAGGAGCTTTTGACTAAAGGGAAGCAGTACGCCGGGGAAATCCTGGAACGTATCCGCGAAGATGAGGAACTGAAGGACGTGCCTGTCGTATTTGCTTTGTATGAAGAAGAAGAGGCGAGCTCCAAAGTACCGGGCAGCTTCCTGAGCAAGGCGTATGTGAAAGGTTCATCCGCGTCCATCGGTGGCTGGGACACCATTGATGAGAAGCATGTCCTTTTCCCATCCAGTGAAGCGGAAACCGATCACTTCGATGATTCCCAGGTATTTTCGGACTTCAGAAAAGAAGTGTCCGACTATTTCCCGAACTTTGTCGGTATGATCGGCAACGGTTTTTACGTGAACAACGACCTGCGGGAGGTTACGATTGAAATTCCGATCGAATTCCAGTCGCAGTCCGAGGTTGTCGGGTTTACCCAGTATGTGTACAGTCTTGTTGTTGAAATGTTCCCGGACCATTATGGTGTTCAGGTGAACATTCACAGCATGGACGACCCGGAAAGCCTGATCGTTAAAAACGCAGGGGAAGAAGAACCCTTTGTACATGTCTATAAATAAAAGAAAGCCGTACTCTGATTTTCAGGGTACGGCTTTTTTTACCTGTGAAGTGATGACGGCCACGTTCCGCTTATCGAATGCTTGGCGCGGGCGTCACCACCGATAAGCTCCTTGTGTCCCAGCCGCATGGAGATGTGAGATCCTGAAAACGTTTGTGCACGGAAAGAGAATGGTCTGCGATTCTGGAAAAATACCAGGGTTTTCAACAAACTGAAACCGTACCCTGTAAATGGAGGTATGTTTTTTTTAATGACCTTGGTCGTTTTTTTCTGGTTCTTTAGTCATTTTTCCTTGAGGGATGAACCCGCTTACACACCTAAGGAAAAGGATTTCATCTTTGTTGTGAAGCGTGCGGAGGGTCTAAAGCACTCCCTCCGGTTAATAGTTGAAAGAAAGCTTCTCTCCCTATAAGATAATCTCGGATATTTAAAGAGAGAGGTTTGAAGTTTATGTCTACACGCCAACGAATTACAGCTTTGACAGGAGTGGTCGTACTCATCCTGTTCCTGATCATTTACATGCTGACGGTGTCGCCTGCCGAGCAGATCAATGAAAAGGAGGAAGCGGCTGAACGGGAGGAGATTTCCTATGACCAGTCGCTCCGTCCTCAATATCATTTTACTCCAGCGGAAAACTGGATGAACGATCCTAACGGAATGGTGTATTACGAAGGCGAATACCATTTGTTCTATCAATACAATCCGGATGGGGATCAGTTCGGAAATATGAGCTGGGGGCATGCAGTCAGTGAGGATCTCGTACACTGGGAGGAACAGGATGTTGCGCTGACACCTGATGAGCATGGCATGATTTTCTCAGGGAGTATCATTGCCGATGAAGAAAATAAAAGTGGACTCTTCCCAGATGAAGAAGGTGGTCTTGTTGCCTTTTATACGAGTGCCGGTGATGTTCAGGATCAACGGATCGCTTATAGCACCGACAAAGGAAGGACGTGGGAGAAATACGATGGGAACCCTGTCGTACCGAACCCCGGGATTGAGGACTTCCGCGATCCTAAGGTCATCTGGCATGACGAGTCTGAAACATACATCATGCTGCTGGCTGCAGGAAAAAAGGTGATGTTCTATGGATCAGAGAATCTGGTGGATTGGGAATACTTAAGTGAGTTCGGTCATACAGGAGCCCAGGGAGGTATCTGGGAAACGCCGGAATTGTTTGAACTCCCAGTAGATGGAGAGGAGGGAGATACACTCTGGGTGCTGCAGGTGGATATGAACCCGGGCAGTATCGCCGACGGTTCAGGCGGCCAGTATTTTCTCGGAGATTTTGACGGTGCTGAATTTACAAGACAGGAGAAGTCCAATGACATCAACTGGGTGGATTATGGGACGGACTTTTATGCAGCCCAGGCCTTTAACAACATGAAGGACCGTGTCATATGGATGGCCTGGATGAGTAACTGGACGTATGCCTCCAGCCTTCCAACCGATCCGTGGCGCGGAGCGATGTCGCTTCCAAGGGAAGTCACGCTTCAAAAAGACAAAAACGGGGAAGTACAGCTGATTCAGCAGCCGGCCGATGAACTGAAAGACCATCGCGGAGATCTCATATATGAAGCCGCTGGTATCGAGCTGGAGGGTTCAGAGACGATTGATGGTTTTGAAGAAGAAACCTATGAGATTACAGCGGAAATGGAACCTGGCTCCTCTGGGGAATTCGGATTCCGTGTTCGATATTCCTCCGATATGCAGGAAGAAACCATTGTTGGATATGATACGAAAAACGACGTCGTATTCACCGATCGTCTGAACTCAGGAAAAACCGATTTCCACGAATCGTTTGCTGGTGTCTACCGGGCACCTTCCCGATTAGAGGATGGCACCGTTAAGCTGCACATCTTCGTAGACCGGTCCTCTGTGGAGGTGTTTGCGAATGGTGGACAGCAGGTCTTAACGACGCGGATTTTCCCATTCCCTGAAAGCAGTGGACTTGAAATCTACAGCAAAGAAGGGGATGTGAATATCAAATCGCTCCAAATTTACGATCGACCTTCAGCGTGGTAACCGGTGGCGTGCGGCTTATCAATGCTTCCCTGCCCAACCGGTCCTGGTGAACGGTACAGGGAAAGCATGACCTGACAACAAAGAAAAAAGCTTGTAGAGAAACTCCTGTTTCTTTACAAGCTTTTTTCTTTTTTTCCGCCAGGAGCGAAAGCCCCTTCCCTTTCCGCGGACGAGCGCCCGAGCTTCCTCGCAACACCCACGCTCGGTGATCTCGGCCCACTCGTTCTTCCGCAGGAGTGGAAGGGGCACCGCTCCTTGTTAGTTCTTTAAAATCGAAAAAGACTCCCCTTCACCCAGCTCACCCTTGTTTGATGGCGGGCAGTCTTTTTCATATTCCGGCAGGCAGCTGTCATCAGCGCCTGTTCTTTCCCTTTTTCTTTTCCATGCAGGCGGCAACAGCGCCGCTCATGCCGTTCTTTTGAATCTGCGAACCTGCATAGGGCACATGTTCTCTTCTATATATGCTAACGTCGGCACGAGGAGCGTTCGGTGGTGATGCCTGCGGGAACAGCACGGGCCGAAGATCCACTTGGGCAGGCGATCTTCCTGACCAAGTTAGCTGAGGCCGTGCCCGCGGCATTCATCCACCGATAAGCGGAAAGTGACCCTGCAAATGGACCACTCTAACTGGTTAACACAGGCTTTTTCTACAGCCCAACAGTCTTGATAAAGGCTGTTTTTTTATGCTGTATAACGGAAGGAATTTAGAAAGATTTAAGAGGGAACGGAAGCAGGAAGTACGATGCTCTGGGAATTTGAAAATGTTTCACCGGCCCGGGCTTTAGAGGGGAATAGAACGGGATATTCCGTTTGAATAAGGAACACGGGTGCGGTAGAATAATTGTGGAAACATTAATTATTGTAATTTTCTTAAAATTACAAGGCGTATACCCAACTACTTTCAAGGAGGCGTTTTTTTATGGTGGTCCCTTACAAACATGAACCATTCACAGATTTCGCGCTGGAAGAAAATCGAAAAGCCATGCAGGCTGCATTGAAGCAGGTGGAGGCAGACCTTGGAAAAGAGTATCCGTTAATCATCGGCGGGGAGCGGATCATGACTGACGAGAAGATCGAAGTCGTCAATCCGGCCAATAAAAAAGAAGTGATCGGCCGAGTGTCGAAAGCGAATCAGGACCTGGCTGAAAAAGCCCATCAGGTGGCTGATGAGACATTTGACTGGTGGCGGAAGACGAAGGCGTCGTACCGCGCGGATATTCTTTTCCGGGCTGCGGCCATCATTCGCCGCCGAAAGCACGAATTCACCGCCCATCTCGTCAAGGAAGCCGGTAAGCCGTGGAAGGAAGCCGATGCAGATACAGCCGAGGCGATTGATTTCCTGGAGTATTATGGGCGTCAAATGCTTGAAATAGATAAAGGAGTCGACGTGAACTCACGTCCGATTGAAAACAACCGGTTCCACTACATACCACTCGGCGTCGGTGTCGTCATTTCACCTTGGAACTTCCTGTTTGCCATCATGTGCGGGACAACAGTCGCCGCCATGGTGTCCGGTAACACCGTCCTATTGAAACCGGCCAGTGCCACCCCGATCATCGCCTATAAAATGATGGAGGTGCTTGAGGAAGCCGGTCTTCCTGCAGGCGTCATCAATTACATTCCAGGAAGCGGGAAGGAAGTCGGGGATTACCTTGTCGATCATCCACGCACACGCTTTATCAGCTTCACAGGCTCTCGTGAAGTCGGTACCCGCTTGTTCGAGCGGGCAGCGAAAGTCCATGAGGGACAGAAATGGCTGAAGCGGACGATCATTGAGATGGGCGGAAAAGATACCATTATCGTAGATGAAGATGCCGATCTTGAACTGGCTGCGGATGCGATCACGTATTCTGCTTTCGGTTTCTCCGGTCAGAAATGCTCGGCCTGTTCCCGTGTCGTTGCGCATGAGGCCATTTACGACGACCTTCTCGACCGTGTCGTCCAGAAGACGAAGAAGGGCGTGAGTTATGGAGATCCATCTGATAACAGCCATTATATGGGGCCGGTCATCGACCAGGGAGCGTACGACAAGATTTTAAGCTATATCGACATTGGGAAAGAAGAAGGGAGTTTAATGTGCGGCGGAAAAGGGAATGACGGTACAGGTTGGTTTGTCGCGCCGACGGTTTTTGCCGATCTTGCTCCGGATGCACGAGTCATGCAGGAGGAAATCTTCGGTCCTGTCGTCGGTTTTACGAAGGCCAAGGACTTTGAGGAAGCTGTTCAATTCGCGAACAATACAGACTACGGCCTGACGGGGGCGGTCATTACGAACAACCGTGACCACATTGAAAAAGCACGGGAAGACTTCCATGTTGGGAACCTGTATTTCAACCGCGGGTGCACAGCAGCTATTGTAGGGTATCATCCGTTTGGCGGATTCAATATGTCCGGAACCGACTCCAAAGCAGGAGGACCGGACTACCTGCTGCAGCACATGCAGGGCAAAACATCGTCTGAGATGCTGTAAAGCAAAGGGCGCACCCTTCTTTTATCCAACATAAGAGGAGGGGTTTTTTTATAAGGCAGAAGTACATACTAAAGAGGCAGAGAAAAGGGGATAATTCCCTATTTTAACCAAAGTGGTGAAATTTTTTTGAAGAAATTTTGTGAATGAATATCATTAAAACATCGTATATACGCATTATTATGCATTATTAACGGATATTTATTCAAATAGGTAAAAATATGTAAATTTTTGCAATGTTCAGTCAAAAGTTATATGATATAGTTGTATCCGTGTTTGGTTTCCCTGAGTCTTTGTGACTCAAGAACCATAAGTCGGTACAAATGCATAACATTGTATATCATAAGTCTTGAAGGAGGTGAACCACTTGTTTGAGCTCGCGACTGCAGCATCAGCATCCATCGCCGGGGCGACCTGGTTCTGGTTGTTCGTCCCAATGCCAATACTAATTATTCTATCACTTATTTCCCTATTTACTGAGAGGAGCGAATAACAAACCATGAGTACTGCAACGTTAATAACGTTTATCATTTATTTAATCGGTATGCTGGGTATCGGATTTGCCGCATATCGTCTAACATCTGATTTATCCGATTATGTTTTAGGCGGTCGTCGTTTAGGACCAGGAGTAGCCGCACTATCCGCCGGTGCCTCTGATATGAGTGGCTGGCTGCTGTTAGGCCTGCCGGGTGCGATTTATGCTTCCGGATTGTCTGAAGCGTGGATCGGTGTCGGTCTTGCGATCGGTGCCTACTTAAACTGGCAGTTTGTCGCGCGTCGTCTTCGTGTATTTACAGAGGTTGCGAATGACTCGATTACAGTTCCTGACTATCTTGAGAACCGCTTCCGTGACAACTCCCACGTTCTGCGTGTTATATCTGCATTTGTCATTCTATTATTTTTCACCTTCTATACTTCCTCCGGTATGGTCGCCGGTGCGAAGCTGTTTGAAGCTTCATTTGCCTTAAGCTATACACAGGCTTTATGGCTCGGCGCGATCGTAACTATTTCTTATACGTTCCTTGGAGGCTTCCTTGCTGTAAGCTGGACAGACTTCGTCCAGGGAATTCTGATGTTCCTTGCTCTTATCGCTGTGCCGATTGTGGCTGTATCTGAGCTTGGTGGATGGAGCGCAGCGACAGACGCTGTTGCCCAGATTGATCCATCCCACTTGAACATGGTACAGGGTGTCGGTGCTCTGGCTATCATTTCCTCCCTTGCCTGGGGACTTGGTTACTTCGGTCAGCCGCACATTCTTGTTCGTTTTATGGCGCTTCGTTCACCTAAGGATGTACCGAAAGCCCGTCTGATTGGTATCGGCTGGATGGTTCTCGGCCTGTACGGTGCCATTTTCACCGGTTTATTCGGACTTGCCTACATCAACACAGCTGATGTAGCGGACTTGTCCACGTTTAATGCTGAAGTCATTACAGAAGGCGGCATCCAGATGCTTGCCGACTCTGAGAAGATCTTCATCACGTTCTCTCAGATCCTGTTCCACCCGATCATTGCGGGTATCCTGTTGGCAGCCATCTTGTCTGCGATCATGAGTACGATTGACTCCCAGCTTCTTGTATCTTCTTCTGCACTGGCAGAGGACTTCTACAAGGCGTTGTTCCGTAAAAACGCTACAGAAAAAGAATTGGTATGGGTCGGACGTGTTGCCGTAGCCGGTATTGCTCTCATTGCCGTGCTTCTTGCCGGTAACCCGGACAGCACCGTTCTTGGACTTGTATCCTATGCATGGGCTGGTTTCGGTGCCGCTTTCGGTCCGATCATCATCCTGTCCTTGTTCTGGAAAGGCATCACCCGTAACGGGGCGCTCGCCGGTATTATCGTCGGTGCCGTCACTGTTGTCATCTGGGGTGACTTCCTGAGCGGCGGTATCTTCGATCTTTATGAAATCGTACCAGGATTCCTGTTGAGCACCCTTGCTACGGTGATTGTCAGTCTGATGGGTACACCGCCGAAAGAAATCATTGAAGAATTCAATGAAGCAGCTAGACGCTGAGTTTCTAGTATCATCCCCGGTCGCTGGACCGGGGATTTTTTATGTTTGAGCAGGTTTAAAAAAGAGGGTCTGCCTTCCATCCTGGTGTTCAATTTTCTGTTAGAAACGGTGGTCAATTTCCATCCGTACGGAAAAAGACAGGGGGCGGTGGATATGTTAAGATAGAATAGGTGTGTTACGTACGTTGAAAATGGATTCTTAAATTTGGTATGATCATATATTATGTGAGATCGAAATGGAGGTCGCATTATGTCCAGAATCAGTAAAGATGAAGTGAAGCACGTCGCGAATCTTGCGCGTCTTGCGATCACGGATGAAGAAGCAGCAACATTCACAAAACAGCTGGATGACATTATTACCTATGCTGAACAGCTGAATGAGCTCGATACAACAGGCGTTGAGCCGACAACCCACGTCCTTGACCTTAAAAACGTCATGCGTAAGGACGAGCCGAAGAAGTGGATCACCCAGGATGATGCACTGAAAAATGCACCAGACAAACAGGACGGACAATTCAAAGTCCCATCCATTTTGGAATAAGGAGGTTCAACGATGTCTTTATTTGAGTACACGTTAAAAGAGCTTCAGGAGAAGCTACATAATAAAGAAATCTCAGTGACGGACCTTGTAGAGGAATCCTACAAGCGCATTGACGAAGTGGATGAAGAGATCCAGGCTTTCATCACACTGAATAAAGAAGCCGCCATGACGAAAGCAGCAGAACTGGATGCTGAGCGCGGAACGGCAGCGGAGAAGCTGTTCGGTCTGCCCATCGGCGTGAAGGACAACATCGTAACGAAAGGGCTTCGTACGACAGCTGGAAGCCAGATTTTGTCCAACCTGAACGATCCATTGTATGACGCAACCGTTGTGAACAAGCTGAACGACGCGAAGTCCGTCACGATTGGTAAATTGAATATGGACGAATTCGCAATGGGTTCTTCCAACGAGAACTCCAGCTACGCTGCTGTGCGTAACCCGTGGAACACGGATTATGTCCCAGGTGGCTCCAGTGGTGGTTCTGCGGCGGCTGTTGCTGCAGGCGAAGTCCCTTATTCTCTTGGTTCCGATACCGGTGGTTCCATCCGTCAGCCGGCCGCTTACTGTGGTGTGGTCGGATTGAAGCCGACATACGGCCGTGTCTCCCGTTTCGGATTGATTGCTTTCGCATCCTCTCTTGATCAGATCGGACCAATCACACGCAATGTCGAAGATAACGCGTTCCTTCTGGAAACGATTGCCGGCCATGACAAAATGGATTCGACATCTGCCAATGTAGAAGTGCCAAACTATACAGAGGCTCTGACAGGTGATGTGAAAGGCTTGAAAATCGCTGTACCGAAGGAATACCTTGCTGAAGGTGTCGCTCCTGAGGTGAAAGAAGCGGTTCAGGCTGCCCTGAAAGAATACGAAAAAATGGGCGCGACATGGGAAGAAGTTTCCCTGCCGCACTCCAAATATGCGCTTTCCACGTACTACCTGCTTTCTTCTTCAGAAGCGTCTGCCAACCTGGCCCGTTTTGACGGTGTCCGCTACGGCAAGCGTGCGGAAGATGCGGAGTCTATGCTGGATATGTTCAAGCGTTCCCGCGCAGAAGGCTTCGGTGACGAAGTGAAACGACGGATCATGCTTGGAACATTCGCGCTGAGCTCCGGTTACTACGATGCGTATTACAAGAAAGCCCAGCAGGTACGTACCCTTATTAAGAACGATTTCGAAAAAGTTTTCGAAGACTACGATGTCATCGTTGGACCGACAACACCGACACCAGCCTTTAAAGTCGGCGACAAAGTGGACGATCCAATGACGATGTATGCCAACGACATCTTGACGATTCCCGTCAACCTTGCCGGTGTTCCGGGGATCTCCATTCCTTGCGGCTTCTCCAGTGAAGGACTGCCGATCGGACTGCAGATCATCGGAAAACACTTTGACGAAGGTACTGTCTACCGTGCCGCTCACGCCTTCGAGCAGGCTACCGATTACCATACCCAACGCCCGTCCCTTGGAGGTGCGCGCTCATGAACTTTGAAACGATCATTGGACTTGAAGTCCACGTAGAACTGAAAACCGAATCCAAAATCTTCAGCCCGTCACCGAACATGTTCGGAGATGATCCGAATACGAACGTCAACCCGATCGACCTTGGGTATCCGGGCGTTCTTCCTGTGCTGAACGAAGAAGCGGTGAACTTCGCTATGAAAGCGGCCATGGCCCTGAACTGTGACATTGCGGAAGACACGAAGTTCGACCGTAAGAACTATTTCTATCCGGACAACCCGAAAGCTTATCAGATCTCCCAGTTTGATAAGCCGATCGGAGAGAACGGCTACATCGACATCGAAGTCGATGGAAAGAAAAAGCGCATCGGTATTACCCGTCTTCACATGGAAGAAGACGCGGGTAAACTGACGCACAGCGACGACGGCTACTCCCTTGTCGACTACAACCGTCAGGGTACACCGCTTGTTGAGATCGTATCCGAGCCGGATATCCGTTCTCCGAAAGAAGCATACGCCTACCTGGAAGCATTGAAAAACATCATCCAGTACACAGGCGTTTCCGACTGTAAGATGGAAGAAGGTTCTCTGCGTTGTGACGCCAACCTTTCCATCCGTCCGATCGGTCAGGAAGAATTCGGTACGAAAACCGAGCTCAAAAACTTGAACTCCTTCTCCTTCGTTCAAAAAGGGTTGGAATTCGAAGAGAAGCGTCAGGAACAGGAGTTGCTGAAAGGCGGCGAAATCCTTCAGGAAACCCGTCGTTATGACGAGCAGACGAAGGAAACGATCCTGATGCGTGTGAAGGAAGGTTCGGATGACTACCGTTACTTCCCAGAGCCGGACCTTGTCCCGCTTTACATCGATGAGGCGTGGAAAGAGCGCATCCGTGCGGAAATCCCTGAGCTTCCGGATGCCCGTAAGAAGCGTTACATCGAGGAGCTTGAGCTGCCCGCTTATGACGCAATGGTTCTCACCAACAGCAAAGAGCTTTCCGATTTCTTCGAAGAAGCGATTGGTCAGGGTGCTGATGTGAAACAGGCGTCCAACTGGATGATGGGTGAAGTATCCGCCTACATGAACAAGCACTATAAAGAATTGTCCGACCTTGCTTTGACACCTGAATCCCTGGCTAAGATGATTCAGCTGATCGAAGACGGTACGATTTCTTCTAAAATCGCCAAGAAAGTCTTCACAGAGCTTGTGGAAAACGGCGGCGATCCAGAGAAAATCGTTAAGGATAAAGGACTTGTTCAAATTTCCGATGAAGGCCAGCTGACGGAAATCATCGTGAAAATCATGGACAACAACCCGCAGTCCATCGAAGACTACAAAAATGGTAAAGACCGCGCCCTCGGATTCCTCGTCGGCCAGGTAATGAAGGAAACCAAAGGCCAGGCCAACCCGCCGATGGTAAACAAAATCATTCTGGCAGAAATGGATAAGCGCTGAAACGAAGCCTGGACTGAATCATAGAGGGACGAAGCACGCACTCCCGGGTGCGTGCTTTCGTATGGTTTAGGACGAACGGTCATATACTATATAAAGTTTGCAAAAACAGGAAAAAAAGATATGATGTATGATGGAACAAGCTTGGATAAAGGGGGTCATATGATGAAACGTGCCCGAATTATATATAACCCGACCTCTGGACGAGAACTCATTCGCAAGGTTCTCCCGGACATATTACAGAGATTCGAACAGTCCGGCTATGAAACCTCCGCGCATGCCACAACGTGTGCCGGCGATGCCGCTGAGGCCGCCCGTTATGCCGTCGAGCAGGAGTTCGACGTCGTTGTAGCCGCAGGAGGCGACGGAACCATTAACGAAGTGATCAACGGACTTGCCGAACAGGATCATAAACCGAAGCTCGGCGTCATTCCAGTCGGGACTACCAACGATTTTGCCCGTGCCTTGCACATCCCAAGAAACATCCATAAAGCCGTCGATATCATCCTTGAGGATTATACCCACCCTCTTGATATCGGACGCGTGAATGATCAGTACTTCATGAACATATCCGGTGGGGGAAAGATCACCGAAGTTTCCTATGAAGTACCAAGTAAACTGAAGACGATGATCGGTCAGCTTGCCTATTACTTGAAAGGCATCGAAATGCTGCCATCCATCCGTCCGACCCGTGTAGAAATCGAGTATGACGGCAAATGGTATGAAGGAGAAATCATGCTGTTTCTCGTCAGTAACACGAACTCCGTCGGCGGACTCGAAAAGCTGGCTCCGTCCGCACGTATGGATGACGGCCTGTTCGATCTGATGATCATCGAAAAAATGAACGTCGCCGAGTTTGCCCGTCTGGCCACGCTCGCGATTCAGGGAAATCACCTGAACCATCCGAAGTTCATCCACACCACGGCCAGCCGTGTGAAAGTGAAGACGGATGAAAAGATGCAGCTGAATATTGACGGGGAATTCGGTGGATTATTGCCCGGGGAATTTGTCAATTTATACAGGCATCTGGAGTTTTTTGTACCGGAAGATAAGTTCAAGGAAGAAGAATAAGGGGGAGCGCTGCTGTTGGAACAGTGGCGTTCTTTTCTTTGTTTGTAAGTGCTCGGGAGGGGATTGTTTGAGGTAGAAGTCGGCAGTCCTCCACAAGCTGCTCGAGGTCATAAGTCCACCGATTGTGAAAAGGAAGATCACTTTTCATAATCGGCGTTCTTATGCTTGTCGCAGCTATCAGGGCGACTTCGCACTTAGGGATATGATAAACTACGGTTAGAGTATATAGATAAAGGACGGATGAATGATGGCGAAGGTGAAGCCGCCTGTACAGAAGAATGAGACGATACAAGTGACGTTTGAGGATTTGACGCATGAAGGCAATGGGGTAGGGAAAGTTGATGGCTATCCGCTTTTCGTACCGTATGGCCTTCCCGGCGAGACGGCTGATGTGAAGGTCGTGAAAGTGAAAAAGAACTTCGGCTTCGGTAAACTCTTGAAGGTGAGCGAGGAAAGTGAACACCGTGTCGATCCGCCCTGTGATGTATTCTATCAATGCGGAGGCTGCCAGCTTCAGCATATGAGCTACCAGATGCAGCTCGATATGAAGCAGAAGCAGGTCAAAGACAACATGAAGAAAATCGGCCACCTGGAACACGTGCCTGTCCACCCGACGATGGGGATGGAAGATCCGTGGCGCTACCGCAATAAAGTACAGATCCCGGTCGGACAGAAGGAAGACGGTGAATTGATGACCGGATTCTATCAAAAGCGCAGCCACAACATCATTGATATGGATACGTGTCTGATCCAGGACGAAGTGAACGACCGCATGGTGGAAACCGTCCGCCGTATCGCCTCCAAGCACGGCCTGGATGCCTATGACGAACAGACCCACCGAGGTGTGCTCCGTCACATCATGGTCCGCACAGGGCAGAATACGAATGACATTATGATCGTCATCGTAACGAAAACGAAAAAACTGCCTCATAAAGATGAAATGATCAGTGAGATCCGCGATGCATTTCCAACTGTGAAGTCCATCGTTCATAACGTGAACAGCGCGAGAACGAATGTCATTTTAGGAAAAGAAACGAACGTCCTTTGGGGCGATGAGTACATTTACGATACGATCGGTGACATCAAATTCATGATCTCACCAAAATCGTTCTATCAGGTCAATCCGACTCAGACGAAAACGTTGTATGATAAAGCGTTGGAATATGCGGATCTACGAGGCGGCGAAACCGTCATTGACGCTTACTGCGGCATCGGAACCATCTCTCTTTTCTTAGCTCAGAAAGCGAAAAAAGTGTATGGCGTTGAAATCGTACCGGAAGCCGTCACTGATGCGAAAAAGAATGCGCGTCTTAACAAGATGGACAATGCCGACTTCTTCGTCGGTGAAGCAGAAAAACTGATGCCATGGTGGCGTAACCAAGGGCTACGTCCAGATGTGATCGTTGTCGATCCACCGCGTAAAGGCTGTGACGAAGAGCTGTTGAAGGCGATGCTAGATATGGAACCGGAGCGCATTGTATATGTGTCCTGTAATCCATCCACGCTTGCACGAGATCTTAAAGTGCTGGAAGATGGCGGCTATGAGACGAAAGAGGTCCAGCCGGTGGATATGTTCCCGCAGACGAGTCACGTGGAGTGTGTAACATGGTTAGAGAAGAAGTAATTGGTAGATTGAATTTGAGATATATTTGAGAGAAGTGCACGAAGAGCAGGGGATAGTTCTCCTGCTTTTTTTGTGACCTGAAAAATGTGTAACTCATTGTGGATTTTCAACATCAGGACATAGATGTGTAAAACTTTAGAAAGAATTATTTGAGGAACTCAGGACTTTTGAGATGGTGCATATTTAACAAATAGTATAGACTGTTTAAAAATTGTCCGTTGCAATGGACATTCAACAAGGAAGCGCTTTCTGAAACTTGAGATAATATAAAGTTGCAAGGAGGGATATTGTGAGTTCTAAAAATAATCGTGAACAAAAGTTGCTACTGTTTCTTTCAAAAAATGAAGATTACGTTACTTCAGAGAATTTAGCAGAAGTACTCCATACGTCAAAAAAAACAATATACCGTTTAATAAAAAAAATTAACGATGAGAACGTGGATGATTCACTGATTGTTTCTGAGATCGGACGTGGTTACAAACTAGATTATGAGAAATACATCAATCACCAAAAAAACAATGAAAAATATAATGAAGACTATTTTACACCTGCTGAAAGACGTAAAAGAATAATGGAAGAATTATTACTTTCTTCACCTAAACCTATAAAAATATATTATCTATACGATTCCTATTATGTAGGTGATTCAGTAATCTTTAATGATGAACAAATTATGAGCGAAGAACTTAAGAAGTATAATTTGTTGCTGGAAAGAAAAAATAGGACACTCTCTGTAATGGGGGAAGAGTCTAATATAAGAAAGGCTATTAAAGAGATAATTGAAATTTTTAACATCATTGATATTGATGATTTAAAAACGAATTCTAAACTTTATTTTAATAAGTTTGATGTCCTGATTATTTTAGATCAATTAAGAAAAATTGAAAAAGATTTGAACATAACTGTTCCTTATCCATACAACGTAAATATCTTTTCTCATTTGTATATATTGTTAAGCCGTTCTAGAAAAAACCCAGCTTTTATATTCTTAGGTGAAGCATCACATGAGAAAAGAGAAAATATGAAAAATGATTTTGATTTATACCAAGTTGCTAAAGCTATTATCAATAATATAGAAGATTACTTGAATAGCCCTCTACCTGAAATGGAAATCTACTTTTTATACCAATATTTAGTTTCATCAAGAATGCAAGGAACATTTGAATCATTAACAAACTTGTCTTCAAGCGTGATCAAGGTAACTCAGACATATATTAATGAAATGAGCGCAAAAATAGGTATAAATATAGATAATCAAACCATCTTTGTAGATTTGGCCAATCATATCAAGCCGATGCTTAATAGATTAGAGCATAATATTCGGGTTAAAAACAGTTTGTTAAGTCAGATTAAAGTGACTTATGAAGAAATATTCTACAATGTGAAAAATGTATCTGAGGTAATCAGTAAAACTTATAATTTTCCGGTAATAAATGATGATGAGAACGGATTCATTACTCTCTATTTTGCAAAGATAATTGAAACAAATCAACATCAGCGTCCTATTAAAACGTTGATTATGTGTACAACTGGAATTGGAACATCTGAACTATTGAAAGCAAAAGCATCTAAAAGATTTCCTGAGTTAGAAATAGTGGATGTAGTAGCATCAAGAAACATTCAGCAATTAAAGGAGAAATATCCAGAAATTGAATTGATATTGACCACTGTTCATATTCAAGAAAATATACCAATGCAACATTTATTAGTGAGTGCCATGTTTACGATAGATGACCAGAAAAGACTTCAAAGGAAAATAGAGGAGATTTACAATGAACGATAATTCTTTTTATCGGATTTGTTTGGACTGTAATTTAGAAACTAAAGAGGAAGTGTACGACTATCTTTCATATATCACATGCAAAAATGGCCATCCTGAAAAGAAATACGATATTCTCCATCAATTCATAGAAAGAGAAAAAGCTGGAAGTCCATTAATAGATGAGCATGTTCTCCTTCCTCACATTGAAAGCGAACATGTATTAGAGACTCAAATAATTATTATTAGACCAACAACACCCATAATATGGGGCGAGTCTACAAGTGATCTTCGCTTAATCATTGCAATCCTAATGAAGTCGGATGAACAGAAAAAGGTAAAGAAAAAGATTACTACATTTACTAGGTCTTTAGCTGATGAAGAATTTATAAGTAAATTAATAAATATCGAAAAAGAAACAGGATTTTATAAAGAACTTCATAACCTTAAGGAGGAATTATGATGAAGATTGTTGGCGTTGCAGCTTGTACAGTAGGAATTGCACATACGTACATTGCGCAGGAGAAAATGGAAAATGCAGGAAAGAAAGCAGGGCATGAAATTTCCATAGAAACTCAAGGGACGATAGGGACGGAAAATGAGCTTTCTTTAGATCAAATACAAGAAGCAGATCTTGTTATTTTAGCAGCTGATGTGAAAATAACAGGTAGAGAACGGTTTGAAGGGAAACGCATTATTCAAGTCCCAACTGAAGTAGCAGTGAAGTCACCTAATAAACTCATAAAAAAAGCAGAAGAAGTAATAAAACAAAAACAGAATCAATAAAGGAAAATTTGGGAGGCGGGGTGGTAATTTTGGAAATTAGTAAAATTTTGAATGAACGCACAATCAAAATAAATATGAATGCCCAAAATAAAGATGAAGCTCTAAATGAATTGGCACAGTTACTACTGGAAAATGGATATATAACTGATATAAAACGTTTTATGAAAGATATTTATGCCAGGGAAGAAGAAGGTCAAACCGGCATTGGAAACTATATTGCAATTCCTCATGGTAAGAGTAATTTTGTGAAAGAAATAGGAGTTGCAATAGGGGTCAATAAAAACGAAATACCATGGGAAACACTAGATGGGAACGGTGTGAAAGGGATAATTCTTTTTGCTGTTGGTAATGACAATGAAGGGGCTAAAAATCACCTGAAGTTACTTTCGTTATTTGCGAGAAAGTTAGGTAATGATGAAGTGATAAAAAAAATATTGCTGTCTGAGAAAGTAGAAGACGTTAAAGAAGCTTTTTCTAGTTAATGGTTCGTTTTGGGTCGGTAGAACTTTTCTGTGATTTAATTACTGAAGTCTTACTTTTTGAAAAGCCAACGGATAAATAGCTGTTCATTATGTTATTTAATGGAATAGGGGGATGGAAGATGGGGAGTTTAAAGGAATTAAATCTGAAGGGACATTTGTTAACAGCAATTTCATACTTAATTCCAATTGTTTGTGGGGCTGGATTCTTGATAGCAATTGGTATGGGATTTGGTGGTACAAGTCAGGGTGCACTCATTCAAGGTGAATTTTCTTTCTGGGATACATTAGCGACAATGGGGGCTGCTGGACTAGGCTTGCTTCCTGTAGTCATAGCAACAGGAATCTCCTATTCCATTGCTGGTAAACCTGGAATTGCTCCAGGATTTATTATTGGCTTAACTGCTAATGTAATTAGTGCGGGCTTTATTGGTGGAATATTAGGAGGATTTATATCAGGTTATTTAGCAATTTCATTAATAAAGTTCCTAAAAGTACCTAAATGGGCTAAAGGACTAATGCCGACTTTGATCATTCCTTTCTTTACTTCCATTATAGGCGGGCTAATTATGGTATATATAATTGGATCTCCCATTTCTGCCTTTACCTCATTATTAACAAATGCTTTAAATAGCCTAGGATCATCTTCTTTGGTGATGTTTGGTGGAGTTGTTGGTTTATTGAGTGGGATAGACTATGGTGGCCCCATTAATAAAACAGTTTTTGCGTTTGTATTAACCTTACAGGCTGAAGGTATTAATGGACCAATTACAGCTTTACAGTTGGTGAATACAGCTACACCAATTGGTTTTGGATTAGCTTATTTTATTGGGAAGTTATTTAGAAAAGACATTTATACCCCTATAGAAACGGAAGCACTGAAATCAGCGGTGCCAATGGGGTTTATTAACATTGTTGAAGGTGTAATTCCAATTGTTATGAACGATATTGTACGCTGTTTAATTGCTACAGCAGTTGGCGGTGTTGCCGGTGGAGCAGTGTCGATGGTGTTAGGAGCTGATGCAACTGTACCGTTTGGTGGAGTACTAATGTTACCAACTATGACTAACCCTTGGTCGGGAGTGGCGGCGCTTATGGTAAATATACTTGTTACAGGTTCGACCTTAGCGCTAATAAAGAAACATAAATCTCAGGAACAACTTAGTTTGGAGTCAGAAGATAATGGTGAAGACGAAGAGGAAATTGATCTAGCTGATATCAAAGTATTGTAAAGAGCTGCTTCATCTACTTAAAACATAGATCATTATAAATATAAGGAGGATACTGGTCATGAAAAAAGTGGAATTTTCTCCATCTTTAATGACAATGGACTTAGATAAATTTAAAGAGCAGATAACGTTCTTAAATCATCATGTAGATTCTTATCATGTGGATATTATGGACGGGCATTATGTTCCCAATATTACACTATCACCATGGTTTATCGAGGAAGTTAGAAAAATAAGTGACTTGCCTATTTCTGCGCATCTTATGGTTACAGACCCAAGTCTATGGGTTCAAAGGCTGATTGATATAGAGTGCGATTGGATATGCATGCATGCTGAAGTCTTGGATGGACTCGCCTTTCGTTTAATTGATCAAATCCATGATGCAGGATTAAAAGCGGGAGTTGTTTTAAACCCTGAAACTCCAATTGACATAGTCTACCCATATATAGAATTAGTCGATAAAATTACAATTATGACAATCGATCCCGGATTTGCAGGTCAACGTTTTATCGAAAGTACGTTAAATAAGATTGTTAATTTAAGGGAACTTAGAAAAAGAAAAGATTATGGTTTCCTCATTGAAATGGATGGATCATCCAATAGGAAATCATTTAAAAAAATTGATGCAGCTGGGCCGGATATATATATTGTAGGTCGTAGCGGTTTGTTTGGTTTAGATGATGACATTCAAAGATCGTGGGAAATTATGAACAAAGATTATGAGGAGATGACCGGAAAATTAATCACATACTCTTAGAAAATAAGATGACCAAAGCCATGAGATACTTTCTCATGGCTTTGGTTTGTTATACAGCACAGCATGGATCTAGGCTGCAAATTCAGAATAGAAGTAAGGTATACATTTCTCGCCTTTTTATAAACGTTTTCTAATCTTAGTGTAACATCTTGAAAACCTCCGCAATCTTGTAGGAAGTTGCTTCATCGGCGTTCTACCATCTCCATCACTAAATAGGGGGCTAAATTTTATGATAGCTGTCCAAGCTATTGTATATACTCTGGAGAAGGCCTGATTCTTTATTATTGACTATAATAGCAGAAAGGTCTACCATCAAAACGTATAGCTTTACGTTTTGCCCGAAGTAAGGAAGAAAATCTTGTTTATGAAGAATGAGAGCCCTTGCTTAAGGGTATAGATATAGGAAACCTCTGCCTGAATCATGGCATAATCGAAATCGAAACTACACTCAATTAGGAAGGGGAATTCCAATGGCTGATGAAAACCTAAGTAAAGGCCTTGTTGATGCTGCCTTTAATAAGAAAGAAGCAGAAGAGGCAGAGAAAATAAAAGAAGAAAATAAAGCAAACGACGGGGATATTATTACTTTCAAAAGAGACGGCCAGCAGCTGGAAGCTGTCGTTACTTCTACGAATCCGGCAAACTCCGTTGTCTGCGATCTTACCATCATGGAAGATTTCCACGAGCGCAATTTTGACTTCGAAAAGACCGTTGTTGCTCATAAGAACTACACCATTAAAAAACGCAGCAAAAAGTAAGTCCGGCCTCTGCTGTATAGGGATAAGAAGCACCGCACTCGACAAGTGTGGTGCTTTTTTATACGCGGAGAAGTCCTGGAAACGCTTGAATCCCATGGTCATTAGACAGCTTCAACACATACGAATGAAAATGAATGCTTGATATGTGTTTTGAACTATCCATACCTCAGCAAAATGGTGTACTCTTTATAGGTAGAGTAAACTTCAGAGGTGAGAGAAATGAAAAAGATAACAGCTTTGTGGCTGATAATTTTAACAGGGGCGCTGCTTACAGCCTGCTCCGGAACTTCAGAACCGCCGGACGGTTTTATGACGATGAATAAAGAAGTGACGGAGATGGCGAAAGGCACGTATGAATGGACCAAAGAGGGGGTGTTTTCGGACAGCCAAGTGACAGCGGATGCCGGAACACCTTACGACATTGCTGACAATGTTGAAGCGGCACCGTCAGGCGGTGACAAGACTGCAGTGATCACATTCAGCAGTGGAAAAACACCGGAACTCTCCGCTTTTATCTGGGATGATGAAGGAAGGCAGGAGGAGCTTCCGATTGAAAATGAACAGGTGACTCTTCCGGATTCAGAAGGCCGGTATACGATTGAAGTTTTCGCTGAATGGGAGAATGGAACCGGTTCGTACACGCTTCCTGTGATGATCCAATAGAGTATGAAACCTGATTCCCCTTCTAATCGTATAGATAAGGAACAAAGCGAAAGTGGGTGGAAGGATATGAGTGGAGGCGTGTTTCTGCTGATCATTCTGAGTTTGCTCGGTCTGCCTATTTTATGGGGAATGATCCGGGATAAATTCGGAGGGAATACCAACCGATTTTACGGCGATGAATTGAATAAGCATCAAAAAAGAGGAAGAGAAAAGGTCTATGAAGAGAATACGAGGCATACAGGACCAAGAGACAACCCGCCCATGGGAGGGGATGGAAACCCCTGATGAAATAATGTCCACTTCTCTACAGCCTGCATTGATGAATGAGAAACATAGAACGTATAAACAAGAAATCACTTGTTTGAAATCTCTTGGCTGAGAATTCATCCTTTTGTAAAAATAAAACCCGTCCGCGCTTGAAGGCGTAGACGGGTTTTATTTGATTTATTCGCTTTTTACCTCTGTTTTCAGCTTAGTTAAAGGCTGTGGAGGGCATGATTTCTGTGTGAGCCGTGAAACGATGATGATCGTCAGCAGGCCGCCTACCATTGCAAGCGTACGGAATGGGAAAAGGACCACGCCGTCTTCAATCATCGGATAGGGAAGAAATGCCGGCAATCCGAGTGCGGGTTCTCCTCCGCCGAAACGCAGAATGAAAGAAACCGTCAGTCCTGCAACGGCTCCATATGTATTTGCTTTTTTATCGAACAACGCAGTTGTCAACTGAGGGAAAAGCATACAGTAGACGAGATCGGCACATAAATACCAAAGTGTGTACACACTGTCGATATTTAAAGCGACGATGGTTGCGGCTAGTCCGATGATGATGATGGATAAACGGATGGTGCCTTTAATATCCTTACCTGTCGCTTTCGGCTTGATGAGTGGACGGTAGATGTTCCAGGCTGCCATGGATGATGCGGATAGGATGGAAGAGTCCATCGATGACATGACGGCTGCGGCTACAGCACCCAGGGCGATGATCGCAATCCCGTAGGGCGACATATAGTTGATGACGTAAGCGAGAATTTCGGAAGCGGAACCGGGTCCTTCGATTCCATAGCTCGCCCAATCGGCAGAGAAGCCTGCGACACCGATCATAACAGCGGGTACGGCTAGTACGATACACAGGATACCTGCTGCGATGGACAGCCACATCGCTGTCTTTTCATTTTTTGATGAAAGCACACGCTGGAAATATACCTGCCACGGAATACCTCCGAAGATAAGCAGTAAGGCATAATCCCACCAGTTCCAGTAATAATTTCCCCAGTCCGGATGGTTCCAGCCATCAAGAGGAGGAAGAAGGTTCGCAAACCCGGCCATTCCATCTTTGTAAGCTCCCCATGCTTGTCCGACACCGCCTGCTTCAGAAAGGGCGAACGGAACGACGAGGAACAACCCGATGAGGATCATGATGATCTGGGCTACGTCTGTAAGAGCGACGGACCACATACCTCCGACAAAGGTGTAAGCGACGGCGATAATCGCGGAAATGATGATCGATGTATTGAAGTCGAGTCCGAGAATCAGACCGAATGTTGTTCCGAGTGCAACGAGGATGGCGGCACTCCAGAATAGTTCCCCGAGCAGGGCTGGTAAGTATAGAACACCTGCCACCTTCTTACCGAAGCGAACTTCCAGCGGATCGAGCATTGTCGTGAATTCGTGCCTTCTCATCTTACGGGCATAGAAAATCCCGCCTATGATTAAACTGAGGCCGTATCCCCAAGGGGCCTGCGCCCATACGATTCCTGAGGCAAACGTCGTTTCGGCTGTTCCGGCGATATATCCGCCGCCGACCCATGTCGCAGTCATCGTGAACATAGCGACCCATAACGGCATGGAACGACCGGCGACCATCATATCCTTGGCGCTGTCGGATTTTTTTCCAGCGGTGATGACACCTATATAGAAGATGATGGCATATGAGAGAAACATGAAGGCCAACGCTCCCCAGTTCACATCTTTACCTGCAATTCCTACATAAATGGCGACGATGGCAAGTAAGCCTAAGAAGCCTAATAATCCTGAATTACCATATTTCTGTTCCTGTTTTGTGACTGTCTGCTGCACCGAATCACTCCTTTTACATATTGGTTGTATCGAACTGTTCGAAAGGTGAACAGTTCTTTTTTCGATGTAAAACTTTCTATGGAACCGGTTCCTGTTAATTGTTTTAAAACGTTTAATAATTATTAAACATACCTGCACCTATTTACACTAACGTAGAATGAAAGTTTGTCAACAGTTCGATTCGGTATATTTTGGAGATCATTTCGTCGATGGAAGGGATAATAATAAGTAATAAAGAAAGGTGAAAATCTTTTTCTTCATCTGTGTTTTTTATATGATTTTAAAAATCGCATCTATAGGTTTACAAGGTTCCTATTTTACGTTACGATCAAATTGTTCATTTCGTTTAAAAAAAATTAAATAAAATAAATAAATTAAAAACAAGGAGGTTTCACGTTGAAATACATGTACATTAATGGAGCGTGGGTCAACGCAGCGTCTGAAAAGGTGAGAGATATCATCAATCCCTTCAATCAGGAAGTCATTGCCCAAGTGGCGGAAGGGGATGCTGAGGACGCGAAGCTTGCGATCGCGGCTGCGAGAGAAGCATTCGACAATGGGGAGTGGAGTGATACTCCGGGAGCCGAGCGCGGCCAAAAGGTCTTTCGTATCGCAGAACTGATTGAACGGGATAAAGAAGAACTTGCTGAACTCGAAACGCTGGATACTGGTAAAACATTAGAAGAAAGCCGTGCGGATATGGAAGACATTGCCGGTGTGTTCCGGTACTTCGCAGGCCTGGCAGATAAGGATGGCGGAGAAGTCATCGAATCCCCGATTCCCGACAGTCAAAGCAAAGTCGTCCGCGAACCGGTGGGTGTCTGCGGGCAGATTACTCCATGGAATTATCCGCTTCTACAAGCGGCGTGGAAAATCGCACCGGCATTGGCGGCAGGCAATACCATCGTATTGAAGCCTAGTGAAATTACTCCGCTCACAACTTTGAAAGTAACAGAACTGATGGAAGAAACCGGCTTCCCGAAAGGTGTCGTCAACCTCGTGATGGGACCGGGGGCAACGGTAGGGAACGAGCTTGCAGAAAGCCACGACGTTGATTTGATTTCTTTCACTGGAGGCATTGAAACCGGAAAGAGAATTATGCAGACCGCGAGTGGCAATGTGAAGAACATCGCGCTTGAACTTGGTGGCAAGAACCCGAATATTGTCTTTGCAGACGCTGATTTCGAAACAGCCGTCGATCAGGCACTGAACGCGGTCTTTTTCCACGCCGGACAGGTGTGTTCTGCCGGAGCGAGATTAATCCTGGAAGATTCCATTCATGATCGGTTTGTAGAGGAGCTGAAGAAGCGGGCGGAGCGTATTAAGCTGGGGAACGGTTTTGATGAAGATACTCAATCCGGACCTCTCATCTCAGCGGAACACCGCGAAAAGGTCGAAAATTATGTGGAAATCGGGAAGGAAGAAGGCGCAAAACTGCTTGTCGGAGGCGCACGGCCGGAGAATCCTGAACTTCAGGACGGTTTTTTCTACCTGCCGACGATTTTCACAGAGTGCACCACAGATATGAGGATCGTGCAGGAGGAAGTATTTGGCCCTGTATTGACGATCGAACGTTTCCAAACGGAAGAGGAATCCGTGAAGCTTGCGAATGATTCCATTTATGGGCTGGCTGGTGCTGTGTTTACACAGGATATCGACAAAGCCGAACGTATAGCAGGTAAGCTGCGCATGGGAACGGTATGGATCAATGACTTCCACCCGTATTTCGCACAAGCGCCCTGGGGTGGATATAAACAATCCGGAATCGGCCGTGAACTTGGTAAACCGGGACTTGAAGAATATACAGAAACAAAACATATTTTCCGTAACGTGAATCCTGAACCGATCCATTGGTTTAAGGCTTGATTTAAATACATGACAACAATGTTAAGGAGGCTGTTATCATGAAAGAATCTTATGATATTGTCATCATCGGTGCCGGAAGTGCAGGTTCGGTCCTCGCAGACCGGCTGACTGAAGATGGAAAGAAAGATGTCCTTGTACTTGAAGCGGGACGAAGTGATTATGCTTGGGATCTACTTGTTCAGATGCCGGCAGCCCTGCCATTTCCGGCAGGTAAATCCCTGTATGATTGGAAATATGAATCTGACCCTGAGCCTTATATGAAAGGACGGCGTATCAAGCATGCCCGTGGTAAAATGCTCGGAGGATCAAGCTCGATCAATGGCATGATTTATCAACGCGGGAATCCGAAGGACTATGAGCGCTGGGGAGCGGACGATGGGATGGAAGAGTGGGATTTCTCCCACTGCCTGCCTTACTTCAAACGTTTGGAGAACGCCCTCGGCTCGGATAAAAACGATCCATACCGCGGTCATAATGGTCCGGTGAAATTGGAGCGCGGTCCTGCAACGAATCCGCTTTTCCAAGCCTTTTTCAATGCAGCTGCCGAAGCCGGTCATGCCCGGACGCCGGATGTTAACGGTTTTCGTCAGGAAGGTTTCGGACCTTTTGACAAGCACGTCTATAAAGGGCGGCGCATGTCTGCATCCCGTGCGTATCTGCACCCGGCAATGAAGCGGAAAAATCTTACCGTGAAAACCAGAGCTTTCGTTCAGCACATAGATATCCATAATGGGAAAGCGCGAGGCCTGACGTTCAAACGAAATGGTAAAGAGCACTACGTAAGGGCTGGGGAGGTCATCCTTTCTGGCGGTGCGATCAATACGCCGCAGATGCTTCAGCTTTCCGGCGTCGGTGATCAAGAACACCTACGCTCTGTAGGAGTGACTCCGAAAGTGCATCTTCCAGGAGTTGGAGAGAATCTTCAGGACCACCTTGAAGTGTATATCCAGCATGAGAGTCTGCAGCCAGTTTCTGAGCAGCCGAACTTGAACAAGCTGAAGATGCCATGGATCGGTTTGCAGTGGATCATGGGGCGTAAAGGTCCTGCTGCGACGAACCACTTTGAAGGCGGCGGTTTCGCCCGTTCCAATGATGACGTCGATTATCCGAACCTGATGTATCATTTCCTTCCGGTAGCTGTGCGCTATGATGGGGAAAAAGCACCGGTCAAACACGGCTTCCAGGTTCACATCGGACCTATGTATTCGGATGCTCGTGGATCATTGAAGATCCGCTCCAATGATCCGAAAGCTCATCCGAGCATGGTTTACAACTACCTTTCAACGGAACAGGACAAACGTGAATGGATCGAGGCTGTCCGTGTGACTCGTGAAATCATGTCCCAGCCGGCAATGAAGCCATTCAACGGAGGAGAAATTTCTCCGGGGCCGGCGGCTCAGACTGAAGAAGAAATTCTTGACTGGGTGGCAGAAGATGCGGAAACGGCTCTGCATCCAAGCTGCACAGCGAAAATGGGACCAAAATCCGATCCGATGGCCGTCGTTGATCCGAAGAGTATGAAAGTTCATGGCCTTGATAACCTGCGTGTCGTCGATGCATCCGCTATGCCTTATGTCACCAACGGGAACATCCACGCACCTGTCCTGATGCTTGCCGAAAAGGCGGCAGATATTATCCGAGGCAGAAAACCGCTTGAAGCTGAGCATATGGACTATTACCAGCATGGTGTCCATCCAGCAGATGCGGGATCGATTAAAGGCTGAGTTGCGGCTTGAATAAACTGCCATATGAAGGCAGGGGCTTGTATAGCCCCTGCTTTCGATTTATATTATAGAAAGAGCGTATTAATGAAATTGAATGATTTAAACGTTTAAAAGGTAATGAAGAAAGTGGAGGCGGTTCTTTGAAAAGAAACCTGGAGGCACGAATTGAGGAAGCAGAGAGCGCTGTTGTCAATTCGATCGCTGAAACAATGGACCTGTATGGCATCACTCCGTCAACGGGAAGGTTATTTGCGAGAATGTATTTTAAACATGAGCCGATGACGCTTGATGATATGAAGGACGACCTTGGGATGAGTAAGCCGAGTATGAGTATTGCCGTCCGGAACCTTCAGGAGGTCAGCATCATCCATAAAGTTTGGCGGAAAGGGTCCCGCAAGGATTCCTTTATGGCGGAGAAGAATTTTTTTAAATATTTCTCCCGCTTTTTCGGAAGCAAGTGGGAACGTGAGGCCAAGCTTAACTTGTCGGCCATTGACTATGCAGGGGAGATTCTTCAGCAGGTCATGGAAGATGAGGAGGCGGACGAAGCGACGGTAGAACGAGCAAGGATCAATTATGAGCAGCTTGAGGATTACCGCAAGTACTGCAAGTGGTTGGAGCGTCTGTCTGATTCTATCGATTCCGGTGAGATATTCGACTTCCTGCCTGTTGAGGAACCGGATGCAGATAGTAAGTGATTGACTGTGGCTGACTCTTTCTTCTTTACCACTGTGAAAGCGGGGAGTCGGACGCATGCAAAGGATATCGAAATAACCAAAGCAGGATAGGAAAAGCTCCCTTCATCGATCAAGGGAGCTTTTCTTATTGGAGCCATTATTTATTAAGTTCTACGTCTACTTCAATTTCTTCTCCGATATTTTCAAAATTCTCGTTCTGAGCTGCACTGTAATACAGCGTAATCGACTCCACATCTTCAGCTTTTGAATTCTTCAGGATGTAGAAGGAAGTGCCTTCTTTGTTCACTTGACCTAAATATTCGCCATCGATATGATCACTCATAAGCATGTCAGGCTCCAGCTGTTCTCCCGTATTCGTAGTCATCACAGCCTGGGAAGCATAAAAGGAAATATGATCCTCAGAAGAATTGCTTGTTTTCATATCGACTTGGATGTATTCGATTTCTTCCTTATCCATAAGAGCTGCGGCTTCACCTTTTAAGGTGCCGGAGACTCCATTGACCTTTTCAATAGTAAGGCTAATAGGGCCGCTTTCAAATGTTCCGACATCATCAGTGCGGCTGACCATCGTTTGTTCACCTGCTTCAGAAGTGACTGTATCCCCAACCTTGGCATCCTTATTTTCGTTTTCTTCTGCCGTCATGGTTTCAGGAGCATCTGTCTCTTTGCTTTCAGTATCCGTACCTTGTTCTGTTCCTTCTGTACTTGAAGCATCATCAGCGGTGGTATCTGATCCTGAACTTTCTTCTGTACCACAGGCGCTCAAAGCCATCAAGAAGACACTGACAAACAGGATGAAGAGTGAACGTTTCATAAGTTTCCCCCTTAAAAGTAGTGGAGCCTGATACAGGCAACGCGGACATCTTACTAGTAATTTTATATTTTCTTCCATATAAGTCAATGATTTGTTGGTGGAATTGTATCAGTGAATCATCTGGACAGACAAAAAAGCCGCTATTCTATCGTATAGATGAGAATAGCGGCTTTACATTTAATTATGATGTTTTACGTTCTTTTTCCTCAACGGGTACAGCGGCACTTTGTTCAGCAATCAGCCCCTGCTCCCTCGCCATCTGTTTCGCTACTTTCGGTGCGAGCCAGACAGGTGGCAGTAACAGCAGTGAAACGGGTACAGCAGTGACAACGATGAAGTTCTGCAGCGTTTGGATACTGCTTTCCCCAATACCGAGGAGCGCTGCGGCGATGCCTCCGAACAACAGAGCCCAGAACACGCGCAGGACACGTGGCGGGTGGGTATCGCCTGTAAGTGTGACGGCGACGGAATAAGACATCGAGTCAGCGGTTGTCGCCACGAAAATGATCGTGACAATCAAGAAGCCTGCAGCCATGACCATTCCGAATGGTACTTGCTCCATAATCGCCATAACAGCGGCAGGCATGCCTGTTTCATTGAGAGCGGTTGAAACGGCTCCTGGTGATTCCAGTTCGTAAAACAGACCGGAACCTCCGACAACGGCAAACCAGAAGTTACTTACGATCGGAGCGAGGATCGCTACGGCAAGGATCAGCTGGCGAATGGTACGGCCTCTGGAAATACGGCTGATGAACATCGCCATTGCAGGTCCGAAACCGAGGAACCAGCCCCAGAAGAAGACCGTCCAATAACCGAGCCAGCCGCTATCTCCGCGGTAAAGACTCATTCGCAGGAAGTTCTGGATTTGGAAAGCTTCGGCGGCGACGAATGAATCGATGATGAACATCGTCGGCCCGAGAATAAGCATGCCGATCATTAGAACGACAGCGAATCCTACGTTGAGACGGCTGAGCAGTTGAATCCCTTTATCTACACCGGAAGCCGCTGAAACGGCAGCGATCGTCACAAGAAAAATAATGACAATGGACTGCGTAAACAGGGTGTCCGGGATATTGAATAAATAGTTGAGCGCATAACCGACTTGTAAGCCTAAGAAGCCGATCGGTCCAATGGTTCCAGCGGCAACAGCAATGACAGAAACGATGTCAGCAGCTGCTCCGACAACACTTTTCTTGTTGAAAATTTTCTCGCCGACCATCGGATACAAGATCGCACGTGGTTTTAGCGGGTACCCTTTATGGTAGTGCGCATACATTAGGACGATGGTAGCGATGGTTCCTAAGCAAGCCCATGCGGTAAAGCCCCAGTGGAAAAAGCTCTGCGCTAAGCCTGGGACGACGGCTTGTGCTCTTGTCATTCCCTCATCAGCAAACAGTGGCGGGGTTGTTAAAAAGTGATAGATCGGTTCTCCGGCAGCCCAGAAGACTCCGCCACTGGCAAGCAGTGTACAAAGAATCATCGAGACCCAGCGGAACCATCCGTTTTCAGGCGTATCCTTTTTTCCTAATTTCACTTTTCCATATTTCGACAAGGCAAGCGCAACGCCCACTACGAAAGTAGCAAGCAGCAGCAGTTGCCAGAAGACACCAAAGAATGTAACAGAAAAGTCGAATGAGCTTGAGATCCATTCTCCCGTAAGGTCTTTGTTTAAAAGAGACATCAGTAAAAATAAGACGAGAAAGCCTCCGCTGATGCTGAATGTAATCCAGTCAATTCTTGTTTTCCTGTCCGTTTTTTCGTTCATTATTTTCCCCCTAGGTTTTTAACCTGTGATAGTTAATATATTGTGAAGACGTTGATGGATAATGGCTTTGTTCTTTAGACGTTCAGAAAACGAATGCTCCTCTGGTTATAAGACGTTTATTTCACATAGGGATTAATTATAGAGATGTTCGGACAACTCGTCAAAAAGGAAGGAAGGCAAGGATTGATAGGATGTTAAAGCTTTTAACAGCTGAGTGGATGTAGTTGACGGAGAGCATAAAATCTATGAAGAAACAGATGTCTCCTACAGCTTTTAGTAGAAAAGCACCTTCGTTTATGTAAATCCACGACTTCTCACAGGAGAGTTGATCAGTACATATCAGACGATAGGAGAATTGAATAATAGATTGCCTTAATACTGTTTTCCGCTTCATGTATAATGATAGTTAACCAAAATAAGGAAAAATGATTGGTGTAGTTTTATTTGAAAACAAAACAAAGAGGTGAATCAATTGGATCACACGTTCATATCGTCAGACAATACGTGGGCGCTTTGGTCGTTTCTGACAGGATGGGCGGCCATCAGTATTTATTTGGAGCAAAAGTACAAATGGGCATCCAAAATTTCCGGAGCCATCATAGCTTTGATTGGAGCCATGGTCTTAGCTAATTTAAATGTCATTCCACTAGAGTCGAGTGTGTATGATGCGGTATGGAATTATGTCGTGCCGTTGGCGATACCGTTGCTATTGTTTCAGGCGAATATTAAGAAGGTTTGGCAGGAAAGTGGACGGATGCTGACGATATTCCTGTTAAGTTCCATCGGTACGGTCGCCGGTACCATTCTCTCGTTTATGCTTTTAAGAGATGTGATTCCCCATTTGGATAAAATTGGTGCCATGATGGCAGGTTCTTATACAGGTGGTGGCGTAAACTTTGCCGCCATGGCAGCAAAATTCGATACGCCCAGTGAACTTGTTTCGGCTACCGTGGTTGCAGATAATATGATGATGGCCACCTTCTTCTTTGTTTTGATGGCTATTCCGACATTTTCATTCTTCCGGGACACATTCAGAACCCCTCATATGGATGAGGTGGAATCGGGCGTTACCGGTGATGAAGGTGAAACGCAGGCCGCTTCTTTTTGGAAAGGAAAGGAAATATCCTTAAAAGATATTGCGATCAGCGTGGCGAGTGCATTCGCCCTTGTTACAGTATCCTTTAATCTCGCTGACTTTTTTGCGGGAGTCCTTCCTGGTGGGGAGGATGTAAGCATCATTTATCAGGTGCTGGGCGGTATCATTGGTGATCGTTATCTGATGCTTACGACACTGACAGTGCTGGTCGTTTCGTTGTTCCCCAGACAATTCGAAAGCATCAAAGGAACACAGGAACTTGGGACGTTCTTGATTTATTTATTCTTTGTCGTCATCGGGATACCGGCTTCCATCGCTATCGTAGTCACAACATCACCATTGTTATTGGTATTTGTTTTAATCATCGTCCTGATGAATGTGATAGTCTCTCTGGTTTTGGGTAAACTATTTAAATTTAGTTTAGAAGAAACTCTTCTTGCAAGTAATGCAAATATGGGAGGTCCCACAACAGCTGCAGCCATGGCGATTGCTAAAGGCTGGCATAAACTGATCGTGCCGATTCTTCTTGTAGGTACGCTCGGGTACATCATTGGAAACTACATAGGCACGGGACTTGGGTTCTGGTTTCAAAATTTGATGTAATTTTAGTAAGGTGGGGGATAAAAAAATCTCCTCCTGTAACAACAGCAGGTTCAGACAGGAAAAGGTGACCCTTGGCAGCATGGGTCACCTTTCTCCTGTGTTATGGACTGAATTCATTTTTCAGCTTAGTCTTCTTCACGCCTTTTTTGTACTTGATGAAGCCATCAAGGATGTTCCATACAGCAAAAATGATAAAAATGGCGGCGATTCTCCAAGCCAGACCATCCGCGACTTGAGCGGAATTCCATTGGAAGAGGTCCGAGATATAGTTGATGAAGGCTGATTGAAAAAGTTTGTCATCCGTAATGATCCAAACGAAAATACCTGTAGACAGAAGTTCCTGTATCGTGTTGAACCAAACGACATCTTTGCTCCATTCTTTCTTCAACAGCTTATAAAGAGCTAAGGCTATTTCTAAACCGATGACAAGGACAATCCCTGGCCAATAGCTGAGCAGGACATCCTGGTTTAAAGCGGGTGTGATGTAGGTCAGTCCTTCTCCCTGGTTTTCATAGATCCCTAACAATTGGTCGGCATGGAAATAGACAGTGGCCCAGATGGCTGTCCATATAATGGCCCCATACACTTCCCATTGAGGTATCGCACGTTTTTTCGGGGTGTGCGAGACTTTTTTCAGCTTTTCCGGTGTCCATGCTTTACGCGAGGGCATCGATTCTTCATATTCGGCGCTGAAATCGACACGTTCGATCAGGGCGAATATGACCGTGATCCAGAAAAAGACCTGCATGCCGACCGAAAGAATCAGCCATAGACCATTACCAACAATGGAGAGGATCATCGCAATCAAGCTCGTTTCCTCAACATTCCCTATGATATTTTCAGCGAGTAGAGTGATCAATGAAACGGTAATCGCAATCGGCAGAATCAATTTGATGAGGGAGATATAAAGATCATAATAACGGGGACCGATCAGATGCATCGGCTTTTCACTATAGCCATGGGCAAGCTTTACAGGGTCGCCCAGTTCCTGAAGGACGTTTTTGACGTCATTTTCGGAAGGGTTCTCTGAAAGCATATCCTGGATGGTCGATTGGATCTCAAGCAGGATGTCCTCCCGGTTCTTTTCTGGAAGCCGGCGCTCAACTTCTTGTAAGTAGACCTCAATCCATTTCATTGTTCTCCTCCTCCAGTAGTTGGAACAATTCGTTTGTCGCTTTTTTCCATTCTTCCTTCAAGGTTTGAAAAATATCTTCCCCGTAATCACTCAGTACATAATACTTCCGGGGGCGGGACTCTGACGTATCCCAGCTGCTCGTGACGAGATCTTTTTTTTCCAGCCGGCGCAGCAGAGGATAAAGCGTGCTCTGTTCGATGGTGATGCCCGAGCCTTCTAATCGTTTTACGAGAGAGTATCCATATTGCGGGGTGCGCAGCTGGCTCAAAACCGCTAACGTCAGATTTCCTCTTCGTTGTTCGGTCAGCAGCGAGTTCAATAGTTGACTCAAAATCTTCACTCCTCTGTATACTGTACGACAAACACTATCTACTCATAGTATATGTCATACAGTATTGGATGTGCAACTGTATTTTCATAACGAAGAATCCCATGAAAAAAACACCTTTCAGAAAAAGGTGCTTACGAATTCAAGATATTTCGAGCCGGACCTTGCTGATCCCGGTTTTGTTTGAAGGCGATGAACTCGTACTTAGACAAAGAGCGCTTCAGTCACGAAGCGCTCTTTGAGTAGTCGTCTGTGATAATTTTTTTCGGACATTCTCATTCAATGCGTCCATCTCTTCAATGAACTGTTCACTCGAAGCAATGATGCGTTCCGACGACTGCTCGGTCGTCTTCAGTGCTTCAAACACGTTATCGAAGGATTCTTGAAGAGCTTCCATACTGATGGCCGGATTCTCCATCATCTGTGTCGTCTCTTCTGCATTCTGCTTCAAATTCCTGGAGTTTGACAGCAGCATGTCTTCGGTCGCCTTATTCACACCGTTCACGGTATCGATCACTTTCCGCTGATTGCTCAAGGCGAGCTGGATGGAGGCGGAGACGGTAATGATATTTTTTGTCAGCGTCACGGCATTGCGGATGGATTCCTTCAGCTTTTCATTGTTTTTCTTAATGATATCAACAGAGGAAACACTTTGATGCAGCACACTCTTCATCTGCGTCATGTTTCTCGTACGCGTAATGATTTTCTCTTTGCCTTCGGTGATCAGGGCAAGGTCGTACTCACCCGTCGCTTCTTTTTCCTTCAACAGCTCAAACAGTTTTTTCCCGAGATAAATCTGCTTGTCCAGGTCATAAATCCGCTTCTGGGCGTTTTCTTTGATGAGCTGCAGTTCGACGCTGTCTTCTTCAAGACGGTCTTTTCCTGCAAGCAGGCTGCGGACGACAGTATCGATTTTTGAGTCGACGGTTTCATACTTCTTCATGTAGCGGTCGATCGGTTTCTTTTTGCTTAGTTTATAAAAGAACCGCTGGACGCCGTTTCCTTCTGTACGCTTCGGATCAAGGTCCGATACGATTGTTTCAAGCTCCTGCAAAGACTGGGGGATGTCATTATTGCCCTTGGTCATAAGGTCGTTGACCGGACGCTTCAACGTTTCCATCGTTTCCCCGGCGACACGCTGTTCTTTTTCTCCGAGATCTCCGAGTTCCCTCATCACATCGGAGAGGGAGTCGTCCCTGGATGCATCGAATCTCCCGGCGTAGGTTTCTGCTTCCTCATTCAATCGGTCGAGATCTTCTTTTTTTATCAGCGTCATGGCTTCCTGCAGGTCCTGATGGTTCAGTTCCGCTTCTTTGTCCCTATAGGTGGAATGGTTACTCATAGTTCTACCTCCTGTATGCGATTCTGTCTTCTCAAGAAAAACAAAACAGCCGGCTGCTTAAAACGATCACTTCCTGGAGAGGAAGTTTTCATCTTCTTTGTTGTACTTGGAAGCGATAATCCCCTTGCTTCTGGCGAAGTTCTGCGCGTAACTTTCTTCTTCTTTCCGTTCCAGTGTTTCGATGAACCGGCTCAAATCATACATCGTCTCTACCAGTTCATGCTTCCGGTTTTCCTTATTCTCATCAGACAATCGATGGAACGATGCGATGAAGTCAGGAACGTCTTTATTTATCATCGTCTCGAGCGCGTATTGGTCTTCGACTTCGAGTTCGTCCAGGCGTTTGAATTGGTTTGCTGTCCGTTCCTTTAAAGAAACCCACTCCTTCTGGAGGTCGTGATGCTTTTCGAGAAATGGAAATTCCCATTCTTCGAATATGGGGTTCTCAAAATCTTCAAAGGTTGTAGTTTCTATGGATACGTCCATATCGTTGACGTACGTATTCAAATAGGTAAACAAAATCCCTGAAAAATCCCGTAATGTGTCTCCGAGCACTTTTTTCCTGCTGAACTCTTCCTTCAGGAACGTGGGGAAAAAGTGTCTGCGTTCATCGTCCATTTCAAACCGGCCGATCAGCATTTTCGGCGGCTTGCCGTAATACTCGATCGTCCCTTTGAATGTATTGGAGGTTGGAAGCACGGCGGTAAAGAATATGCCGTTCCAAAATCCATCCAGAATATATCTTTTGTTCATTTCCGCCAGCTCTTTGATCTCCAGATCGAAATAGACCGGCCGTTTCTCTTTGATGACCTGTTTCATATCCCTCATCGTTTGAAAGTCGATATAGCGCTGATATTCGGATGTATGCGGCATGAAGGCTCTTTCCAAATACTCCAGCGTAGAAGAGTAGAGGTTGTCCATGCGTTGTCAGCCCCTTTTTTCATCTTTCCTAATTTCCGTGGTTTCAAGTTTATATATTACTTCAAGAATACCATATATCCGGGGGAATCTATGAATCTCTTACTATGAATATACGTAAGAACATGGGCGAATGTTTCATGTATTTATATCAACTTCCTATGTGGCCGCCTTGAAATGTAAAAACGGTACCTGAATCCGCTGGGGAAGGTACCGTTTTTAAAGGTTATTTTATATTTTTACGATGGATGTAATCAGAGACGACAAAAGCAAGGTCGTCATTTCCGTAAAGGGAGAGTACCTCAAGGATTGTTTCTGAATCAATGAGATCGGATTCCTTCTTTGGAACAGTCAGATCCAGTGCTTCGATCAACTCTTTATTCTTCTCCTGGTAGGGATAGGCTTCTGTATACATGTCGATGGGATCGAGGTCATGGTTGATGCACCACTGGGCAAAAACAAGGATCATCATTTTTTCGCCTTTTTGATAGTTACGGATCACTTCTTCTTCGCGGTTATATTCCACGGAGCATTCCTCCTTTGTGGGTAGGGAAGGGGGCTGTGTTTGGTATGCGTCTATTTTCTACACCATACCATGAACAGAGGTGATGTGCCTATTTTCACAGACCGATTTTCAATAAAAGAAAAGGAAATCCTTCCATTATGTTGAAATCGTTAACAAGCTCGTGAGGGTATCTGGTCATAAGAGCAGAAGGAAGGATGAGGGTATGCTGAATTTCATTGACGAGATGAAGTCACACCGTACGGATGCTGGAGTGTTTAACCCATGGAAGGATTACTCGGAACACCTTGATATCCACCCTGAAGCGCCATTGATAAGGGCCGAACATCTCACCAGGTATTTAGAACAGAGAAAAACAACAGCAGAGTATATCTTTGTAGCAGAAGCATTAGGGTATCAGGGTGGCCGTTTTTCAGGGATTCCAATGACATCGGAAAGAATCATTACTGGTACTCATCCTGACATAGGGCATCAGGGTGTTTTCAGAGGGAAAGCGGGGCAGCGAACGAGCCATCCAGAATCAGATTATCCAGGCTTCAGAAATTCTTGGAGAAAGAAGGGTTTTAGTGAGCCGACGGCTTCTATTGTATGGAAAACACTCCTTGAAAATAACATCGATGCTTACAAGGTGATTCTTTGGAATGTCTTTCCCTTCCATCCTTATCAAGAGGAAAAAGGGCTGCTTTCCAACCGGCCTCCAAGTGCGGATGAATTACGAGCAGGCGTAGAGTATTTGAAATGCTTGTTAGACTACTGTCCACCCAATAGTAAGGTAGTTTGTATTGGGAAATATGCGAAAGAAAAGCTGAATCAGTATGGAATGAAACACGTTCCTATTCGTCATCCTTCCTATGGAGGTGCGCCGGAGTTTAAAGAAGGGTGTAGGAAGTTATTTGCCACTAGACCTTAAAGCCGCATGTTGATTAGAATGTGGGCAGAAGAAACGAACCTGTATGCCCCGGTAATTAAAGATATTCGGAATGTCTGCAGTAAGGAATCACGAAAGGATATTAATTTAGGAACGACATGACTGATCTAGGAGGACAAGAATGACTAAACCCATCTACGACCATTATTATGAAGAACCGCAATACTTCGGTGACCCCTACCCAGGACTCATCAAGTTCTTTGAGTCCTATGAACCGAAAGGACACGTGCTGGATTTAGGATGCGGGCAGGGGAGGGACGCTCTTTGTTTAGGAAGGTTAGGCTATACAGTGACAGGGGTGGACATATCAACAGTCGGCCTTGAGCAGATGAACCATTCCGCCAGTGATGAGCAGCTGGACGTCAAAGGGGTGGCAGGAGATCTTTATGCGTACCCGGTATCCCGCGACCACGATATTGTCCTGCTTGATTCCATCCTGCATTTTTATAAAAGGGACCTGGAAAAAGAAACAAAGCTGCTCCATCGTGTCGCATCCGAGTTACAGTACGGCGGCATCCTTGCCACTTTCATGATTCAGGGAGAGGAGAGGGAGGATCATCTGAAACGCGTGCTGAATGAGATGGATTTCGACTGGGAAATCCTTTGTGATGATTATACAGACTATCCTGCCTTTCACGCCGCGTATCATATGTACATCGTGAAGAAAAAAGGGGAATGACCTTGAAAGAACAATCCCTGACATCTCTATCAGGGATTGTTTTTTATTATCCTCACTTATGGATTTGGATGAGAAGGGACGTGCTGTAACCTTTTTTCAATGGCCTGGATAATAATCCGATTGGTCTTCACCCGGGCAAAATGCTTATTTTCCCCTTCGACAATGTGCCACTGACATTCAGGAGGAGAAGTATAGTGGAACATATCTTCCACCGCTTCTTCATATATGTCCCATTTGGACCGGTTTCGCCAGTCTTCGTCTGTGATTTTCCATTTTTTCAATGGGTCGGATTGTCGTTCTTGAAATCGTTTGAGCTGTTCTTCTTTTGATATGTGCATCCATATTTTAATCACTACATAGCGGTCTTGGGAAAAGAGTTGTTCAAATTGATTGATTTCATCGTACGCCTGTTTCCATTCCTGCCCTGAAGCAAAACCTTCGACCCGCTCCACCAGCACCCGTCCATACCACGAGCGGTCAAAGATGGCTATTTTCCCATAGGGAGGGAGCTTATTCCAGAACCTTTTGAGGTAATGGTGGCGTTTTTCATTTGTGGAAGGCGCACCGATGGCATGGACCTCGAAGCCGCGAGGGTCCAGTCCGCTCGTAATCCGCTTGATGGCGCCTCCTTTACCGGAAGCGTCCCAGCCTTCAAAAACGATGATCACCCCTAACTGCTGATCGTAAATGGGGCGCTGCAGCTGAAGTAACTTCAGCTGTGTTTCCTTCAGTTCCTTTTTGTACTGCTGTTTGTCTATGCTCAAGGATAAGTCTACAGATTCCAGCATGGTTTTCTCTCCTTTGGAGTAATCGATGGATCATTCTTCCTTACCTATTCATCAAAAACCGTCTGAACTCCTTTTTGTAAACGTTTGCAAAGTAGACACAACTTCCACCGTTCCCACCCGCACAGGGTGTTATAATAAAGGTGTAAAGAAGATGAGTAACAAACATAAACAACTTAGGTGGCTCAACCATTGCGGGTTCGTTTCCGAGCGAGCGACAATCACAGCCATTGAGAGAATGTTCCTCCGCTTAAAAAGGGAGGACAACGGGTCTGTGATCCAGCCGGCCGCAGAAGGATGACAGGGAAGGTTTCTTTACAAAGCTGGATGGTCCAGCGGAATAAGGAAACATTGGCCGCTTCCATAGCTGCTGCTTTCTCCTTTCTGGGCTGGAATAAAAACGGGACGTAACGGGATAAGGAAACGAATGCCTGGTAGAATTGTCCTTCGGGAAAGTCTTAAAAAATCAATCGAAATGTATAGAATCAAGGATGATTCTTACATGGTTGGGTCACCTAAGTTGTTTATATTTTTCCCCGGCGCTTTTTCGCGCCGGGGTTTCTTTTGGTAGATGGTAGAACGACTATTCCGATAGATGAGGTGAACCCCTGCCGTCCGGTAAGTGTAACTAATTGTGCGGACGGCTGTCCTGACTCAGGATGCATATAAAAAACCCTGGAAGCAGCAGTGCCGCTTCCAGGGTTTTTGGGGTCGGGGGCGTTGATGATTAATGGTTACGCCTGGTTATAAGCCAGGTTTTTATTCTTTTTCAGGTCAAAACGATCGGCGTTCATGATTTTCACCCATGCGGATACAAAATCATGGACGAATTTCTCTTTGTTGTCTTCTGTCGCGTATACCTCTGCAATGGAACGAAGCACAGAGTTTGAACCGAAGACAAGATCTACACGGGAAGCAGTGCGGACAAGCTCGCCACTCTGGCGGTCACGGCCTTCATAGCGGTTGTAATCCACAGGCTTCCACTCGATGCCCATATCAAGCAGGTTGACGAAGAAGTCGTTGGTCAACGAGCCGACACGGTTCGTGAATACACCAAGATCCGTATCCTCATAGTTCGCTCCAAGTACACGCATGCCGCCGATAAGAACGGTCATTTCAGGGGCCGTCAGTCCAAGGAGCTGGGCTTTGTCGACGAGCAGCTCTTCAGGGCTGAGCGTGTATTTTTTCTTCTCGTAGTTACGGAAACCGTCAGCCATCGGTTCTAATACATCAAAGCTTTCAGCGTCGGTTTGTTCTTCTGTGGCATCTCCGCGTCCAGGTGCGAATGGGACTGTGATATGAACACCGGCATCCTTCGCCGCCTGTTCGATGGCAGCTGAGCCACCAAGGACGATCAAGTCAGCCAGGCTGATTTCATAATCGATTTCCGACTGGATGCGCTCGTACACGTCAAGAGCTTTGGCCAGCTGCTGAGGCTCGTTGACTTCCCAGCTTTTCTGCGGTTCCAGACGGATGCGCGCTCCGTTGGCTCCACCACGATTGTCAGAGCCGCGGAATGTGCTTGCAGAAGCCCAGGCTGTTTTGACAAGCTCACTGATCGTCAGTTCAGAATCAAGAATGTGGGACTTGATGTCTTCAATATCTGCATCAGACAGATCGTAGTTCCCTTCAGGTACAGGGTCCTGCCAGATCAAATCTTCTTCAGGGACTTCAGGTCCAAGGTACCTTGCTTTTGGTCCCATATCACGGTGAAGAAGCTTGAACCAGGCACGGGCGAATGCATCGGCGAATTCGTCCGGATTTTCATGATAACGGCGGGAAATCTTCTCATAATCCGGATCCATGCGGAGGGCCATATCCGCGGTCGTCATGAAGGTTGGTACTTTCATGGATGCATCCTCAGCATCAGGCGCCATATGTTCTTCCTTCTGGTTGACAGGAGCCCATTGGTTGGCACCGGCAGGACTCTTGGATAGCTCCCACTCGTAGCCGAATAGAAGGTCGAAGAAGCCGTTATCCCATGTCGTCGGGTTTGCTGTCCATGCCCCTTCCACACCACTTGTGATTGTGTCGCGGCCTTTTCCGCTGCCGTGTGTGCTCTGCCAGCCAAGTCCCTGATTTTCAATCGGTGCTGCTTCTGGATCCGGACCAACGTGGGCTTCGGCATCTCCGGCACCGTGGGCTTTACCGAAGGTGTGTCCACCGGCAATCAGCGCTACAGTTTCTTCATCATTCATTCCCATACGTCCGAATGTATCGCGGATATCACGGGCACTTCCAAGTGGATCCGGGTTGCCGTTCGGTCCTTCAGGGTTGACGTAAATCAAGCCCATTTGAACAGCAGCCAGTGGATTTTCAAGGTCGCGGTCACCGGAATAACGGTTGTCGGCCAGCCATTCTCTCTCTGTACCCCAGTAGACGTCTTCTTCCGGGTGATAGATGTCTTCACGGCCGGCTCCGAAGCCGAACGTTTTCAGACCCATGGATTCAAGAGCAACGTTACCTGTCATAACGAGCAGGTCGGCCCAGGAGAGTTTATTGCCGTACTTCTGTTTGATCGGCCAGAGGAGACGGCGGGCTTTATCTATGTTGGCATTATCCGGCCAGCTGTTCAATGGAGCGAAACGCTGGTTTCCTGTCGCGCCACCACCGCGTCCGTCACCTGTACGGTATGTTCCCGCAGCGTGCCAGGACATACGGATGAAAAGGGGACCGTAATGCCCGTAGTCCGCCGGCCACCAGTCCTGACTGTCTGTCATCAGGTCATGAAGGTCCTGCTTCAATTGATCATAGTCAATCTTGCTGAACTCTTCCTCATAATCAAAATCATCGCCCATCGGCGTTGTTTTCTTATCGTGCTGGTGAAGAATACTCAAGTTGAGCATATTCGGCCACCAGTCTTTATTGGTCGTTCCTACTTTTTGTGTGGTAATGGCTGTTTCTTCCTCTGTGCCACCATTCGTTTGACCAGTGAACGGGCATTGACCGCCCTGGCTTCCGTGAAGATCATCTTTATGCATATAACAATTCTCCCTTCAGAATTTATGTTATTTTATAACCCATCTCAGATTATAATTATAATAAAAAAGAACATAGATTGAAAGAGTGAACCCGTAAATATTTTGAAAGATTTATGAACAAACGTTCGTGTTCATAGAACAGAGGGAAGTGGCAGCGATCGACAAAAAGCGGTGTAATGCGGTTTTTTAGGTTTTTCAAGAAGTTTACTAGCTTTATTGTAACAAACTATCAGAAAATATAATATATTTTAAGTGGTTAAAATTCATACAGGAAATTTTCAAGTACAGCGCTTTCATTCTCAATGATATTTCTTTGTCCTTCGCCATAATGTGACAAATATCTCTGTTTCCGTGTGCTACTATAGTAAAAAGCTGCCTGGAAAAAGACCATTCAACGGGGAGGGAGCGGGATGAAAAAATCGACACGCGCCTTATTTAATGAAGAAAAAGAAAGCCTGCACAGGGAAATTACCGAATATTCGATGGAACCGACCGTCATCCACTGCGATCATGAAATTCTTCACATCAATGAAGCGGCTTCCGAGTTCTTTGGACTGGCAAAAGACCAGATTGTCGGAGGAAATGTCTTAGATGTGTTTACAGAAGACTTCCGGTCTTTTATCCGAGGACGGATTAAGGATGGGGAAGAGAAGGGCAGAATCGGGGAATTGGTGGAAACAACCGTCTACCGGGGAGACGGCACGGTTGTGGAGGTAGAACTTTTCTGTCATCCAATTCAATATGAAGAAACTAAGGCGATTCAATCGATCTTTCGTGATATGACCACACAGAAAGAAGCGGAGCGTGAACTGATCAAAGTCATGACTCCTATCGTCCCGCTGAAGGAAGGAATCGCTGTTCTTCCTCTGATCGGCACGATGAATCAAACAAGGACGGAGCATATGATGCAGCAGCTCTGCACAGAAATCCCCCGTCACCGCCTCAACTACCTGATCATCGATGTGTCCGGATTGTATGATGTTGATGAACATGCCGGAAAACTACTCTATGAGCTGACAGGCGTTCTTAAGCTTCTCGGCATATCCCCCATTTGTACAGGAATCCGACCGGATATGGTGAGAAATACATTGAAGTTTCTCAATCAGGACGGGAGGGGGATGATTCCGACAATGGCATCGGTCAGTACGGCCCTCAAAAAAATAGCCTTCTAAATGATATAGAATGGGACGTAGGTTTGAACATCTGTTAAAACACGAAGCGGGCGCCGTTATAGAGAATAAAAAAGGTCCGTCCCATGAGTGGGGACGGACCTTTTCTGCTAGAAGAGGGTGCGTTTGTTCATCCATGCCCCCAGCTTTGTAAACGGTCTGCGCTTTTGCGTGTAGGTGAGTGCCTGCGGCTGGCAGAAAGCTTGATAGTCGACTTTCTCAATGAAAAGAATCAAACGGGCTAGTGCGAATACAAAGGCCAGCGTGGACCCAATCGAGAAACTCAGCCCATAGCCGTCATAGCCGAATGGGAGGAACAACAGCGACAACCCGAGATTCAATAGGAAAAAGATGATGGATGTCCACATGGCTCCCTGCCGGTCTTCGAAATAGAGGAGGATCAGTGTAATCACAAGAACCATCGCATTGGCAAACGCACCGATGGTCGTAAAGCGGAAAATGGAGGCAATATCAGGTTCTAGGGAAAGGAAGGATGCAATACTTCCAATCGTCAGAAGGATCAGCAGGGAAAAGAGCCCCTGGCTGCGGATCAGACGCTCCATTTCCTGCTTCAGAACGCGCTGCATCGCTGTTTTCGCAGTCTTGATCTGGGAAAGCGTCCCCCCTTCATTGATATAACCGTAAAAGACACGGTACCGCTCATAAAAACGCGTTTCAACGGAAACGACGAAAATGATCAGCGTTGGGATGATCGTTAAGTACGACCAGAATATCGCCGTATCATAGATGCGGTGGTACAAGAAAGATTCTAAAAGGAAGCCGTTTCCTTCACCGAACCAGATCACCCAGTTACAGACCCAGATGCCGACATTGTACAAGAATCCCGTCCAGAATAAGGAAGGGAAACGGTCAAAATAGTCCAGATAGCTGAATTGGTTCTCCTTCGACCTGGTTGGAAACGTCATGAGCATCGACATGAATAACCCGAACAACGTCACGAGCATGCCTGACGTAAATCCGGCAAGCAGAAAGAAGCTGTTGGAGTGCTCGAACACCGGAAACCAGGAAGCGTTTTTTCCAAACAGGAAGACGAGAAGCAGAGCGGCTCCGCCTCCGGCCAGGAAGCTGTAGGCCACGGCCTGATAAAATTTCGCTGCGCTGAGGAACAGGAACAGCACCCAGATGAGATTAACGGTCACATAAAGAATCAACATCAGCCATTTGAAGTAGTAGGGAAGAGGCGAAATCAAAAAGAAAATCAACCAGCTGATGAAAGCAAGTCCGAGCGTCACCTTTGTCATCCCGATAAACGTTGGGAAAATGGCCTCTGTTCGTCGTTCATAAAACAGGTCGGCGGTGTACCGGGTGACAACTAACTGCTGCACACCGAAGAGGACCTGGGAAAAGATGAAGCAGTAGGCTACAGAAAGGTTGAACAGCTCCCTCTCCTGCAGATCAAGCAGGGAGAAGAAAGAGGTCATCCACTGGATCACAGCAATGGTCGCAATAACGACCAGCCACGGACCGGAGGTGACCAGTCCTGCAAATGCGTAGGCTTTAATCCGCGAGGAGAAGTAGTCCTCCTGAAACAATTTCTGCAGCTTAAACCCGATGCCGGCCATAAGCCATCCCCCTTTCTGTGTACAACTCTGTATACTGATCAATGAATTGGTGCACTTGATAATACGTTTCTGCCCGCTTCTGTCCATTTATTCCGAATTTCTCAGCTTCCTGAGGGTGCTCATAATACCATTGGCAGTGTTCAGCAATGGCTTTCGGATTCACGGGCGGGACGACAAAGCCTGCCGGTCCGAAGGGATCATCTTCACGTCCATACATCAGCTCAGAACATGACCCCACATCTGTGACGACATAAGGAATCCCTGCTGCCATACCTTCAAGGACGGCCAGCGGCTGCCCTTCTGAAATACTTGTCAAGAGGCAGACATCAAAGTGAGGAAGGTAGTCTATGATATTGACCTTACCCGCAAGCATGACGCAGTGATTTAGACTCAGCTGTTCAATCATCAGCCGGCATTCCTCGGCATACTCTTCCTCTTCATCCAGTGGTCCCATAATCGTCAGCTCAAAAGGGACCCCTTTGTCATCGAGGATTTTGGCGGCATTGATCATCGTTTTAATATCCTTGATTGGAACAACGCGGACAATCGCCCCGATTTTCAGAACATCTGTTTTGGGAACTTTGACAATTCCTGAAAGCCGGTCATAATGGATGCCATTTGGAATGACAGCCAGCTTGTCTTCATCAGCACCAAGTTCATGTTGGAGCCGGCTGTTGCGGTCGAAAAGCGTAATCACATCATCCGCTTCCGTGTAGGCCTGCTTGGATAAATGATGGAAAAACTGGACCCAGCGTTTTTTATAGTACTCAGGAATCCATCCAGCCTGCAGGATTTCCTCCTCACGCTCTCGTGAATAGATGCCGTGTTCCGTTAAGAGATAAGGAATTCCCTGACGCTGCTTGATGGCAGCAGCAATCAGTCCGGCATAACCCGTGGACGCAGAATGGATCAGATCAAGCTCAGGGAACTCCGCCTGCAGCAGCTCGAGGACAGGCGTGAACATGCCGCGCCACATCCAGAAGTAATCGATGAAGGAACCCGACTGTTCTTCAATCCGGTAGCTTTCCTGTACCATGTTCCAGAACAGTTCGCTTGAAAAGAGCGCTTCGGTCGAACCGATTTTTTTCTTGAAGATGTCCAGTACATCCGGCGGAAGACTGCGGAACATCATCCAATCGGTCAACATATGCTGTTCTTCTTCAGTCAGTTTGACGCGCCGCTTTTTTGCGGCTGGTTTTAGATTCAATGGAAGGTTAATGACTTCCGTGATATTGGAAGGAAGCTCGTAGCGGTAATCGTCAGCGGTCATTTCCTCCGGTGTAATGGCAATAATGACGAATTCATGCTGAGGCATCTGTGCAGCAAGCATCTGTACCCAGCTGGCCACGCCGCCGCTTACGTAGGGATAGCTTCCTTCAACGACCATTCCTATTTTCACAAGGCTTCATCCTTTATCGTAATTTCAGCATACGGCTGTTTAAGGGTCACTTGATAAAGTGTGCCGGATTCACCGAGAGATTCGACATCTCCATAATCAAAGGAACCGGTCTCGATCCTTCCTTTATTCAATCTGACAAGAACTGTGGAAGGGGAGAGGAGATTTTCGCCCTTGATAACGATCTGCTCGTCCTGATAGGTTACGTCAATGACAGAAGCCTGGTACTGTTTCATTTTCTTTGTGGCGTCCGTTTGCCGCATCCCCTTCAGGTGTGTGTAGTGATCGTGAATATAATGGAGCATATCTTCATAAGACTGCCTCATTTCCGGCCATCCACTGTCTCCGGCCCGGTATGGATCGAGCACATCATCCGGGTGGATGAAGTGGGCGAATACCCCGAAGTTCGCAATCGCATCAATCTGGACGAAACGCTCTTCATCGGTCTCCCCATACCCACTTGAAATCCTTGGGAAATGGTAGATGGATGGAAACTCACTGTTTGGTTCATATTCCTGTAAGAAGGCTCCCGTCTCCTTGTCACCTGTATACAAGCCGGATACAGCTTCAAGTTCCGGAAATACTTCATGCAGAGCGCGCACCCCGGTTTCGTTTAACACATTGGAAGGGGGGACATAGGAATGAACGTCCTTTTCCTTGAAGTAGTAGTTGAACAGTTCGTTCACTCGGTTTAGAGACTCTTCCATCTCGCCTTGATTCTGCCAAGGACGGTAGCCGTATTCAGGATTGATCGGTTCATCTGCTGTTACAAGAGACTGGTGATTATATCCATGGAGTCCAATTTCCCCGTCCTCCTTCAAAACCTTGCGGCCGAAATAAAGCATTGGGAAACGTCTGGTTTCAATCAGGTCTTCTGCTGTCATATCCATCGTATCCTGATAGGTTCCAATTAAGTATCCGGTATAAATCACATCTTCTTCTTCGCCGATCCGTTTCATATCCTCCCACCAGACTTCAGAATAAAAATCTTCCACAGTCAAATCGTAATCCCGCTGGATCACATCTGTCGTACCGCTTGGAACAGGAGAAGGGAAGTCATCAATGTGCATCACCTTAATACCCGCCTGTGAGGAAACGAATGTGGGAGGCAGGAAGGAAAGGGCCTGCAGCATTAGTCCACGTGAGGTTTTTTCTGTAACAGAAGAGGTGTTCCAGAACATGACCTTCCCTTCTCCGTAATTGTTCGCCCATAAAATCGGGTGATCTTCTGCTGAAATGTAAACATCGGCGGTTTCAGCGAGTTCAACATCAGCAATGCTGTGGGAAAACAGCTGGGAATCCTCACCTAAATCCATATATCCAGGGAAAACTTCCTTCTCAAACGTCAGCCCGTATATATCGTCGAGGAAATCTTCCACATCTTCCAAGCCGATCAGTTCATTCCAGTTGGGATTGATGAAGCGTGAGGCAATATACAGGTTTCCTCCCTTTTCCACGAAGGAGCGGATTTCTTCATACGGCCATTCTTCGGAGTGCTCACCTCCGAGAACGAGGACGGTATAAGGGGAAGGCGTCAGCTCTTCCATTTCCTTTTTCGTTATCTCCTTATAGGAAACCTTAGCGTAGTCCATGGCGTATTCCAGGTTTTCCAATGCGTCCTTGGACAATGGGGTGTCATTTTTATGCACATAAACCTGAAGTTCTTCTCCTTCTGTGGGACTCTCCTCCGTGCTCATCGTTTCCACCGATGTTTCTTGTGCCGTTTCGGCAGGAAACCACTGATGAAACATATCGAGCCGCATAAATTGCAGAATGATAATGGCAGCTGTGAATAGAAGGAAAAGAACCGAAGCATAAATAGTGATTTGTTTTTTCACAGTGTTTTCCCTCCCATCTGTTGGATAATGAAGCGTTGGCTTTCAGGGATGTCCTCTGCCTGCACATGTTGGAAAAGGTCGTTGAGCACAGGCTTGATGTTTGTCCAGTCGCGTCCTGCATAGTATATTTCAATCAATTTCAAGTAGCCTCCTGGATGGGCCGGGAAGCGGCTGACCATCTCACGGAAAGCTTCCACCGCTTTTTCCTCTTTTCCACGACGTATGTAAATATCGCCGAGACTGCGGTACATCCATGGTTCTTTTTCAAGTTTCGGAACCATTTCTTCCAGCAGTTGTTCATATTGTTTCTCGAGCCGCGCCTGTCCGTTCTCATCAAGAATACCACTTCCCAGATAACGTTCGTACACGCTGCATAAACGCTCGAAAGACATGGGTGCTTCCGGGGCCAATTCTTTTCTGGCATGTTCCAGTTCTTTTTCAAACCGGCTGGACAGCACGTTCATGGTTGTAGCTGCATAGTGGACGGTTTCTGAATTGTTGTGGATCAGGCCGAGGTTCAAGTGCCGTCCTTTATTGGCGATATCGGAATTGATCAGACTGACAATCAATTCCTTCTGGTTGACGCCATCGTTCCTCAAAAGGGCATCGCTGATGGGCGATAAATCCATGCTTGATGATGCTTCATAACGCAGGTATTCAAGATTCAACGGCGTGAATGTGACATAATCATCGTAATCATCAATCATGTGATTGCTGCCGGACGCTTTCGCAGCCAGCCAGGCGGCCAGTCCGAGAAGCTCTCCGATGATCGGGAGGAATACGCTCGTAATGGCGAGCCATGTGACGGTTCCTTTTTTGTCATCATGCATCCTTTTTCGAAGCAGCAGGGAAACGATCAGAACAGCGAGGCCGTGAATAACATAGAAAAAGATCAGCCAGTAGGGTTCCTGGAAATTAACCAATGTAAATCCCGCCTTTTGTATCGAGTGCTTTGTAAATCCGCTCTTCGACGATGGATGCATTCTCGGAGCTCGTACCTGGAAGCAGGAAGTGGAAATGCTGCTCCGTCTGGTCGTAACCCATAATGTCCAATTCTCTCAAGTAGGCACGCAGGATGATTTCTGCTTCCACGACCGACATTTCCCTGTAAGGGCTGACATCGATGGAAACGACACTATAAGGCACCCCGTATTTCTCCGCTCGTTTTTCCTGAAGCTGAACAAGTTCGTCAAAAGCTTCCTTATCATAAATACTTGTGCCTGGATACATCTTCTGCTCTTCTTCTTTACGAAGATACTCTCCAGCTCTTTCGATCCGGTTGGCCATCCAGTCGAGCACGAGAGAGAGGATTTGAACTTCATATTTTGTCAGTTTGGCAAAATCAAGTTGATCAATCACGAGGATTTCCCGTACGTCCTGATTGTAGACGATCGGTCCGATCAGCACCGGAGCATCGGCTTCATCATCAACCGTCTTTAAAGTAATGGTTTTGTTCTTCAGTCCCCGTGAGAAAATCGAGGCCGCATCATCAATGAAAATCGTCTGCGGAAGTCGTTCGGTATTTCCTTTTCGAACGCGGAGGCGCAGCGATTTCTTAGAAGAGTCGACATGATAGACAGCTAAGTTTTCCGCTTCAAACAGGTCTCCGATAATCGTAACGGCCTCGTTTCGGACAAGTTCTGGAGAAGGCTGATCAAGCGTCTTTCCGACTTCGTAAATCCTGGAAAGGGTGTACTCGGAATCAAGGACCTTTGCCTGCATGACCCGTTGAGACCGTTCCAGAGCAGTTAAGGATGTTTTTAGTTCCTCATTTTCATCCTTCGTTTCCTTCAGCACATACTGCTGACTCTCATATCTTTCCCGGAAGGACGTGCTGTACAGCCCTGTAATGACGCCGGTCAGGAGTAGGAAGAGGAGAGATAAATAATTGGCGGGATCATAGAATAAGAGAAACAAGTCCCCGTCCCGCTGATACATGTCATACACATGATAGAATAATGCAGCAAAAAAGCTCAAAAGAGCAAAATTCACACCGTATCTGAGGGAAAACAATAGGACAGCAAAGAAGACAGGGTTAAGCGTCCATTCCAGCATGTTCCATTCCAACGTCTGATCAAGGAATCCCAATACAAAAAATACGAGGATCAGTTCAATAAACTTCCGGATAAAACTGGATTGTTGGTAGAACATCCAATCACCTCCATGTGGATTTAAAATACTTTAACATGTTAAACCTGTGGTATAATGTGGATAAAATTGAATAGAGAAAGGCAAACTTATCGAAAGATAAGGGCGCAAAGACATGGGTCGTAGTTCCTCACAGGAGCCGACTGCCAGTCTGCAATGCCACAGCCGCTCTCTGAATAATCAGGAGGCGTATTATGGGTATACTCACAAAAATGAAACGGAGTTTTCTTGTTGTTTTAGCCGCTGGTCTTGTACTTTCCCCTCTATCTACTTCTGCACAATCTTCTCATCCACTTTCCAATGTGCAGTCCTATAAAATTTATTATGATTCTCCGACCGAAGCAGTCTTGAATAAGATGCAGGCGTATGATGCTGTCATGATTGAACCGGTGTTCTATACTAAAAGCCAGATTGAAACGATTCAGCAGTCCGGGACATTGGTGTATGGGTATATCAACACCATGGAAGCTGATAACTGGAATACGGCGTTGATCAGTCAGCTTGAAGAGTCCGACTTTTTCCACCGGGACGGTGAGCGTGTCTATTATCCGGAATGGGATTCTTATCTGACCGATATCACCTCTGATCATTATCAGCAGGTGCTGCTGGCTGAGATTGAGAAGCAGGTGGCTGATAAGGGTTTGGACGGTGTCTTTTTAGATACTGTCGGCAATATCGATAACGAACACTGCGGATCCGATGTACTGGATGACCAGCGTGCGGGCATGGCCGTCTTCCTGCAGGAAATCCGGCGTCAGTACCCTTCCTTGTCCCTTATTCAAAACTGGGGGTTCGGCACGTTGTCGACCACAACGTATCCTTATGTAGACGGCATTATGTGGGAGAATTACAATTACTCCTCGGTTGCGAAAGATCAATGGTCCCTGGACCGCATGCGGGATTTGAAGCAGCTTCGTCAGGAAACAGGTTTGGAAATACTGACTGTCTCCTTCTCTCAGAAGTCGAAAAGTCAGAGGCTGGCAGAAAGTCACGGGTTCATCCATTATCATGAATCCAGCCATTATAATGCTTGGTAATTATTATACAAAAATTTTCTTGAAAAATGGGCTGAATGGCGTAAAAATGTCGAAAAATGAACAGATCGAGGACTTTTATAAGGGAGCCTAAAGGAGGGCTCCTTTCCTTTTATAGTAGACATATCCTTAATTTTCCTGTACATTCCAAGGTAAGAGATTGATAGAGGAGGAGAGGCAATGATCTTAGTTACAGGCGGGGCCGGATACATAGGCAGCCACATCTGTCTTGAATTATTGGAGAGGGACCATGAGGTTATCGTTCTGGACAACTTATCGAACAGCCACCCCGAATCCCTGCTGCGTGTGCAGGAACTGACAGGGAAGACGTTGACGTTTGTAGAAGGGGATCTGCGGGATCAGGACCTTTTACGAGAGGTTTTCAAGGACTTCGATATTACAGCTGTCATTCATCTGGCAGGACTGAAGGCGGTCGGTGAATCGGTTTCTATGCCGCTGACGTACTATCATAACAACATTACGGGGACGTTGATGCTGTGTGAAGTGATGAAGGAATTTGATGTGAAACAGCTGATCTTTTCGTCATCCGCCACCGTGTATGGCACCCCTGACTCTCTTCCTCTTACGGAGAGTGCATCGGTTGGGGCCACAAATCCTTATGGCCGTACGAAGCTGATGCTTGAGGAAATTCTTCAGGATTTATATGTCTCTGATGAATCGTGGAGTATATCTGTTCTCCGCTACTTTAATCCGATCGGGTCGCACCCGAGTGGCCGCATAGGTGAGGATCCTTCAGGGATTCCGAACAACCTGATGCCTTATATTACAAAGGTGGCTGTCGGTCATTTCCCTGAATTGAAGGTGTTTGGTGACGATTACCCGACGGTTGACGGGACAGGAGTAAGAGATTACATTCACGTCGTGGACCTTGCGAGAGGACACGTGCATGCGTTGGAAAAGACAGCAGGCGAAACTGGAATCGAAACGTATAATCTTGGAACAGGTGAAGGATACAGTGTTCTTCAGCTCGTGAAGGCTTTCGAAAAAGCTTCCGGCCGTAAAGTTCCCTATGCCATAGAGGGGCGCCGCTCCGGAGATATTTCGGAGTGCTTCGCAGACCCGGCCAAAGCTCATTTGAAGCTGGGCTGGCAGGCAGAGAAGACGATTGATGATATGTGTGTGGACTCCTGGAACTGGCGGAAGCAGAATCCAGAAGGCTATACGGGAGAGAAGAATGCCTCCAAGCGGGAGCTTGTCGGACAAGAATAAAAAAGGGAGTGGACGTCACCGTCCACTCCCTTTGGCTGTAGAAAAAGCCTGTGTTAACCAGTTCGAGTTATCCATTTGTCGTGTAAAAGGTCACATTCCGCTTATCGGTGGATGAATGCCGCGGGCACGCCCTCCACTGACTTGGTCAGGAAGACCGCCTGCCCAAGTGGATCTTCGGCCCGTGCTGTTCCCGCAGGCATCACCACCGAACGCTCCTCGTGCCGACGTTGGAATATAGAGGAGAGAGATTGTGCACGAAGCAGGTTCGCAGATTTAAAAGCACGGCATGGGCTGCGCTGTTGCCGCCTGCGTGGAAAACAAAAAGGGAAAGCACAGGCGCTGATGACGACTGCCTGCCGGAATATGAAAAAGATTGTCCTGCATCCAGCTGTGCTGGGTGAAGAGTCTTTTTCGATGTTAAAGAATCCCCAAGGAGTGGCGCCCCTTCCACTCCTGCGGAAAGGGAAGGGGCTTTCGCTCCTGGCGGTAAAAAAGAAAAAAAGGAGTGGACACGCGTGTCCACTCCTTTTTTTCAGGAGGGTTCGTTTCCGAAGGCCTCCGGCAGCATTTTAAATCCGTCAATTTCTGCATCTTCTTCAATTTCAATCATAATGCATCGTTTCCCTTTGTAGTTGACCTGTCTGACAAACTCCAGATCCTGGGGACTGATGGAGATGTTGGCCACTTTCGTGTTGATTTTGATGGATTTCGTCTTGTATTTAGGAACGATACTGCTGGCTTTCAGCTCGTATCCTTCGTTGTCTGTGATCATTTGAAAGGCGTGTTTCACTTTTTCGCCTTCGACCTGCTCGCCGCTTTGGTTTAATACCCGTTCCACGTCCCGGTAATCAAGCTTTGGCGGGGTATCATCCTCATTTTCCTCGACCACTTTATTGATTTCCCCATATACATTGGCGAGGGTGGATGGACTCAGTTGATCCCCGACGACACCGCGGATGACTTCCTCAAATACGGCTTTGTCTTCTTTTGCTGTCATAATCTCTTCGCCGTTTAAGACATCCTCGATAAACCAGTAGTCCGGTTCGTTGGCTTTGCCGGCGGCGTACAGCACGTGGTTGACATCAGAGGTTCCTTCGGTAATGCTCGGGAACATGAATCCCGTCAGCGGGTGCTTCAAGTCAATAACCGGATCGACCTGGATATTGTACTTGAATTCTTTTTCAACATAGTCGAACTGGATTTCCTTTTTCGGCTCTTCCGTCTGGTTGACGCTGCAGAGAATAAACGGGTTGGAGTACACGGCATCGCGGTCACTTTCTTCTGATTCTTCACTGCGTCGTCTCGTCGGTTTTAAGTATTCGGCCCGTATGAAAGTGATGACGACATCTTTTTCATACGGATGGTCCTTGATCATTTTTTCCGTCATGGCGAGCATTTCCTGTTTCCAGTCTTCTACGTTCCGGCTCAAGAGTCCGCGGTGCAGAATGAACTGGCTGGAATTCTCTGCCTCCTGGTTGAACTTCAGTTCGAACAGCTTTTCGTCGAGCTGGCCTGTGAGCACTTTTTTGAAGTTGGTCATAAAAAGCTCCTGCTGGTCGCGGTCCAGCATTTCAAACGGCTGGCTTTGATGATGATAGATGTCTGTTGATTCCTTCATAATATAGACGTTGAATATATTCGATATCTTCATCAGATCATTGTCGACCTTCAATTGTTTCCGGATCCCGGCTATGTCTTTTTTATCCATCAATCCCACTCCTACCTCTATGATTCTTTCATTTTATCATAGCTTGGAAGTGCGGCGTTTCACCGTTTTTTTATGGTGAATTCTTCTTTAAGCAGGAAGCCGGCTTGAGGGAAATCGAGACCGGTTTTCCAGCCGCCGACACCCTGGATATCATATTTTTTCACGAGTCTGTATTTGGCCAGTATGGACCGGGCGTCCTCGAACCACACTTCATGAATGTCGCCCTGAGGATCGGTGTAGGAAAACCACGGACTTTGTTTTTCAAAATCATAATGGATCGGACGTTGGTGCTCCATCGCTGTATCGACAGCTCGCTGCTGGGAATAGGCTTGGACATCTTCAGGATCTTCTGTATTCCAGTCATAGGCGTACATGGCGATTCCTAAGAAAATTTTCTCTTTCGGCATGGCTGTTACTGCATAGTTCATAACAGCATCCACCTTCTTGATCGGTGCAATGGCGCCGGGCGACCCACTCATCCAGTGCCAGTTGTACGTCATAAGAAAAACGAAGTCGACGGCCCCGCCGATGGTGTTGTAATCATAGGCTTTGTGGTGGGCAGGGGTGTAGGCGCCGGTCATCGGCGGCAGGGCGGCTCCGACTTCTCCTCCTATTCTATGAATCCGGGTGGAAAGCTGCTGGATGAATGTATTGAAAGAAGCCCTGTCCTTTTCGTGCAGACTTTCAAAGTCGATCACCACCCCTTTGTACTGCTTTTCGTCCACGAGGCCGGCGATATTTTCAATCAACGCTTTTCGTTTCTTCTCATTAGACAGCAGACGGTGGGCCAAATCCGGATCGAAGCCTTCTTTAGTTAAATTAGTGATGGTGGCATGAGGGATCAGGCCTTTTTTCCATGTGCGCGATATGGAGTCTTCACCGTTCAGTCGGCTGAGTTCTCCACTCTCGTCCGGCCGGTATTCGAACAGGCCGAGGGCAGATAAATACTCCCCATAATAGTCAATGGACTGTTGATTTTTTACTGGGGTGCCGGGAATGAAAAATGCTCCAGCGGTAATCGGCTGTTTCCGACTTTGCGGGATATGGAGTTTCTGCCCGGGCGTGATGACGCTTCCGCTGATGCTGTTTCGTTTTTTTAAAGCATGGATGGACGTCTGATGAATCCGGGCAATCTTCCAAAGTGTATCCCCTGTCGTTACGTTGTACGCATTCCCAGGTATGATCACGGACTGCCCGGGCATGATCTGCGAACCGTCCGTTATGCCGTTTATCGTTTTCAAACGGTCTGGCGTTGTTTCATACTGTGCAGCGATTTTCCATAAGCTGTCCCCGGGCTTCACTGTGTAGAGGACGCTTGCAGAGACAGGTGCTGTGGAAAGGGAGAAAAAAATAATGATGGTAAGTAGACCTGTACGTTTCATAATAACCTCCAACTATAGAAAGAGGATTCCCCTGAAAAAGGGAAATCCTCTACATTCATTTAGTTATCTTGTTTTGCTTTTTTGGATTTGCGGGCTTTTTTCGCTTCTTTCTGATGAGCTTCATTCGCAGCAGCACTGCCGAACTCCTCAGAAAACTCTACATCGGCCTGTTTTGGAGCAAACCCTTTTTGGTTCTTCTGCTCTGCTTGGTTTTTCTTTGTTTTCTTCGCCATCGTTCTCCACCTCCTTGTCCCTGATAGTATGTTTCTTCTTCGGTCATCTCATGTAAAAAGAGGGAAGAAAATCATCTGGAATCGATTGGGTGAAGGAGGTATAATGGAACAACAATGATGATGGAAAATGTAGATGGAAAAGGGGCGCGGGCCTTTTTCCATCTATTTTTTCTTTCCTGAACAGAAAGGGACGAACATATGGATTTCTTCACAAACATGGAACAACACACGGGAGTAAAACTGAACGATGTCCAGAAGCAGGCGGTTCTTCACACAGACGGCCCACTGCTCCTGCTGGCATCACCGGGATCCGGGAAGACGACGACACTGAATATGAAAATCGGCTACCTGCTTCTTGAGAAAAAGGTGAAGCCGGAGCGGATCATGGCGATTACTTTCAGTAAAGCATCGGCCCGGGACATGTCCGATCGTTTTGACCGGTTTTTTTCTTCCCTCACGAATGAAAAGGTGCACTTCTCAACGATTCACAGCTTCGCCTTTCAAGTGGTCCGGGAGACGCTGCAGAAAAGAGGAGAATCCTTCCAGCTGATCGAGGGGAATGTCAGTGATGAAGAACTGAAAAAGGGTTTCCATGGACCGGATGTACCGCTCCACAAAAAGTTTATTTTGAAAAGGATTTATGAGGATATCCATCAGAAACAGATGTCCGAGGATGAGATGGATGAACTGATGACTTACATCAGCTTCGTGAAAAACCGGATGCTGGCAGGGAAAGAGCTGGAGAAGGTTTCGTGTCAGGTGAAGCGGGCGGCTGATATGTATAAAGAGTACGAGCGGTTTAAAAAACAGCAGGTTTCTGATCGGCTTCTGCTCGATTTTGACGATATGCTCACGTACGCCCATCAGTTTCTTTTAGAAGATGCAGAACTGCTGGGCCGTTATCAGAGCCGCTTTGAATATGTGCTGACCGATGAAAGTCAGGATAACAGTGTGGTCCAGCATGAAATCGTGGAGCTTCTGGCGCGTCCGCACAACAACTTATGTGTCGTGGCGGATGATGATCAGTCGATTTTCATGTGGCGGGGATCCGACGTAACGAAGCTGCTTCAATTCGAGAAGGTTTATGAGGATGCTGCCGTGATGACGATGTCGCAGAACTACCGGTCATCGAAGGAAATTGTGGAAGCGTCCAATCAGTTTATTAAACGGAACAAAAACCGCTATCCGAAGCAGATGTTTACGGAAAATCCGTCCAACGCCCCCATCCAGATGCAGACGTTCAGCAATTATGATCAGCAGCTGACCTATGTCGCGGAAGCTGTGAAAGCAGCCTCCCCGGGGGAGGAAACGGCTGTTTTATACCGGAACAATTCATCAGCGGTTCCACTGGCAGACAAGCTTGATAAGGCCGGTATCGATTTTTATATGAAGGATATTGATGCCAAGTTTTTCAAGCACTGGATCGTTGAAGATATATTGAACTTCATGCGCTTCAGCTATAATGATCAGCGGGTGGATATCCTGGAGCGGATTCATACGAAATTCAACGGCTATATCACGAAAAAGCAGATCGCTTTTTTGAAGAGAACACACCTCTCAACCTCTATTTTTGATGTGTTGAGAGAAGAGGATATCCCTTCGTATCAAGACAAAAATCTCGCTCAGGCGAAAAAGAGGTTCCATGAAATGAACACCATGGAGCCCGGCAAGGCCATTCGTATGATCCGGGATAAGCTCGGTTATGACAAGGCGGTCACGAAAATGTGTGAGAACTTCGGCTTCAATGCGGAGCATCTATTCGGCATTCTGGACACCCTTGAGGAAATTGCCCACGGTCTCGGTTCATTAAAGGGCTTTGCAGACAGATTGAAACACCTTGAACAGCTGATTCAGACGTCGAAGTACAACAAAAATAAAGCTCCCCTGACTCTGACGACCTTCCACAGTGCTAAAGGGCTGGAATACGACAATGTCTATATGATCGACCTTATTAACGGGGTGGTGCCCTCCAAGGATGACATGGAGCGGTATCGAAGTGAAGACCGCGCGCCGATGGAGGAAGCGGTCCGGTTGTTTTATGTCGGCATGACGCGGGCACGCTCTCATCTTGAACTCCTTTCCTATAACTATAAAGGCAGTGAGCGGGTTACAGAGTCCATTTTTCTTATGAATGTCCGCCGCATTATCCAGCCGGAAGGGGAGAAGAAGAAAAAGGCTCCGGTCCGTCCGGCTGTCGACTTATCAGATGAATCGCTGCTAAAGGAAGGGGAGATGGAGCTTGGGTTGAAGGTGTCCCACCGGAAATTCGGAGCGGGCATCATTTCCGAATATGGCGGGGATCAGATCGGAATCCAGTTTGAGGAGCATGGATATAAGGAGCTGCTGCTGGCGTTCTGTCTGGAAAACGGATTGTTGAAAAAAGCGTAGAGACCGGCGGTTCCGGAGATCCAGAAGGCCGATCTCCTCTTGCCTGCATAATAATTATTCAAAAACTGCCGGGGATGATCCCAGCGGTCTGAAGAGGATACCCGTCAAAGGGTATCCTCTTTTTTGAAATTTCTTCACAATCCATTCAATCCTAAGAAAAGTGGACCGATAGTCATGAGCAGGGATACAACCGTAAGGGTGATCAAGGCACCGCGTGGAAGCTTCCGTCTTTCTTTTCCTTTGTACCATCCACTGAATTGAAGGTAATTCCTATATATAATAAATAAAAAGACCCATACGCCGGCTGCTCCAACCACTCTGTATGGATCATGAACGTCGACAGCTTCGTAAAGCGGTCCAAGCACGGTAGACCAGAGTACTGCTCCAATGAATGGAAGCAGCAGGAGAATACGGAGAAGTTCAAGGAGCATCCATGCTGTTGGTTTCACAGAGATCCCTCCTTTTTTATGACAGTGTAGTCTATTTTGAAGATGTTGGAAAGAGTCAAGCGGCCCGTCCGGGTTAATGGGGGGATCGCGTTCCGGAAAGCTGAATGACAGAGGGGATGGGAGGAAAACAAGGTGGATTCTCGGCAATCAGCTGTGTCATAAACGGGCGATCGCTGCGGATGTAGACAAGGAGAATGATATTTAAATAGCAGAAGCTCATCCGCGGGCGGCTATAATAAGCAGACGGAAGAGAAAAAGCAGGCGCTCAGTAAAAAAGCGTCATTCTTTAAAAAACAGCTCCAGGACGGACACTTTCATACGGAATAAACGTACAGGGGGACTGTGCGTTTTATTTTTTATTGACAATGATAATCGTTATCAATTATGATATAGGTGTGAATCAGGAAGGGAGAGAAGACAATGCAGGAATGCTTATTTGTTGTCAAATCCTTTACGTACGAAAAAGGAAGTCGTCAATGCTCGTGTCATCAAACAATCCGGTTTGATAAGGGAGATCGTTTACATATTGTTCAAAATCCATACGCTGTGGCCAACCGTGGCTGGTATGTGCTCGTGCGGAAAAATGAGGAGGGCGCTTTTCCAATGTCCGCCCAGTTTGTCCAGGACCTTTATGACCGCCGTGCAGTTTCTACGAAAATGGATATCCAGCTTGCTCTCAACTATCACACGTATAAAATCAATCAGGCGTTGGAATGGAAAGATGAGGAGAGTTTCCGGACACATGCACGTCTCCACGCCCGGCTTTCCGGTTACCTTGAAGACAGCCTCGTAAAGGGTGTGTAACCTATGGCACGCATTTTCATTGGCTTTGCCAGCATGTCCGGGAATACGGAGGAAATGGCGGACTTGATCAAGGAGCGTCTCGAAGGAGATCATGACATCCACTTGGAAGAAATAGAAGAAATCGAGCCCGATTTTCTCGCCGGTTTCGATGCGGTCCTTTTAGGATCCTATACGTGGAATGATGGAGATCTGCCTTATGAAGTGGAAGATTTCTACGAAGACCTGGAAGACATCGATCTGACGGGTAAAGGTATTGCAGTATTCGGATCAGGGGATACCTCCTACCCGCAGTTCTGTGAAGCAGTGAACCTTTTTGAAGACAGGTTAACGGCTGTCGGTGGAGAGCGGATGTCGGAAGGATGGAAAGTAGATATGCATCCCGATAAGGAAGAAGACTTGACACGTCTGCAGGTTTTTACAGACGAAATCATCGAACATCTGGGACGATTAATACAATTGAAATAAATTTTTCAACAGTGGCTTTTTACAGGGGAGCGTTTACATGCGCGCCCCCGTAGGGAGCCTCTTTTTTATGGGTTGGATTGGAAAAATAATGGCAGTACTTTTTTATTTCTCAAGCGGTTTTCCTGTGCTATACTCCCTCAATGTGGCTTTTATAAACCATAAATTGTTTGATAATTCAAAGGATTACGTAGAAAAGGAGTATCATCATGATTTTCACACAAGCCCTTATCCAAGAGCCTATGGCGGTCTTCGCCTATTTAATAGCTATCGTCGGCATTGTTTTCATGTTAGCGACAGTTGACTATGCACCACTGAAAAAATTCTTCGGCTATCTGCCGCCGTTGATCTGGATGTATTTTCTTCCGATGTTGTCGACGACATTCGGCATCATCCCGCAGAGTTCTGACCTTTACAGCTTTTTAAGTACTTATATGCTTCCGGCAGGTCTGCTGCTTCTAATGATCAGTACGAACGTTCCGGCCACTTTGAAACTCGGCGGAAAAGCGGTCCTCGTTTTCCTGGCAGGAACTCTCGGAGTCGTCGTCGGCGGCCCGGTTGCTTTCGCCCTGTTCCAAGGTGTGCTTCCTGATGAAGCCTGGCGCGGAGTCGGAGCGCTTGCCGGAAGCTGGATCGGTGGTACCGGAAACATGGGTGCCATGATAGAAGCCTTCAAGACCCCGGATGATATTTTAAGTCCGATTATTCTGACCGATACACTCGTTGGAATCGGCTGGATGGGTGTCATGATCTCCCTGGCCAACTTCCAGGATCGATTCAATAAGTGGAACAAGGCAGATAACTCTACAATTAAAAAAATCAACGAAGATATTGCTACCGACGTGGCACGCAACGCTAAACCGCTGGAGCTGCCACAGTTGTTTGCGATTCTGGCGGTCGGTTTTGCCGGTTCATACTTGATCCGTTTGTTTGCTGATTTGTCATTCATCCCGAAATCTGATGTGATGAGCACATCGACTTGGACATTCCTGCTTGTTACCGCTGTTGGTATCCTGCTTTCCTTTACGAAGGTGCGGAAGCTTGAATACTATGGTGCCAGCAAAATTGGGTATATGGGAATTTATCTGTTCCTTACCGGAATAGGGGCTCAAGCGAATCTTGCAGATATTGTTCAAGCTCCTGAATTTCTCTTAATGGGAATGGTGTGGCTTTCTATTCACATACTCTTTATTTTCACTGCTGCCCGTCTGCTTCGTGCTCCATTGTTCTTCGTCGCTGTCGGATCACAGGGGAATATTGGCGGGACAAGTTCTGCGCCGATTGTAGCGTCCGTATTCCAACCGGCTCTTGCGCCAGTCGGCCTTCTCATGGGGATTCTCGGAAACGTCGTCGGCATGTACGCCGCTCTCCTATGCGGCCAGCTCGCCCGGATGATTGCCGGGGGCTAAATAAAAGACCCGCCTCATCTGCATTTGCAGGAGAGGCGGGTTTTTATTATAGAAGAGACAGTAGGTTTGGACTGGATATAGAAAAGAGAGGCATGAGATTGGTAAACGTCGATACAAATAAAGAAGCTGCCTAATGGCAGCTTCTTTTCGTTAAGCAGACTTTTGATCTTGTTCTTCTTCGGAGTCCGATCCAGCCGCTTCATTAAACTCTTCTCTGAACGACTTGAGCAGACTGACGATCATCAACAGCAGTATAATGGTTAACGGGAACCCGCTGATGATCGCTGCGGCCTGTAGACCATCAAGTCCTCCAGCCCCCATTAAGATCATGGCGATCGCTGTCAGGATAATACCCCAGCTCAATTTCATAAAGAATGGAGGGTTCAAGCTTCCGCGGGACGTCTGCATTGCAAGGACGAATGTGGCGGAGTCCCCGGATGTGATGAAGAACGTCATAATCAGGATAACGGCTACAAAGGAAAGCAGACCGCTGAATGGAAGCTGGTCAAAGACATAGAACAAGGAAGATTCCATGGACTGACCGGCTACGTTGACGCCTTCCACAAAGTCGAAGTAGATGCCGGCTCCACCGAACACGCCGAACCAAAGGGTACAGACAAGAGCAGGGGCAATAACAACCGCCACAATAAATTCACGTACAGTACGTCCTTTGGATACACGGGCAATGAAGGAACTCACAAATGGCGTCCAGGAAATCCACCAGGCCCAGTAGAAAATCGTCCAGTCTTTTACCCACTGGTTGTTTTCTGCATCAAACGGGCTGAAGCGCATCCCCATCTGAACGAAGTTCTGCATGTAGTTTCCAAGGGTTGTGGAATACGTTTCCAATACAAATCCTGTAGGTCCGAGCAGCAGGAAAGCTGCAAATAATACGACAGTCAGAATCAAGTTGATGTTACTGATGTATTTGATGCCTTTAGAAAGGCCGGAAGCTGCTGAGTAGATAAACAGCACGGCTGTTATTCCCATAATGATAAGCTGGACGCCGTAGTTGTTCGGCACGCCCCATAGATACGCAAGGCCGCTGTTGATCTGCTGGGCACCTACGCCAAGTGAGATGGCGACACCAAAGATGGTAGCGAAAACAGCGATGATATCGACGATATAACCGGCGACACCGTTCATGCGGTTACCGAAGAGTGGCGTAAGGGTAGCACTCATCAGACCCGGCTTATCTTTTTTAAATTTAAAGTAGGCAAGCACGAGGGATACAATCGCATAAATGACCCAGGCGTGCAGGCCGTAATGCAGATAGCTGATTTCAAGACCGAGTTTAGCTGATTCGATCGTCTGTGCATCTCCCACGGGCGGGTTGGCATAGTGGGTGACCGGTTCTGTCAATCCGTAGAACAGCAGGGTAATTCCCATACCTGCACTGAACAGCATCGCAAACCAGGTCGGAGTAGTATACTCGGGTTTATCATCTTTTTTACCAAGTTTGATTTTCCCGTATTTACTGAAGGCAATGATGAAGGCAATAATGAGCATGAAGGTGACGGCGAATTGATAGAACCAGCCAAAACGGTCAAGGATTCCATTCCGAATCGTCATCATCGTATTTAATAGGTGATCAGGGAAAATCGCTCCCCAGCTTACAAACACAATTCCTATTGCTAAAGCAATCCAATACATGGGTGAAAGTTTATTCACGTTATTCCTCCTGAAATGTTTATCTCGTTCGTATAGTTCGTTCAGAAAAAACTTTATAAAAAGTGCATAAACAGAATTATATACGACGCCCAACATAAAATCCAGAAGTTCTAAAAAAGAAGAAATATTCGTAATATTAAAACTCCCTGCCTCAAGGCAGGGAGTTTTAGAAGATTCAGCTGGTGCTTCCCCGTAGATCATTTTCGATTTCTTCAAGGCTTCGTCCTTTCGTTTCCGGTACATACGTATAAACGAATAGGAACGCGAGTATACCGATGACTGCGAATAGAACGAATACCCACGCGGTTCCGATAGCGCCGAGTAGAATCGGGAAGAAGAGGGAGACGACCAGGTTGGCGGCGGACAGCAGCAGTGTCGTAAAGCCTGTGGCAGCCCCTCTCGCTTTAGTCGGAAACAACTCCGGCAGCATGACCCAGACGACAGGTCCCCATGTAGCGGAGAAGAAGATGATGAACAAGCCAAGAAAAACGACTGTCAGCCAGGCAACAGCTGTGGTAAGTTCGGCTGTAAATAAGATGGCAGCCAGAACGGCAAGACTTGTGACCATCCCGGCGTTCCCGATCAGCAGCAGCTTTTTCCTTCCGAGTTTATCGATCGTTGCAATAGCCACGAGTGTCATCAGTACGTTCAGTACTCCAATCCCAACGGTTCCAAGAATGGAAGCAGAATCGGCCAGTCCTGCTTCTGTAAAGATGGTAGGAGCATAATAGATGACCGCATTTATCCCGATCAGCTGCTGGAATATAGCAATTCCACTTCCGACAAGAAGCATGGGACGGACCCATTTAGCTTTCAGGACATCCCAGGTGCCTTCTTTTTCCGCTTCGATTTTCTTCATCTGTTCCATTTCTTTCTCAATTTCTTTCTCGTCTCTTGTCAATCCCATCACTTTGCGCGCTTCTTTCTCCCGATTTTGTTTAAGGAGCCATTTCGGACTTTCCGGCATAAACATGACGCCTACAGCAAGAACGACGGCAGGAACCGCAGCAAGACCGAGCATCCAGCGCCAGCCTTCAACAGGTGCGAAGGCATAGTTCACAAGATAGGCAAGGACAATCCCGATGGTAATCATTAACTGGTTCAATGACCCCAGCGCACCACGAGAATCCGTCGGCGCCATTTCCGATAGATAAACCGGTACAATGGCCGTTGACCCGCCGACTGCCAGTCCCAGGATGACCCGTCCTGTGACGAGCATGGGAACGTTCGGTGCAAATGCAAGGACAAAAGACCCGGCTATGTAGATCAAAGCGATCGTAAACACCACTTTTCTTCGTCCGAACCGGTCGGAAACGTAGCCGCTCAAACCTGCACCAACAATAGCCCCGACGAGGAGAGAACTGACGACAAGCCCTTCCAGGAAGTCTGTCAGTGGGATATCATCACTGATGAATAAGAGGGCTCCGGAAATGACACCGGTATCATACCCATATAATAATCCGCCAAGGGCACCGAAAAAGAAAATCCACCCTTTGCTTATTGAACGATTCATAACATGACCACCTTTTTTTAATCTGCTAAATGGGTTCTACCACGAAATCCTTTGTTAAAAACAACAACGCCTTCCTGATTTTTCATGATACCGATTTCATATTCCTCTGGTATGGGGATTTTGGATCAGTGAAAAATATTGATGCTTTTCTTCTGACAACAGTGGATAGAGGTGGGTTTCGTCTTTTCAGCAGGTTGCAGGATGAAAAACGGGATTTAGCTCAGACTAAAACAAAAGCACGTGGATACAGAAGTTTTTAGTGCAATCCAAATTGGAGGAGTCAGTATGGCGGACAATTCTCAACTTTCTTCTGCCGAAATCGGGACGTTATGGATGACCTACCAGCAAAAGACCATGATTCTCAGGATGCTGGACTATTTTATAGAAAAAGCGGATGACCGGGAAGCGGAAAAGATTATGGTCCATCTGCAGAAGGACATTGAACCCTATGCGGAGAAGATAGAAAAAATATTTGAAAAGCATGGCCTTGAAGTGCCGGTTGGATTTACGAAGGACGATGTGACAAAAGAGGTTCCAAAACTCTACGATAATGGTTTTGATATCATGTTCGTCCGGCTTGTGAAAGAAATCAGTATGGGGATGCATACGCTGAACCTGACGATGTCTTATCAGAAGGATATTATTGAAATGTATCGTGAACTAACCTACCTTACACAAAGATATTATGAAAAGTGCACCCAGTATCTGCTTAAAAAAGGACTTCTTCCACATGCTCCTTATGTCTCCATCCAAAAGCCGGTGGAGCATGTACACGATAAGGACTACCTGAAATTGTTCAAGCCGATCCAAGGGAGACGAGCGTTGAATACAGTGGAAATGACCCATATCCATCACGCAATTGAGTCCAATATCATCGGTATGCAGATGATTTACGGTTTTTCACAGGTGGCCAAAGAACCTGAAACGAGAAAATATTTCCATGAAGGCGGAAATCTGGCTAAAGGGATTGTAAAGCAGCTGACCACAATCATGTTTGAAAATGACACGCCTGCTCCGATGACCTCGGGCGGCAATGTCACCCAGTCTCATCTCTCTCCATTTTCAGATAAAATGATGCTGTATTGTGTCAGTCTGTTCTGCAGCTTCTCATTAGGAGGGAATTCGCTGGGAACAGCTTTCAGTCTCCGGAATGACCTGCCGGCGAAACTTTCCTTATTTATGAAGGATATTTTTGAATATGCCCATAAAGGGGCAAAATTGATGATTAAACACGGATGGATGGAAGAGCCTCCCCAGACAGAAAAACATTAATCATCTTCCTGATTGAATAAAGAGACTTTTTAACGGGAAGGTACATGGTAGTCTGAATGGGAGGGTGTAAACCATGAACAAAATGAACCGAGGAATAGTTACAGCACTGTCAGCAATCGGAATCGCACAGGCATTGAAAATTGTCACCCATAAACGAGTGCATGGGGTGTGGGACGTGAAACAGGTGGCGACCACCGGCGGAATGCCAAGCTCCCATTCTGCAGGTGTAGCCGCGCTTGCCTCCTATATTGCAGCGAATAAAGGGTCTCGTCATACAGAAACCGCCCTGGCTGTTATTTTTGGTGTCATCGTGATGTATGATGCACAGGGCATCCGCAGACATACGGGAGAAATCGCCCAGCTGGTCAACGACCTTGAAGATAACGTCGCTCAAATATCCGGTGATTTTCCCAGCCTTGAATTTGTAGAGCGTGAAAAAGAATTGAAAGAACTGCTTGGACATCAGCCTGTTGAAGTCCTGGGAGGAGCCCTTTTAGGTATTGCGCTCGGTTATGCTTCCGCACGCGTGGAAGGATAAGCGTCACCCTCATGTAAGGAGGTGGAGCTTATGGGAAAAACAGCAGGTCGGCGTTCAAGGACGAACGTGGATGAAGTGAAGCGCTTGAATGCGTTGTCCGGCTTTTCGTACAACCAGGTCAAAGCACAGCTGGCAAAAAAACAGAAGTCATAAATAATGGGAAGACCCGGCATATAGCCGGGTTTTTCATGTTTAGGAACATCGGAAAATGGAGAGATGAAAAAAAGGGGGGGATCCTATGTCCATCAATCAAACGATTCTGCTGTTATTGATCGGTTATCTTATCTTCACCCTGGACAAAAAGCAGGAAAACCTTCCTGTTCCCATGATCCTGGTGTTTATTGGGGTCGGTTTGTCGTTTCTTCCCTACTTTTCAACCATTGAGGTAACAGAGCATCTGATTTATCATGTATTTCTTCCCGCTCTGTTATTTGTATCTGCGTACCGCTTCCCTCCGGAGGGATTCAAAAGAAACAGCCCGTTGATTATCTTTCTGGCTTCCATCGGCATCATAGGAACTGTGGGTATTCTGGGGGCTGCGATTTATGCGGTGACCGGTCCATTCCTTTCCCTGTCCCTGACAGGGGCGATGTTGATGGCGGCTGTTCTGACTCCGACAGACCCGGTTTCTGTCGTGTCGATCTTGAAGAACTCGACGAGTGATGACAAGATGGCGGATGTTGTGGAAGGAGAGTCCCTTTTAAATGACGGAACCAGCATTGTCATTTTTTCTGTTCTGATGGGGATGTATACAGGGAAGTCCGATGTCTCCCTGCTGTCCTTTTTTGGTGAGTTCCTACTCGTATCCTTCGGGGGGATCGCTCTCGGAGTGGCCTTTGGCTGGTTGATCAGTAAAGGGGTCCATTACACGCACAACCGTGAATACCAGGTTATGCTGAGCATCGTCCTGGCCTACGGGATTTTTAACCTGGCTGAATATCTCGAAGTTTCCGGTGTGCTTGCTGTCGTATCCGCTGGTCTGATGTTGTCCTTTGAATACGGAAGAACGATTAAGGAAGAGCACTTTAAAGAAACCCTTGATGGTTTCTGGGGAGTTGTAGAAACGTCGGCCCTTTCTTTATTGTTCCTGTTGATTGGGATTGAAGCCGCAGGGTATCTCGTTTCGACGCTTTGGGGACTGGCCGCTGTCGTTTTTCTTCTGTCCATAGTCGTTCGGTTCATCGTCATTGCCGGTTCTACGCAGCTGTTCCCCAACTGGCGGAGGAAAATCAGCTGGCGCGAGTCTGCGCTTTTGACATGGGCTGGTTTAAAGGGAACGATGTCCATTTTTCTCATTTTATCATTTGAAGCCGAAGTGGGCGGAGGAGGTGCCTTTACAGCGCTTGCCTTCGCTGTTGTGATCATCTCGCTTATCCTTCAGAGCGCAGGTGTTGCACCGATTTCAAAAAAACTATTGAAAGCATAAACAGAGCGGGGTCCCATGAGGATCCCGCTCTGTTTATGATTTAGGAACAAGACTGTATGCTGGTTAATTTACGGCATTTGGAAAAGGATAAAAGAAAGAGTTCAATCGATTGACATCGACATATCATCTGAATTATGATACCTAAGTCATTAAAACTTATAAATTTACTTGGTATTACGGAGGGAAAATAAAATGAAAAAATTAACATGGTTATTATCGATCGGTTTTCTTGCCCTTGTTCTGGCTGCCTGCGGAACAAGTGGGGAGGAAAGCCAAAATACATCGGAAGGGGGAGAATCCTCTGAAACAGAAGGGAACGGAGAGGAAAACCTTCTGAAAGAAATCCAGGATAATGGGGAACTCGTCATTGGAACAGAAGGAACCTATCGTCCGTATACGTTCCATGATGATAATGATGAATTGACCGGTTTTGATGTAGAAATCGCCAGGGAAGTCGCAGACCGTCTCGGAGTAGAAGCGGTATTCAATGAGACGAAATGGGATTCCATGTTTGCTGGCCTGAATGCGGGACGTTTTGATATGGTAGCCAACCAAGTCGGAATCAGGGAAGATCGTCAGGAGAAGTATGATTTCTCCAATCCTTACATCCAGACATCAGCGGTCGTGGTGACCAACGAAGCCAATGACTCCATTCAATCCTTTGAAGATTTGGAAGGCGTCAATACAGCTCAGTCTCTGACGAGTAACTACCGTGATATCGCAGAAGCCAACAACGCAGAAATTACAGGGGTGGAAGGCTTTAACGAATCCATGCAGATGATTGCGAGCAACCGCATTGAAGCAACAGTCAATGACCGTCTGTCTGTTCTGGACTATATGCAGCAGCGCCCGGAGGCTCCGGTGAAAATTGCCGCTCGTGCGGATGAAGCTTCTGAAAGCGGTCTGTTGTTCAGAAAAGGAAATGAGGAACTTGTGGAAGCTGTCAATGAAGCCTTAAAAGAAATGAAGGAAGACGGCACATACCTCGAAATTTCCGAGAAGTGGTTTGGTGAAGATGTATCTAAGTAATCTATTCACCAACCCTGACATGCAGGAAAAATACCTGGACATTTTTACAAGCTCTTTTCTCCCTTTGGTGAAAGGGGCTTTATATTATACAATTCCTTTGACGCTGATCACATTCGCTATTGGGATCGTGCTCGCTGTCATCACAGCATTGATGCGTTTGTCGAACGTGAAGTTTTTCCGGGGCGTGGCCCGCGCTTATGTTTCCATCATTCGCGGCACCCCGCTTCTCGTGCAGTTATTCATAATCTTTTTCGGTCTACCATCTCTTGGCGTGACCATCAGTCCTTTTTATTCAGCGATTATCGGTTTCTCCCTGAACATGGGGGCGTATAACTCTGAAATTATTAGAGCAGCTATTCTATCCATCCCGAAAGGACAGTGGGAAGCCTCCGAGTCTATCGGGATGACAACCGCACAGGCGTTGAAGCGTGTCATTCTGCCTCAGGCGACAAGGGTGTCCATCCCACCGCTTTCCAACTCGTTTATCAGTCTGATCAAGGATACGTCGCTCGCTTCAACCATTACGTACACGGAAATGTTCCGGAAATCTCAGGAAATTGCTGCTCAAAATTACGAATTTCTACTCGTTTATTCCGAAGCAGCCCTCATCTACTGGATGATCTGTGTGGCTCTTTCGTTTGTTCAGGACCGGGTTGAAAATCGAATGGAAAGATATGTCGCAAAGTAGGAGGCTGATACAATGATAAAAGTAAATCAACTGAATAAATATTTCGGTGACCTTCATGTGCTGAAAGACATTGATATGAACGTGAACCGCGGGGAAGTGATCGTTGTTATCGGACCTTCAGGGTCAGGGAAGACGACGCTGCTTCGTTCATTGAACATATTGGAGACCCCGGAATCCGGTGAAATCACCATTGGGGAACGCTCCCTTGATTTCAGCCGTCCCCAGAAGAAAAAGCAGCTGGTGGAATTCAGGAAGCAGACCGGAATGGTGTTCCAAAACCATAATCTTTTCCCTCATTTAACCGCTGTCCAGAATGTGATGGAAGGCCCTGTAACGGTTCAGAAGACGCCTAAAACAGAAGCGAAGAAAAAAGCGGCTGATATTTTGAACAAGGTGGGATTGGGGGACAAACTGGATGTGTATCCCCACCAGCTTTCCGGAGGGCAGCAGCAGCGTGTCGGCATCGCCCGCGCTCTGGCGACAGGTGTAGAGGTCATCTTGTTTGATGAGCCGACATCTGCTCTTGACCCTGAACTTGTGGCGGACGTTCTTGACGTCATGAAGGAACTGGCGGAAGAAGGGATGACGATGGTCGTCGTCACCCACGAAATGAAGTTCGCCGAAGAAGTAGCGGACCGCGTTATTTTCATGGATCAAGGAACCATTGTGGAAGAGGGGACCCCGGATGAGGTGTTCCATTCTACCAAGGAACCCAGGACCCAGCAGTTTCTTCAGCGGATCGGGCAATAAACAGGAACCCGGCTTCTTCAGAAGAGACGCGGACTGTCGAGAAGATTCTCGGCAGTCTTTTTTTTTGATGCTGTAAAATGGATGTGCAGCATGCTCTGATCAATCCTCATTTGGCCAAGTCAAAGGATAGGTCCGTTCCCCTGCCACAGCACCAGAGGAGTGTGACCGTCCACATGCAGGATCTTAAGCATCGAGGGGAAAATTATGTTAGGGTTAACGATAACACTACTATGAATGAAGGAGATTCCATGACACAGACAGGATGGAACTTAAAGCACAGCTATCAACTGCTTCCGGAACATTTTTATGCCAAAGTGGAACCGACACCAGTCAAAAATCCGGCCTGCGTCGTTTTTAACGATGATCTGGTCGCAGAACTCGGCCTCCCGGATGATTCCAAACAACACCCGGAACTATGGAGTGGAAATGAGCTTCCAGACGGAGCTGACCCGATTGCCCAGGCCTATGCCGGTCACCAATTCGGTCAATTTACGATGCTTGGGGACGGCCGGGCCGTCCTTCTTGGTGAACAGGTCACGAATAAGGGAAGACGATTGGATATCCAATTGAAGGGAGCCGGACGCACCCCGTTTTCAAGACGTGGCGATGGTCGTGCAGGACTCGCCCCGATGCTGCGGGAATACATGATCAGTGAATCCATGTATGGACTCGGTATTCCGACGAATCGGACTCTGGCTGTTACGACAACCGGAGAACATATCCAAAGGGAAATTGAAATTCCAGGAGCGGTTTTAACCCGCGTCTCCAGCAGCCACCTACGCGTGGGCACGTTCCAATATGCCGCCGGCCTTGGTGATGTGGACGCCCTTCGACTGTTGGCCGATTACGCCATCCAGCGCCACTATCCTGAAGTGGCAGGAGAAGAAAACAGGTATGCCGCTTTTTATGAGAAGGTCGTGGAAAAACAGGCGGCGCTGATTGCCCAATGGCAGCTGACAGGCTTCATCCACGGGGTGATGAATACCGATAACATGGCGATCAGCGGGGAGACATTTGATTACGGACCTTGTGCCTTTATGGACGTGTATCACCCGGAAACAGTATTCAGTTCCATCGATACTCAGGGACGGTATGCCTATCAAAACCAGCCGCCTATCGCTCAGTGGAACCTTGCCCGTCTGGCTGAAGCCTTGATACCGATTCTTGATGACGAAGAAGAAGCCGCTGTCGAAACGGCTCAGGAAATCCTCAGCCGCTATGGCTCCTATTTCCAAACACACTGGGTCAACGGGATGAGGGATAAGCTCGGATTCTTAAGTGAGGAAAGCCAGGATCGAGCCTTGATGGATGATCTTCTGGATATCATGAAAAAGCAGGAATCGGACTATACGAACACCTTCAGAGCGTTGACGCTTGATCGACCGGAAGAGCTGCCGATGTATCATTCCGTCGCTTTTTCAAGCTGGTATGATCAATGGAAAAAACGTCTCGAACGACAGGAGCAGCCGCTGCACCTCGCTTTTGAAACAATGAAGAAGGCCAATCCTGCCATCATTCCCAGGAACCATAGAGTAGAAGAGGCGTTGGAAGCAGTCATTCAAGAGGATGACTATTCGGTGATGCATCAGCTGATGGAACAACTGAAAAACCCTTACGCCTATTCCGATGCGCAGGAGGAGTACGCCCAGCCTCCAGAGCCGTCGGATCAGCCGTACCGCACGTATTGCGGCACATAAAGAAAACCGGTCTCTTCTTTGAGACCGGTTTTTTAATGGATGTACGTTCCTGCCCCTCTCTGCATAAGATAAGGCGAGATTGTAAGGAAGGGAAGATCCATGTGTATCCATACCCACCTATGAACAGGCAGGAGACGGCTGGAGATATTCTGCAGAACAGCATCGCTTCCAAAGCGGCCGCCGCCCATTTTTATCAGCGCCTTTTTTCGTATGCTCCTGCTGCTGACCAATCCGTCATCAGGCAGGCTTTTGAAAAAGAATCAGCTGTCTTGAATGAGCAGACCGTCCTTTATAGACAGATGACAGGAAGGCAGCCTTCTCTCAAGGCCGTACCGCCAGCTTTCAATACGTATCAGGATGGACTGCAGAAAGCATATGAAATGAAGCTCAATCACTATAATTATGATCAGCAGGCGTTCAGGGCACTGCAGGGCACCCCATGTGAACCGTGTCTTCAGCGTGCCTGTCAAAGTAATGCCGACGAAGCAGGCCGGTGGTACAGATTGTTGACCCGTCAGGAAGAAACAGGAACGACTGTGGACTTCGGCGGCCAGCCTTATGTGCTGGATATCGAAAAAGCGACCGTTCAAAACGATACGTTCCGCACAGCCATCTGGACGGGAGACGATCTTCAGGTCACTTTAATGAGCATCGGTGTCGGAGATGATATCGGCCTTGAGATTCATCCGGATGTTGATCAGTTTCTCCGTCTGGAGCAGGGACGTGGGAAAGTACAAATCGGACCTGAAAAAGACCAGCTTACATTTGAACGGGAAGTTTCGGATGACTATGCAATTATGATTCCAGCAGGAATGTGGCATAACGTAACAAATACCGGGGACGTTCCTATGAAGCTGTATTCCATCTACGCTCCTCCAGAGCATCCATTCGGCACGGTCCATAAGACAAAAGCGGATGCGTTGGCTGCGGAGGCTGAAGAATAAAGGTTTGTCGCGAGAAAGCTTGAGGTTCGATTCCCCTTTTGTAATAATTGAAATAAACAGGGGGGATAACATGAAGCTCTCGTATTTTTTACTGCTGATTATTTTCATGATGCAGGGGATGGCCCTTGTGAATGTCACCCTTTTTGAAAACAACTGGAACGGTGTGATGCTCTGGATCAATACATGTCTTTTTATCATTGCAACCGCTTTAACGGTGAAACCAGCAGATTCCAGTCATGAAGACCATTAAAAGGTACGTTTCCCCTTATGGGAACGTACTTTTTTTATGCGGAAGTAGGGGGATGGATTCCGGGTACACTATATAAGGATTTACATAATTATTACGTGGAATTAACTCATTCTTACCATTACTTATTCTGTCATTAACATAAGGCTACTAGTATGAACCATGTAATCACATGAACGGAGGGAAATTATTTTGAACAAACAGCTTGCAAAGAAAGTGTTGTCTGTGACCGCCTTGTCCTGCCTGTTTTTTGGAACGGCTGATTCCCCATCATACATAAGTGCTGAAGATCACAACGAAGAAGTGAAGAACGTCATATTCATGGTTGGTGACGGGATGGGGCCTGCCTATACGACCGGGTACCGTTACTTTAAAGATGATCCGGACACCAAGGACATGGAGCCGACGGCTTTTGATCCCTATCTTGTTGGGATGCAGTCGGTCTATTCCCATGATCCTTATCACGATGGCGGCGAAGAGGATGAAAAGGAGAATATTCCGGATTCCGCAGCGACGGCTACCTCCATGTCTTCCGGGGTGAAAACGTACAACGGAGCCATTGCCAAAGATCTGGAGAAGGATGATACGAAGACAGTGCTGGAGGCGGCCAAGGAAAAGGGGATGTCCACAGGTCTTGTTGCTACCTCCCAAATCAATCATGCCACACCTGCTGCTTACGGAACACACGATGAGTCCCGCCATAATTATAATGACATTGCTGATGATTACTTCGACGATCAGATTGACGGAGCTCATAAGGTTGATGTCCTTCTCGGTGGTGGAACGGATTATTTTATTCGTGACGACCGTGACCTGACTAAGGAATTTCAGGAAGACGGCTATGATTATGTGACGACGGCCGAGGAGATGGCGGATTCTGAAGCAGAGCAAGTGCTTGGCCTTTTTGCTCCTGTCGGATTGGATAAGGCTATCGACCGTCCGGAAGAGCAGCCTTCTCTCGCTGATATGACAGAAACCGCTCTTGATAAGTTGAAAAACAATGAAGAAGGCTTCTTCCTTATGGTGGAAGGAAGCCAGATTGACTGGGCCGGACATGACAATGATGTCGTAGCTGCCATGAGTGAAATGGAAGATTTCGAAGGAGCTTTCGAGAAAGTGATGGCTTTTGCTGAAGAGGATGAAGAAACACTGGTTGTTACAACTGCGGACCATTCTACAGGAGGGTTTTCCCTTGGAGAAGGTGGTCCTTATAAGTGGGATCCCGATGTCATCCATGCCGCTTCCCATACGCCTGATTATATGGCCGGACAGATTGTGGAAGAGGGGGCTGACGTAGAGGAAACCTTGACGGAGTCTATCGATTTCGAATTAACAGAAGAAGAGATCATGTCCGTTCAGGATGCTGTAAATAACGGAGACGATGAGGAAAAAATGGTAGATGTGGATAATGCGATTGAGGACATCTTCAACAAGCGGTCCGGTACAGGATGGACAACAGACGGACATACAGGTGTGGATGTTCCGGTATATGCCTATGGTCCGGCCTCGGATCGCTTCTCTGGATTTATTGACAATACGGACAATGCTAAAATCATTTTTGAACTGCTGAATGGTGCGGAAGAGGAAGAAGAAGGTGCACCTCTGGCTGATACAGCCACCTCCTATCCGTTGGGGCTGCTGGCCGGCGCAGCTGTCGCCGGGGCCGCAGGTGTCATTCTTTTCTTTAGAAGGAAACAGCTGAAAGTGTAACAAACTGCGGGATAAAGGAGAGGTCCGATGATTCAAAAGCTGAGCGTTGCCTTATTGCTGCTGGGATTGGTGCTGGTATTTTGGAATGGCTTCCAATGGTGGTCGGAAAGTCGTGTCGCTGTTTATGATGCAGAGATGCAGGATGTTTCATATTCTCCGGAGAGCGGACCATCTCCATCCGAAGATTTCGTCGCTGCAGAAACCGTCGGAAGCTATCAAGAAGGCGGGGAAATCGGAGAGCTTACGATTCCTAAACTCGGAAGGCGTTATCCTGTGTTTTTCGGGACAGGGGACAGCACATTGAAAGAAGGCGTCGGCCTGTATGATACGTCGTATACGACTCTTCCGTCTGAAAAGGGACATACTGCGCTTGCTGGCCACAGAGAAACGGTCTTCCGCGGCCTCGACGGTCTTGTTCCTGGGGACTTCCTTTACCTTACAGAAGGAGGCTATGAATACGAGTACCAGATTAACCGGATCTGGGTGACGGATGAACAAGATACGTCTGTCATCGTGAAAAAAGACTCTCCCACATTAACTTTGACGACGTGCTATCCTTTTGACTTCATCGGCTCAGCTCCTGAACGTTTTATCGTGCAGGCTGAGTTTGTAAAAAGACACGAACTGCCTTAAGCTTAGCGCTGCCTCTTTCCATTGGGAAGAGGCTTTTCTTTTTGTTAACCTTTCTGAATATTCTTTACTCCGTGCGTGGAAAACCATACACTAAAAGAGATCGTGATTTCTTACATAACAGAAAGGCTGATGCGTATGAGGAACATTCTCACTCCCTTTGACAAGGAAGGTAAATCGTCTCTATTGTCTTGAATCAATCATGAACTGGAGGAGTCGGTATTGAAGACTTTAGGTGATCTAACCATTGTTGAATATCATGATGGGTTGGCGGAAAGTACAGCTGAGATGTGGAACGAAAGCCGTGGAGAATGGGGAGGAGACCTGGTCGTCACAACGGCGGAGGATGTAAAGGAAAAGGAAAACGCCTCTACGAACCTGAATCTGTTCCTCGCGCTCGACGGCGGTAAAGTCGTCGGTTACTGTGGCCTGTCGGAGTACAGGGAAGATCAGGAAGCTTTATATATCCCGCTGTTGAACGTTCATCCGGATTATCATGGAAGAAAGATCGGGCGCAAGCTATTGAGGAAAGCGATCGATCAAACGGTTGCCTATGGATGGCCGCGTCTGGACTTGTTTACATGGCCGGGCAACACTAAGGCGGTCCCTCTCTATAAAAAATGCGGATTTTTCTGGGAGGAGCGGGATGATACGACTCACTTGATGAACTTCATTCCACAGGTGCTGCAAATGGAGGTCCTCCGTCCATTCTTTCAGGATCATGACTGGTACAGCACCAGCCAGCGCCCGATTGAAGTAAAGCCGGATGGACAACAGGCTGGAAAGCATACCGTTTATGAATATAAATGGCAGGCACCGGACGGCCGTTTTGTCAGGGTCCAGTTTGAACGGACAGGCCGAGGCATTCATTTGATTGAAACAGATGATTTCTCCATACAGATGGATCTTCCTGACTTTAAACTACGGGAAAATGAAACCTACGCTACCTGCATTCATGTCGTCAACAAACAGGCAGCCCCAGCCACGTTCCATTTGGAAGGGGTGTCATCAGAACTCGTGGACCATCGCCTCCCGATGATCACTACGGTGGAGAAGGAAGTAACGGTGAACGGGGATGTCGAGGTGACGGTTCCGGAACAGAAGCCGAGTCCTTGGAAAACCCACCCTGTAGTTGAAACAACCGTCCACATAAACGGCTGGTCCGTTCCATTGAAAATGGGCGTGTATCCAATCAAGGCAGGAGACGTCACGGTACGAACTGTCCAGCCCAGCTGGAGACCGGGACAGGAGGGTTCGTTGTATCTGGATATGGAAAGTCACCTGGAGAAGCCTTCAGTATGGACGGTTCGTCTTCCGGATCAAGACGTGCTGGAGTGGCACACACCCAGCATACAGGTGGATATAGACGGCGGTGCCCGTGTTTCCGTCCCTGTTCCCATCACACTTCGGAAAAACGGATTTTTGAAGGAAGAGATTTCAGTTGCCGTCGAAGAAGAGGGCAGGTCTTCCTTTGAATTCACCGCCAGCCTTTCCTACGCTTTTCCGGGCCATGGAGCTAAATTCGGAGGAGAAACAGAAACGAAGTGGTTTGGTTTTAACGGTCCGTACTATGCAGAAATGGAGAAACGGAACCAGTTTATCGAAGTCGGATCGATTCGGTCCGACGAAGATCCTGTGAAGCTGATGACTCCTCACCTGGGAAGACCCTTCAGTCAGGAATTTTCAAAAAAAGAAGCGTCCACGGTGGAATTCATCGAACTCCCGGAAGCTTTTGTTTTGAAAACGACACTTGAATCCGAAGCGTTTACAGGCCTTCTGCTCAACACGTATATCAAAATTTTTGGCGATGGTGTGGTGGAGGTCCATCACGAAATCATCAACCAGGGACCGGCGAAGGAAAGCGTTCACCTGCAGATTCCGGTTTACCCGATGTACAAGCAGCTGGTCATTCCGTATAGAGACGGAGTCATTGTGAATAGGGAAGCATCGATTCCTTTTACCGAATACCTGCGAGATGAAGAGATCTCGGAACCATGGCTGTTTTCAAAAAATTCCTGTGGAGACACGAAAGCCCTCGCTTGGCCGGAGGAAGCCAGAGGAAGAGGAGACGACTGGCGTTTTGCCATCGTGTATGAATCAGGTGAACTGGAGGAACAGGAAAAACGCATCCTGGGCCCGATAAAAGTCGGCTTCAATGCTACAGCCGGCTGGAAAGACTGGCGTTCCCTTGTCAGAGGTGAAGACGGGAAACACTTGAAGGAATACCCGCTGTTCGCGCTGGAAGCAGCCGGGCAGCGTTTTATATCCCGCGCAGGAGAACGGGTCCCCTACACCTTCCGCTCCCTGCTGACTCCGTATCTTCACGGCTCATTAACGATTCGTCAGGATGGGGAAACGTATCGGGAGGAAACCACAGTTGAACAAAAGCGTACGAAAATGGAAATCATGATGGAGCATTCGTCCCCAGGGATTCATTCGATCCATGGCCGCTTCCGCTCCAAAGGACAAGCAGCTGCTCTCCACACCTGCCAGCTTGTAACAGGGGAAAAGTCAGTAGAAGTCACCAGCCGCAGCGGTGTGTGGACCGTGGAAAATGATGGATTATCCTTCCATGCTTCCGCCTCCTATTTTCCCGGCATATACTCGTTGGTGTATGAGGGTCAGGAAATGCTTCACCATCAATACCCGGAGGCGGGACCGAAAAGCTGGTGGAATCCATGGGGCGGTGGGCTGCGTTTTGCGCTCCCGGAAGTGAGTGCTTATTCCATGATGAAAGAAGATACCCTCATATCACGGACAGACCGGACGGATTCACTCGGCCATACGTGGAGCGGCCTGTTATTATCTACAACCCTGCAGGAACATGAAAGGATGAGAGGACTGACCCTCCGTCAGTATGTCCTTACCCTTCCAGGTGTGCCTGTCCTGGTGGTCTTCGCTGAGATTGTCCCGCCTGTGCATCGCACGTTTTATGAAGAGAGGGTGAATCTTGAGACTTTCCTCAAGCCCGGAAAGGAACTGGACGGCTGTTATTTGAAATTCCCGGGAAGCGGGGTTTTCCATACGTATTACGCCGGTGTAGAAGAATATGAATTGGAAAATACATCAGCTGTGTGGATAGGTTCTGATGAACACGAGAAGAAGATGACGTTTCTTCATCCACAAGCGAGTAAAGAAGCGGGCAGCTACGTGAATCAGGATGTGATGTACCTGGAGTCTGTACAGAACTGGAGTGCCGCAGATGGAAGGGGTTTCCAGACTTCTCCTGCTTTTCTGTACGGCGGGGGTGAAGAAAATACTCAGGCCCATCACTTGTTTTATGGACTGGCGTTTCCAGAAAAGGATTCTCCCTCGTGAAAATCATTGATGCGCATATTCATTTTTCCAATATTGGAAGCTTTAAAGAAACAGCTGAAAAGCTCTCACACGTTCATTATTGTGCAGGTGGATTGGAAAAGGAGATGAAAGACAACCGCATTGAAGCCTGTATCGGAATGGGAGTGACAGAAACGGAGCACGAGGAATTCCCTGCCCGTCATGCATCGACACCGATGCTCCTGGATTTAGAAGAACCCCCGTGTCAAGTGGCGGTCTGCCCCGGAGTTAATCCTTGGAAACTCGATGGATCAGGGCTTGATGCCCTTGAAAAAGAACTGCAGAAACCTGAATCGGTGGGGGTGAAAATCTATTTAGGCTACTACCCCTTTTATGCCTGTGATGCGGTTTATCAACCGGTGTATGATCTGGCTGCAGCTTACCGAGTTCCTGTTGTCCTGCATACCGGCGATACGTATTCCGAGCGTGGATTGTTGAAATATTCCCATCCGCTTACCCTTGATGAAGCGGCAGTCATGAGAAGAGATGTCCAGTTTATGATGGCTCATCTTGGGGATCCATGGGTGTTGACGGGAGCAGAAGTGGTCTATAAAAATCCGAATATGTACGCAGATCTTTCCGGGTGGATCGTCGGAGCCGGAGGGGAAGTGGAAGAAAAAAGACGGGGCAGGCATTTTGATCACATCCGTCATGCGCTCACTTATTGTGAACACTATGAAAAGCTTTTGTTTGGGTCTGATTGGCCGCTTGTGCCGATCGGGGATTATGCGGCATGCATTGGGGATTTGATCCCCTCCCGTCATATGGAAGATGTCTTTTACCGTAATGCGCTGCGGTTATTTCCGAAGCTTCGGGCTTTCATTGAAAATGGAACAAGCGGACGGTGAATCCACCGTCCGTTTTTTTCGGATGGAATTAGGATTTCTATGCTACTATTATAGTAGAAAATTATCGGTGATTGGCACAGGAGAAGAAAAATACGGGCTGTCGTCGTGGGTGTGACGATTATAAAAGGAGGATGACTATGACACATACGGTCGATGTCACGGGTATGGAAGACTGTGGAAATGCGCCGAAAAAGCAATGGCTGAAAGCTTTTAACGAGGCTTTCGCAACAGGAGATGCCGCCTATATTCTGGATCAAGTGACTGATGATGTGATATGGAGGATCATTGGGGAAACTTATGTCATCCAAGGGAAAGCGGCGTTTGCTGAGGAACTGAAATCAATGACGGAATACAAAGTCAGCGGGCTTCATTTTGATCAGATTATCACGCATGGAAGAACCGGATCTGCGAACGGAACGATCCTCATGCAGAGCGGCCGGCAGTATGGATTCTGCGATGTTTATCTGTTTACAAGTGCAGGAAAAAAGGCTCAGCTGAAGGAGATTACCTCCTATCTCATCCCACTCCCGTCGATCTCCAGCTGATTCTGAAATACGGATTCGTCATCATTTGGTGGAACGACTGCTCCGCGTTTATGACTGTATGTATTAAAAAAGAAGCACACCGCTGTGTGCTTCTTTTTTGGAATTTAATAATCCTGCCAGGCTTTTTGATACAACTGAATGAGGACGGGGCGGTTCAACGTATTAACGGGGATATCAAAGGTCTCTCCGTTCTCTTCCTCAATCAAAGCATCTGTATCATTGCCGAACGCGAACAAAGCACGTGCGGTCTCCTCATTTAAGAAGGACAGGTTGTCTGAGACCTCCAGGTTGTCGAGATTGATTTCTTCCCGTGAGGCCAGTGTGAACCCCCAGTTTCCGAAACTTGGTACATCCAGATGGTAACTATCCGTATACAATCCAGTTTCCTTCATCGTTTCGTGGATCGTCCAGAATACTTTAGGTGCAAAAACAGGGCTCGTGGACTGCATGCTGATTTTACCGCCGGGGGCAAGATGGTTACGGACGAGCGAATAAAATTGAGTGGTATACAATTTATTCAATCCCTCATTGTTCGGGTCGGGAAGGTCTCCGATGATGACATCATAGAACTCTTCATTTTCCTGCAGATACTGAAAAGCATCAGCGTGAACGACCTTAACACGGTCATCTTTGAGGGCACCTTCGTTTAGGCGGAGCAGCTCATGATGGGTGTTGGCCAGATCCGTCATTTCCGGATCGAGGTCTACGAGTGTGATGTCTTCCACCTGTTCATGTTTCAACACTTCCCGAACAGCGAGACCATCGCCGCCTCCAAGAATAAGGACGTTCCTTTTCTGTTCGGCAAGGGCCATAGGAATATGGACAAGGGCTTCATGGTAGCGGTACTCATCACTTTCTGAGAACTGCAGCTGTCCATTCAAATAAAGACGTACATCGTTCGGCTCCTTGGTCAGGATGATCCGCTGATATTGGGTATCCTCAGCATAAATCACCGGATCGGCATACACCCTCTGCTCAAAGGCTGCGGCATATTTTTCACCAAAAAGAAAGCCCCAACCGAGCAGAAGCAGAATAAGTACACCACTCAGCTTATGAAGAGCCGGACGGTGTATTTCTTTACGAAAATAGAACGTAAGGAACAAGGCAATAACCGCGTTGATCGCGGCGACTAAGAAGGCCGTTTTGATCAGTCCCAGTGCGGGCCTCAGGAGAAGAGCGAACCCGATGGATCCGATCAAGCTTCCTGCATAGTCAAAAAATAAAACACGGGCCGTGCTTTTGCTGATATCCGCCCGTATGTCCTGCACCCGCCTGATTAAAATCGGCAGTTCTAATCCGGTCAGGAAACCCGTCAGGGAAATCACGATATACAAATAAACCTGGGCGGTTCCCTGATCGAAGAAGGAAGAGAAAAAGAACAGACCAAAAACAGAAAAACCGCCGATGATGGCAATCAAAAACTCGGCCTGCACGAACCGGGTCACAAGCCGGTTTTTCAAACGTTCACTAACAGCCGCCCCAATCCCCATCGCCATTAAAAAAAGGCCGATGGTAATGCAGTAGTAAAGGACACTGTCCCCGAACAAGTAGCTTCCAGCCGCCCCGTAGAGAACTTGAAAGACGATTCCGCAGATGGAGACAATTCCTGATGATAAATATAAGTATCTCTGGGCGTTCATAAAGTACCTCCCGCAGGTTTACGTAATGCTGCCTGCCACGGCAAAGCCGATGAAAATGCTCACGGCAGCCGCAACGATTGCAACCGCTACGTTGTTTTTACGGATTTCGTCTTCTGCTTTGAAAGGGGTGACCAGTTCAAAGAGGTAATAACCGGCAATCATTAATACAAATCCGATCAAAATCCAGATAGCTGCGCCCCAGATGCTCAAGTTGTGGGCAATGGACGCTTGTGTGATGATGCCGAGGCCGATCAATTTACCGGCAAACTGTGTACCGACAGCTACATTTCCGTTCAGCAGCTCCTGACGGTCATCGTAGGGGGTGAATTTTTCAAAAACGGCCATGCAGATCCCGGCAATAAGGAGCATGAGCACCCAGTACACAAGGGTGAGCATCAGTTCTGTGGCATCAAGGATCTCTGAAAATTCAAAGGCAAACATAAATCAAACACTCCTGTCTTTCATTATTTTCCTGTTCCTGGTCCTCCACCGCGAATACCACCCGGTGAATCCGAGGAATATTTCAAGGTCGGAAGCTTTCCACTGTTCTTCACATAACCGCCGCCGAGGATGTACCCGGTATATAGGAATCCTCCACCCCTGGATTCAAAATCCATATCAAATTCCTCTTCAGCCTCACGGGCAATGCCGTAATCAGAAAAGAAGGCAGTGGAGTAGTTGTTTCGTACAAATTCTTCTCCAGACATTTCGACGAGAGAATCATTGGCGTCTTTCGGGTCTTCAAAAACCTGCACAAGCAGATCATCATAAATCATAAGGTGACGGTCGTTTTTCGAGGCTTCGTACATCGGTTCGTTTGTATCCATGATCTGATTGGCGACCGTAGTTACCGTTTGATTGGAAGCCCGGTATATTTCAGATTTGTTTTCCCTGTCGTCATAGACGATGTCCTCCATGGGATACGTGTTGTCAACCGCTCCCTGCACGGAGGAACAACCTCCCATGATGATCAAAACAAGGAAAAAACTGTAGCTGATCCATCTCTTCATTGGTTCACCTCCTGACAGCTGTAGTAAAATTCGGTTGAAAAAGCCGTGGGTGTTTCAAAGCCGTTTAAGCAGGCGGACCCAGGGACATTTTCCCATATCATCCTCTTTCATTATACTTGTGTACGAACGAGGACTCAATAACGTTTCATTTATGATAATTCAGGTCTTTTGACTTCGAGAGGTATCAGACCTTATACTGAACGGAGGAACTGCAGCTTAGACAGAGAAAGAAGAGATGCCATGAACTTACGTGTCGAGGATTACATCAGCATCAAGCTCCACCAGACAGACTTGAAGCTGACAAGTGAAATCAAATCACGCCTTCAGCCCTACAACCTTGCACCTGAACAAAATCTAGTCATGATGCTCTTGTGGGAAAAAGACGGACTGACTCAAAACCAGCTGTCTGAAAAACTTGGAAAAGATAAGACGAATATTGCCAGAATGGTAGGGAATCTTGAAGGGAAAGGCTTTATTGAACGGAAATTCTGCCCGAGCGACCGTCGTTCCCTGGAGGTATATCTGACCGAGGATGGGCGGAAATTGAAAGAAGAAGTCGTCCCTGTTTCTGAAGCGTTCAACGCGGATGTGACAGAGGGACTGAGTGAGCAGGATTTGGTACATCTGGACCAAGTGCTGACAAAAATCCTGAACAATATAAAAGGGTAAGGGTCCCTTTTTTTTGCCAATATAGTATGCGTAGCAACTAAATGGAAGAAAGGATGGTTGGATGATATTCCAAAGAGAACTCAAGGAGAAGTGGAGAGTCGAATACACGGAGATGGGGTTTCCGGCTGTACAGAAAGGCTGGGTGCTTCCTGTCGAACGATGGCGTGATTTTGATCCATTCATCCTGATGGCGGAAGACTGGTTCAAAAAGGGCACCTTTCCCGATCATCCCCATAGAGGCTTTCAAACGGTGACTTATGTTGTGGATGGCAGGCTCGAGCATATAGATAACGCAGGAGGCCGTGAAATTCTTGAACCTGGTGACGTTCAGTATATGAATGCCGGGTGGTCGGCCCGTCACGCAGAAGATGGGGTGGAAGATGATATTGCCCATACGCTCCAGCTGTGGTTGAATCTTCCGAAGGATCAGAAGCAATCCGATACGTTGTATCAGAACGTCTATCAGGAGGATGCCCCTGTCGTTCCTTTTGACGGAGGCAGTGTAAAAGTGTTCTCTGGAAATACCGCAGGAGTGACCGGCCCTCTCGATTCCATCGTTCCTATTACGTTGACGGAATGGACGATGGGAGAAGGGGCTTCTTATACGATGTCCCTGCCTGAAAACCATAATGCTTTTGTTTACGTGCTGGCAGGAGAAGCCGAAACCGGGCCCGGAAAACAGGTGATGAGAAAACACGAAGCCGGCCTGCTTACTTTCCGTGAAAATGGAGAAGAGGATAGTACTCTGACGATCCGTTCCAAAAAACGGCGCACTAAAGTGCTTGTTTATTCTGGAAAACCGATCCGCGAGGAAATTGTCCCGTATGGTCCTTTCGTGATGAATTCCATGGAGGAGATCGAGCAGGCTTTTGAAGATTTCCGAAAGGGTAAGTTCGGACCTCCAGCTGTATAAAGGACGCAGAAAAGCCTGAGAGGCAGCTGGCTCTCAGGCTTTAGTTATCGAAGTTACTGCTGACAGATCGTTTACCATACTTTCGCGTTTCATGACGGATATAATCACTTTTTCTGCTTCTGTGAGTACCGCCTCACGCCATTCCTGCTCTACAGGGTAGAACATGTTCCGAAGTTCCTGCAGGATCCATCGCCGGTCTTCTTCGTGTTCGGCACCTTCCCAGTACAGTTCATTTTCCAGAATAATCGTTGTGAACTCTCTAAGCTCCGCCTCGCGGCTTGTCCCGAATGTACCGAACTCGAACAGCGCCGATAAAAGACTGCGTTCAGGAAACTCATTTTGCTGCAGTTCATAAAAGTGATTGGTTGAATCACCTTTGACTTTTGAGGGACTGAATTTTTCGATGTTCTCCATATGATAATCTTCTTTCAGTGTATCTACATCTCTTTCTTCAAGTTCTGAAATCACCATCGTCACTTCATTGGTCGGCCCGAGCGCTGTGTGCCAGTCCATATGGATCACCCGGCTGTAGTCATTCAGCATTTTCCTCTGCCACGTTTTCATAATGGAAGCAGACAATTCTTCTTCTTTTCCTCCATAATAAACGCCCTTTTCAAATTCATACTGTCCCATGCCCTTGGCGGACTTCACGGCTTTGTATCCCTGTTCTGCCATTCCTTTGGTCAAATATTCATAGAGAGCTGTCTTTTCTCTTGGAATTTCCTTTAAGCTGCCATTCGGCTGGAACAGACGGCTTGCATCACGATAGTTTGTGTTCAAATCCTCAGGCACATGTTCAGTCTTATAAATATAATTCCGGTTTAAGTCCACATTATTTTCTGTGACCCTGCGGAAATGCTTCATCCCCCAAGGGTTAATGCTGTGGACGAGGCATAATCCTGTATGATCCGCATCCATGCCGGATAGGTGCTTTTCGACAAACATTTTTATAACGGCCGCTCCCGCGTATCCTTCGATTCCGTGTTCACCTGTCGTCATGAACATGACCTGATCATTGTTTACAGTGGCATCGGCATAAATGAAGTCGATGGTTAAATCTTCTTCATTTCCGATGTATTCGGTATGAAGGGAAGCCTGTGGCCACTGTTTTTTTACCTGAGGAAGCAGCTTCCGAAAACGATCGCGCGATTCTTGATATGTTTTACTGAAATATTGTTGCGTATCCATGAAACCAACCACCTTTCTTTATATAATCATTGAACAGATGCATCTCTTGGATCTTCCCGATACAAAGGGAGGGTGCAGCAGCGGAAAGCCCCGCCGGATTTAATAATTTCTGAAAAATCAATGGGGAGCACTTCGAACCCTTTCTCTTCCAAGATCTCATTCAACCGGGTGTGAAGGGAGAGGCTGATCACTTTGTTTCTGCCAATCGAAAGCACATTGGGACCCATATGGAACGTTTCGTCCTTTGTGACAGGGATGACCTCGAACCGATCCCGGATCATCTGCCAACCCTCATCTGTAAACGCTTCTGGATAAGCGATGGCTGTGTGAGCATCCAGGATATTCAATACACAGTCCAGATGAAGGATTCCATCCGCAAGTGAAAGAACGTTCACATCTCTATCCGGTTCCTGCTGTTTGAGTTCTTGAACAGCTTCCATCGAAGTACGCCCGCTGTGACCCATCCAGATTGTGTTTCCATCGACGAGGACGTCGCCGCCTTCTATCGGATGGTGAAAAGTACGGATGTCATTCGTGTCACGGCTGTTCATCCAGGCCGTTAATTCACTCGTTTCACCTTTACGGACATCTTCTTTCATAGAACTGGTGTAGAAATGAGAACCGATGACGAAGCCGATATCTCTTGTGAAAACTTGTTCATGCAGGCTGGATTTAGAGGGGAGCTGGTGGACGGTAATCCCCTCCGCTTTTAGAAGGTGGACAAAATCCCTGTGCTGCTGTAACGCTGCATTCGTCTGTATTTCCTCATAATGTTTCTGTGTTTCATTGATTTTAGTTTCAATTCTCATATGACGGGGCTCCGAGACGAGTACGTCCAGCAGTTGACCGTATTCAGTGGAACAGTTGAATGCTGTTCTAGCAGCCGTATCTTTCACGGGACAAACCTCCATTCTTTCGTTGATTTATGTTTCCCCATCTCTGAACAGCCGAAACAATAGATTTCCAAATCGTAATGAGAGAAAATGGTAGAGTGGAATAATAAAGGAGGCATTTCATGGAGTTTAAACAATTAAAGGACTTTGAAGCATTTACAGACCTCTCCCGCCGGTGTTATCCCGGAATGAACCTTTTGACAGCGGAGGACCAGGAGCGCTATACCACTCACCGCAGGAAGATTTCCGGGTACGAAGATGTCCATCCAGTAGGATTGTACGACGGCTCCTCCCTTATTGGAGGTTATTTTGCTTACGATCATAGGATTCAAGTGTATGACCGTAAAGTAGAAGGCGCAGGGATAGGCACGGTAGCCGTAGATCTTCCTTACAAAAAACAGGGACACGCCAAGCGGATCATTACGAAGTTTTTACTGGATGCCAGAAAAGATGGACGTATAGTGACGCACCTTTATCCTTTTCAGCCGTCCTTCTATCAAAAAATGGGCTTTGGGATCGGCCCGGCGTTGTCTGTCTATCAGTTTCATCCTGCTCAACTCCCGGGTTTTCAACCGAGCCTGGACGTTCAGATGCTCACCGCTGATCACGTAGAGGAGGTTCATACCTGCTACCAGACCTGGGCCGGCCGGACCCATGGCGCCACGGATATCCCTCCTTATGGTTTTGCTTTTTTAGAGAAGCCGGAGCAACATACGATCGGGGTTCGGAATAATGGAAGACTGGAAGGGTATATGACGTTCGAATTCAAGGCAGGAGGGCACTTCCTTGAAAACGACCTGCACATCAAAAACTTTTTCTATACGACGAAGGAAGCTTATCAATCTCTTTTAACCCAGCTGCATAATCAGAAAGACCAGGTCCAATCGGTCAGATTTCCGACGTTTGATGAAGATTTCAGTTTCACATTACATAATCCTGTCCACGAAGAGAATCATTTAATTCATTCTATATACCATAAAACCGCTGAGCAGGGACGCGGACTGATGTACCGCATTATAAATATCCCGGCTTTCCTGGATGCTGTTACCCATCAGTCCTTCGGCAGAGATACAATCCGGGTGGGATGGACAGTGAAAGACAGTCTGCTTGGGGAAACCTATGAAGCTGTCTGGCAGTTTGCGGCAGGGAGACCATCCCCGGCCAAAGAGGAGGCGGAGGTTCATATAGAACTTGATATCGGCTCGTTTTCCTCCTTAATGATGGGGTGTGTGTCATTAAACGCACTTGAAAAATCAGGCAGAGCCACTGTATCCAAGCCGGTCGATCTTTTCAACCAACCCGAAAAACCGCAATGCTGGACATTCTTCTAATTCTGACGGCAAGGGGAATGTTGAACGGTGAGCCTTCTGCATACATATAGTACATTAAGGAAAATGATGGAACGGAGTGGAGGGAGTGAATAAAAAGAGCAGACGGGCAGAAGCTGTTCATTACTTCAAAACACGCCCCTTGATTCATGTGCTGGAAGCAGCCCGGGTGAAGTATGAAGCCTATGGTAAGGCTTGTGGAACGATGATGACGGAAAAGCTTGCCTACAAAGAATTATTAGCTCTGGCTGATTTCATGGGGATGTCGGAACATGCGCTTGATTTGAAGCGGAAATTTTCCATTGCCCGATTTGAGCGGAGGATCATGGATCGCTGGGGGATAACCTTAGGAGAATTACTTGAAGAATATTTCTCAGGGACGGAGGGGTATAAGGAGTGAAACTTTAAAAACCCGGACTCATATCAAATGAGTCCGGGTTTTTGTTATACCCACGTGTAATCTCTGCCCCAGCTTTCCTGAGCAAGCGTACGTATATTCTGTACGATCGTGTTTTCAACAGCGTAGGCATCTCCCTGTTCATAAGGGTTGTAATGGAAAGCGTACAGCCTTGATGTGAATGCATCAAAGGGAAGCGAGCTTTCCCCTTCCTGTTCTCCACTCCCGTTTACGCTTGGCTCAATATTCTGTCCCCAGTTCTGGGAGCCGTCGTTATTCGGGTTGTAGAAGTAGATACGGTAAATGCCCTGCGGGTCTTTTGCAATCCTTGTAATGGAAACGGCATGCAGACCGAGCAGCTTTCCATGGACATTTGTAATGAATATGCCGACAGGATTCGGATAAATCAATTCATAGTCGTCATTGTAGTCTGGATGATGGGTCGCATAGAAGAGCTTGATAAATCCGTTGTAATCCAGAACATACCCTGTGATGGGATCGAAGACCGAACTGAACCCTTTCTGCACCCAGTTGCCGTAAAAAGCCGGGTTTACCCAGCGGTGGCCGTCTTCTCCGCGGAGGGCAACACGTGTCATCATCTCGCTGTAAATTTTATCTAAGTGCGGGACGAGTACGAGGGATACAGGGTCAAGCTCTTTATGAAGATCGGGGGCGAGCCCGCCTTTTAAGTCTTTGGAATGGATCTGAGCACCTTCAAATGTGAAATCCAAGTCCCCATCTCTGGCTGCTCTCGGAATGATCTCGAGCAGGAATCCAGGGGCATGCTGGGCCCATAAGCTGATTCCTCTCGCAGCCTGACAGGTCGGATTAAATCCTTGCCCGACCCCCATCGGCTGACCGAGGACCTGGATGGTGCCGGCGACGAGAATACTGTTGGCTGTCACACCTTCCCCGGTATTGGTTGTGGAATAGAGTGCATTCCTGACATCCGGCCGGATATCAAGCTCTATGAGCCTGCGCAGTCCCGGGGCTACGGGTGAGTGGGAGAGGACCCCGCGTTCAAGCATCATCGCAAGTCCGTAAATGGCTTGTCTCGTGCCTGGGAAAATGGACGAGCGGATCAACTGGATCACTAACTCCCGGTTTTCTTCAAGGTTGGCACTGCCCTTACTGTTAAGGCTCAGGGCATACGTTAACAGACCAGGATTCTGCTTGCTTAGAAATCTCAGCAGTGTCGCATGATGGGGAGCGACTAAACCGGTGTCCCGCATCGATGTGGCAAGCGCGACACTTTCTGAAATCAAGTCAGCCCTGGGGATCGTCTTCAGCTGGCTGCGGTACGCATGGACATCCTTGAACTGCCCGCTCAGTGGTGAGGGGCCTTCAATGGCAGCTATGAACTGTTTCAATTCTGTTGTATCATTCTTCTCTGTATCCTGGCTGACCATTTCTTTGGCCATCCTGATCATTGATACGATCCGCTTGATCATGATAGGGCGTTGGGCAGTCAGCCGTTTAATCTCATGAATAAGGGTCTGAATGAGGGCGGTCGACGATAAATGAGTGGAAAGAAACGTAAACAGTTTTTCAGCTTTCTCGTCATTTTCATGCTTTTCAATCCGCGCACTTTCGCTGGCATCTGGAAAAAGAAGGTTCAGGTTCAATACCATGACTTCATTGAGGAACTCTTCAGCCATTGTACGGGTCACACTCGAATTAGAAGCCTTTCCTTCGGCTATAGCCAGCATCCGCAGCTCGCTCAGCACTTCGATAATCATAGGCAGCCCTTTGGCTTTCAAGGATCCGCCTACGAGGGGAGGCTGAAGTTTCTCAGCGGATTCCCACGGACCGTCCTGAAAAACGCCGGCCTCTTCAAAACGTGCGGCATGCTGATAAAGGTTTTCAAATCCATCGTCTGCGTCAATCAAACGGTTGGCTTCCTGATAGACATCGGTCTGATATTTTGATTTTACAAAGGAAGGAGCCTGGGCCAGCTGGTCCAGGGCGTAAATGAATCGTTCAGCAAGAGCACCTGTGGTTTGAGGCATGTGACTACTCCTTTCTCTTTTTGAGAGAACTTAAATGTAGAAATTATACGTTTCGTACGTTTCCAGAAGGTCACGCATTTCTTCACTGTCACGTCCGAAGAAAAAGATGGTTCCATAATGGTTCCCAAACCCGACACGTTCCGCAACTTTCCCTTGTGGCGGTGTGAACATATCATGCTTTTCAAAATAGGGATGATCCTCAAGCTCTTCCGGAATCTTTAAATCCTCGACATATTCGATGCCCGGATGAACCATCAGGCACCCCGCATAGTTTTGATAATCATACGGATCAGGGAAGAATTCTTTAAGTTCTTCCTCCGTCGTGCTTGGGTCACTGCATAAGATCTGTGCTTCATACGCACTGAAACCGTACGCCCGCTCAATCAGTTCGAAAATATGGCCGCCCGGTACACGCGCCGCCACTTCACCGAAGTGGAGCGTGCCATCCTGGGTAATGAAATATTCGGGGTGGATCACGCCGTACTCGATTTCAAAGGCATCCACAAGCTGCTGCACAGCCTTTTCGATCAATGGACGTTTTTCTTCCAAAGAAGGAGAGGCAGGAACGAAATTGGAATACCCGAGGCGCACATATTCCGTAATATTCAGGAACTGGACTTTTCCTTTATGAATGAACGCTTCACAGGAGAATTCCTGTCCATCCAGATGACTTTCCATCAAAAGAGGAAAATCTGTATCCTGAATCTGGTTGATGTCTTCTTTTGTATACACCGCCAAGTGACCGACAGATCCCGCTTTGTCCAGAGGTTTCACGTGAATCGGGTCATAGTGGTCGCCTTCAAGCTTCAATAACGCTTCATTCACTCTTTTCAAGAAACGTTCCACATCTTCTTTATCTCTTGCCTCCTCAAACACGCCGACTTTAATACCGGAAATCTGTGCTTTCCGCTTCATCATCCCTTTATCACGGAGCAGAAGGGAACGGTTGAAGACTTTCGGATCCTCTCTGAATCTGGCGTTCAGCGCCCCGGCCCATTCGACACACTCTTCATATAATGGAACAGCCACCTCGGCTCCCATATCCCGGAGCTGCTTATACAATTGATCCGATCCTTCATTCAGTTTATTGAAGTCCCAGCCTACAAAAGGAATATCGTGCTTCTCGGCATACGGTTGAAATTCCGCGGGACCTACGACGATGAACGGGCGGTTCATCCGTGCGGCCGCTTCAATGGCTTGGACACTCCATCCAACCAGTGCAGTATAATAAGGCTTCGTCTTTTCATCCTCTTCGATTGATGTGTTCATTTCCAGTTGATCCAATTCCATTCGATCCCTCTCCTTTGTCATTGAAAATCTAAATTTAGGAAACTTTGACATTCGTAAGTTAAACGTATCAAAGTAGAGGGAAAACTGTAAGCGTTAGATAGAGGTTCGACAAAACTAGTGAAGGTTTTACAAATCTCGTATTTCCTGTCGGAGATTGATCTATTTCCTGGGAAATGATTGAGAGAGGATAAATTGGTGAATGTTAAATAAAAAGGAGGAGAACGCATGTCGGAGTCACGTTCTTGGAGGAATTTACGTCCGAAGCAGATGATTGCACGAAGCCGCGGGTATTTTTCAGAAAGCGAAACGATGAAGAAATTAAAAGGTTACAGCAGCCGTCTGGGGACTCAGCTCGTCTATTACAGCCTGTTGTTATACTATGCCTTTCAAAGTCCGAATACACCGAAGAAGGCAAAGTTGACCATTGCCGGTGCGCTTGGTTACTTGATTCTTCCGGTGGATGCCATCCCTGATGTTCTTCCAGCGGTTGGTTTTACAGATGACAGTGCCGTCATTTTGTATGCGGTCTACCAGGTCCTCTCCCATATCGATGAGGATGTGAAAGAGCAGGCAGGAGAAAAAGTCAGTACAATTTTCGGACGTGATGTGTCGAAGGATGAACTGAAGGATCCCGAAGAAAATGGGGAAGCCGGTGTTTAAGGCATCCCCGCTTTTTTTATGTGGAAGTCTCCTGTATAATAATGTTGTTTTTGCGAAAAGGAGATTTCATAATGACTGAAAGCCTGCAGGACCTCAAAACAGATGGGGCCTTTTTTAAATATTTGAATAAAAAAAATGAATATAAGCAGCAGGTACGCGAGACGATGGTCCGTACCGCCGCCAAGCTTACGTCATCAGCGACTTCCGAACAGCGTCCGGGGATGCTTCTTGGAAAAGTGCAGTCCGGAAAAACCCGGACCTTTATAGGGATTATGGGATTGATGTATGATAACGGGTTTGATGTTGTCATCCTTTTAACGAAAGGAACGAACGCTCTCGTTCGCCAGACGTATGCCCGCCTTCACGAAGAATTTTCAGATGCTGTAGACCAGGATGCGATGAGAGTCTATGACATTATGTCCATGCCTGACAATCTCAGAAAATATGAGTGGAATCAAAAGCTCGCTCTGATTGTGAAGAAAGAGACACATAACTTGGAACGCCTGCGGGGTGCTCTTGAAGAAAAGTATCCACAATTAAAGGAGAAGCGAGTTCTCTTCATTGATGATGAAGCGGATTTTGCCAGTGTCGCTTATGAATATAAGCGGGATCAAAACCTGAAGCAGATGCGCGTGATTGCGACAAAGATCAATGAGCTCCGTAAGAAAATCAAAGACACGGCGTTTCTACAGGTAACCGCCACTCCATATTCGCTGTATCTCCAACCGGAGGACATGACGATCCATAAGGGCAAGGTGTTTGAACCGATCCGTCCGTCCTTTACGGAACTGGTACCCGTTCATAACCGGTATATCGGCGGGGATGTCTACTTTGAAATGAGTGAAAAGGAAGATCATCTGGCTTCCTATCTTTTTCATGAAGTGAACGAAAAAGAACTGGAAGTAATGAAGAAGATGGACGGCCGCCGGGTGAAAATGGATCAGCTTCTGGAGCAGAAGAATATATCCAACATTCGAATGGCCGTTGTGAACTTTATCGTTGGTGCGTCCATCCGGCGCTGTCAGCAGCGGTTGAAGGGAAAACGCGAAGAGAAGTATTCCTTTATCATTCATACAGAGCGTGGGAAGAGTGCCCACGCCTGGCAGGCTGAGCTGATCGAAGGCTTTGAAAAACTGCTTACGGAAGGAGCGGACAAGGAAACTGTCACATTTCAAACGTTGATCCGTGCAGCTTATGACGATTTGGTCCGGTCCGTGAGTAAATTGAAGAAATCGCCGACACCGGATTTCAGTCAGGTTTATGAGGAAGTCCGTCGTTCTTTGAATGAAGAATACGTGGTAAGCAGTGTCGTCAATTCTGAAAAAGATGTACAGGATCTGCTGGATTATAAAGGAGAGTTGAAGCTGCGTGCTCCTATGAATATATTTATCGGAGGACAGATTCTGGACCGTGGGGTGACCATCCATAATCTGATCGGATTTTTCTATGGAAGAAACCCGAAGTCGTTCCAGCAGGACACGGTACTGCAGCATTCCCGGATGTACGGGGCCCGTCCTGCAGCTGATCTAGCAGTTACCCGTTTTTATACGACGGCACGGATATATACCGTGATGAAGAGGATTCATGAGTTTGACTCAGCGCTCAGACAGGCGTTTGAAAGAGGAGGGCATGATCAGGGAGTGGTCTTTATCCAAAGGGATGGTACCGAAGAAATCATCCCCTGCAGTCCGAACAAAATCCTCCTTTCCAATGTGCTCACCATGAAGCCGCACAAACGGATGCTGCCTGTCGGGTTCCAGACTGGTTATAAGACCCATATACAAAAGCAGATTCGGGAGCTGGATGATCGGGTGGCTCAATTGAAAAGGGCCGCCTTAAAAGAACGGGACGGAGCGTATCTCGTTCCTGTCGGAGAAGCGAAACGTCTGCTCAGTCTTGTTCATGAGACGTTGGAAATGGAAGAGGGGCATGACTTTTCCATGGATGAATATGAAGGGGTTCTGGACTATTTGACCGCAGAATCAGGGAAAGAGGCGCTTGTCTGGGTCCTTGCGAGGAAAAACAGGAACATCCAGCGCCTGAAGAAGGATGGCAGTTATGAGAATTCCCCGGATACTCCCGGGCGTGGGGAGGGAGAACTTGCGGAAGCACGCCGTCTCGCCCGTAACTTCCCAGCGCTGATTATGCTGAGACAGGAAGGAAAAAAAGAACAGGGGTGGCGTGGGGCTCCGTTTTGGTGGCCGGTCCTCCTAGTACCGTCAGAAACGGCCCCGACGGTTTATGCGGGCCGCACCGTGAAAGGGAAGCATTAAAAAAGGACCTTTCTTTGAAGGTCCTTTTTTTACTGTCTGCTATTTTTCAATCGGTTCGTCGAATAGATCCGTGAATTTGGCGACGTTCTCGTAACTGAACTCAAACGCCATTCTCACTTCTCCGAATCCAGGCTGATAAAAGTAGCCTTGAACCTCATAACTGCTTGGATTTTCCCTCACCTTCGTAAGGTGGAAGTACCGCTGGATGTATTGAGCCATTTCCTCCAGTTTTTTATTTCGTACTTTGATCCACTGCTCTTTCAGTTCTTGAGTCGGGAAGTCAGATTCCTTTAACATGTGCTCACTCCTCTACGGAAATCAAAAAACTAGAAAACCATTTATAGACATTATACTATAAGAGGACGTCGATAATTTCAACTATTCGAAAAAATCAAACGTGAAAAAGGACCTATTTATGAGAGAGTACTTTTAAGAGATGTGAATCCCTGTTAAACTATGGAAGAACGAATGGCTTCCCCTTGCTGAATGAGGGGTTCTGTGACATATTGTCATCGTTTTTTTACAAACTTTCCACATTTGTTTATCCATCCACACGCTTCTGCCTGTAAAAGCTGCAACCCCGGTTTTCAGATGTGCAAACAAACTGAAATCTGGATAGTCGAGCAGCTGCGTTCTATTTACAGAAGCCGGTTGCGTGTTACAATGGCTTACACAACCAGATGAAAAAGGAGAAATGACATTGAATAAAAAATGGTTATTGGGATTAATGCTGGCTGCCTTTGTTGCTTTACTTGCTGCGTGCGGGGAAGATGAAGGAGCCTCTGATGATAATAAAGAAGAGACTGAGACGACACAGGAAGAGCAGACGGAAGGCGAGCAGCCCGAAGCTCCTGAGCCGGATCTTGAAAACATTCCGGATGTAGTCGCAGAAGTCAATGGAGAAAAGATTACGAAAGAGGATTTCGAAACGACGTATCAAGGCCAATTCCAACAGATGGCTATGCAGTCTCAAATGACAGGTACAGAGCTTGATCAGGATCAGTTGAAGAAAGATGTCGCCAACAACCTTGTCGGCCAGGAACTGCTTGTTCAGGAAGCAGAGAGCCGTGATTACGAGGTATCCGATGAAGAAGTCGATCAAATGCTGACAGACCTTGCCGAGCAGAACCAGATGGAATCCAAGGATAAATTCCTTGAAGAGCTTGCCAACCAGGGAATGAAAGAAGACGAAGTCCTTTCCGAGGTCCGTTCCCAGCTGAAAGTCGATCAGCTTCTTGAAGAAGAAGTCAGTGTAGAAGCTCCGACGGATGATGAAGTAAAAGCAGAGTACGACAAAGCTGTCGAGCAGCAGGAAAGTGCGGAAACAGAACAGGAAATTCCTGCTTATGAAGATGTGAAAGATACAATCAAACAGAACCTTCAAACCCAGAAGCAGTCCGAAGAAACACAAAAGCTTGTAGACAAGCTTCGTGAAGAAGGCGAAGTTACCGTAAACTTATAAGAAAAAAAGCTGTCCGTCAGGGGCAGCTTTTTTGTGTGTTAGATCCATTCTTTCCATTTCCTACGCAGTTTCTTTTCAGATTTTTCCTTTCTTTTCTGACTATGTTTTTCATGATTGATCAACAGGTCGTATGCTGTGAACGCAGCAATGACACGGGCAAGGATATACACTCCGGCTGCTGATATTATGGTAATCACAGGGTAGTACGCAGACAGAGCCCCGTTGGTCACTCCATTTTCTTCAAGAAGCAGGGTGATAAATCCAGTTCCGGCAAGGACTACCCCGAGCATGAGAAAAGAGACGAGTCGAGTTCGGACGGATTCAAAACGGTCCGTGATTTCGGTTTTGAACCCGGGGTCAAAGATCAATTCCCTGCTGCTTATGATTTCATAGTTTTCTGCACCTTTGGTCGTCATGGCTTTAATAAAGAAGATCACCCCTGCAGCAGCGAGGCCTGCAATCATGACTGCAAGAAATTCGGGTGATCCTTTAAAAAGGAAGTAGGGTACTAAACCAAGCAGGAACAGACTGAGGCTTACGGCCAGAGAACGTCCCATGGAGTTTACGTAGGTGAAATGAGCTTCGGCCATTTCACGACTGACGTAATACCCCTGTTCCTCCTCAGGTTCTCGTTCTGACTCTTTTTTTAATAGGTAGTCCATCGACACATTGAAAATGCTGCCAATGGTCAGCAGCTTCTCTGTTTCTGGATATCCCTGACCATTCTCCCATTTACTAACGGCCTGACGGGAGGTCTGCAGCTGCTCAGCGAGTGCTTCCTGCGACAATCCCTTTTCCTTTCTTAATTGAAACAGCTTTTCTCCAAAGTTCATGGAAAGCCCCCTTCATCTTTGTTACATCCAGTATAGAAAACAATGGAAGAATTTTCTATACTGTTAGAGTGGAAGATTGTCAACGAACGGTTGCAAATGGGAAACGAGAGGTTTACATCTGCTCATAACCTTAGAAACTCTGGATTTATAAGAAAAATGAGAATAATAGAACATCATACAAAAGGATTGACCCGTTACTTTTCCGTTGTTATGATTCTCTCTATAATTTAATTGACGAAACACCTTGTATAAGTTCAGGAATACGGCCTGAGCGTCTCTACCAGCTACCGGAAATAGCTCGTCTACAAGGGAAAATAGATGGACCTTTCCCTTAGTATACGCATCGGCAGCTGCCGGTGTTTTTTTGTTTTAGGAGGGAACATCATGAAAAACTTCTTTCAGTTTGAGGAAAGAGGGACAACGATAAAAAAAGAAACGATGGCCGGTGTGACCACGTTTTTGTCTATGGCTTATATTCTGGTTGTGAATCCAATCATCCTCAGTCAGGCGGGGATGGATCAGGGAGCATTGTTCACAGCAACGGCTTTATCTGCTATCTTTGGTTCCCTGCTGATTGGTCTCATGGCGAACTTCCCAGTAGGTATCGCGCCAAGTATGGGATTGAATTCATTTTTCACCTTTTCTGTCGTCATTGGTATGGGAATTGAATGGCAGGTGGCCTTGACCGGGGTATTTATAGCCGGCATTATCTTTATGATTTTAAGTTTGTTTAAGATCCGGGAGAAGATTATCAATGTCATTCCTAAAGATTTGAAGCATGCTATTGCGGGGGGAATCGGTTTTTTCATTGCCTTTGTAGGGTTGAAAAATGCCGGACTGGTCGTCTCCAATGAGGAAACGTTCGTTACCATTGGTAACCTGACATCACCGACGACGGCTCTTGCAGGTTTCGGTTTTATCCTTACGCTAATGATGCTTGTCCGTGGGATCCGCGGTGGGATTTTCTACGGTATCGTGGTAACAAGTATCATCGGTATGATTTTCGGTCTTGTGGATGTGCCGGGTTCTATTGTCGGAGAGGTGCCGAGCATGGCTCCGACATTCGGTGTCGTCTTCCAGCACCTTGGGGATATTTTTCAGCCGGAAGTCATCGCTGTAATTTTCACATTCCTATTCGTAGCCTTCTTTGATACAGCCGGGGCGTTGATTGCGGTAGCCAGCCAGGCCGGAATGATGAAGGATAATAAAATTCCGAATGCCGGTCGTGCTTTACTCGCCGATTCATCTTCCGGTGTTCTTGGAGCCATCTTTGGAACATCGACGACAGCATCTTTCGTAGAGTCATCCGCGGGTGTAGCTGTCGGGGGAAGAACAGGTTTTACCAGTGTCATCATTTCCGCCTGCTTCTTCATCGCTTTGTTCTTTTCACCGCTTCTCGGTGTCGTTACTCCTGAAGTTACAGCGCCGGCGTTGATTATTGTCGGGGCGTTGATGGCCGTAGAAGTCAAAGAAATCGACTGGAGCCGGCTGGAAGTGACAATACCCGCGTTTGTTACGATTATTATGATGCCGCTCACGTATAGTGTTGCCACAGGAATCGCTCTTGGGTTCATTCTTTATCCATTTGCGATGATTGCCCGCAGAGAATGGAAGCAGGTTCACCCGATTATGTATACACTGGGCGGATTGTTTATCATGTATTTCGTCTTCCTATAAAAATGAAAAGTCCTGGAGCATTGGTGCTCCAGGATTCAGGCTTTAGAAAAACTCCGTGTTACCCAGTCGGGGTTGTCCGTAGGTCGTGTTGAGGGGCACGATCCGCTTATCGGTGGATGCTTGCCGCGGGCACGCCCTCAGCTGACTTGGGCAGGAAGATCACCTGTCCAAGTGGATCTTCGGCCCGTGCTGTTCCCGCTGGCGTCACCACCGAACACTCCTCGTGCCAGCGTTCATATAGATAGAGCGGAAATAGTTCTTCCATCTATCAAAGAGAACGTTGAGCACAGTTTTCCAGACTCCATAGAACAGTTATCGTGTCGTTTTCTTGGGAAGGTCATGGTCGTGAACAACCGCTTCTGACAGCTTCTGGGATAGTGGACAGAAACAGGGGCTTCTTTACAATCTAAAACCTGGAGCATTGGTGCTCCAGGTTTTTATTATGCCTTTATCAAGGTATGGAGTTTTTTGTTCATCTCATCTGCTGCGAATAAGGCTTGCTGATCCTTCCATATTTCCCCGGGTTTGTTCGCCTGTCCAAGCACGTAACCTGAAAAAGGCAGGTGTACAAACTGGAAAATATGCTGGAACTGCTGTAGAAGCGGGAGAGCTTTCATATAAGGAGAATCTCCACCCACTGCAAGGACGACAGCCTGCTTTTTGGACATCCGTTCACGGAAATCTCCGTATTCAGGCTCCCGCATTGTCTGGGACCACCGGTCGATAAACAGTTTCATTGCCGCAGACATGGAATACCAGTAAACAGGTGTAGCAAAAATAAGAAGATCATGACTCATCACTTGTTCCATCAGGGATTCGTAGTCATCGTCCACCGGCTGAAACCCGCCTTCGTCATGCCGGCCGTCCATAATGGGTTTAATGGTATAGGCTTCGAGATGAAAAGTGGTTACTTCCAGCCCTTTTACCAACCTTTCCGTAAGTATGTTTGTGTTTCCGCCTTGCCGGCTTCCGCCATTCAGTACAGCAATTTTCATTCTTTTACCTCCTTTTGTTTCTCTTCTTCGTTTAGCTTATACTAAAACCATTAATCATAAAAACGGATGATTTGAATGGTTATCATCGAAAAAAACGATGGGAGAATTAATAATGGATGAAAAGCAGCTTGTCACATTTTTAACGGCAGCAGAAACCTTGAATTTCACGAAAACCGCTTCTATGCTCAATTTTGCCCAATCCAGTGTCACCGCTCAGATTAAATCGCTGGAAGCTCAACTTGGACGCCCATTATTTGAACGTCTCGGAAAGAAGCTGGTGCTGACAGAGGCCGGCCACCAGTTTAAAGGGTATGCTGAGAAGATGGTGAAACTCAGCTCGGATGCTCGTTTGGCACTTAACGGAGAAGACGGGATGAGGGAGAGGCTTACGATCGGTGCCCAGGAAAGTCAGTGTACGTACCGGCTCCCGCCTGTATTGAAGGCTTTCAAAAGCCGTCATCCTCACGTGGAGTTAATCTTTAAGCCTGCCCATTCCGATGCTCACGCCCGCAGGGATCTGATGGATGGACGACTGGATGCGGCCTTTATCATGGATACGTCCAGGCCGGAAGAGTCTTTGACGATAGAGCCTTTGCTGCAGGAGGATATTAAGCTTGTCGCAGGTGCGGATGCCTGGTTGAAGGACAATGAAGCCTTTCAACTGAGTGATATTGAACGGCAGCCTCTGCTTCTTACAGAAGAAGGCTGCTCGTATCGAAGCCTTTTGGAACAAGTATGTGCCGCTTCGGAAATTTCCCCTCTTAATAAGCTGGAATTCGGGAGTATCGAAGCGATTAAGCAGTGTGTCATCGCCGGCCTTGGAATTGCTGCGCTTCCTCAAATGGTCGTTGAACGTGAACTTTCTGAAGGGAGGATCGTTGATTTGGGGTGGAAAAGCCCCCAGCCTCCTTTATTTACGCAGCTGGCGTGGCATAAAGATAAATGGCTTTCTCCGCCATTAAAGGATTTCATCGATATATCCAGAGAATTTCTTCAGGAAGACAGGGAGGAGGGGGGGATTTAAAAACCCCCGGATCCTCCACCGCCGCCTCCGACACCAGCTCCCCCTCCGCTTGTTCCTGATGAGGAGGCAGCGGACACAGCGGTGTGGGTGTCTGCTCTGTCAAAACCGGCGTCCAAAATTGCTGCCAGTATAAGAAATAGAGCAGCCTGATTGGTTGAAGAGGAAGAAGGATGCTCTGCCTGCCACTTCTGTTTTCCAAAGCCGATCTGGTAGAGCAGAGCAGGGATCCCGGCTTCGTCTTCTCCATTTTTCTGCAGGTGCCCAGTCTTGTAGGGTTCTGCTTGTTCGCGGACACGATGCCCTCTTGCGGTTAAAGGTCTGTACACGACCGTGAAAATGATGAAAAAGAGTGAAAAACCAATCATTGCTGACATAGATGGCATCAGTGTGTAGTAGCCAAAGATAAAGATGAGAGCCAAACTGACACACGACATCCCTAACGCTGTCCACCGCTGCCAAGTGTTTTCTTTCCGAAGTTTGAGACTTTGGTATTCCCAGCGTACGATTTCCTTCCATTTCTGAAAGGCCAGCCGGTAACGTTCCTGGTTCTTCTCCTCTTCTGCATAAGCTTCCAGATCGTCGATGTGAAGCAGATTTCCTTCTGCTATATCATCAAACAGCCAGGTGATCAGCTGCTTCTCGTGGTCTTTGTCTGTTTTCCGGCTGACGAGTTCAAATTCTTTTTCGGAATGCTGTCTGATGCTGCCTTTGTCAATCATATGCAGCAGGGATGCTGTAACGGCTGAATGGGTGATCTGCCCATGATTGGTGAAATAAATCAACGCGGGCAGGCTCATTTCCTCTGTCGGAAAAAAGCCGTTTCCGACTCTCTGCCGCTGAGCTTCCTGGCTTACGGCAGAACGATTGACAAATCCTGTTCCTAATAGAAGAATGGCAGCCGCAGCCGTTAGAGTCAGGAGGAAAGGGGCAGCCGTTTTCCAATTGCTGACGGCTTCCTGACGAGCCGCCATCGTTTCATCCAACTCTTGTTTTTGGTTCTGGATGCTGCTCAGTATAGCAGTGTCAGAAGCCTCGGCTTCCGGAAACACGTCTGCCGGGTATGCGACACGGATATTTCCATTCGTTCCACTGTTTACATAGCCCATATCAAATAGGACACGCCCGTCTTCTTGAATGGTCTCGGTTTGATAAGCGGAATCTTCTCCATAGGCTGTGCTTACTTCTGCTTTTTCCGGGGGTGTAACGGTAATGGACATCTGCTCATAATCACTTTCATTGCTCTTATCAAAAAATGCATAGTAGAACTGAGCTGCATCCGTAAAGACCTCGACACCATTCTGAATGGTGTAGGATAAATCAATCGTGATGGTTTCATCTTCACCGTCTCTGAACACTTTGTAGGTATGGTCCTCCTGCTCGATACGAAGTTCCTGTCCTTTTTCCTCTGCCTGGACATTCGTAATCGATGTGCCCTCCTTAGGCAGCAGTGTCCGGGTAATGCCGTTGAAATCCCCTTCAAAGGTGTAGGTATGGACTTCGGTTACATGAACATCCCCGTTTTTCTTAAGGTCTGCGTTAATCTTCGTATCCTCGATGGTTAACTCTACTGCGGATGCTTGAAGCGGAATGAAAAAAACAACCAGAGCAAGTATCCATCCCATCAGCTTTTTCATCATTCGTCACCTGCTTTCTCTTATGGTTACGGACAAGAAAAGGGAAGGGTTTCAAAAAATGGATGGGAACGTTCGGAGCAGCGGCTTCGTATAAAAGAAAAGAGATAAGAAGGAGGTTTACCGATGGATACAGGGACAATAGTTTTCAGCATAGCCGTGGGGGCTGCGCTCATCATTACGGGAGGCCTGACTTTCCTTGTAGTGAAGCGGAAAGAGTACGGTCTTATATCTGGGTTTTCCAGTCGTCCGGAGGAGGAAAAGCGTATCCTGATGGAAAATGGGTATGTGAAAGCGGTCGAACGGCTGCTACTCCTTATATTCCTTCTGTTTGCAGGTGTCTTTATAATGGGATTGCTTCCGGTTCCATATGGTTTGGAGATCAGTCTGGCTGTCTTCCTCCTCGTTGTGCTGGGAGGCGCGGTCCGCGTGCAGATGTATGAAGTCCCTGAAAAAAGAAAAAAGAGTCTTTGGATCACATCGATCCTGGGCATTCTGGTCATTTCAGGCATCGGTGTTTTAACGTATTTCAGCGTGATGGAAAACGAAGTCACAGTGACGGATACACACCTGGAGATTTCCGGGATGTACGGGTTGGAATGGGAGCTTGAGGATATTGATGAGGTTGCGATTGAAGAAGAACTTCCAGAAGTTATCTTAAAGTCCAATGGTTTTGCGGCAGCCGGACAATTGAAGGGGCAGTTCCGCCTGGAGGAACCTTATGGACCTGCACGTCTTTTCATCCATGACCAAAGCGAAGGACCGTTTCTCCATGTTCAAAAAGGGGAAGAGGAGCTTTGGTTAAGCCGTGAAACGCGAGAAGAGATTGAACTCCTTGATGAGCAGCTGAATAAAGGGAAGTAAAAAGGCAGCGGGAAATCGGCTGCCTTTTGGCTGTAGAAAAAGCCTGTGTTAACCAGTTAGAGTTGTCCATTTGTCGTGGGAAGGATCACATTCCGCTTACCGGTGGATGCTTGCTGCGGGCACGGCCTCAGCTAACTTGGTCAAGAAAACCATTTGACCAAGTGGATCTTCGGCCCGTGCTGTTCCCGCAGGCATCACCACCGAACGCTCCTCGTGCGGACGTTAGAATATAGGAGAGAAATTGTGCCCTACGCAGGTTCGCACATGCAAAAGAACGGCATGGGCTGCGCTATTCCCGCTTGCGTGGAAAAGAAAATGGGAAGGAACAGGCGCTGATGACGGCTTTCTGCCGGGATATGAAAAAGATTGTCCTCCATCCAGCAAGGGTGAGCTGGGTCAAGGAGAGTCTTTTTCGATGTTAAAGAAGTTCCAAGGAGCGGTGCTCCTTCCACTCCTGCTAAAAGCTCGGGCGCTCGTCCGCGGAAAGGGAAGGGACTTAAGCTTCTGGCGGTAAGAAAGAAAAAAGCTTGTAAAGAAACAGAGGTTTCTCTACAAGCTGAAGGCAGCGGGAAATCCGCTGCCTTTCTTGTTATTCTTTCGTGTATATCTCATGTTTCAATTCTACTTCTTTCACTTCTGCCTGAGGCAGGAGGATTTTCTCGAAATCAAAGGCATTCAACTCTTTGCTGTCTTTCACTTTGTTCGGAAGATCCGGATTTGCAAGAGCACCGGTCCCAATGGAAACGAGATGGGCTTGCCCGGAAGTCAGAAGGGCTTCGGCTTTTTCCGGGTCCTGGAGCTGACCATTGGCGATCACTGTAATTTTGCTGAACGCTTTTGCTGCTTCTGCCAGTGTTCTTGTTCCCTCACCGAAGGAAGCGGCAGCAGCATCACCGTCTGTGACGTGGATATAGTCGAGACCGGTTTTACCGAGAACTCCGAAGATTTCTTCCGCTTCTTTTTCACCACCGGCCCATTTATGGGCTTGATCGGATACTTTCCCTTGCGAAATCCGGATACCGACGATAAAGTCTTCTCCTACGGCTGCAAGGACTTCATCTACCACTTCAAGGACGTAACGCAGCCGGTTTTCTACAGAACCCCCATAAGCGTCTTCTCTGTGGTTTAAGTAATCGGTCAGGAACTGATCCAGCAGATAGCCGTTGGCACCGTGGATTTCCACGCCGTCAAAACCAGCAGCTTTTGCGCGCTTGGCACTGTCGACAAAACTCATTTTCGTCTCCGTCAGGTCTGGTTCATCCATCGCTCTAGGCGTCTGGAACGGACCTGATCCCCCGTAGAAGCCAAGCTGTTCGCCTTTAGGGGCGATGGCAGATGGAGCGATGGTTTCATCTGTATAAGCATTCCCCTGACTTTGGCCTCCCGCGTGCATCAGCTGGGCAATCATGATGGAGCCTTCATCGTGAACCGCTTCTATCACGGGTTTCCATGCATCCGCCTGAATATCTGTCGCAAGGCCTGGTTGATTGTTGTAGCCCTGGCTGAAGCTCTGATCTGTGTAGATGCCTTCGCTGATAATGGCTGCAAAGCCGCCTTTAGCAAAACGGCGGTAATATTCTTTCATTGTATCGTTGGCACGGCCATCAGCCTCTGCGCTGATCCTGGTCATTGGTGCCACAACATAACGGTTTTGGAGTGTTCTGCTGTCTAAATGGAATGAATCAAAAAGCATGTCTTCTGCCACCTTTCCTTATCGTAAGCTCTTTCAGGGTACGTTCTTTTTGTCTCAAATTCAAAGTAAATGCTCAGCCAGCTATAAGCTAGCATACCCCTGCGTCTTTTTTTCATTAGAGACAGTCATCCTTCAATAATCTTCCATCCTGCCGATATAGTAGAAGATAGAACTTTTTAGGAGATGAGCATATGAATTTAGAAGGTAGAGTGGCTGTTATTACCGGTGGTTCCGATGGAATCGGGAAAGCTGCTGCAGAGGAGATGATCCGCCAGGGAGCACGGGTGGTGCTGGCGGATATCAATGAGCACCAAGGAGAGCAGGTCGTTGAAGCATTAAGAAAGCAAGGCGGAGAAGCTGTTTTCTGTAAAACGGACGTGACTGCCTATAATGAGGTGGAAGCGTTGGTGGAAACCGCTGTCGATGCCTTTGGTACGATCGATATTATGTTCAACAATGCAGGGATCGGCGTCAATAAGCCCTTCCTTGAGCATACCCCGGAAGACTATCACGCGGTTGTCGATGTGAATCAGCACGGGGTCTATTATGGAATGCTGGCTGCAGCCAAGAAAATGAAAGAGCTTGATGTGCAGGGGGTGATTATCAACAATGCTTCTGTTTTCGGATTTACAGGAACGCTTGGTATTACCGGCTACCAGGCAGCAAAAGGAGCGGTCGTCACGCTTACAAAGCATGGAGCTTTAGAGCTTGCTCCACACGGCATACGTGTTGTCGCAATCGGACCGGGTGGTGTGAATACGAAAATTGTAGACGGTTACAGGAAAGCCGGCCTTCTGGAATATATGGAGCATCAGCAGTTGACGAGAAAGCTGATTGAGCCGGAGGAAGTCGCTGGTGTGGTGGCCTTTTTAGCTTCCGATGTGTCCCGTTCCATCAATGGAACAACCGTCATGGCGGATGATGGGTTCACTGTGTTCAAGTCCGACATCCGGCCATAAGGAGAGAAGAGTATGAATAACGTAGAAGCAATGAAGCAGAAGGACATGAAGAAGAAAAACGGCCTTTTATTTGCTGGTTTCGGGATCTCTCTTGCTGCTGCTTTTTTGAAGTCTTTCGTAGAACAAGATATGGCGGCTGTGGCGATGTTCGGCACAGAAATGCTTTTATATACGCTTTTGTATACGGTCCTTACATTTGTTATGAGAAAAGACAGCTGGTTCCCTTACATCAGTGTTGTTCTCGTCCAAGTATTTACAATGGCCGGGATATGGGTGACGGGCGGGGGATGGACCATTATATTAGTGAGTTATTTCCTGGCCATCTTTTCCGTCGTTCATTACAAGGCGGCTGTCTTTGCGCTTGGGTATGGACTCGGATTGGTCACGATTCTGACAGGCACTTTTTTAAGTACGGTCAATAAGGACGCCATTCTTGAGGAGGCACCGACAATCCTGTTGGTCTACATTCTCATGGGCCTGCTTCTCGGAGTCTTGATCTACCTTGGCAACCGGCAGGATACATTTATCAGAAAGCTCCTTCTGGAAGCCGAACAACGCTCCAAGGTGGAACAGGAAAAACGCCGCACATTGGAAGAGCATGTAAGTGTGATCATTGATGATTTGTCCAAGGTGAACGAGCATGTACAGCGGAATCGGGTATCGCAGGCAGAAATGAGGCATGCCATTCAGGAAGTAGCGGCTGGCAGCCATCATCAGAGCGGACAGATTACTGCCATTTCCGACCAGTCCAGTTCTTCGCGTACCGAAATGGAAGAGTTGAGCGGTCTTATGGATACACTGAAGGAAGAGACCGGCCGGGCAGGGGAATTGACCGGAGAGGGAAAAACAAAGGTACATAGGTTTACCAAGGGTGTGGAGGAGGTTCACGCGTTTATCCATGATTTGAAAGAAACCTTCTATACACTTAGTGAAAAAGTGAAGGAAACCGACAGCTTCTCTAAAGATATTAAGAAAATTTCAGAGCAGACGAATCTTCTCGCTTTGAATGCGTCCATTGAGGCTGCGAGAGCAGGGGAAGCCGGCAGAGGCTTTTCTGTTGTCGCTGAGGAAATCCGCAAGCTTGCCGAAGTAACCAAGCGGGCGGCTGATCAAATCACTGAGAATCTTTTTGAAGTCAGCCAGAATAATGCAGAAACCTTGTCCAAGATGGAGGTAAGTGTAGAGAAGATGTCTTCGATACAATCTTCTTCTACAGATATACACGGCACCTTCCAGGAGCTGAGCCGCGTGCTTATAGACATCAATCAAAGCTTTGATCAAACGAATGAAGCGGCGGGCCGGGTTGTAGAAAGCAGTACGGAAATTGATCGCTGGAGCGGAGATCTGGCAGCCGTCATCGAGGAGTCGAGCGCCGGAATGGAGCAGATGAGTGCCACAGTAGAGTCATTGACGGATGATAATGGAAAAATCGCCGATACCATGAAAGAAACAACAGACCGAGCTGTTCACCTGCTGGAGGAGAACGTATAAAAAAAGACGGGCTTCATGCCCGTCTTCCTTGGAGGATTCAAGCGAACTGCTTTAGTGCCTTGTACACTTCCTCTCCCTCATCATTTAATACGTGACCGCTTCCGTGGCAGCGGCTGCACTTGGTTTCATAACTGGTTTCCTCGACGGCCAGTTTCCAAGCCGCTTTCTCACTGGCATGATTGACGCGGCTGTAATGGTCCATAATCATATTAGCCTTGCTGTCATCATATTCTTTATAGGCTCCTGTTCCTTGACATAAGGGGCAGACATGATAGAGGTGACTCACCGTATGTTTATTCAAACCGACCACTTCCTTCGTATTTGATATAGTTAAAGTATGATTGATTTTATGAAATATTCTGACAAAAGGCAATACTTTTTCTTCCCATAAAAAAGAAAAAAAGTCATTTTGGACGAAAGACCTACCCGATAGAGATAGAAAAATCTGTGTTATCCAGTTAGAGTTGTCCGCATGTCGTGGTGAGGGGGACACGTTCCGCTTTTTGGGTGGATGGTTCCCGCAGGCGTCACCACCGAACGCTCCTCGTGCCGATGCCTGTGGGAAGACAGCTTTACCCTATGATAAAAGAGAACGTTGAGTACAGCTCCTCCGCTGTTTCAAAAGAACAGGACAAGCTGCGTTACGGCCGCCTGCGTGGGAACAATCCTATCCATGACCAAGTATGGATGACCACTCTTTTGGAGTCACTAGAAAAAAGGTTTCTCTACAAGCTAAAAAGCCACCGGAAATCCGGTGGCTTTTTTCTATCGTCTGTTATTTACCAATGAACATTTGTGTCCAGTAGTTGCCTTCTTCGGCGTGACCTACACCGATGTGGGTGAAGTCAGGGTTCATAATGTTTTCTCGGTGCCCCTGGCTGTTCATCCAGCCTTCAACAACCTGCTCTGGAGATGTCTGTCCCATAGCGATGTTTTCACCGGCTGTGCGGTAGTCAATACCATATTGATCCATCATATCAAATGGAGAACCGTACGTCGGGCTGTTATGGGAGAAATAGTCATTGTTCTGCATATCGAGAGACTTGTCCTCCGCTACTCCGCTGAGCTCTGTATCCAGTTCCAGTGGTTCAAGACCCTGTTTTTCACGTTCCTGGTTCGTAAGTTCCACCACTTCTTTTTCAAAAGCGGATACGTCAGAAGAAACATTCTCTTCCTGGGCGGAATCCTGCGCTTGAGCTTCTTCTTCTGATGCTGTTGTTTCTTCAGGTGCCGGCTGTGGTGCAGCTTCTTCTTCTGCCGGTTGCGCAGGCTCCTCTTGCTGAGCCGGCTGCTCTTCTACGGGTGCCTGCTCAGAAGGCTGGGCATTCCAATTGAATTGTTTAAGCAGAGACTGTACATCCAATTGATCATACTGACCATTGTTCAATGCCTCTTCATTTTGTTTTACCCAGTCGTTCACTTGACTGGAATCTATTTGAATGGTTTTTGTTTGAACCTGATAGTCTTTCTGAACCTCACCTGTAGAAGCAAGGGATGTGGCTGGTGATGCTAGTAGAGACAGCGCAAGTGCGCCAGTCAGAATAAGTGGCTTTTTCATAATCTAAAATTCCTCCTTGATGAGTTGTGTTGTTTGGAACAACTCTATCGTACCATCAAGATCGTGTAATATAGGAGGTTGAATCTGGAAACTGCCATTCTGAGAGATAGAGCATATGGGAGCATCCCCTGTGGAAGAACGACTGAACCCAACGGCGGCGTGAACAGAATAGTCTCATAATTTAATAGAGGGCGGAAGGAAGCATAGGAAGAGTTATCCATTTCGATTATAAATTTCATAAAAGTGCGCCTTGACAGCTTTTGTAAGAGAGGAGATTTGTTACATATGTAACATCAGTGTTACAAGGTAAATCTTCTATGAACCCGTGCTGCAAGAGGCGGGATGGGCCTGGTACACGACATCGGCTTATATTTTTTAGTTGGAGGGATTGGAAAAAGTTATGGTATAGTGAAGGTAGAAATAAAGGAGGTTGATTGTATGACGATGATAGACCTGTCGATTCCGAAGCAGAAACAGCCTTTACGGATAAAAGCGGAGCGGGCTGCCTTTTATGAACAGACACAGCTGATAGAAGGATATGATGATGAAAACTGCTGGCTGCTGTTCTTTTTCAAGCAGACCTTCCTGACGGCTGTTAAGACGAAAAAGATGAAGCGGACCTCCTACGCTTCCCGTGTATGGAAAGAAGGCTTGGTTTATGACCAGCCGCATCCCCTCCTTACGAGATTGTTAGACGCAGAAAAACCCCTTCAGAAAATCAACTATCCCCAGTTGAAAAAGAAAGCTGCCCGGCATTTTACAAGGCAGGAACAAAGCCGGATCCTCACTCTCTTTGAATCTTTTATTCCTAAAAAACAACTGCTTGCTGATATGAAAGCTGTCTTTTATACGTGTAGACGGGAAGGTAAAATGTTTGAATCCTACACAATCGTACGGGAAATGGTGCGTCTGGCGCCTGAGAGCCGGTTCGTACAGGAAATCAGCCATGACCTCGCTTTTGCTTCCGCATCAGAAGCTTACGAAACGCAGGACGCTTCCTTATTCAAACGCGATCGTTTGTACGCCGAAGACCATGCATCGATGGAAGAGAAGTCGCGCCTCCTACTTAACGAAAACAGGGAAGTGGAACACCTTGTCCACAGAATCAACTCCCTGCCCTCATCCTTATCTGCTGAAGAATCAGCAGCGTTCCTTCATTTGGTAAGGGACACCTTTGAGACCCGGGACCAAATGTCTCTGTTGGAACCACTCATATCCAGCCGTCCTGCCTATGATCAAGTCACGGATTTCCTGTTTGACCGCTATCTTGATCAACGTTTAGTAGAACCATCGGCCGGCATCGTTCAACGCTTTGATATCCAGCCGCACTCAGACCAAATGGCATCGGCCGCGGCTATGCTTGATGAAATCGATATGCGGCAGTCCCTTGATGCGGTGCATATCCTTTTGGAGAAAATCCTTCCAGTTCTACCGGAATCGACGGGACACCTGGTAGAGAAATATATTGAAGCCTTGTTTGAGAAGATGGAGATGGAAGAAATCATTGAAAGAATACGACCTTTGTCTGAACAATCCCCGTCGTTTGAGAAAATCGTGCGGATGAAAGAGATTTCGGGTGATCTCGATCACCTCCTTGAACTTGGGGAAGGGTACTATAGTTTCCACCAGCTGGACCAGGCTCTGGAATGTTTCCAAATGGAGATGGAGCTTCAGCCTGATCGTCCTGAGCCCCTCCAATGGCTTGCTAAAGTCTACCAAGATAAACAGATGATGGAGGAGTCTAAAGCGTACCAGAAGCTCTGTGTGGACCTGCAAAAACGAAGCTGATTTTCAAATCATCCGGCGCCGGGAAGCTGATCTTTCATAAGATCAGCTTTTTTTGTGTGGATATTATTGTAAAAAGAACCGATGTGTAATATACTACATTACAACACTAATGCACCCATTCGGAGAGAAGGTGATCAAAGTGATCCTGGATACAGATGGCATGAAACCGATTTATATACAAATCGCAGAATGGATCGAAAGTGAAATCATGAATGGCGGTTTGAACGTGGATGAGAAGGTTTATTCGCAGTATAAGCTGGCGGACATATACAATATCAATCCCGCAACAGCGGCCAAAGGGCTTACAAAATTGGCAGAGGAAGGGATTCTTTATGATAAGCGGGGAATCGGTAAATTTGTGGCCGAAGGGGCAAGGCAGATGATTATCGAGAAACGGAAGAACCAGACATTAAAGCAGTTGATTGACGATGTGGTGACAGAAGCCGGCTATCTTCAACTGTCAGAGAATGAGATTATTGAACTTATCCGGAACTCATGGAAGGGGGGATCAGAATGAAAGCCGTTCAATGCGAAGAAGTAACGAAAAAGTACGGCAGAAGAACAGCGCTCCATGGGGTATCCTTCTCCGTGGAGGAGAATAAAATCATAGGTCTTGCCGGTCGGAACGGAGCAGGGAAAACGACCTTGTTAAAGATTCTCGCAGGCCTTTTGAAAGAAAGTGATGGAGAAGCTGAGGTCTATGGGAAACGGCCGTTCAACAATCTTTTGGTATCAGCCAACAGCATCTACATTGATGATCAGATGAATTTTCCAACGTCCTTAACGCTAAAGGAAATTTTAGAGGAGGGACGCCGCTTTTATCATAATTGGGATCATACACTTGCGATGAACTTGTTTGACTATTTCGGTTTTCACCCAAAAGGTCGTCACAACCAGCTGTCCAAAGGAAAAGAGAGCACCTTCAATATGATTATCGGCCTGGCTTCCCGTTCAGCGCTTACGATTTTTGACGAACCCACTACAGGGATGGATGCCGCGGTTCGGAAGGATTTCTACAGAGCCTTATTAAAAGACTATCTGGCATACCCGCGGACGATCTTACTATCCACACATCATTTGGAAGAGGTGGAGGATATGCTGGAGGAGATCATCCTTCTGGATAAAGGAAATCTTCTGCTGCATACCTCTATGGAAGACATGAAGTCCTATGCGGTCGCGGTATCCGGACGGAAAGAATCCATGCCGGAGTGGATGAAGCTTAAGGTTTTCTTATATGAAGAAAAGCAGGGACCTCACGAAAAGACCATCATCCTTGAGAATGATCTCACAACGGTGGAAAAAGAAGAGTTGAAGCGGAATGGTGTCCAGCTGTCAGCCGTTTCAGCGAGCGATGCCTTCATTTATATGACAGGAGAAGCAAATGGGAAAGGAGGCTTGGATGATGTATTCAGCGGACATATCAACAGCGGAAGTGGTCAAAAAACAAATCAGCTATAAATGGCGCGCCTATATCAGCGTGTTTACGTCGTTGGTGGTCATTCAGCTTCTGGCCGTTCTTTTTTCGTTGAATGGAACGGGAATGAGCAGTTCAGGAGGAATGAATTACAATATTCAGGTGGATTATTACAATGCAGATATGATTATGATTTTTACGATTTTCTGGGGATTTATAACGGCGCTGCTTCTGACGACCAAAGCCTACAGAGAAGATGACTTTGCGTTTGTTACCAACCGCACGAGCGGCACGTTGTCTACGATCATCTATTTGTGGATCATCTGCTCGATTGCGGGGTTCACGGCGTCACTTTCTGGATACCTCTTGAAAGTGGTGGTCTTCCTGTTCACCTCGCAGGAAATCTTGAACAGCACCGGGGCAGGAGGCACGGGGATCTATCTCATGGGCCTTGTATCGCTCATTCTGACTATTTTTATGTTCGCAGGCTTTGGTTATGCGGCTGGTATGATCGTCCAGTGGAATAAGGTGTTCGTCATTCTGCTTCCTGTTCTGATGATTGGTCTCTTGTTTTCACTGGAAAAGGCGGGCTATTCGCTGGATCGATTCTTTTTCCAATTCCTTTTTTCTGAACAGAATTTCTGGCTGTTTATCATGAAGAGTCTGGCCATCAGTACAGCTGCTTATGTTACCGCCTTTCTCATCTCAAACCGATTGGAAGTGAAAAGATGATGGTTCTGCTGCCTATACTTATTCTTGCTCTGGTCGTCGCCGTCACTGCGTTTTCTTCTATAGGAACGATGAAAATGCGCCTGGGTCAGGGGAAAACAGGGTTATGGATGCTTGGAGGGTATTTCGTCCTTCTGCTGGTATCGATGATTGTCTCTGCTTTCCTTTCTTTTGAAACAACAGCTTCAATGAATGAGGAAAGCACACATTCAAAAAATCGATCAGAAATATCCATCCCTATGTTGATTGCCGAGGGAAAAGTGGATGAGGTGAACAAGGATACCCTTGTCAAAGAGTGGTCTTTTGAGCTTCAGGATCACTCATTGACACTTGAAGCCTATGTGGAAAACGAAGGTGGGCCGAGTATTTTCATAGAAAAAACTTCTGATCTAACCGGGAGGGTTCAAGCCTCTTATTACCGCTCGCCGATCTACGTGGATGGTTTAAAAGTCCAGGAAGAATTCAAACCGACTTTGGCCATGAATCAGCAAACCTTGACGGTGAGCGTGGAAAAACCGGTAGATATTCATTACCAAATGTTCACCTCTGAATTTCCTTTCACCCAGTTTTCCGGGGAACGCGGGGACCGGGGAAGAGGAACTCATATCGATTGGGGCGAGGAGGCTGTCTATATTCAGGTTCCTGCAGGGACGGAGATTAACGGAAATTATACCCTTATTGATCCGGCTGCATAAAGAACATGCAAAACGTCTAGGTGTCAGACTCCTAGACGTTTTTTATTCAGCGGCGTTTCCCGCAGCAGCCGCCTTTACGCGGCTTTCGGCGAGGAGGTCTCTGTAAAGGCGCGGCGTCCGATTTTTTAGGTTGATCGTTGTGACTCATCCTTTCCCCTCCCTTCTTTACTATCATAAGCATCTATGATGAAAGCGAAACGGCGTTTTGGCCTAAACAGGTCAGCTCACACCTGTGCGCGGTGGTGATATTCAGACTTGAAGGTTCATAGGATAAAAAAGAAGGATAGATGGACAACGTTTGCCTATGGGGTGAAACGTATGGATGGAGGAGGCGGAAGTGATGAATAAAGACGCTGTACAACTGCAGCAGAAAGTGATTTATTACCGCTCAGAGCTGGATAAATATAAGAAAAAGGTACAGGATTATCAGGAAAACTATCACTACTCCATGCTGGAAAGTTTAAAAAAAGAAAATGAACAATTGAAGCAGGAAAGCGGGCGCTGGTCGGAAGAAGAAGCGGTGCTGAAAGGTGAACTGGCTAAAAGAAACCAGACGTACGAACTCCAGCTGGAAAAAGCCCGGACGGAGGAAGAGCACTATAAAGCAGAAATCAAGAAGTGGCAGGCCCATGTCGTTGATCTGAAAGAATCTGAAAAACAGGAAGAAGCTAGAAGGAAACAGCTCGAGGCCGAGCTTGGGGAATATCAGCAGCGCTTTTTTCAGTCTCAGCGGGATACGTCCATGCTGCAGAGAAGTTATGCGGAACTGAAAGTCGAGATTCAAAGAGAGCAGGATAAACAAAGGGAATGGCATAAGAAAGCGGAAGAATTAGAAAAGTTGTTTGTGGAAGAAGGAAGACGGACCCGCCGTATGCTGCAGGACCAAGCCTTCTTAATGAACAATTACTTGGAAAGCCGGCGCCTGCTTCAAAAAGAAAAGCAGGAGAAAGCTTCTCTCCAAAAAGATGCCTCCCTGCGGAAAAAGGAACTGGAAGAGATGCAAAAACAGTACGAAGTCGAGCGGGAGCAGGTCCGTCAGTTAAAAGGAGAACTCCAAAAATGGCAGACGGCTGCCGATCAACGGAAGAAGGAAGAGGAAAAGCTTCTTCACCAAATGGAGGACCAGATGGCTTCCTTTTTTGGTGAAGCCATCCGCCCTAAACATATGGCCGGCAATAAAAGTACTTTCATGAAAGTGTTGGAAACGAAGATAGAAGAACTTACTTCAGAAATCGAAGCCAGCGAGCAGCATAAAGATAAATAAAGCCCTCAACCTTGAACTTTCAAGTTTGAAGGATCCCTGTTTTTGGCTGGTATCCTCTTTGACTGTATTTCGACTGTGAAATCCAAGTCTTTGTTTCGTAGTATAAAGAAGTCCGGCGTTCTGTAAAATAGAAGGCTGGACTTCTTTTTGTCTCGTCATTTAGTGATGTCACGTTCCACTTATCGGTGGATGCTTGCCGCGGGCACGGCCTCAGCTGACTTGGACAGGAAAACTACCTGCCCAAGTGGATCTTCGGCTCGCGCTGTTCCCGCAGGCGCCACAACCGAACGCTCCTCGTGACATTCGTAGGCTGCTTGGTGTACATCTATTTTGAATAGAGTTGGTTTCACCTGGTAATCGGCATTTCTGATTAATAGATCCCTGGTTCCGGGGCTTTTTTTATTGCTCGGAAGATGGAATGGTGATGTTCAGCTGTCTTCGGTCTGTTCCATCTGTGTCGACGGTCCAGTATTCCCGTTGGGGTTCGCGTCCTGCGAAGTTCCGGTCGATCGTGTAGAGAATCTGGTCAGACGAACGGAAAAACAGGGGATGCCCTGCCTGAACGGAGCTTTTTGTAATCTGCTTGATGTTTTCCCCATTGGGAGTCATCGTGAAGATTTCATATTCGAAGGTGCCTTTTTCATTTGTGGAGGCCACATCGGAAAAGGCGACCGTGTTCCCATCAGGGGATAAGCGCGGACCGCTGACGACGGGTTCCTGGGCTTTCGAATAGGACAGGGATTCCGGCCACATCGTCGTCGTTTCTCCCGATGCGAATTGAAGGCGCTCGATGGCATGTTTTTCATAATCCAGTTTATAAAGCAGCTCCTCTTCGCTGATGACCTGCAGAGAATTGATGGAGACCGAATTCAAGTCGGTGACCTCTTCCATTTCTCCGGATTCGATGGCCAGTTTATAGACATCGAATTCCGTCGGCTGGGTGCGGCCATCATCATAGACGTCCTTATATTCTTCATTTTTCAAAAGGTATAACCGGGTGCCGTCCGGAGAGAAACTCATATCTGATACGTACGTTTCCTCATCAAGCAGAGGAGTGGTTTTCCCTTCCTCCCACAGCATCAACTGTTGATGGTGGTGGACATCGCCTTCCCATTGACGGATAAAGGCGACTTTCCCGTCTGAAGCGAAAACGGGACGCGTATCGTCTTTTCCCTTCTCCGGTTCCGTCAACCGCTCGGCTTCACCACCGCTGGAAGAAACGGTATACAGACTCCCGTGTCCGTCCTGATGGTAGGTGAAGACGATGGATTCATCATCATGGGAAAGATCAGGGGCTTCTCCAAGACCGGTCGGACCGCCGGAAGAATCAGCGAATGTCCCGGTCCAGTACAACAAGCCGAACAACACGGCCATACTGCTAATGAACAGGATGTTCTTCTTTACCAGCGACAACAGCTTCACCTTCCTTTAGCATAGTCTTTCGATAAAACGTGCGAAACGGCTCCGGATAGAAGGAAGATCACTCCGTAAATGCCTATGATTAAATGAAACAGTAAACCAACCAGAAGGATGAAAGCTCCGTACCCGGTCAAGGCTTGTGTGGTTAGAAGCAGAGCCTTTCTTTTTTTCATCCACACCAACGACCCTGCAATGATAAGGAATAAGAAAAAGACCGACCAGGCCAGCGTAATAAGCAGATCAATCATAAAGATCCTCCTTTATATCCAACTCAATATTGTAAGTGGCAGGCCTGCAAGCAGAGCGCAGAACAATAGACCGGTAAAAATGGCTGTGACAGGCTTTCTTCCAATCATGTTCATTTGATATTTGTAGAAAGCCAGCCAGGCTGCTACAGCTGTCAAAGGGAGGAAGACCCTGGCATTCATGCCGCCGAAAACAAGCGCTCCCCATGTGGTGAACAAACCGGCCCCGGAGATCATCACTCCATAGATAAGGTTGACGGTGTGGCTGATTGTTGTCACTGTCCGCTCTTTTTTATCAGCAGAAGGACTCGTAGTAGCGTTATACGAATTCCGTACGATAAAAACAAGGCAGAAGAGGACAAGAAGGGTTATGAAAAAGCTCATGAAGATGACCTGCAGCTGATAAAACGGGGGTACGACCATATAGTTGAACGCATTCCACAACATTGTCAGGAACACAATCACATTGACGGACCAATAATGCCGGCCGGTTCAGGCTATGTTGATGGCAGTCAAAACGACGAGCATTCCGAGTGACAGCTGGATGGCAAGCCATCCAGGCCAGGGGTCCCCGAACGAGAACGTCGCTGTAAGGTGAATGAAGATACCAAGCAGGATGGTACCGGACCCGATCAAGTAAAGCAGTCCCCGTTGGAAAGGGTACAGACTTTCCTGGATACCGCCCCCGATCATGCCGGCATCCCCAAAATCCTTGATGGCCAGTTTCTCCGCTCTTTTTTCATTTTCACCCTCATCGATATACTTTTGTTTGGCGCTCGTAAGGTGAGAGGTCAATTCTTCACGGATTTCCTCCCGTTCTTCTTTCGTGCTCTGCATTTCCTTCAATATGTGATCGACATGCTTTTCAATTCTTTTCATGCCAGGTCCTCCGACGTCTTAGAAATAAGGTCGCTGACACTTTTCCATTCCTGAAGCTTCTGCTGCAGGATGGTGCGGCCTTCATCGGTGATGCGGTAGTATTTCCTCCGTCCTCCGGTTGTTTCGGACCAATAAGACGTCAGCCATTCTTTGCGTTCCAGTCGTTTCAGAGCGGGATAGAGGGTGCCTTCGCTCATATTGTAAAGCTGGTCACTCTGCTCCTTCAGGTGTTTGACAATCTCATAGCCATACATGTCTCTGCGGTTGACTAAGTTCAACATGAGAATATCGATGCTGCCTTTCATGATTTCCCGGTCCATAGATTCACACCTTTTCCAAATTATTCTAAAACCATTGTATAACGAGGCACCTCGTTTAACAAGGGGATAAATGGAAAACTCACACATCTGGGCCTTCGCACATACAGTATCCATTGAGGTGGTGAAAGATGATACATCGCGCTAAGGAGATCCGCGATGATCCGGTTCAAATGGAACAGCAGGAATGGAAGCAGAGACAGCGTCAGCAGCGCTTGAAGCAGGCTCTGACGGTGTCATCACCGGTTTTCCTGCTTCTGCTCTGGGAATGTTTTTCGCGGATGGGATGGATGGATGCCCGTTTCTTCCCACCCCCGAGTGCCATTCTCTTCACATTTTGGGAGCTGGGGCAGAGCGGTGAGCTGTTTCATCATATTGGAATTTCCCTGTTTCGGATTGCTTCAGGATTTTTACTCGGGGTTATCCCGGCGGTGGCGATCGGTTTATTTATGGGATTGTATTCACCGGCACGCCATTTTCTCTCTCCGTTGATTATGGCTGTTATGCCCATCCCTACGCTTGCGCTGCTGCCGATCATCATTATTATGTTTGGGGTCGGCGAAGTTTCGAAGATTGTAACGATTGCCGGCAGTGTCTTTTTTCCAGTTGTCATCAACACCGTGGCCGGGGTGACGAACATCGACCGGATTTATCTGGATGTAGCAAAGAATTACGGGGCGGGGTCCAGACAGTTTTTCTTCAAAATCGCCCTCCCGGGGTCTCTGCCTGTCATGCTCGAAGGTATCCAGATGGGGCAGGCGATTGCCCTGTTGACGATTGTGGCTGCTGAAATGATGGGAGCAAATTCAGGAATCGGTTATCTTATTTGGACGTCCTATAAAGCATTTCTGTTGAAGGAGATGTATGTCGGGCTGATCGTGATTTCGTTCTTCGGTTACCTATTCTCAGTTCTGCTGCGCGGCCTGCAGGTGAAGCTTCTTCCATGGAGGTGATCCAATGAGTACGAAAATCGTCATGAACGATTTAACGAAAGTATTTTATAAAAAAGATGCGAAAGTAACAGCGCTGGAAAACATATCGATGAACATCGAGGACGGTGAATTCATCTGCCTGCTCGGTCCGAGCGGCTGTGGAAAAACGACCCTTCTCCGAATATTGGCAGAGCTGGAAAAGCCGAGTGCCGGCTCGTTTGCCATCACAAGGGAGAAAGACGGGCGCCCACTTCAGTCCATGGTTTTTCAGGAACGGGGGGTTATTCCATGGCTGACAGTGGAAGGGAATGTGAGCTTCGGTCTGAAGATGAGACGCACGCCTGATGAAGTGACAAAGGAGCGCACAGCGTATTACCTCAAAAAGACGGGCTTGGAAAAGTTTTCCGAGTTGTATCCCCGTGAACTGTCGGGTGGGATGAAGCAGAGAGTCAGCATTGCAAGAGCATTTGCCAATGACCCGGAAATCCTTCTGATGGATGAACCCTTTGCTGCCTTGGATGAGCAGAACAAATTCATTCTGCAGGAAGAGCTGCTGTCAATCTGGGCTGAAACCAAAAAGACGGTCTTGTTTATTACCCACAGCATTGATGAAGCCCTCCTTCTCAGTGACCGGATCCTTTTAATGAGTGCGCAGCCGGGAAGGATCATTAAGGAAATCCATATCCAGTCACCAAGACCACGGACGATGGAGCAGATCCGCTCTGACCCGGAAATGGCCGCTCATTTTGTCAGCGTCTGGAACCATCTGCAGAACGAAGTGCAGCAGTCGCGTTCCCCTATTTGAAAGGAGTCGGAATATGATGGTGAAAAAAGTCTGTCACCTGCTTTCGTTTTTATTATTCCTTTTTCTTCTGTTCGGCTGTGGCGCCGTAGAGGAAGAGAAACAGAGGGAAGGCCCCCCGCCTTCAGGAGATATGGAGCCGCTTGAGAAGAAAACGACGGTCGTCATTGCAGAGGATGGTGCGGCTTCCGGGGCCGGCTTTTACATTGCGAAGGAAAAAGGATATTTTGAAGATTACAATATTGATATCCGGTTTACAAGTTTTGCCAATAGTGATGATATGCTTCCGGCTCTTGCCGCCGGAGAAGTGGATATCGCCGGTGGTGTCTCGACAGCGTCCTTCTTTAACGCGATCGCCCAGGGCATTGATGTAAAGATCATTGCCGACAAAGGGCATTACTTTGAAGGGAATTCTTATTTCAGCTTCGTTATCCGCGAAGATCTGCAGAAGGAGATTCAGGAGTATGCCGATTTGAAAGGGAAGCGGATTGCGGTCTCTTCAAGGAATGCTGTCGATGATTACATTTTTCAAAGAATGCTTGAGCATGCCGGTCTGACAGAGGATGATGTCGAGCTCGTCCTGATGTCCGATTTTGGGAATATGCTGGCAGCAATGGGCAGCAAGTCGATCGATGCAGCCTTGCAGATCGAACCTTTAATCACCCAAGGCGAGGCGCAGGGTCTTCACGTCCGCTTTAAAGATGCGACCGATTATGCCCCCGACGCTCAAATTGCTATGGTTCTCGGGTCACCGGACTTCGTTGAAAAAGAAGAAGAAGTTTCTGTCCGGTTCATGGCAGCGTATTTAAAAGGGATCCGTGATTATAACGACGCCTTCCTATACGGGGAGGGATTGGATGAAGTGATTGGAATGATGACGAAACATACGGCTCTCAAAGACCCGGCCATATGGAAGAAGGTCGGTGTCACGGGTCTTGATCCCGACGGCCGGATGTTTGTTGAAGATATTCAAAAGCAGTTTGCGATGTACAAGGAGAACGGTGCCATAAGTGGTGATGTGGATTTTGATCAAGCTGTTGATACATCGCTGACGGATCGCGCATTAGAGGAAATCGGTATGTACGGCCGGTAAAGAAAAAGGCATCCTGACACCAGGGGTGCCCTTTGTACTTTATTTACAAAATATTTCATCATTTTTGACATAACATTTCAAAATGATTCATTGGACGCATTAGGAAGGGATGGGAAAAACAGGAGTTTGCGACTGATCAGGGCCTAAAGTGGTATAGACGACTATATCATAATTCGTTACGCTTTTATTACAATTTGCAAACGCTTTCAAAAAGTTTGTACATAGACCGTCTTTTTCCGATCTAAACGTTTTGCAGAAGCGGCTCCGGATACCCGTGGCCCTTTTACAAATAAATAAGGATAAGGAGGAATGGCAGATGAAGACAATTGGAAAGTGGAGTGCCTTGTTTGTGCTGGTGCTCGGTCTTGCACTTCCCCCGGGACAAGGGGCTGTAAAGGCAGAAGAGGAAACGGAGAGACCGGAACTCATGCTCCTCGAAAATGTTCCACAGGCGGATGTGACTGTGAAAGATGGACAGTTCGACTTAACGGCCTTACATGTGTACGGGGATGGATCGTTTAAAAAGGTTGAAGAGGGGCTGTCATGGGCAGCTTCGAATAAGAAGGTGGTCCAGGTGGATGACAAGGGGCAGCTGACCTTCACAGGGGAGCCTGGTAGATCCTGGGTTGCTGTATCGAATGGACGGGATAAAGATTGGATTTTCGTCTACGTTAAAGGTGGTAAAAAACAGTCGGAAATCCAAATTCAAAAAAATAGAGGGCAGAAATACGACCTGGTTCACCATGCGATGGAGAACATGTCGATGAAAGAAAAAGTCGGTCAGATGCTGATGCCTGACTTCCGGAATTGGAACGGGGAGAATGTTACCAAAATGCTTCCTGAAATTGAAGATCTCGTAAAGGAGTATCATCTTGGCGGAGTCATCTTATTCAGGGAGAATGTCGTAACAACCACTCAGACGACAGAGCTTGTGGCGGACTATCAGGCGGCGGCTGAGAAATATGGACTGCTTGTCACAATTGATCAGGAAGGCGGAATTGTGACCCGTCTGCAGTCCGGGACGGATTTCCCGGGGAATATGGCTTTAGGAGCCACACGTTCGGAAAACATCAGTCAGGATGTAGGCCGGGCGATCGGGGAAGAGCTGTCTGCTCTTGGTATCAATATGAACCTGGCACCTGATATGGATGTCAATAACAACCCGGATAACCCGGTCATCGGGGTAAGGTCCTTCGGCGGAAATCCCGAGCTTGTGGCAGATATGGGACAGGCTTATATGTCAGGCCTTCAGGAAACAGGTGTTGCCGCCACAGCGAAGCACTTTCCGGGGCACGGGGACACGGCTGTCGATTCCCATATCGGCCTCCCGGAAGTACCGTATGACAAGGAACGGTTGAAGGAAGTGGAATTGTATCCCTTCCAACAGGTGATGGATGCCGGGATTGATGCTGTCATGACGGCTCATGTCACATTCCCGGAAATCGATGATACGAAAGTCGTTTCCAAAAAGGACGGCGAAGAAATCGCTCTGCCGGCCACTTTGTCAGAAAAAGTGCTGACGGGTCTGATGCGTGAGGAGATGGGCTATGAAGGCCTTGTGATTACAGATGCGTTGAATATGAATGCGATTCAGGAACATTTTGGGCCTGTGGATGCGGTGATCCGCGCCATTAATGCCGGAACAGACATCGTCCTTATGCCGGTAGGACTCGAAGAAGTGGCGGGTGGAATTTATGAGGCTGTTGACACAGGGGAGATCGAAATGAAAACCATTGAGAATTCTGTAGAGCGGATTCTCACTCTGAAAATCAAACGGGGCATCATCAAATCTGAACAGCCGCCTGCGCTTGAGGAACAAGTAGCGCATGCTGAAGAAGTCGTCGGTTCAGAAGAACATAGGCAGGTGGAAAAGGAAGCCGCAGAGAAATCCATCACTCTTGTGAAGAACGAGGAAGTCCTGCCGCTTCAGGCAGAGACAGACGATAACATCGTCGTTGTCGGTGATTCATTCAGCTCCTCCTTAGCAGAGGCTGTGAAGAAGATCCATGACCGGACCACGTTGATTGATCACAATTCTGAGGCCTTTACGTCCGAAGAGCGGACGGCTCTTCAAGAAGCGGATTATGTCATTGCGGGCACCTATACGTATAATGTCTGGACGAGATCACAGGATCACCCGCAGATGCAGCGGATGCAGGAAATTCTGGAGATCGCTGAAGGACCAGTCATCGGCGTCGGGATCAGAAATCCTTATGATGTGATGGCTTATCCGGAAGTGGACGCTTATATCGCTCAGTACGGGTTCAGGGATGCGAGTTTCTCAGCCACTGCGTCGACTATTTTCGGGGATAATCATCCTTCAGGAACACTTCCGGTGACCATTCCAGGGGAAAACGGTGTGCTGTATGACTATGGAACAGGAATGAGTTACTGAATTTTAAAAAAAGGGGAGAGGTTCATTTGAAAAAATGGCTGGCTGCGGCACTTGTGCTGATCATGACTTGGACGACATTTTCTGTTGTAACGGCGGATCACAATGGAAGCAATGGGAAGCATAAAGGACATTATAAAAATGGAAAAGCCTTGAAGCTTGGGGTGGAAGTCCTGCTTGATGATAAGAAAGAGCTGATTGAAGGGAAAAAAGTCGGCCTGATTACGAATCCGACAGGTGTGGATAAGGACTTGAACAGCATTGTCGACCGGCTCCATAAGGACGAGGATATCGACTTGACGGCTCTCTATGGCCCGGAGCATGGAGTCAGAGGGAGTGCTCAGGCCGGGGAATATGTGGAATTCTATACCGATGAACAGACCGGTCTCCCGGTGTACAGCTTATATGGGGAGACGCGGAAGCCGACTCCTGAGATGCTTGAAGATATTGACGTACTGATGTTTGATATCCAGGATGCAGGTACACGCTTCTATACGTACATTTATACGATGGCCTATGCAATGGAAGCGGCACAGGAAAATGACATTCCTTTCATTGTCCTGGATCGTCCCAACCCGATCAGCGGAGACACGGTCGAGGGGCCGGTGCTGGATATGGATTATCAATCGTTTGTAGGGAATTACCCTATCCCGCTTCGTCACGGCATGACAGTCGGGGAGCTGGCGATGCTTTTCAACGAAGAATATGACATCGGTGCTGACTTGGAAGTGATTGAAATGAAAGGGTGGAAGCGCAAGATGGACTATGACGATACAGGCCTTTCCTTTGTCGCTCCATCACCGAATATGCCGACGGTGGACACCGCCTACGTGTATCCGGGAGCGGCGTTGATCGAAGGAACGAATGTATCGGAAGGGCGGGGAACGACCCGGCCGTTCGAGCTGATCGGTGCGCCATTCATAAACAGTACGGAGCTGGCTGAGGCCATGAACGCCAATCATCTGCCGGGGGTAATGTTCCGTGCCGCTTCCTTTACCCCGTCCTTTTCCAAGCATGCAGGAGAATTATCTCATGGCGTGCAGATTCATGTGACCGACCGGGATGAATACAAAGCAGTGGAAACAGGTCTGACCCTCGTAAAGACCATTCATGATCTGTATCCGGATGATTTCGCTTTCCGTGCAGAGAACAGTTCAGGTATTTCCTTCTTTGATTATTTGATTGGAAATGGCTGGGTGCGTGAAGCGGTCGAAAACGGCAGATCGGTGGAAGATATCCAGGAAGAGTGGGAAGAAGACCTGGAAGACTTCAATGATTTGAGAGAAGATTACCTCCTTTATAAATAATGGAAGCTCCTGCCTCAGAAGTAGTTAATGGGGGCAGGAGTTCTTTTCTTTGTAAGCGTTATTTTTACATTCAAGGGTACCTTGTGATAAAATTTGTAAATATTCATACATATTTGACAAAAAATGTGCGGGAGAGAGGGGAAGGTCATGAGTCAAACGGCTTTACTTAAAAACGTATGGAATCGGATGTGGGTGCTTCATCGAGAAGCGAAGGAGCTGCTGACATTCGCCTCAGGGGGATCAGGTTCCACAGGAAGTGCAGGTGCACCGTCGGCCTCGAGCGAGGAAGAACCTGGACCAGCTTTTGATAGGAGACAGAGAATCGGACTTGTACTCGGGCCGCTTTTGTTTGTGCTCACGCTGTTATTTCTGGAGGCGGATGGATTGTCCGCCAGTGCGGTGGCAGTCCTTGCCAGCACCCTTTGGATTGCGACATGGTGGATTACCGAGGCTGTACCCATTCCGGCGACATCGCTGCTTCCCCTCGTCCTTTTCCCGATTACAGGAGGGCTTGATGGGGGAACGACAGCTTCCTCTTATGGCGATAATACGATTTTTCTTTTTATGGGCGGTTTCCTTATTGCATTATCCATGCAGAAATGGAACCTTCATAAACGGATAGCTTTGTTCATTATTAATGCGGTCGGGACCAGTACAGAACAGATTGTACTCGGGTTTATGGTTGCGACCGGTCTGTTGTCCGCCTGGATTTCCAACACTGCCACAGCGATGATGATGGTGCCGATCGGTATGGCTGTTATCTATCAGGCTTCTGAACAACTGAAAAAACAGGGAGAAACCGTGGATCACAGTAATTTCAACTTCGGGAAAGCCGTCATGCTTGGTGTCGCTTATAGTGCTTCCATCGGTGGGCTGGCAACGCTGATCGGAACGCCCCCGAATACGATTTTCAAAGGAATCGTGGAGCAGACGTACAATATTGAGATCAGTTTTGCCGGCTGGATGGCCTTTGGTGTCCCTGTTTCGGTTATCTTTATCGCTTTGGCGTGGTTTTACTTAGTAAAGATCGCTTACCCCATGAAAATCAAAGAGCTGCCGGGCGGACGCAAGGTGATCAACAAGGAAAGGAAAGAGCTGGGGGCGATGTCATCCGAGGAGAAAATCGTCATGGCTGTTTTTACGCTTACAGCGGCTGCCTGGATATCCCGTTCCTTTTTTCTCGCTCAAATCAACGAAAATATCAATGATACGATGATTGCCATGACAGCGGCTGTGCTGTTGTTCCTCATTCCTTCGTCGAATAGAAAAGGGGACTATCTGCTTGACTGGGATACAGCGAAAGGGCTGCCATGGGGAATTCTCCTTTTGTTCGGGGCGGGCCTTGCCATTGCGTCCGGATTTCAGGAAACTGGTCTGGCGGAGTGGATCGGGACCCAGCTGACCGTGCTTGACGGGGTCAATCTACTGGTGATTATCGTCATTGTCACAGCCATGGTGATTTTCTTGACAGAGATTACGTCCAACACAGCAACGGCAACGATGATGTTTCCGATTATGGCTTCTCTGGCCGGTGCGATTTCTGTTCATCCGTACAGTTTAATGATTGCTGCAGGCATGGCTGCGAGCTGTGCGTTTATGCTGCCCGTTGCTACACCGCCCAACGCTGTTGTTTTTGGTTCAGGATATCTTCGTATTCCAGATATGGCAAAAGCAGGATTTCTGCTGAATGTCGTGGCGGTTGTCCTCATTACTCTGGCTATCTATTTCTATCTCCCAATGGTATGGGATCTGGACCTGGCCTCTTTTCCGGAACGTTTTAACTCATAGAAAGAAGTGGATGTCATGGAAGCGACTGCTGCACAGCATCAACCCTATACACCATCAGAAGCGGGTTTCTGGCGCGTGACCATCGCGCTGATGCTCGCTTCCTTGTCTATATTTTCAACCCTTTATGTCTTTCAGCCGCTGCTTCCGGTTTTTACATCGGAACTGGATATTACAGCCACACAATCCAGTTTGCTGATGTCGGCCTGTGTTACGGCTATGGTTTTCGGTCTGTTCGTTCTTGGTTTTGCTGCGGATCGATACGGACGGGCGCTTGTGATGCGGGGATCTCTCCTTTTCACAGCTCTCAGTTTAATCCTCATCCCGATCATGCCGGAATTTGAATGGATGGTGACGCTCCGTTTTATCCAAGGGTTCTTCCTGGCTGGTATCCCAGCGGCTGCCATGGGGTATCTGGGCGAGGAAGTGTCGTACAGGCATATCGGTCTTGCGATGACCTTGTATATTTCCAGTAATGCTCTTGGAGGCATGGGAGGACGTGTCATCGGAGGTTACTTGACCGACTTATTTGACTGGCAGATGACCCTCTGGTCGTTTTCGGCCTTTGGAGTACTGGCTGCCGTCTTGTTTCTCTGGCTTTTTCCTAAGGAGCGTTTCTTTGAAAAAGCCGAACAAAATCTTGTAGTGGATTTAAAGGGCATGCTGATCCATTTAAAAAGTGTCCCGCTGCTTGTGTTGTTTCTTCTTGGCATCTTGATGCAGATTGTTTTTACGGCGGTTTGGACGTATCTGCCCTTTTATCTTGAGGGCGACCCGTTCCACTGGCCTTTGAAGTGGATTGCCTTCACGTACTTCGCCTATCTTTTCGGTGTGCTGGCCCCTCCAGCTGCAGGCAGGATCTCGGATCAGGCCGGGTTGAAGAAGGTTATGTTCTGTGGTGTCGTGATTTTCCTGATAGGGACAGTTCTTACTGCTGTAAGAGAAGGTTGGAGCATCCTGATCGGACTGTCGCTTTTGTGTATGGGGTTTTTTGTGGCTCACTCCATGGCTTCCGCGCTTGTCAGCAAAACAGCGACCCACCACCGGAGCGGAGCGTCAGGGTTTTATTTGATCAGCTACTATCTCGGAGTGGCCATCGGAAGTACGGCCGTGGGTACTTTATGGGAGAATTTTCAATGGTATGGGGTGTTGAGTGTAGGCTTTCTTCTCCTTGTTCTGTTCGTGCTTTATCCTTTTTATAAAGAGGCCTGATCTGATTTCTTCATGTGATAAAATAAAGGGAGGGAGAGGATACGATGCATGATGTTAAAGGAACTCAAGTGGACGCTCAGACACGCTGCGTCCATTACCACAGCGATATCGATATCATCGCTTTAAAATTCCACTGCTGTGGAACGTACTATGCCTGCTGGTCCTGCCATGAAGAACATGCCGGTCACAAGCCGTCCCGGTGGCCCCGGGAACAATGGAATAAGCGGGCGGTTCTCTGTGGAAACTGCGGATATGAGATGACCATTCAAGCATATATGAATACATCCAGCTGTCCTTCCTGCAGCCACAGGTTCAATGAACGCTGCAGCCTTCATTATCCATTATATTTTGATATGGAAAGCCGCCCATAAAAGGAGGGCGGTTTTTTTGTGCAGAAAAAAAGCCCCGGGACCTGGGGGGGGCCGGGACTGCCTGCCGTGTTATTTGTTCATCTTGAAGTGCGCATTTAATTGACCGCGCAGCATTCGTTCCATCACTTTGCCCTTTTTCGTTTTCTGCAGATCCTTCCTGATTTCATAGGTCTGCACACCTTCCTCGCGTTTATCTGCAATCTGTAGAAGTATTTCTACATCGGAAAATGAATATTTGCGCGTTCCGCGTTTGGTACGCTCCGGATAAATAAGTCCTCGTTCTTCATAATAACGGATTTGTCTCAGGGAAAGCCCGGTCAGTTCATTGACCGTCCCGATGGAAATAACTTTTTTATGTTTATACGACATACATTCTCCTCCTTGGCGGCTAAGGACGGTTCAATCGTGATACAAGCGTTTCCAGTTCAGTCAAGGTGAGGGTGTAGAGTATTTCATCAGCAGCCTGATAGATGCCGGCTTCAATCAACTTTTGAATATAGTATTCTTTCATTTGGTCAACGGCCGCTCGCAAGTGGTTGGACATTATACATCACTCCCGTTCGGATTCCATTTTTTGTTTAAGTTATAATCAGTCTAATGGGAATTGTCTTAATTGTCACTCTTTATGTTAGAAAATCTAACATATTTTTTTCGGAGTGTGAGAAGATGTTCCATTATCCGTGTCGCCTTCATGAATCTTTTATCTGCTTCTTCCGTTAAAATGGATAAAGTCGGCGGGGAAGATGTCTGTCGTAACTGCTGGATTCATGAAATGCTGCAGGCACCCGTATGTCTTGCTTTTTTTTATAAGAGTATAATAATCCCTGTTTATCACAGGGGGAAAAGGTGAATAGGACAAGAAAAAAAGGAATGTGATACTTATGTGGGTCAAGCATCCATATTTTAAATATGTGACAGGAGCTGTACTTTTCCTGATTCTCATTTATTTTCTTGAAAAGCTGGAGTTTCTCTATCCAGTAAAGACCATTTTCGGTACGCTTTTTTATCCGATTTTAATCGCCGGTTTTCTTTTTTACATACTCCGGCCTGTTGTGGAGGTTTTAAGCAGGACGCGTTATCTTCCTAAACCGGCGGCGATTCTCCTTGTATTTGCTGTGATTGGCGGTGCGTTAACGGCGGCCGGCTGGGCTTTGTATGCAACCATTCAAAAACAGATCAACAATATATCCCAGCTTCCTGACAAGGTGAAAAAGACTGCGGAAGAAGCCTCGGACACTTTGGAAAAGAATGATATGGGCATGGTCTCCACAGCGAATATCCAGCAAAGGGTGACGGAGTATTTTGGTGGACTGACCCAGCAGATCGGCAGCCATATGTCCGATATCTTCACAACCGTTGCCGGAGCCGCTTCGGTTCTGGTGATTGTCCCTTTCGTCTTATTCTTTTTACTGAAGGATGGGGACCGCCTTCTTCCTTTCTTAAAAAAGGGACTTCCCGGGAAGTTGAAACCGCGGGGAGAAAAGCTGCTGCGGGATGTAGATAAAACCGTTTCGTCCTATATTGTCGGACAGGTGACCGTGGCAGCAATCGATGGGGTGCTTACCTATATCGGATACGTGATCATCGGTCTTGATTTTGCACTTATTCTCGGACTCTTTACAGCGTTTGCCTGCATCGTTCCCTTTGTAGGTCCTGTCATCGGTGCTGTGCCTGCGATCGGTGTGGCTCTCATGCAGGAGCCGTCCATGGCGTTTTACGTCGTCATTATATTTGTTGTCGTGCAGCAGCTGGAGGGGAATCTGGTGGCACCTTATGTTTTTGGAGAGAAGCTGAATATTCATCCCCTCACCGTCATTCTGCTGCTTGTCGTCGCTGCTCCTTTGTACGGAGTGGTGGGTATGATCATAGCTGTACCCACGTATACAGTGCTGAAAGTCATTTTGAAACACAGTTATCAAACCTATCAAATCTATTATTCTAAATAAAGAGAAAGGCCCGGAAGAATGACTTCCGGGCCTTTCTTTATGCTGTTCTCTGAAAAAAAGAAGGAAGTTTCAGGGATTACCGGAACAGCCTGTTGAATTTTTATTCGATAGATTGTATAGTTACTTAATATCAGAAATGTTTATTTATGCACTCATACTTATAAAAATGTCGGAGGAGGAAGAAGAATGGAACTACAACAGGAAAAAATGAAAGAGACAGCAGGAGCATCTGCTTATACAACGAAGCAGTGGATGAAATTCATCCTTCCTTCTATCATCGGAATTCTACTATTTCTCGTACCTATTTCTATCAATGGCAGAGTAACGATCGGGCTCGGAATTCTAGCGGATGGACTTCAAGGGGCCATGGCTGCTTATATTCCAGCTTTTATGACAGGGGTCATCGTCTTCTCGACACTCGGAACGTTCATCGTGAAATTCGTTCCCGTGGAAAAGAGAAAACCGGAGGCCTTCCTGTTTCAATTATTTGATGTAGGGCCGCTTTGGATGGCTTTCCGTTTCTTTGGGGCTGTTTTTGCGGTTCTGACTCTCACCCAGACGGGCCCGGCGGTGATTCAGTCGGATTTGACCGGCGGTGTCGTATTGAACGATCTGATCCCTGTATTGATGGTCTGGTTTTTGTTCGCCAGCTTGTTTATGCCGCTGCTTTTGGAATTCGGACTGATGGACTTTATCGGTACCGTGGTGCGGAAGGTCATGCATCCCCTGTTCAAGCTTCCGGGGCGGTCTTCGGTCGATGCAATGGCTTCCTGGATGGGGAGCGGGACGGTCGGGGTTTTATTGACGACCCAGCAGTATGAGGGAGGCTATTATTCTAAACGTGAAGCATCCGTGGTGGCTACGAACTTTTCCATTGCTTCCATTGCCTTCAGTTTAGTGATCGCCAAGTTCCTGAATATCGATCACCGGTTCGTTGCCTTCTACTTTACAGTCGTCGTCTGCGGGATTGTAGCTGCGGTCATTTGCCCGCGTATTCCTCCACTGTCGAGAAAAAAAGAAACGTATTACGGACCGGTCGGCAAACAGATTGATGAAGTCGTTCCGGAGGGAGTCTCTTCATTCAGATGGGGATTGGAAAAAGCGGTGGAAAAAGCCGATCAAGTGAAAAGTGCTGGAACGGTTGTGAAAAAAGGGGTTTATAATGTACTGGATATCTGGCTTGGATTGATTCCGTTGGTTATGGCTCTTGGAACGGTTGCGCTGGTAGCTGCAGAATTCACGCCCGTCTTCACGTATTTATCGTACCCATTTCTGCCTCTGCTGCAGCTGCTCCAGATTCCGGAAGCATCAGCCGCAGCTCCTGCGATGATCGTCGGGTTTGCTGACATGTTTCTTCCGGCTGTTGTGGGGAGCGGGATTGAATCAGAGCTGACCCGTTTCATAATCGGAGTCATGTCTCTTACGCAGTTGATTTACATGTCGGAAATAGGCATTCTGTTAATCAAATCTAAAATTCCGATCAACTTCTTTGAACTGTTCATCATTTTCCTGCAGCGGACCGTAATCACGCTGCCTGTGGCCGCGTTGATCGCTCATCTCTTCTTCTTCTAAACACGCTGTTCATAAAAAAGAGGCGCCGCTGATATTCAGCGGCGCCTTTCATTTTATTTCAATAGGGGAGGTCATTACATTCATAGGTTTCGGCTCTTTTTGTCATTTTCAGGGGGCCTTTACGACTTTTATCCTTCAACGTTAAAAAAAGTCGGCGCTGTGATGAATGGAATGTTTCTCATGCTTGATATCCACGCGGGAATTAGGGTAGAGTATGAAAGGATTCTAATCTTGAAGAAAGAAGGAGCATGTATGGAAAAAGAAAATAATATCAAGGGAAATGGCTTGGCCTTAATTCCTTTTCTCGTCTTTATTGTCCTTTTTATCGGTTCTGGGATATGGACCGGAGATTTCTACCAAATGCCGGTGCTGGTCGCTATATTTGCAGCGATTTTAACAGCTCTGTTTATGAATAGAAAAACGGATTTCCAGACAAAGCTGCAGCAGTTTACGGAGGGAGGCGGGCATTCCAATATCATTCTGATGGTCGTCATTTTTCTGCTTGCCGGAGCCTTTTCCACTGTCGCTGAAGGGATGGGAGCGGTAGATTCGACAGTTAACCTCGGGCTGGCCGTTCTGCCGGGACAGCTGCTTATTGTCGGCCTGTTTCTTATTGCGTGTTTTATCTCCATTTCCATGGGGACATCTGTAGGAACGATTGTCGCGCTGGCGCCGATCGGAGTCGGTATTGCAGATCAGACAGGATCGGCCCTTCCATTAACTCTGGGAGCGCTCATTAGTGGGGCGATGTTTGGGGATAACTTATCGATTATCTCTGATACGACCATTGCGGCTGTCCGTACCCAGGGAACGAAGATGAAGGACAAATTCCGCGCCAACTTTCTCATCGTCCTTCCGGCAGCCATTGTAACAGCTGTTATATATGGCGTATTGACCGCTGGTGCATCGGGGAGCGCGCAGGGAGATCAAAGTTTTGAAATCATCAAAGTTCTTCCTTATCTTGGAGTGCTCGTGTTTGCTGTGATGGGGATTAATGTCATCTTCGTCTTAATGGGAGGCGTGATCTCTGCCGGGCTGATTGGACTTCTGATGGGGGATTTCTCAGGAATGGAACTCATCACTCTCATTGGAGATGGTTTTGCCGGGATGCAGGAGCTTTCTCTGCTTGTTATCCTTCTTGGAGGTCTGGTGGAGCTGATCCGCAGAAATGGTGGAATCGATTTCCTATTAGAAAAAATCAGCAGTCGTGCCCGCTCCAGCCGTGGCGGTGAATTCAGCATCGCCGGTCTTGTTGCCGCTGTGAACGTGTCGACAGCGAACAATACCATTTCTATTATTACGGCAGGTCCGCTTGCTAAACAAATCTCTTCACGATTCGGGATTGACCCTAAACGATCGGCGAGTATGCTTGATATCTTCTCAAGCTCGGTGCAGGGGCTGATTCCGTATGGGGCGCAGATCTTATCTGCCGCCAGTGTAGCGAGTATATCACCCGTCAGCATTGTACCGTTTGCCTTTTATCCCATTCTCCTGGCGTTATCAGGAATTCTTGCGATTCTGTTCAGGTTTCCACGTTCTCATGCAAATCAAAAGTAAAGCATTTGAAAAAGCATCAAGCCCTGGCTTGATGCTTTTTTTATTGGGATTGACCATTGGTTATGTAGAAAAGTGGGGATAGGTCAATGCATTCTCCTGTTCAAATGAAGTTTGTTAGCCGTCTTGATTGACGGACAGCAGTGCCTGTTTCAAATCATTGTAGGTTTCCAGCTCTTTGAAGCTGATTTCTGAATCGATAGCAGCCATAGCCATTTCTGTCCGGATGCCTGTCAGGACGGTCCTCGTACCGAGCAGTTTGATGGTTTTCGTTAGATTGAATAAGTCATGAATGAATACATCATCAAACGTGGCAATGCCGGAGAAATCAATGAACAATAGACGCAGGCCGTATTCTTTCACTTTATGAAGGGTATGATCTTTAACGACTTCAAAACGGTCCGGTGAGAATTCTCCTACCAGGGGCAGGACAGCCTGAAATTCATCAATGAGCACCACTGGAGTTGATACTTCATTTAAGTCCTTCTCGATTTTCTCATGTTCTTGTTCTTTCAATTTATTATAGTTATCTGTGGTTGCACGAATCGCTGCATCAAAGGCAGTCACGACTTCTTCCGTAACGAGAAAGCCCTCTTCCACCTTCGCTTCCTTGATCATGTCTGATTTTCTCATGTGCTTCATCAAGGAGAGGCGGAAAACGCAGAGGACATCTACGGTCTGTTTGAGAAGCACCCCACGGGAGTAGAGGTAATTATTCGTATCATAACCGATTTCGGCTGCGTTGGTTTCCTCTGGATGCTGCAGAAGACTTCTCGCCACACGATCAAGAAGCAGGGACAGCATATCGAAGTGATAAGTCAATTCCTGATCGGTATAGTCGATTTCTAATTGGTCCAATGTTGCGGGAAGCAGTTCACTGACAAGTTTCGTCTGGTTATCTTCAAAGTATTGCGCGAGTCTTTGGTTTAAACTGTCCATCTTTGGTCTCCTTCCGATAAGCATTATTGTACCTATACCCTATTTCACCGTTCTATAACTTAAAATTTCCCAGTCGGAGCATTTGATTCTACACTTATTTATTTACTCGGATGATTGTCCGGAAACGGCGAGGTACTGTTGATTGGAAAAAGGGATGAACTGCTGCCCGTTCCAGGAAAGGGGCGTTTGGATGAGGCCGAGGCCATCGGCATTATACCGTCCGATGACGCGTTGGAATGCGAATAATTCATATACACCATCACCGTTGAAGTCGATGGGATATAACTGATTGAGTCCGGATACTGATCCTTCGATCGGGATGAGCAGTGTCCCGTCATCAGCATAGATTTCAGAAAGATAGTCCTCACCGCGGTTACTCAGGTCAATGATAAAAGACAGGGCGAGTGTCTCATTCGTCACGTCCACTTTATAATCATTCTGGTAAGTGACGGAATACGTAAATAAAGAATCGAAGGTCTCATAATTAAATAGAAGAGAAGGCTGATTGTTTAAGAATGCATAGACATAGTAATAACCAAAACCGCCGCTTCCGCCTGAGTCCATACTGATTAAAATATTATCGGTGCCATCCCCCGTGAAATCACCTAAGAACAGCCGTGGTTGATATCCAGTGTTTGTAATGAGGGGAATACTGTAAAACTGCTGGGTACGCCCGTCCTGGATAATGAGCGTAATGCCGGTTACGTACGGACTGTCGGAAGACTGGTACCCGGTCAAGTACACAAAGTCGGTGATGGAGTCTCCGTTGACGTCTCCGTGAGCAAAAGCTGTAACAACTGCCGTTTCTGCCTGCCGCCTGAAGTAATGCTGCATGACGCAGACCTCCTTTATTACAGCTTATGCAGGCTGGGTGGGTCGGTGGAACCAAAAAAAAAGAGCCCGAGGGGCTCTTTTTTAAAGACGGCTGAATCCTTCCTGCTCAAGGAAAGACGCTGCCTCCTGATAGGAGTTGAACGCGCCTTCCAATGTTTCATCAGCATAGACGTTGTAGCCGTCTTCTTCTCTTAATAAAATCAAAGCCTGATCGCGATCGTTCAGCCATTCTTCCATAACCGGATTTTTTTCAGCCGGGGATAAGGAAAGCGAGTCAACCGCCTCTTTGATTAAATGTCTCAAAGCATCGGCGCTGTAGTCTTTAATATTGATCATGCCGCGCTCATCCGTGTCTGCGCCTTCGATTTCACCGGCATAGACAAAGCCGTTGCCATTTGGATGAAGGCGGTATACGATGATTTTCTTATCATAAAGGCTATCCTCATAGTGGAAATTCACTCGTCCAAGCGAGACATCTTTCCGGTCTAATTCCGAAAACTCTTCAATAATTGCAACTTTTTCTTCAAATGTAAGCATAACGTCCTCCTGATGTCATTCGTAGGCTTAGTATAGCACAACCACGAACGTCATACATCAAGTCTGCAGCAATCATTTTGCGCCGAAGTTCATGCGTGTGTAACGCCCGCGGACGATTTGATAAATGCCGTACAGCATCAATCCCAATCCAGCAATACCGAGAAGGACCTGCCCAAAGGGCTGCTGAGATATTTCAGAAAGAGCACCGTCCATGCCTTTAGCCTGATCAGGGTTGGACGTCAAAGCGGTCCTGATGAAGAAGAACCCAATTAAACCAAGCACAACGCCACGGGCAGATAAACCGAAGCGTCCACTCGTTTCAGCTACTTTTCGGTGATGTTTATCCATATCACCATGATTGAAAGATTTCATAAACCGTCCTGTGGATCCTTGGTAAAATTCATAGACGGCATACCCGATCGTAATGAGCCCGACAGCTCCGACGAGCCATTGACCGAAAGGCTGGGATAACAATTGCGCGGACATGGTTTTTTCCGTACTTCCGCCGCTTGAGCCTGCATTCATAGCGATTTTCACTGCATTGTAGGCAATACCACCATAAATGACAGCAGCTACGACATACCCAATCCGGGTAATGATCCCTTTTGCGTCACTGCCTTTATTTGCCGGGTCAAGAACGGCTTCGATCAGCCGCCAGATAATGTAGCCGAGCAGGCCGATGGCCACACCCCATAACAGGATTTCACCAAAAGCTACTTGAGCCACGGTACGGAACATACCGGATGTTCCGGTCGTTTTTCCGCCCCCGACACCGATCACTGCCATGAAAGTGAGGAGGCCGATCAGCATGTATACCGTTCCCTTGGCCATAAAACCGAACCGGGCCAGCCGGCGGACCCATGGTTTTATATCCTCCTTGGTTTGTTGAGCATCTGAATTGCTTGAGGATGTAAATGTAGAAGCCATCTCTCTTTGTTCACTCCTTCTTTAACTTATGATTGCTTAAAGAAGTATTTCCCGATGTGAGACAAAAAGAAACCGGCTCGTGGTGGAAATCATGTTAAAATAGGGGAGAGAAAGGGGGGCGTCCTTATGTATATGACTGTAAAGGAAACTGCTGCATACCTGGAGCTTCCTGATGACTATATCGAGTATCTGATTCATCATAATAAAATTAAAACGGTCCATGATGGGGAGCAGTGGCTGATCAATAAACATCAATTCTCCAAGCATTTGGAGCAGATGGAACACTACAGGGAATTGATTCAGGAGTATTTGAACAGCCCGATTCCGGAAGATCCTGATATTAAGGATGAAGACTAAAAAAACAGAGCCGGTAAGGGCTCTGTTTTTGGCTATTTTCGAACAGCTACGGCTTCGATTTCTACTCTGGCTCCTTTAGGCAGTCTGCTGACCTCAACGGCGGCGCGTGCTGGATAAGGTTCTTTCAAATAGCCGGCATATACGTCGTTCACAGCGGCAAAGTCATCCATGGAAGCAAGGTAGATATTCATTTTAGCTACATGGGAAAAGTCGAGACCGGCTTCCTTCAGAACAGCTTTCAAGTTTTTCATAACCTGATGGGTCTGTTCAGTGACGTCATCGGATACAAATTCCATCGTAGCAGGATCCAGAGGGATCTGGCCGGAAAGAAAAACAAGGCTGCCAAGGTCAACCGCCTGGGAGTAAGGTCCGATGGCACCGGGTGCCTGGGTGGTGGAAATCGTTTGGAACATGGTTCTGCCTCCTTTTATGTATGTGGCTAAAGTTTACCACGTTTTTTTCTTTGGACATAGCGTTATCCGCCGGCGGTTAACCCGCGGCCTTCGTTCTTTAAAAGGAACGTCTCCCGTTTTTTTTCGGTTTAGGCTTCAGGAAACGGGGAAAATGATTGAGGAAGGAGTTGAGGGCATGCCTTATAAAGAAAGACTTGAAAAGCAGATTGAGGAATTAAGAAAACACATGTATGACATATATAATAAGAACCCGGAGGATCCGGAGCTGCTGCGCATTTCCCAGGATCTGGACGACCTTTTGAATCGTTTCGGAAATGAGGACAGCTATCACTGCTCAAACCAGTGAACCTTTTTTACAGAGGAAGGGATGCATGGTTTGATGCTTTCGGCGTGTTGTGTTAAATTATCAGTAATGCCGCCCTGCGATCATTACGACTGCGGGAAACTTAACCATTCCTTCAGGGTGGCAGGTTTCATACATAAAAAAGAGCCTTCTGCATCGAGCAGAAGGCTCTTTTTTATGTACTTTTAAGGTGCAAACGCTTTACTTCAAGAAAAAAAAGAATAAAAAAATAAATATTCAGATAATGGGTTGTTATTCGACAAAGAAGCGGCTAGAATACTTTTTATATTCTCATTTGGAAGGAGGCTCAGCGATGGTCACATTTATCGCATCTGTTGTTTTACTTATTCTCGGTTATTTGGTTTATGGAAAGGTGGTCGAACGCATTTTTGTCATCAATGACGAAAAGACGACACCGGCCTATGAACAAAATGACGGATTTGACTACATGCCTATGAGCTGGTGGAAAGCGAGTTTGATCCAGCTTCTCAATATCGCTGGGCTTGGACCGATTTTTGGTGCTGTTATGGGTGCTCTGTACGGGCCCGTTGCATTTATATGGATTGTCATTGGATCAATTTTCGGAGGAGCGGTCCACGATTACTTCTCTGGAATGATGTCTCTTCGGCATAAAGGCGAGCAGTTCCCCGGCCTTGTAGGGAAATATCTTGGAAACCCAGCCCGTGTCGTCATTAATATTCTATCGATTGGTTTGATGGTGCTGGTTGCCGCTGCATTTACTGCAGGGCCGGCTCAGCTGATGGCAGAGGTTACACCGCTTGGTTTCTTTACATGTATCCTGCTTATTTTTGCTTACTTTCTGGTGGCGACTGTTCTTCCTATCAATAAAATTATCGGAAAAGTGTACCCGGTTTTCGGGGCGATTCTTATCTTTATGGCCGTCAGTATCGGAATTGGATTGTTCTTCTTTGATCACCCGGTTCCAAACCTGACTGTGGAGAACCTCCATCCTCAGGAACTTCCCGTCTGGCCGCTGCTGATGGTTACCGTTTCCTGTGGTGCCATTTCAGGGTTTCATAGTACTCAAAGCCCGATCCTTGCCCGGACGTTGAAAAAAGAAAGCGAAGGAAGAAAAGTATTTTATGGCGCAATGATTGCCGAGGGTATCATTGCCTTGATCTGGGCCGCAGCTGGAATGGCCTTTTTCGGGGGCACAGGAGAGCTTCAAACGGCGCTTGACGCAGGCGGTCCGGCCGGCGTGGTCAACGAAATCAGTACATCTACGCTCGGGACTCTCGGTGGTATTCTTGCCGTTCTGGGTGTCATCATCCTCCCCATTACGACAGGGGATACAGCGCTTCGGTCGTCCCGAATGATGCTGGTGGATCTGCTCAAAGGGTTTACGAATAAAGAATGGAATGGGAAATGGGCGACGATTCTCCTTGCTGTACCTGTCGCTATCCCAACCTTCATGCTCACACAGATGGACTACAGTTTCCTTTGGCGTTATGTCGGCTGGTCGAACCAGGTAGTGGCCACCGTCATGCTTTGGACGGGAGCCATGTATTTGATGAAGCAGGCGAAGTTCCACTGGATCTGCAGTGTGCCCGCGCTGTTTATGACTGCGGTGGTCAGTACCTACATCTTTTATGCGCCGGAAGGATTCGGCCTTGCTTACTCCACATCCATGATATTAGGCGCCGTCATCTGGACAGCCGTCTTCACATGGTTCGTGTGGCAGGTGATCAAACACAAATTGCAGAAACAGCAGCGTGTCCTTACAACGAAAGCAAGCTGACCTCAACACCTTCCATCGTGGAGGGTGTTTTTTCGTCCAGGGATGCTGTGCCTTTGAAGGGTTGATAAAAAGGGCGGTGGATGGATCATATCCTAGTAACTTTATCGGGATTTTATGATAAAATAAAGAAAGTATCGAAATGAAAGGAGTCCTGGCATGAGTAAAATCTATGTACTTCATGAAAACGACGAATGGACCGGCCACTTGACGGAACGGCTGGAAGAATTGGATCTTCCCTACGAGTTATGGCATCTGGATCAAGGGACGCTTGATCTGACAAGCGAGCCTCCGGAAGGCATTTTTTATAACAGGATCAGCGCATCGTCTCATACGAGAAATCACCGTTTTGCACCGGAATATACAGAGGCTGTCCTTGCTTGGCTGGAGCGCCACGGCCGGACGGTAATCAATGGCAGCCGCGCGCTTCGTCTTGAGGTAAGTAAAGTGAATCAGTACATGGCCTTGAATCAGGCAGGTATTCAAACACCGAAAACCATCACAGCCGTGGGCAGATACAACATTCTTGAAGCGGCCCGCAAGCTTGATCAATCCTCTTTCATCACAAAGCATAACCGTGCCGGAAAAGGTCAGGGGGTTCAATTGTTTCATTCGACTGAAGCTCTGAGAGAATATATCGACGGCCCGTCCTTTGAGGAACCGGTCGATGGAATAACGCTGATTCAACAGTATATCAAGGCTCCCGAACCTTACATCGTCCGCCATGAATTTGTCGGTGGGAAGTTTGTCTACGGGGTGAAAGTGGATACATCAGAAGGATTTGAGTTATGTCCGGCTGATGCCTGCACAATCGAAGACCTTTACTGCCCGACAGATCAACAAGCGGAAGCACCGAAAGCAAAGTTTGAAATTCTGGAAAATTATCGTCCGGAAATTGTCGATCATTATGAGGCATTTTTAAAGGAGAACAACGTTCAGGTTGCAGGAATCGAAGCGATCCAGGATGCGGAAGGGAATCTTTTCACTTACGACGTTAACACAAACACGAATTACAACTCGGATGCCGAGGCTGCGGCCGGCATTTACGGCATGCTTGAGCTTGCCCGTTATCTTGGCGGCCTGCTTGAGAAATCGTATGTATAAACAAAGAGATCGATCACACCTTGTGATCGATCTCTTTTTAATGTCGTTTGCTCAGCCACAAGACTCCTGACTTGGCAAGACGAGGGAGGACACCGGTCATAGGCTTTTGGAGCATATTGCCGAATCCGTCGTTTTTCCCAAGCGAGCCGAGGGATCCCTTCAGTTTGACGTCGCCGGGACGTTCCGGTACGCGGTTCTGGAGAACGGCACGAAGGACATCTGCAACTTTTTCGCCTTGCTGGCCGGCCAGCTGTGCACTTGGAGAGTACTCGGAAGACGCACAGTCTCCTACAACATAGACATTTTGATGAGAGGGTACCTGGTAGAAATCATTAATGATGACTTTTTCCTGATCATCTTTTTCAAAAGGAAGCTCTCGTACGAGGAAATTCGGACGTACACCAGCGGTCCATACTGTGACATCATTGATATAACAAAGGCCGTTGTTGCAGACCCCATCCTTCTCGACGTACTCCACATTGGCATGGTGGATAACCTCGACACCATTGTCATTGAACCACTTTTCTACATATTCCTGAATCTTTGAATCAAAAGCTTTCAATACAGAAGAGCCCCGGTCAAGCAGGCGGATGTTCAAATCCGGCCGGCTTTCACGTACCTCAGAAGCGACTTCAATGCCACTCAGCCCGGCACCTACAACGGTAATTTTGCCGTATGCTCCGAGGTTATTGATGGAATAGCCGGCACTACGGGCTTTGGAGAACGTCTGGACACTCTCTGTAAATTGCTGCGCCCCTTCGATGCCGTGATAGTTATCCTCACAACCCAGTCCGATAAGGAGATAATCATAAGGAACAGGCTCAAGGCCGCCTTTCACCCGGACGTGCCCGGCTTCAACATCAATGTTTTCAATTTCATCAAAAACGTAATCCACCTGCTCATGCTCAGGAAAGTCTACACGGGCATGACGGTCGGATTCCGTGCCTGCAGCAATGGTATAAAATTCTGTCTTCAATGAATGGTACGGGTTCCGGTCGATCACGGTGATGTGTACATCATCCCTTACGCCGTCAAGCAGCCCGTGAAGAGCGTTCATGCCGCCGTATCCCCCACCTAAAATGACAACTTTTTTCACTTTTGTTCCACCACCTTCACAAATTCAAGTCCCCTGCGTTCCCTTCTCGTAAACGTTTTCTATCATTTGTTACAATCATTAGCGTATCAAAAAAATCGTCGAAAAACTATATGAATGGCGCATTTATTCCTGGGTGTGGCAGAATATGGATGTCTTTTTTGATGAAGGAAGACATAGTAGAATGAAGCTAATTCAGAAAAAGAGAGGGTCAGATGATGAAGCAGGTATACAGCAGGGTGGTACAATTTCGTGGCTCCCATTACGATTATGGATATTTTCAGGGGAAACAGCTGAAAAATTCGATGACGATAAAAAACCGGGAAAAACAGTGGAAGGTACGTATCCCGCGTTTTACAGTAGAAGAATCAGAAGTGAAGGAGGCGATTACCCGCTTTGCTCCGGGCATTTGGGATGAACTGCTGGGCCTCAGGGATGCCCTGGGGTGGCCGATGGAACGGGTGATGATGGAATTCGGCGGCTACCGGGTCGACTATAAACGAAGCGGCTGCTCCATCATGACGGGTAACGGGTATTTTATCCGTAATTATGATTATATGCCGAAAACGTATGAAGGGCGTTACGCCTTGTTTCAACCGGAAGATCAGGGATACAGCACAATCGGACCGACGCAGAGAATAACCGGTCGTATGGATGGGATGAATGAAAAGGGACTCGTTCTCGGCTATAACTTTATGCATCGGAAGAGGCCGGGAGATGGGTTTATCTGCTGTATGATTGGAAGAATCATCCTCGAATCCTGTGCGGATGTAGAGGAAGCCGTGGCGATGCTGAAAGAAATCCCCCATCGTCATTCGTTCAGCTACACGGTATTTGATCCGAGCGGACGTACGTATGTTGTGGAAGCTTCTCCGCGTGGAACGGCTGTAAGGGAAGCGGATGTGTGTACCAACCATTTTGAAATCATGGTAGAGGAAAACCGGAACCATCTGGTGGATTCCAAACGGCGGATGGAGGCTGTTCAGGCCGGACGTGAACAGCTTTCCGGGGCTTACGAAGCTTTCCGTCTGATGAATGATACAGACGGCGGTGTATTTTCGGATCTCTATGACCAATGGGCTGGTACGATTCATACAGCCGGCTACCTCCCGAAGGAAAGAAAGGCATGGTTTGCTTTAGGTGGAGATCAGGAGCCGGTGGAATTGGACTTTCATCAGTGGCTTGCAGGGAAGGATGAAGCACGGACGATGATTTATGGAGAAGTGGACACAGAACTGCCTTTTGTCCACATGGAAGACGGGGCTTACTGGAATGGAAGAAAACGGAGATAGGGGGAGCGCAATGACGGAACGTGTGGTTGTATCGTGGAGTGGCGGGAAAGATTCTGCTTTTGCTTTATACCTGATGCTGAATGATCCTGCCTATACTGTAAAAGGGTTGATCTCAACCGTGTCTGCAGAAAGGAAGAGGCTTCCGGTCCACGAAGTGAAAAGGGAATGGATAAGGAGCCAGGCTGAGGCCCTGCAGCTGCCCTTATACGAGGTGGAACTTCCGGAAGAGGCCTCCAATGAGCAGTACGAGCAGGCGTTGGGACGACAAGCGGAGCAGCTGAGGAAGGAAGATGTCTCCGCTGTCGTCTACGCCGATCTTTTTCTTGAGGATATCAAAGATTACCGCCTGCAGCTCTTGGATAGGATAGGGATGGAAGGAATATTTCCTTTGTGGAAACAGCCGGCAAAAGAAACAGCAGAGACGTTGATCCAGCTTGGCTTTAAAAGCATCGTCACGACCGTGGATACCGACGTGCTGCCTGAAGAGTATGCAGGAAGGACGTTCAACATGGATTTTCTGGATGCTCTTCCTGAAGGGGTGGATCTGTGCGGGGAACATGGGGAATTCCATACCTTTGTCTATGATGGCCCCTGTTTCATCCACCCGCTGCCCGTCACCTCTGGACTTCGTTTTACCTCTTTAGGTGGAAGATTTGCTCATGTAGAATTAGAGGAGCCCGGCAAATAAGTATGGTAAGATAAGTAGTCGAGAAAAGATTCACTGGAGGTAATTATGGAAGACATTTTACAGTTGAAAGATAAGAACATCGTCGTGATGGGTGTAGCCAATAAGCGGAGCCTTGCCTGGGGCGTAGCGAGGTCCCTCTACAAGGCAGGAGCGAATGTCATTTTTACATATAGAAAAGACCGCAGCTATACGAAACTGCAGAAGCTTCTTGAAGAAGAAGGCGTCGAGGCGGGAGCTGTTGTTCAGTGTGATGTAAACAATGACGAAAGCATCCAGGAGGCCTTTACGACAATCGGAGAGCAGGCAGGTGTGATCCACGGGGTCTGTCACTCCATTGCCTTTGCCCATGCGGAAGACTTGAAAGGCGACTTTATTGAAACGTCCCGGGACGGCTTTGCCTTCGCTCATGATACGAGTGCTTACTCCCTCATAGCGGTAGCCAAAGCGGCGCGGCCGTATATGACAGAAGGCGGTTCATTGATGGCTATGAGCTATCTCGGTGCGGAGCGCCTGGTGAAAGGATACAACGTCATGGGGGTAGCAAAAGCCTCCCTTGAAGCGGCTGTCCGTTACCTCGCTGAAGATATGGGACAGCAGCAGGTCCGTGTGAATGCGATTTCTGCGGGAGCTGTCCGTACGCTCGCTGCAAAGGGTGTACCAAGCTTCAATGAAATTCTCAGCAAGATCGAAGAAACGTCTCCGCTTAGAAAAAATGTGACACAGGAAGAGGTCGGCGATATGACGCTGGCTATGATGAGTCACCTATCCCGGGGGGTAACCGGCGAAATCGTGTATGTGGATTCTGGATATAATATTTTAGGTTGAACAAAAAGCTCCCTTATTCAGGGAGCTTCAGCTTGTAGAGAAACCTCTGTTTCTTTACAAGCTTTTTTCTTTCTTGCCGCCAGGAGCGAAAGCCCCTTCCCTTTCCGCGGACGAGCGCCCGAGCTTCCTCGCAACACCCACGCTCGGCGATCTCGGACCACTCGTTCTTCCGCAGGAGTGGAAGGGGCACCGCTCCTTGGGAGTTCTTTAACATCGAAAATGACTCTCCTCCACCCAGCTCATCCTTGCTGGATGGAGGAGAGTCTTGTTCATATTCCGGCAGGCATCCGTGATCAGCGCCTGTTCTTTCCCTTTTTCTTTTCCACGCAGGCGGCCATAACGCAGCCCATGCCGTTCTTTTGAATCTGCATACACGAGGAGCGTTTGGTGGTGATGCCCGCGGCATTCATCCACCAAAAAGCGGAATGTGACCCTTGGCACGACAAATGGACAACTCTAACTGGTTAACACAGACTTTTTCTACAGCCAAAAGCTCCCTTATTCAGGGAGCTTTTTTAATGGTTAGGAAACGTTTCACGTGGAAAAATTAGGGTATGGGTAATTTAGTGAGTGAAAATCAGCACAGGACCTTATCATTAGATCGGAGGCTTTATGTATGCAGAGACAACAATCAATCATCGAAGAGTCACTGAAAGCAGTTATGGAAGATGAAGATTTTCTACCGGATCTGAAGTACCAGTCCAGAGAGCAGGCGTATAAATCACTGGTGGCCCTTCTATCCACACCGAATCACGTGCACAAATCATACTTAAGAGTTCCCATGGAGGACGGTCAGATCGTTCGTATTCCAGCCTTTCGTATTCAACACAGTGATACGGTAGGCCCATATAAAGGCGGGATCCGCTTCCATGAATCGGTCCATGAAGACGAAGTGGCCAACCTCGCTAAGCTGATGACGTTGAAAAATGCCCTTCATGAGCTGCCGTTCGGCGGAGGAAAAGGCGGCGTCGGAATCAATCCCAAAGATTACAGTGTGAAGGAACTGAATCTGATCTGCAAAAAATATGTCCAGTATTTTAACGATATTCTGGGGCCTGATAAAGACATACCAGCTCCTGACGTAGGAACGGGAGAACGGGAAATGGACTGGATGATGGGTGAGTACAAGGCGCTCCATCCGGGAGAACCCTACCGCAACAGTTTTACAGGCAAAAGCATTGTGAACGGTGGGTCACTTGGACGCCGCGAATCAACAGGGAAAGGTGTCTACTTTACGTTCCGCTATATGCTGCATGACTTCTTGAAGAATAATAAGGACTGGCTGGAAGGGACCGATAATATATTTGCCAAAACGGCGCTGAATCATGCCGATAAAGAATTGAAAATGGCTGTTCAGGGCTTTGGAAACCTTGGATCAGTAGCCGCGCTTGAATCCAGGAAATGTGATTACTTGAACAACAAAGTGGTCGCTGTCAGCGATGCAAACGTCATGTTGTACAACCGTGATGGGCTGGATATTGAAGCACTTGTGGAATTCACGAAACAGAATGATGGAGACCTTCCCACCGAAGATCAGCAGCTGGAAGAGCACGAACTCCAAGCAGAAATCAGAGACCGGGATGAACTGCTTACCATGGATGTCGACGTCCTGTTCCTTGCAGCGCTGGAAGATCAGATTCACGAAGGCAACATGAAGGATATCCAGGCAGAAATTATTGTTGAAGGCGCTAACGGACCTATTACAGAGGAAGCAGATAAGCATCTGGCGGATAAAGGGGTCTTGATCATTCCGGATATCCTTGCCAATGCCGGTGGTGTGATCGTTTCCTTCTATGAATGGGTGCAGGGAAGAGAGGCGCGTTTCATGAACGAAGACGAAGTATTTGAACGGCTGTTCGATAAAATGAAACATACGATGGATACGATTCTTCCGCAGTTTTTCGGAGATCCGTTCCCGCTCCGTCAAAACTGCTATATCCACTCCGTTATGAAATTGTCCAACATTATGTACCGCCAGGGAAAACTATACTAAAGAAAAAGTTCGTCCTACCCAGTTAGAGTTGTCCGTATGTCATGTTGAGAGGGCACGTTCCGCTTATCGGTGGATGCCTGCCGCGGGCACGTCCTCCGCTGACTTGGTCAAGAAAACCATTGGACCAAGTGGATCTTCCGCTCGCACTGTTCCCGGAGACGTCACCACCGAACGCTTCTCGTGCCGATGCCTGTGGGAAGACTGCTTTATCCTATGATAAAAAAGAACGTTGAGCATCGCTTCTTCGCTGTTTCAAAAGCACAGGACAAGCTGCGTTACTGCCGCTTTGAGAAAATCCTATATTGGTGACCGCTCCTTTGAGTCACTGGAAAAAAGGTTTCTCTACAAGCTGAAAAAACTCAGCCTTTCAAAGGCTGAGTTTTTTGTGCATTTTTCCGGAAAAGTGGGAAAGGTAAGGAGTGATGAACCTAGAAGGAGGAATTATCGTGTTAGAAGGAAAATCTGCCTTAATTACAGGATCAGGCCAAGGCATCGGTTTGGAAATTGCTACGGAATTTGCAAAAGCCGGTGCCAAAGTTATGTTAAATGACATCAACCAGGAAACATTGGACAAATCGGTCGAGGAGCTTCGATCTCAAGGCTTTACGGTCGAAGGTGTTGTCGCCAACGTAGCGAAAGAAGAAGATGTGAAGAATGCGATTGAAGAAACAGTCAGTAAATTCGGCCGTATCGATATTCTCGTCAATAATGCCGGGATTCAGCACGTGGCTCCGGTGGAGGAATTTCCATCTGAGAAGTTTGCATTGATTCTTGATATTATGCTCAAAGGCCCATTTTTCGGAATCAAGCACGCCTTTCCCCATATGAAAAAGCAAGGGTATGGACGTGTCTTGAATATGGCTTCCATCAACGGTTTAATTGGGTTTGCCGGTAAAGCAGGGTACAACAGTGCCAAGCACGGGGTTATCGGGCTGACGAAAGTGACGGCTCTGGAGGGAGCTGATGATGGCATTACCGTTAATGCGATCTGCCCAGGCTATGTGGATACGCCGCTTGTTCAGAATCAGCTGGAGGACCTGGCGAACACGCGGAACATTAAGAAAGAAAAAGCCTTGGAAGAAGTCATCTATCCACTTGTCCCTCAGAAACGTCTCCTTCAGGTCCAGGAGGTCGCTGACTACGCCATTTTCCTTGTCAGTGATAAAGCGAAAAGCATCACCGGTCAAGCTGCAGTCATTGACGGTGGGTATACCGTTCAATAAAACCATAAATAAAGGAAAACCCTGTCCTTGGTGCAGGGTTTTTTTATGACTTAGACAAAAAAGGGAGGAACTTCTCATCATGAGAAGTTCCTCCCTTTTTTCTATATGATCATTTGGAGACGTCTGAGGCAGCCGGGTTAATTGATTCCCATCATAGCCAGCAGGATGATGGCTATGGTTGCAATCATTGGAATGACCAAGCCCACTACGAATACGTCCTTGTAGGAATCCTTATGGGTCAGGCCGGTAACCGTGAATAAAGTCAGCAGTGCCCCGTTATGAGGAAGGATGGAAGCACCTGAAGCTACAGAGGTAATTCTGTGGAAGGCTTCCAGACTGAGTCCTTGATTCACTGCTATATCATAATACTCCTGACCGAGCGCTTCCAAAGCGATTCCCATACCACCAGAAGCAGAGCCGGTGATCATCGCTAACAGCTGGACAGCGAAAGCTTCTGAAAAATAAGGGCTGAGTGGAATACTGAAAATAAGCTCTTTCACTGTATCAAATCCGGGGGAAGCGGTAACCACTGTCCCGAAACCAACAGCCGCACTTGTATTAATGGTCGCCATAACCGATCCGGAGGCACCGCCGTTTATGGCTTTGATAAAGTCTTTATAATCTCTCCAGTTAAATGCCATAATCAGCAGAATTCCGATGAGCAGGGCGGTCAGGATATTCAAGTCAAATATATTCAACGTCGCTACTACTGCAATGAGGGGGATGGTGGATAAAATCCAGTTTGGAAGTTCTTCCTCGTTGACACTTTTCACCTGGTTATCCCCTTCAGGTTCTGTAAAGGTTTCATCATTTTTAGTCAGCCGGCCTTCGCGGAATTTCAAATAAAAGTATCCGCCGACAGCCATGATTAAAGCGGCGGCGATGCCCAGAATCGGTGCCGCCATCGTATTGGTCTCGAATGTATTGATCGGAATGATGTTCTGAATCTGTGGTGTACCCGGAACAGCGGTCATCGTAAATGTGAAAGCGCCGAGAACAAAGGTGGACGGGATCAGTTTTCTTGAAACATTCGCTTCTCTGAACATCGCTACAGCGAGAGGATAAACAGCGAAAACGACGACGAACAGACTGACACCGCCGTAGGTTAGAATAGCAGCCGACAGCAGCATACCAAGGATGGCCCGTTTTTTCCCAATGACACTGGAGATTTTGTGAGCGACGGACTGGGCAGCTCCTGTATCCTCCATCAGCTTTCCGAAAATCGCACCGAATAGGAAGATGGGGAAGTAGTCTTTTGCAAAATCTACGAATCCCTGCATGTACGTGTCCGTATAGGCAGGGAGGATGTCCATTCCGCTTAGAATTGCGACAAAGCCTGATACGAGCGGAGCAATCCAGATGATGGACCAGCCCAGGTAGGCGAGAAGCATGAGTAAAACAAGTCCTAAAAGGATACTAATCATGATGATTCCCTCACTTTATGTGGTTGATGTCTGTTTTACTATGTCCAATTCAGCGGATTTGATGAACCACATAAAAAAACTGCCGGCGCTTGGCCGGCAGTTTTGTTGATCAACCTGTATTACGAAGTCCTGCAGCGATTCCGCTGATCGTCAGCAGTACTTCTGTTAGAATTTCATCGTTTGGATCTTCTTCCTTGCGGAGCTCTTTAATCAACTCCACCTGCAGGAAGTTCAATGGGTCGACGTAAGGGTTCCTCAGACGGACGGATTCCTTGATCGTCGGCTGATGATTCAACAGTTCATCATCTTCTGTAATCCGGAGGAGGATTTCTTTCGTACGCTCATATTCTTCAACCACTTCATTGAAGATCCGCTTTCCGATCTTTTCATCCTGGACAAGCTCGGTATACTCACGGGCCGTTTGAATGTCGGCTTTCGTCAGGGCCATCTGCAGGTTATTGATGGTAGAACGGAAGAACGGCCAGTTTTCATACATCTGCTGCAATTGGTCAAGTTGCTCGCTGCCTTGATCGGCATAATAAGCGAGACCCGTTCCTGCGGCGTACCAGGCAGGGAGGAGCTGGCGGTTCTGTGTCCAGGCAAAGACCCATGGAATGGCGCGCAGATTTTCAAACTTAGAGCTGTCCTTACGCTTCATTGGCCGTGACCCTATATTCAGGCCGCTGATTTCCTGAAGCGGCGTGGCTTCATTGAAGTACGTAAGAAATTCAGGGTCGCCGAAGACAAGGTCCTGGTATTTTTTAAGAGACACTTCGGAAATTTCTTCGATGGCCTGTTCCCATGTGTCTTCACGGTGGTGGCCCTGCTCCGATTCCTTCGAGACATTGGCTGCGCCTTCCACAAGGGTGGAGGCTGCCTGTTCCAGGCTTCGGTAAGCAATGTCACGTAGCAGATAACGGGAAGAAAGCACTTCTCCTTGTTCGGTGATCTTCACTCCTTCACCCAGGGTTTCAGCAGGTTGTGACAGCAGGCTGCGGTTCAATGGTCCGCCCCCGCGGCCTAATGAGCCTCCGCGGCCATGGAAGAACTTGAGACCGATACCATAATCCTCGGCCATTTCACGGATTTCCTGCTGAGCCTTGTACAAACGCCAGTTGGCCGTGAGTGTTCCACCATCTTTACTGCCGTCGGAATATCCAAGCATAATTTCCTGTGAACTGCCGCGCTTTTTCAAGTGACGGCTGTATATGTCCATATCAAACACAGTTTTAAGAATCTCAGGTCCGGCAACGAGATCGTCCACGGTTTCCAGCAGCGGGGCAACATTGATGTTGCTTTCCACTGTGCCATCGGCGTGAAGTCTGTAAATACCCGCCTCTTTAGCAAGGACAAGAACTTCCAGAAGATCACTTGCAGCTTCTGTATGACTGATCAAGTAAACTTCAATGGAGCGTTTACCGAACTCCAGGTGAGCTTTACGGATCATTTGGAAAACGGTCAGCATCTGCTGGGTGGACTCTGAATAATCCTCGTTCAGCAGGGAAATCGGACGCGGGTCTTTCAATACATCCTGAAGGACGGCCAGCTTCCGCTCTTCAGAGAGAGCTGAATAGTCCTCTTCAATTCCAACCTTACGGAGCAGTTCGGTAACCGCAGCTTCATGCTCCCCGCTGTGATTACGGATGTCCAGAGTAGCGAGATGGAAGCCGAACATTTCCACCTGTCGGATCAACTTTCTCAATTTTTTGAGTTCGCCTCGGTTCGGCTGGTGGGTCTGGGCGCTTTCCTGTATAAGGAGAAGGTCTTCATGCAGTTCGTCTGCATCTTTATAACCAATCTCAGACCGGCCTACTTGACGCAGGCGTTCAAGGATGATGGCAAACTTCCTGCGGTAGATTTCCCGGTCATCCCGCCATCTCTTTTCTTCAGAAAGAAGAGGTTCCTGCTCCTCGATCGATCGTTTCAGAGCGTCGGTCACGGTCACTTGTGTCGAAGAGTGACTGAATCGTTTCATCAGCTCCACAAGGACCTGGTCATATTTTTTCAAAGCAAGACGGCGCTGCTTCTCAAGCGTTTCCCAAGTGATTTCCGGAGTCACGTTCGGGTTTCCGTCACGGTCTCCACCAATCCAGGATCCGAATTTAAGGAAATTCGGTACGTCCCAGTCTTCTCCTGGGAAATGATCTTCCAGACGATTTTCAAGCTCCTGATGAATATCAGGAAGAACATCAAACAACGTCTGGTCGAAGTAGTACAATCCATTCCGTACTTCATCCATGACGGTCGGTTTGCGCTCACGGAGTTCATCCGTCTGCCATAGAACTGTCACTTCGTTCTGGAGGCTGTCCTGAAGATTTTGGCGTTCTCCTTTTGTGAGCTGCGGGTGATCCAGCTTTTGAAGGATTGCAGCAATCCGTTTCTGGATTTCGAGCACAGTTCTCTTGGTTGCTTCCGTCGGGTGTGCGGTAATGATCAATTCAAGGGAAAGGTCGTGGAGCACATCTTGAATCAACTCTTTGGAAAAGTTGTTGTTTTTCAAATTAACCACGGCACTTTCCAATGAAAAAGGCTGTGCCCCATGATCTTCACGGAGCTGATATTCTCTTCTTCTGCGGATTCTGTGGTTCTGCTCAGCGATATTCACAAGATGGAAATAGATGGAGAATGCGCGGATGACCTGCGAGCGCATAGGAGGCTCGAGGCTCTGGATTTCTTGTTTCAGCTGTTTATAAGTATGCTGTTCAGGGTTTTGGCGTAAGTCTTTGGTCAGCTGGCGGATGGTTTCTACTTTATTTAATAACTCTTCACCGCCGTGATGGACAAGAATGTTTCCAAGCATTTGTCCAAGGGAACGGATATCTCTCCTCAGGGGAGTCGTGTGGTCGTTTGTACTGTTAAGCGTTGTCACAATTTCACCTTCCTGTCAGATCTGTAAAATGGATAGTATTGTGCTTCATAATATTATCAGAATTATTTGTATAGTCAAATGTTCAGCAGTACCCTGTGCTTTTATATGGAAGCAGCAAGGGGGAAGGAATGCTTCCGTAAAGTGTGCTGGCCATAGACATGTAAGCGCTGCCTTCTACTCTGAGTAAAGAACCTTCTTTTCTATTTTAATTTTTTTTGAAGCAGAAAACAAAGATATCAATGATATGGAAACATCCGCTGATTTTTCCATTCATTTTTGGTGAGGAACATTTCCAGTGTGTGCCAAGGCTGGGTCTCCGTCATTTCCTTATTTTTATCTTGTTCTTTGAATGAGAACCCCGCTTTTTCATATACCCGGAGAGCCGGAGTGTTGAAGGCGAAAACGCCTAAGGTGACGCTCTCCAGATGAAGTCGGTCGAAGGCGTAGGTTGTGATTTCACGCAGCATCCGTGCAGCAACCTTTTTTCCTCTGTGTTCGGGATTCGTTATCACACGACCGATTCTTCCTGTCTTAAGAGGTTCGATCCGGCCGATGGAAATGTGTCCGGCCGGGCTGTCTTCCAACAGAGCTGTGAACGATTGACGGTCCTCCTTATTCAAGTATTTCTCCCACTGGCTCAAGGAGAGGGGGTGCTCAAAACCGGAGCCGCTCCATTGTTTCAGCTCGTCCTTTGACCTGATCCATTGACTGATCGTTTCAAAATCTTCCATCCTTGCCTGCCTTAATTTCATAATATAACTCCTTTATAACCAATGGTCTGTTCAGATACTATTACTGATCAGAGGTTTCTGTGCTTTCCAGATGATATCCTGATCTGCTTTAAAGTGGTAACAATTCAGCTGTTTATATTCCATCATATCAGGTGGTAAACTATACAAGGTTAAGTAATTGTTGAGGAGGGAATCAGATGGCTGATCAAGAGGGAAGAAATGAAGAAGTCATCGATGAAGCCTTAGGAGAAAAAGAAATCAAACGCCTGGAGTTCCATGGCGGGGTATTTGCTGCAACGATTCCTTTGGTTTTCTTTATCATTTGGGCCATTGTCTTAAGTGTGGCAGGCCTTGTTACAGAGCAGGGGCTTGTCTTAGGAATTGTGATTGGAATCGGCCTCGGTCTGTTCTTTACTAAATCGAAATGGTCAGATTATGCGCAGAGTCTGATTACAGGGATGGCTCAGCCGGTAGGGATCGTTTCGATCATTGCCTGGTTCTGGGCCGGCATGTTTGCAAATATGCTGTCTGCCGGAGGACTGGTGGATGGTCTGATCTGGTTCGGCTTCCAAACAGGGCTGGAAGGTGGAGCTTTCGTCGGTATTACGTTTCTGCTCGCCGGCTTATTTTCCACAGCCGTAGGAACTGGATACGGTACGGTAGCCACGTTCGGTGTGCTTATGTATCCAGCTGGTGTCATATTAGGAGCGGATCCGGTGCTGCTTGTTGCAGCGATTTTAAGTGGAGCTGTATTCGGGGATAACCTGGCGCCTGTTTCTGACACAACGATCGTCTCTGCAACGACACAGGAAGCGGATGTCCCTGGAGTTGTCCGTTCCCGTTTTAAATACTCCATGGCGGCTGCTGTTCCGGCAATGATTCTTTTCATTGTTTTCGGCGGCGGTGGGGAACAAGGAAGCCAGCAGGTGATCAATGACCTGCAGAGCCAGGTGTCACCCAACGGTCTGTTGATGCTGGTGCCATTTGTACTCGTTCTTATCCTGGCGCTGAGAGGCCAGCATCTTCTGACGTCCTTATCATGGGGGATTCTTGCATCCGTGGCTTTCATATATTTGAGTGGCATATCCTTAAAGGAAGTGCTGTATATTCATTTTAATGAAGCAGGGGACCCTGTGATTGAAGGGGCCCTAATTGATGGAATCAGCGGATATTTCAATATGGCTGTTTTGATCCTGTTCATTCTTGCGGCGGCTTACATGCTTGAAGTAGGAGGGACGATGGAAGTGATTAAGAACTTCTTCCTCCGCATCATCAATGGTGTAGTCCGCAGAGCTGAACTCGCCATCTTTGGTATTGTAGCTTTCTTGAATGCCTTCATCACAATCAACACAGCGGCGGAAATTGCAGCGGCTCCGTTTGTGAGGAAAATCGGGAAGGAATTGAATATTCATCCATACCGGCGGGCCAACTTCCTGGATACAGTGACCTCTTCCCTGGGGTATATTTTCCCTTGGAGTGGTGGTGTCCTGCTTTCCTGGGCCACGGTTCAGGGAGCGGCAGACAAGTATGACTTCCTCCCCGTCGTTTCGCCTGGTGAAGTATTCCCGTATGTGTTCCAAGGATGGCTCCTTCTGCTTGTTATGCTGATCGCAGCATGGACAGGATGGGGGCTCCGTTACACCGGGAAGAACGGCGAAGAAGTGAAGCCTGAAAAGTAAACAGGATCGTCAAAGATAGAAAAAGCGCAGAGATTCGTCTCTGCGCTTTTCAACTGTAGACAAGAGACTTGACTTGCCATCCAGTGGATCTGTAGGTGGTGTGCCTGGTCACGTTCCACTTATCGGCGGATACTTACCGCGGGCACGGCCTCGGTTCACTTGTATAGGAAGACCACCCAGCCAAGTTCCTCCGCAGAAAGGGAGTGGTCTCAGTTCCTGAAGGCCCGATAAAAAGCGGGGAATTTCAAGCCAGAGATTTACCTCTGCGTGTTTTTCTACGGGTTTATAAAGCTTCCACAGTTTCTTTCATTTGATCAAGGTGGCGGAGTTCGTGCCAGCCGATGAATTCAATCCACTGCACCAAGTCCATGTCTCCGAAAGCGGGGTGGGGAAACACACGGTTCTTCAATGTTTCTTCATCTTTGTTATGAATGAGGAATAACGTAGCTTCCCTTGTTTTTTTCAATCCATCCTCGGCTTCTGCAATCGTTTGGAACGTACCTTCAGGCCGGACGGACTCAGGGGCTTCCACCTTGTAGTCCCTTTCCGTCGTCCGGTGGATCGGTTTTTCGGAAGTCTGCTGGATATCTCCCTGCTTTACTGCCTGCTTGATCTGGTAGACGACAAGTTGTTCCATCAGGTACAGGTGCTCCAGAATTTCAAGGACCGACCATTTTCCTTCCCCGGGCTTCTGTGCTGCCATTTCGTCAGAGACGGAATGGGCATACTCCAACAGCTGTTTTCTTTTCTCATCAAGACCATACATAAACAGGTCCTCCTCGTCCTTAGGTTGTTTGAATAGATCAAATAGAATCATCATTCCCCTGCCAGGTGGTGATGAAACCTTTCCTCCATTGTAAACGTAAAACGATAGACAAAGGTTTCATAAATGGTCTAACCCACCCCGGGGTGTGGTATAGAACTATAACCTACATAAAAGGAGGAATCTGTCATGGCAGACTATTCGATTGAGGAGTTTATCAGGGCGACGAAACAGGATGATTCAGAAAATGATTATTTTGAGCTGGAAACCCCGCGTATTCTCGAGGTGAACCTGATGGATCAGGTCTGGGCGAAATCCGGGGCCATGATTTCCTATAATGGGAATATCAAGTTTGAGAGAGAAGGGATTCTGGAGCACGGTGTAGGAAAAATGTTCAAGAAGGCGTTGACGGGAGAAGGCAGTTCGCTGATGAAAGCGACAGGGCGCGGACGTTTGTATCTCGCTGATCAGGGGAAAAAGATTACGATTTTTGACTTGGATAATGAAACGATAACAGTAAACGGCAACGACCTTCTGGCTTTTGAACCGAGCATCGACTGGGATATCAAGCTGATGAAAAAAGTGGCCGGGATGGTTTCCGGCGGTCTGTTTAACGTGACCTTGAATGGCAGCGGACGTGTGGCTGTCACCTCCCATTACGAACCACTGACATTGCTCGTACGCCCGGGAGAACCGGTTATTACGGATCCTCATGCGACCGTAGCCTGGTCCGGGCATTTGGAGCCGAATTTCAAGACGGATGTAAGCTTTAAAACGTTTATCGGACGGGGAAGCGGGGAATCTATTCAAATGCAGTTCGAAGGAGATGGATTTGTCATCGTCCAGCCGTATGAGGAGATTTATACAACCGGCAGTCAGTAAGACTTTTCTTTTGCGTGGACTGGCATAGTCATGCTAAAGTGTGAATACAATGATGATACAAAAAGAATCATCATTTATCCTTTACTTCGTTACTGAAACGTAGTATATTGATAATCAACATTAAATAAATAACGGAAACTTCTTATCCAGAGAGGCGGAGGGACTGGCCCTTTGATGCCCGGCAACCATCGAATCAATCCACGGATTGACGAGAACGGTGCCAATTCCTGTAGGATGAACACCATCCTAAAAGATGAGAGGATCGTACGGATTGATACGAACCCCTTTTCTTATGTGGATAAGAAAAGGGGTTTTTTGCATATCAGCATACCCGTCATGGCTCTCGATAGAAGTTGCGTTAAAGGAAAGGGAAGATGTAGATATGGCAACAGCAATTTTCGGCGCAGGATGTTTTTGGGGAGTAGAAGCATTTTTTGAGAAATTCGAAGGGGTAACGGCAACAACCGTCGGTTACATCGGGGGACATCTCGAAAACCCTTCCTATGAAGAAGTGAAACAGGGAAATACCGGTCATGCGGAAGCTGTCCGTATCGAATATAATCCTGCTGTCATTACGTATGCCAAACTGGTCAATATCTTTTTTGAAGCTCACGACCCGACACAGGTAAATCGTCAGGGCATTGATGTAGGACATCAATACCGTTCAGTGATCTTCTATACAGATGCAAGCCAGAAGTACATTGCAGAAGAGAAAATCAAAGAATGGAGTGCCAAAGGCATCTTCAAGCGTTCAATCGCTACACAGGTGGAAGAGGCTTCCTCTTTCTTTGAAGCAGAAGAGCATCACCAGAAGTACATTCAAAAACATGGCTCCGCAGCCTGTTCCATCGGCTGATGAAAAGCCCCTCACTGAGGGGTTCAGCTTGTAGAGAAACCCCTGTTTCTTTACAAGCTTTTTTCTTTCTTCCCGAAAGGAGCGGTGCCCTTTCCGCGGACGAGCGAACGAGCTTCCTCGCAACACCCACGCTCGGCGGTCTCGGACCACTCGTTCTTCCGCAGGAGTGGAAAGGGCACCGCTCCTTGGGAGTTCTCTAACATCGAACAAGACTCTCCTTCACCCCGCTCATCCTTGCTGGATGGAGGAGAGGCTTGTTCATATTCCGGCAGCCAGCCGTTATCAGCGTCTGTTCTTTTCCTTTTTTTCCACGCAAGTGCGCAACAGCGCAGCCCGTGCCGTTCTTTTGAATCTGAGAACCTGCGTAGGGCGTGCCCGCGGCATTCATATACCGATAAGCGGAAAGTGGCCCTTCCCACGACTAATGGACAACTCTAACTGGTTAACACAGGATTTTTCTATAGCCAGAGCCCCTCAGTGAGGGGGCTTTTTTTATGGGGGAAAGTTCACTAGAATGGAGGAGATGAAGAGAGGAGGGAGAGGCTGTGTTGAATGATATCATCCTTATGGTCATGTGCGCCTTTATGGTTCTTGGAGCTCTTGATTACTACATATTGAATCACCGCCTTGCCTTAGGATGGCGTTTTTATGAAGCCTTTATGATGATGGGTCCTCTGGCCTTGTCCATGGTGGGGATCATCTCTCTGGCCCCGGTGCTGTCCAGATGGCTCGCGCCGGTCGTCACTCCATTGTTCCAGGCTGCAGGAGCTGATCCTTCGATGTTTGCTTCTATGCTGCTTGCCATTGATATGGGGGCTTATCCTCTGGCGGAATCGCTCGCGGCAGACAAAGGAGCGGCTGTTTTTTCGTGGGCTCTGCTTGGGACGATGATGGGCCCTACGCTTGTGTTTACCATTCCAGTTGCCTTGACCGTTGTAGCAAAAAAAGATCATCCTTTTTTCGCAAAGGGAATTCTTGCAGGAATGGTGACGATTCCAATCGGTTGTTTCATCGGCGGGTGGACAGCCGGCTATGAACCGGGGTGGATGCTTAGAAATCTGCTTCCGGCCATGATTCTATCCCTTTTCATCGCCGCCGGTCTCTGGCTCTTCACAGCCTTGACCATTCGTCTGTTTTCCTATTTCGGCAAAGCGGTCGAAATCATTATTATTTCAGGGCTTGCTCTCATCATTATTGAAACGTTAACAGGTATAACGGTTCTCCCCGGTATGGCTCCGTTATCAGAAGGGATGCTCATCGTGGGTAAAATCACTGTCACACTTGCAGGGGCTTATCCGCTGGTGGCGTTTATCAGCAGGCACGGCGAAAAAGTGCTCACCCGTGCGGGAAGACGTCTCGGGATGAACGCGGTATCGATGACAGGATTCATCGCATCGCTTGCTCATCATTTGCCGATGCTTGCCGTCATGAAGGACATGGACGATAGAGGGAAGACCATCAATGCGGCCTTTGCAGTCAGCGGAGCATTCGTATTCGGAAGCCACTTCGCATTTGTGGCCGGCGTCCAGCCGGACATGATACTTCCGGTGATCGTGGGCAAATTAAGTGCAGGTATTCTTGCTGTGAGTTTAGCCCTGATTCTAACGAGACAAGACGTTTCATTTTATGAAGAAGAAGATTCTTCGTATAATGAAGATTGAAATTGATCATAAAGGAGTTTTTCAAATGACGACAGATATGCGCAGACAATTTGACCAATACATCGAGAAATTCAAACAGAATGCCTCCCAGGAAGTTCAGGACAAAATGAGCGACGCCATTAATGAATTGGAAGCCTCTGAAGAGGGGAACGGTCTTTCCAAAGGAGAAAAAGCCCCGGACTTCATCCTTCCAGATGCCAAAGGTGGTCAGGTTCAGCTTTCCGAACAGCTGAAGCAGGGTCCTGCTATCGTAACTTTCTACCGCGGCGGCTGGTGCCCTTACTGCAACATGGAGCTGCGTGCCTATCAGGAAATCATGGATGATATTCATAATGAAGGAGCTCAGCTGATTGCTATCAGCCCGCAGACGCCGGATCAATCCATGACTACTCAGGAGAAAAACGACCTGGAGTATCACGTTTTGAGTGATGTTGGAAACAAAGTTGCTCAGCAGTTCAACCTTGTTTATGAGCTCCCGGATTATCTTGTAGATGTGTATAAGGATAAAGGATTGAATGTAGACAAGCATAATGGAGACGATTCCTGGACGCTTCCAGTATCCGCTACCTACATCATTGATACAGATGGTACGGTTGTATACGAATATACAAAATCTGACTATAAAGACCGTGCAGAACCTTCTGAAGTTCTCCAAGAGCTGAAAAAAGTAAACGCATAAGTCCAAAAAGATGCCCTCCATGGATGTGGAGGGCGTTTTTTTATGAGTGGAAAAATCCGAAAAGGTAGAAGCCGGCTGCCAGCATCAGCAGGACACTGACCTGGATGCAGATGCCAATGATGGAACAGATTTTTCCTGCCGTCGCAAAGTGCCGGCCGTTTTCTTTTTCCTCCTCTTCGCTGCGTAAGAAGGCATTGGCCATCACGATGCCGATGATGCCTGTTATTAATCCGGCGAGAGGGAGGAAGATGGACATGATGCCCAGTACGAGGGATGTCACAGCCTTTTGATACATAGAATGCTCCTCTCCTCCAAACAACCTTAGGGAGGTTATTTGGTATATCGGTTCGCATAGCTGCTGGCGGCGATTGAGTCGGGCTTGATTTTTGGTTCCATCCCAAGGGATTCAATCCTGGCCACCATTTCATTTACATACACTCTTGTCCGGTTCCGGTCACCGGAACCTATATCAATGTGTCCTTCCATTGTAAATGTCGCACCTTTGTAGATGTGAGGGAGGACAATATCAATTAACTCATTTTTCCGTTCTTCTGTAAAAAGGGAGGCAACCCGCTCTGTTAAAGATGTTTCATAGGAAATCCGCTCATGCAGGGTAGTCATTTCCCTGGGGATGACTTCTTTGCGGTAACAGGCCCAGGCCCCTTTTCCTACCCGCTGAATGACGACTCCGGTAATAAACAGCGTGCGGGAAGGGTGGACTTGTGAATCTGTTCCTACCATTAAACGGTAATTCCCGACAGGCTCCCGTTTCATAAATGTTAAAATATGTGAGAACACTTCTGCAAATCCCATTTTTTTATGCGTGAGGTTTTGAAACAAATCGAGCTGGTGCACATGTGCCATCTCCTTTTTTATTTCTAGGCAGTGGAGTGTGGGGGATAAGTGTATTCCCTTTTTTCTCCTTGGGCAATCCTTGATTGTCCTGCCGTGAAACTGTCTCCATCCAAGCAGCTGTGACCATTCTGTTATTAGGATATTCATAGACCTGCTTGAAAGATAACATGTTTTTAAATAGAGTATGTGTGCATTCTGCGCAATTTATGTAAAAAATAGTCAATGTGCAGAGGAAGGGGAGTGAAAGGACTGGATAACCTGGATCCATATCCTGCCCGTTGGAGAAAATGCATGGCACTGGAAAAAGGGCCCTGGTGGTGAGTGAAACAGGCCCTAGAAAATAAAAATCCAGCAAAGAATAATAGTGATCACAAAAGTGATCGCGTAGATCGTGGAGAGTAAAGGAATGCTTCCTTGATCTTTTTTATCGGATTTCAAGTGCTGCAGATCCTCTTCCGGGGTCAACTGGTTTTCCGACTTGTCCATGTTTTTGGCAATGACAACCGTACTGACCAAAGCGGTAATCGACAAAACAATGATGATGGCATAGTACAAAGGATACATTGAACATCCGCCCCCTGATTAAAGTCTTACCTTCATTATAATAGAAAGCGGGCGGATGTTGGAAATGTTCCTGATTTACATATGTTCCGGCGCAGCCATTCCAAGCAGACGCAGCCCTTCCTTCAGTACGACGGCAAATGCGTAAACGAGCGTCAGGCGTTCCTGTTGGGAAGCGGAGCCGATAATTTTTGATTTGGCATAAAAGTGATTGAATGTTCGGGCAAGGTCCAGCAGGTAACGGGCAATTTTAGAGGGATCATTGGTCGTACAGGCCATTTGAGTCATTTCTGGAAATGCACGGACCGCCTTTACTAATGGCCAGGCTTCAGGGTCGTCAACCGCCGGCTGCGGAGTGTCTGCCGAAAATCCGCCTTTACGTAAAAGCGAGCATGCGCGGGCATGAGTGTACTGCAGATATGGACCGGTATTTCCTTCAAAAGTAAGCATATCCTCGAGAGAAAATTCAATATCATGACGTCGATCCTGCTTTAAATCGTGAAAAATCACGGCTCCAACTCCGACTTGGCGCGCTGTTTCTTCAGGATTCGTGAGGTTGGGATTTTTCTCTTTCATATTCAAGAGTGCCTGCGCTACGGCTTCCTTCAGAGCTTCTTCCAACAAAACCGTCTTCCCTTTTCTCGTAGACATCTTTTTTCCATGCTGCAGAATCATCCCGAACGAGACATGCTCCAATCGGTCTGCCCACTCAAACCCGGCCTTTTTCAATACAAGCTTCATCTGCTGAAAATGAAGGGACTGTTCACTGCCAACAACATACAGACTTTTTTCGAAAGGATAAGACTGATAGCGGTCGATGGCGGCAGCGAGATCACGGGTGGCATACGTAGTGGTGCCGTTGCTTTTACGGATCAGACAAGGGGGCATTGTATCGCCCAGTTGAACCACATCCGCTCCTTCTGATGTTTCCAACAGACCCTTTTCCTCCAAAAGTTTGATGACAGGCTCCATTTTGTCCGTATAATAAGCCTCACCGCGAGTCCAATCAAAATCCACTCCAAGCATTTCATATAACGTGTTGAATTCGTTCAGGGAGGCTTCGCGGAACCAGTTCCAAAGGGTGAGCGCCTCCGGGTCCTGGGATTCCAGCTTCTTGAACCATTCTCTGCCTTCTTCAATGAGGGAAGGTTCTTCCTCGGCAGCTTCGTGAAATGTCACATATAGCTTAGTCAGTTCCTTGATTGGATCAGCTTCGACGACATCTGGATCGCCCCAGCGGGTGTAGGCGGCCAGAAGTTTCCCGAACTGTGTCCCGTAATCTCCGATGTAGTTGACCTTTACGGGAGTATAGCCGCACTTGTCCATGAGATTGGCCAGGGCGTTTCCAATGACGGTGGAGCGGAGGTGACCCATGGAGAAGGGTTTGGCGATGTTCGGAGAGGACATATCTAAGACTACGTTTTTCCCCTCCCCAAAGGTATGGCTGCCATAAGCTTCAGGGTCCTCAAGAACTTGATTCAACGTATGTTCGGTAATGAACGAGCGGTCAAAGAAGATGTTGATATAACCACCCTGGACCTCTACCTGATCAAAAACAGGGTGGTTCAGTCTGGAGGCGATTTCTCCTGCAATGATGACTGGTTTTTTACGCATCGACTTGGCTAGAGCGAAGCAGGGGAAGGAGACATCCCCAAAGGATGCCTTTTTCGGTACCTCCAACATGGACTCCACCCATTCGCGTGGATAATCCTCTCCGAGTATGTGAGATATTTGAAGTGCTGTCATTTGCTTTTCCATCTATGCTCCTCCTTTTCCATATAAAAAGGCCCCGTCTCTAAAAAAGAGACGAGGCCTGGACTCGCGGTGCCACTCTTATAGCTGAATGTAAATCAGCCGCTTGAATTTGATAACGGGGTGTCCCCGGATCTTCCTACGTGTGTTTCAGAAGACCATCTCCAAAGTCCGGTTCACCGACAGAAGGACATCCGGGCTTCCACCACCCCCGGTTCGCTGTGACCTTCCCGCCGGCTACTCTCTTTGTCATTGATTTTGAATAGTTGAAAAGATTATATCGGATTTCCAGCCACGATGCAATGTTTCATGTAAAAAGGGTCCATGTGGAATGCGGGACGTGATACGCGCCAACGTAAGAAGCCGCGTTTTGTAAAAATACAGTAAATAGGCCTCTATAACGATCGGTTCTGGAATGAATTTCATAAATTTTCACATTTTAAACTGGGTATATAAACCCTTTTAATTCCCATAAATTTATAATGATCCCGTTCATGGAAAATAACGTGTGTAAAAAGGCGCATATGAATGAGAGCGGTTTCTTTTATCCTGTCAGAAAATGAACCATTCGATGGTGTTCAGGCAAGACTGCCTGATAAGTAAAGCCGGCTTATCATTTGTTTATACAAAATATTCATGAATGCTCGAACGTATGGGACAGCGATGTACGTCTGTTGTGCTGTTTAAGGAGTATTTGAAAAACATCTTTCAAGCAGGAATAGGAAACTTTGATTATGACAAATAGATAACATTTGTATGACAAATCGATAACACTTCTATGTAAGCCTGTGAGAAAGTAAATCCATCACCAACGAGCGGAGGATGTACGCATAGAAAGATGGGGGAGGAATTTTCTATCTAATTACATAATACTTTACTACCTTTTGACGTTTATTCTTGATGTGATAGTGTTGTTTTGCAATCAGATTTCGACACATTTTTTGGAAAGGGAGGTGACGTATGGGAATGATTCCGAGTTATTCACCCGACCGTTTACACAGCATGATGGTTCAAGCGGTGAAGACTCATTTGAACGAAGCCGTCCTTGCCCGGATGGCTGAGCGGTTTATCTCCTATAAGAAAGCAGAAGGGTTTTCCTTTTCGCCGTTGACGCAGCTGCACTTTCATATCCATAGCAGGAAAAAGCATGAAGGGGTGTATGTTCTATCGGCAGCTATCGAGTTTTTAATACTGGCTCTTGATATCCTGGATGATCTTCAGGATGAAGATGCTGGCGATAAACCTTGGAGTCAGGTGTCTTCTGCCTCGTCCATGAATATTTCGACGGGGTTTTTGATGCTGAGCATGCAGCTGATGCATGAGTCCCCTTTTCAAAAAGAAACATCTTCGGATGCTCTTCAGGCCATGCACCAGCAGGTCCTGCAGGCGGTGAATGGTCAGCACGCCGACCTGAATGAATCCGCTTCTACGGAAGAAGAATTTCTAAGGATGATCAGGCGGAAATCCGGTTCGCTGATGGCATGTGCCTGTATGGCCGGAGCAGCTTTTCAAGAGAATGAAGACCTTTCAGGCGTTCGTTTGTATGCGGAGAGTTTTGGAATTGCGGCTCAGTTAGTGAATGACCTGCAGGACATTGTGCGTTTCGATGCTAAAAATGATCTCATTAACAAGAAGTGGACCCTCCCTGTATTTCTGCTCCTGCGGGAAAGCAGTGAGGAAGCCGGCTGGGTACGTGATTACTATGAAGGCCGTGTCGATCAATCGTTTATCACAGATAGAAAGCAGCCGTTGTTTGAGTGGGTATCCCGGTCCCCTGTCAAACCATATATCCAGGTGCTGATCCGGAAATATCAACGGCAGGCGTTACGGGAGCTGGACGTGTTTCAGGCAGGGCAGGCTTGGAAGGAACAAATGAGGAAGAGGATTGAAGATTTATAAAAGATGGATCTTGCATAAGGAGGAAACAATCATGCTATTTGAATTGGTTCAGAAGATTGTACAAAATCCAGCGCTTATGAATGCTGTGAAAGAGGGAAAAGCCGACCTTCCGGGTGTTTCTGAAGTGGAAAAGGAAGCCCTTATTGATGTGTTCGCATCCGAAGACCTTCAGGGCATAGAGTGGAGAATGTGTTACTGGAAGTAATCCATGATAGAGATCCTGAAAGCCAGAGATACTCTGGCTTTTTTGACGTTATAAAAGAAAGGGAATGGAAATGGCTCGAATAAAAAGTAAGAGATTTATCTTTTATTTTAGTTTTATCTTTGTTGTTGCTCTTTATTTAATTTTCGTAACGATGACGAAAACATATGTAGGTATCGATGTCAGTGAGAATAAAGAAAGATCCTTGATCGTGACGAAAGTGGATTCGATTGGCTGGGCTGCTCACCGGAAAATAAAAGAGGGAGATCGTGTTATTGAAGTCAATCACCAGGAGGCAGCCAGGTATCACTCCATTCAAAATTACGGGGTGATCGGTAACCTTAACCAGATGAAGGTCATGAGAGCAGGAACCGAGTTGGAATATAAGGTCCAAAACCCGATGAACTATAATACGCTGCTTTATCATACCATACTGCCGACGGTTGTATTTTTCGTTTTATTTTCGTTTTCATTACAAGTCTATGTAAAAAAACGGGGGGACCCGGTTGCGTTTTATCTGATCGCCTTTCTTCTGGCTGTTGGTATTGGGTATTTAAGTGCAGGCGCTTCTGCGAGAACGGATACTCTTGCGAGGATTATCAACAGTTTCAGCTTGATGATGGTTCCTGTGCTGTTTCTGCATTTTCATTATCAATATTTCTTGAAATACGAGATTCATCTGATTAAAAAGCGCCTATTGGCTGCGGTCTATTCCATTAATCTGGTTGTCGTTCTTATGGATATCATATCTATTTTCTGGATGTCTCTGGGGCATTATGAAGTGATCCGCAATACGCAGCTGATTCTTTTTTCCATGGAGATTCTTATCGGTTTGAGTGTTCTCCTGTATTCTTATCTGACCTTTCGGAAAACCATACATAAGTCGATTTTTCAAAATGCGATTTTCGGAATCATCGTCTCGTTTTTTCCTTTTATCTTCTTGACGGCGCTGCCTAATGCAGTTGTCGGCGTTGAACTGATTCCTGCGCCTGTAACCGCGGTATTCCTCATCTTTCTGCCGATCTTTTTTCTTTATCTCGTGCTGACGGATCGGATATTTGATATTGACTTTATTAACAGCCGTTTGCGGTACTATGCGGTCATTTCTTTCCTGTTGACGGCTGTGGTTATGATTCTGCTCGTTTTCTTTACGAATCTGGATGACCTGCAGTGGATCAGACTGGGGATTCTAACCTACGGACTCTTGATTTTGTTTTTCTATTTTGAAGAAAAGTTTTCTCTTCGTTCCAAATGGTTTGGAGATAAGTTTAACTATCAGCTGAGTCTTGATCGGTTTTCCTATGATGTAGCAAAAATATTAAAAAAAGAAGAGCTGGATGACCGGCTGCTCCGTGAAATCAAAGAGGTGCTTCCAGTAGAGCATGCCTGCCTGTTCTCCTATGACAAAATAGAAAATGAGATGAACCTCATTGCGGGAGATGAATCCATCCCCTACCCATTGATTCAGACGTATATCTCCTATAAAGGAACGTCGTTGTCCATAGGAATGCCGTTTCTATTAGAAGATGGATTAGGGTATGTGCTTAGTGAAAAGCATGATACGGTCGATATATTATGGATTGAACAAAAAGTCAACCGGACACCGTTCAACCAGGATGAGCAGCGTTGGCTGAAAACCATCGTCCAATATACAAGCATCGTATATGAAAATTTTCAATTGATTGAAGGAGTGACCGAAGATTTAAAAAGTTCGATCCAGGATGAACGACGTGTACCTTCGTGGATGCTTCGGTTCATGTTTAAGCTTTCAGAAGAGGAAAGAGCAAGACTTTCCGCCGACCTGCATGATTCTGCTCTTCAGGAACAGCTGGTGTGGTATCGGAAAGTAGAAGAAATAGCCGCCTTGGATCATTTGGATCGTCATGTAAAAGATGAACTCTCTGACGTACAGGAAGGTTTGCTGGGGGTTGTCAGTCAGATTAGGGAAACGTGCACCTTTCTCCGTCCTCCTTTTCTTAAGGAAACGGGTTTTGTGGAAGCATTATCCTACTTGATTGACCATTATCGTCAGCGGGAGGACTTTCATATTGACTATCGATATAATCATTTCACAGCTGATCTTGGGGATGAACAAGCTCTCACGCTTTATCGCATTGCGCAGGAACTGTTGAATAATGCGTCCAAGCATTCGAAGGCGGAATTAATTGAATTTGAACTGAAGAATGATGGAGATATGGTAATGCTATCCTATAAGGATGATGGAGTGGGCGTTCAGAATAATCAACAGAAGCCGTCAACAAAAAGCATGGGCTTAACGGGAATCAGACAGAGAGTCAACAGCCTCGGAGGGAGTATGGAATTCTTTTCACAGGAAGGATCAGGCGTTGAAGCCGCCATCTTAATTCAGGCGGAGGGATGAAGGAAACGATTGGAAAAAGGTTGGAGAAGAGGAGAGGTTTGATGGTTTCGATATTATTGGTGGATGATCATCCGGCTATTGGTGAAGGGTCCAAATTAATCATTGAAAGAGAGAGTGATATGGTTGTAACCATTGCAGACAGTCCTGGGAAAGCTTTGGAAATCTTAAGGGAGCAGAGCTTTTCAATTCTGCTGTTCGATCTGCGTATGAAAGGGATGAATGGCATTGAGCTGACCAAACATGTACGGGCTGAAGGACATACTTCGCCGGTACTCATCTATACAGGTCACGATGTAGGTCCTTATTTCAATACATTAGTGGAGTCTGGAGCTTCGGGGTTCATCAGCAAGACGGCTCCGCGGGAAGAATTGATTGAAGCGATCCGTTACGGGGTGAAGGGGAAAGCAATCGTTCCCGTCTCCCTTCTCGAACAACTAAGAAAAAATGAGGTCCGTGTTGAAGAAATGCCTGAACATGAGCTGCCGGATCGTGACGTTTCCGTTACGTCCAAAGAACAGGAAATCCTCAAAGAGGTTGCCAAGGGGAAAAGCAACAGGGAAATCGCTCAGATTTATTTTAAGAGTCCACGAACGATTGAATACAACTTAACGGAAATCTTCAAAAAACTGCAGGTAAAGACAAGAGCGGAAGCTGTGTTGAAATCCAAGCAGTGGGGGATTATCACGGATGATATGGATTGAATCAGCTCAAGAAGCGTCATCTATAAACCTATGGGCGTAGTTTAGGGGGATCTTCTATATATAGAAGATCCCCCTTTGGCTGTAGAAAAAGCCTGTGTTTACCAGTTAGAGTTGTCCATTTGTTGTATGAAGGGTCACTTTCCGCTTATCGGTAAATGAATGCCGCGGGTACGCCCTCCGCTGACTTGGTCAGGGAGGCCGCCTGCCCAAGTGGTTCTTCAGCCCCTGCTGTTCCCGCATCCTTCACCAATGAAAGCTCCTCGTGCCGGGTTAGAATAGATAGGAGAGAGGGTGTGCCCTAAGCAGGTTTGCAGATTCAAAAGAACGGCACGGGCTGCGTTATTGTCGCTTGCGCGGAAAAAGAATGTACGCGAACAAGCGTTACTGACGGCGGCCTGCCAAAACATGAAAAAGACTGCCCTTCACCTATCCAGGGTGAGATAGGTGAAGGAGAGTCTTTTTCGGTGAAGGGCGGGCGAATACCAGGAGACTCCTGCGGAAAAACGGGCGACCCGAGACCCCGCAGTGTGGGTTTTCACGAGGAGGCTCGGGCGTTCGTCCGCGGAAAGCGAGTGGTATTCGCCCGCACGAACTGCACAAAAAAAGCTTGCAGAAGAACACGGGGGTTCTCTACAAGCTGGGGGATCTTCTATTACATAGAAGATCCCCCTTTTATTTTTCACAGCCTGTCTTTTTTCCCGAGGTCGCTTAGATGCTCGGACGAATCTTCAACTGCATCCTTCACTTATTCTTTGGCATCGTCCCAATATCGATAGGCATGGACAGTATAGCCCTGGTAAGAGGAATAGGAACGGAATGCCTCATCAACGAGGGAAAGCTGATTCTCCATGACCTCTTTTCCTTCCTCATAGAACGAAATATGTGGGTGGGAAGGATTTTCTTTGATTTCTACGGAAATAAGAAGATCTTTTCCAAGCTCTTCAGAAAAATTGACTTCATTCTCAGCAGCTTGAATGATGCCCTCTGCTTGATCACGGAAGGCCATAACTGAGGTGTGATCCATCAATTCGATTACCCATTCATTAAAAGGCGTTTCCGGGGATCCCGGGGTTTCTATATCATCAAACCACATGGCCATGTCCATACTGGCCTCCAAGTCCGAGTCTTCTTTTGTTTCTTGTACAAAGCGTTCCAAGTTGCCCATCCATTGTTTCAATACAGATGCCTGATCGGTGGACCATGATGGTTCTACATAAGGCTCGATATCCAGGTGGATGCCATCAAAGGACTGGTTTTCGTTTACCTCCTGATTGTAGGATTTCACATAATCCACAAGTTTTAAAATCCGGTGTTCTTCTTCCTTCAAGGCCCAGGAAGGGTGTCCACCCATGGCATGTACTTCGATTCCGGCTGCATCCGCGGCTTCCACGAAGTGGGAATAGGCGCTGTAGGGCTGGGATAGATCCAGACGTGTATAGAGCAGATTAATATTGTTTTCTTTTGCGAAATCCAGGATTTTATCTTTTTCATTGATAAGGGTTTCCGCTTCCCATACGTATGTTCCTCGCTTCTGTTCTTTTTCCATGTCCTCTTCGGAAGGTGTTTCCTCCTGCTGTTTTAGATTCGCATAATCATCGATGGCATAACCCGCATAGGAACTGTGCTCCCCAAGGTGTTTATCTATCAGATCGAGGTGCATATGCATACTCTCCGGTCCCTCTTCATAAAAGGTCGTCCAATTCCTCCCTGTTTCTGCTGTCGTTATGCCGATGAGGATCTGTCGTCCTGCCTGGTCTGCGGCCTCTAATTCATTCTCGGTCAAGGCTTCGATTCCATTGGTCGTTTCCAGCGTATCCCGGAAGGCAAGAATGGTCGTATGGTCAAATTGTTGAATCACCCATTCATGAAAAGGAACGTCAGACTGTCCGGGTGTTTCCATTTCATCCAACCAAAAAGGGATGGAATGACTGATTTCAAGTGCCCTGTCTTCCGGGACCGATTGAATCCCTGCTGTGATATTCGCTTTCCATTCACGAAGGACCCGGGGCTGGTCGTCATACCATTCCTCCAAGTATTGGGGCTGGACTTTGAAATGAATACCAGCAAACTGCTGGTCCGATGAGACGGATTGGTTGTATTCCATTACCTCATCCACAAAAGCATCATATCTCCCCTGATTTTCCCCCAGGGCCCATGAAGGTTCTCCGCCAAGGGCATGGACCTCGATCCCTTTGCTGTCTGCTTCCTGAATGAAGTCTGCCGTTACCTGTGGATCCTCTTCTATTCCTTTCAGATATAAAACATTGATGCTGTTCTGCCCGGCGGTCTCCAGAATGGATTCTTGTTCTTCGCCGAGTTCCGTTTTTTCCACCCACATGGCCCTCTTGTATTCTTCTGACTCTGAAAAGCCAAAGAGAGGGAGCGAGAGAGCGGTGAGCATTAAAGATAGACATAGGATTCGATTCATTGTTTACCTCCAAGTGTGTAAGTGATGAGTTTTTAACCAGATTTCTGCCAAACGTACCCTTCTGTTTCTTTCTCTTTATCCGGGGGTCCCGCAACTGATGAACCAGGTATTTTTGAAAGCGGTTCATCTATCCCCGCTTCTGAATCCGAAGCCCGACCCCCTGATAAAAAGGGCGCGGATTTTGTCGGATTTTTGCGGAGGGTTCCGAAATAGAAATTCGCTGTTCCGAAACTGGGTTTTCGATGAAGTGTCCGGACCCCCGTGTTAGCGTTATAAACGTAGCGAGGCAATACACTAACAATCTAAACGCTCTACATTAAGTTTGCAACACTAAAAAAATTTTCCCTAAAGCAAAATTTGAAGGAGGGGGATAAATGAGATGGAAGGGGAAAGGGCTCGCTGTTCTCTTTTTTATAACAGTGGCTGGCAGTTGGTTTTTAGTGGGATCAACAAAGATGACGGAAAGCGAACAGCTCCAAAATGGGAGCCAGCTGACATTTCGTACGCAGGGCGAGCAATTCGAAGTCTATCAGGATGAAAGCTGGTCACCGCTTTTTATTAAAGGGATAAATATGGGAGCCACTTTGCCCGGCCATTTCCCGGGAGAACTTCCCATTTCTAAAGACGACTACCTCCGCTGGTTTGAAATGATTGATGAAATGGGAGTGAACACGATTCGGATTTATACGATCCATCCTCCTGTTTTCTACGAAGCGCTGGTGGAATACAACGAAGATACCCAAGGGGATCCTCTTTATTTCATGCAGGGGGTCTGGTCTCCGGTGAATATCATGGATGACACGGGAGATGCTTTATCCAACCGTGTGCTGCAGGCTTTTAAGCAAGAGATTGATCATGCTGCAGGAGCGGTTTATGGAGACATCCGGATACCTGAGCAGGATGGGAAAGCAAGCGGGAACTATACGGCGTATGCCGGCCCTTATTTGGCTGCCTGGCATATTGGAACGGAATGGAATCCTGATCTTGTTCAACAGACTAATGATAAACACAGCGATGATCCAGCTTTCAGTGGCACATATTTTGGAACCACCGAAGATGCCTCCCCCTTTGAAAGCTGGTTAGCTGAACTTTTGGATTACACAGCAGAGCAGGAAAGTGAAAGAGGGTGGCAGCATCCGATGACCTTTACCAATTGGATGACAACCGATCCTCTGGAGCATCCGCAGGAACCCCAGAAAAGAGAGGATATGGTGAGTGTCGATCCCACACATATTGAGGAAACGAACTGGGCTGCCGGCTATTTTGCTTCGTATCACGCTTACCCGTACTATCCGGACTTTTTAAGGTTCACCGATGAGTACGATGACGTAAAAAATGAAGATGGAAAGGTAGATACATACCTCGGATACTTGAAAGATTTGAAAGATTATCATGAAGGACTGCCTGTCATGATCAGTGAATTCGGAGTTCCTTCATCCAGAGGAAGTGCTCACAATGGTCCTTTAGGCCGGGATCAGGGCGGACATAGTGAACAAGAGCAGGGAAAACATGCTGTCGATCAGCTTCACCATATATACAACGAAGAATTCTCGGGGGCTCTGCTTTTCACCTGGCAGGATGAGTGGTTTAAGAAAACGTGGAATGCCATGCCTTTGAGTACAGATCACAGGGAGGCGTTCTGGTATAACACGTTATCTGCTGAACAATCCTACGGTGTTTTAGGCATGTACCCGGAAAAAGCTGATGATGTGGAGATTGATGGTGATCTCAAGGATTGGCAGGAACTGGAGAAGGAAGACGTGGAGAAAATCTCTGCACCGCTCACTGATTTGAATGTGACCCATGACGAAGGGTATGTGTACATTTCCGCGCGATTACCAGAGGACATCGACTTGGAGAAGCAGTCTGTTTATGTAGGTGTCGATAGTGTGGAGGGAGGAACAGATCCTCCTCAACACCTCCACGGCATCCAACTGGAAGAAGGACTGGAGACGATGATACGTCTCAGTGCATGGGAAAAAAGTGAAGTGTTGATCGAATCCACCTATGATTTCCATACGCGTCTCTATGAAGAAGCTTCCGGCAGCGGTCAGGAGGGAACCTTCCAACCTTGGAAAATGGCTGTCAGTCTACCATTGAGGCATCCTTTGACAAAAGAGGAAATTCCATTTGAAGCCGTAGAGGTGGGACAGATGGACCGCGCTTCCCTTGTGAATCAGGCAGAGGCCGACTGGGAAATCAAAGGCCGTGTGCTGGAGATGAAAATCCCCTGGGGACTGTTAGGGTTCTCAGATCCGAGTACAAAAAAGGCGGTCGGTTATCCTTCTTCTGAGCAGATGGAAGGGGATCTTCCTAAAGAGACGGTGGATGGCATCCGCCTCCTCCCCTGGATCTATGATAAAGAATCAGAGGAAATCCGTGGGTTAAGCAGCTCAGTTTCTACAGAGCCGTACCCGATCTACGAATGGAAGGAATGGCAGGAAACAGCGTATGAAGAAAAAAGAAAGGCGAGCTATTACATGATGAAAGAAGCCTTACAGGGATTGGAACAATAAGGAAGGAGGTTCTCCATGTATATCAACGTTCAAATCGCTTACTACATGATTGGGGTTTTACTCATTCTCATGACCGCATTCATTATGGCGACGTTAAGTTTGAAATGGAATAAAAAACGTGTAGAAAAGCGGAGAGCGCAATGTCTGGTTCGACATAAAGATTATCTGGAATATGTACAAATGCACTTAGGAGAAGAAGACCGGTTAAGACCCCCCGGCGGCTCTCTGACAACCTTTGAACGACGAGTGCTGCAGAGCGAGCTTGTCCAATGGATCAATCAGCTGGATGGGATTTACCGGCAGGGGCTGTTAAGGCTGTGCGGGGATCTCGGGCTGGTCGAACACAATTTAAAGCGGTTGGGCAGTCATCGGCCGCTTGTCCGGTTGGATGCCGCGTATCACCTTGGAGCATTGAGGGCACCTGAAGCCACATCCTCTCTGCTTTCCCTGCTGTATAAGAAGCGTGTGGATTCTTCCTCCTTCATTTATGCACGGGCGGCTGCCCAAACGGCCACACAGTTAAGTGAGATGGGCGATCTGCTCCGTTTCCTTATTGAGAATGGGAAGCAGGATGTTCATTTGACAGCAGACATCACAAAGGAATCTGAACTTGATTTAACACAGTTATTTATCACATTCCTGCATGAAAAGGATCCCAAATATGTGAAGCTCGGGCTTATTGGTCTTCAGAACAGCGTGAAGGCTGATCTGCCTGACCGTATTCAGGAACTGACGAAATCGGATGATCGTGACATTCGTATGAACGCAGCTAAACTGCTGATTTCCTCGGTTGACTTATCTGAAGAGGATGTTCAATTTTATCTTGCTTTCCCGGACTGGGAGGTCCGCAGACTTTTTGCTGAATGGATTGGGAGATCTGGTCTCATTCAATACATTCCCTTGTTATCCACCCGGCTGGAAGATGTAAACTGGATGGTCGCTCGTGCGAGTGCAGCGAGTCTAGTCCGTATGGGAGACGAAGGGTTTGAAGCCCTGTGCCAATTGGCTGTTGGAGATGGAAGTGAGCATGGAAGGGCCGTGGCCATGGAATTCATCGAAGAAAATTTGAAGCAGTCAACCTCCCCATCTTCCCATGTCGAGGACATCATGAGTCACAACCATAAAGAGTTTCTGTACAAGAAGTATTTTGAAAATCACCAGGCATTAACAAACGTCATGTAAGGAAGGAGGATGAAGAATGAGAGAGATCCTGCTGTTCTATGGAATTTTTGCCATGTATTACGTAGTTACGATCAACACCATTTACTTCGGAATTATCTTATTTTCCTTCCGGAGAATACTAGGAATTATGAAGGAAACCTTCTACTCAAAGTATGAGGCCCTGTCCGGATCCAAACATGTCCCGCCCATATCTATCCTTGTTCCAGCTTTCAATGAAGAGCTGACTATCAAGGAAAATGTCAGATCCCTGCTGGCCCTCCATTACCCGGAGTTTGAAGTGATTGTGGTGAATGACGGATCGGGAGACAAAACCCTCGATACCTTAATCGAGGAGTTCCAATTAAAATATCATCCCCCGAATATGATCAAAGATACGATTGCTACAGCTGAGGTCAAAGGGGTTTACTACAATCCGGATTATCCAACTCTCTATCTTGTAGATAAAGAGAATGGTGGAAAAGCAGATTCCCTGAATGCCGGCATCAACTTATCGAATTACTCACTGATCTCATCGATCGATGCGGATTCTTTACTCGAAGAAGATGCGCTGATCCGGATTGCCAGAAAGTATATGGAAAATCCTGAGGAGAATGTGGCGATTGGTGGGAACGTGCGGATTGCCAACGGCTGCCGTATCCAAAACGGGATGGTGAAGCAGGTCAATCTTCCGAAAAAATTACTGCCGATGTTCCAGACCGTAGAGTACTTAAAAGCGTTTCTAGGCGGACGGATCGGCTGGAGTGACGTCAATGGACTGATTATCGTTTCCGGTGCTTTCGGTGTCTTTAAGAAAGAATACGTTGTAAAAGTCGGAGGCTACCGCGGGGGTTACCCTGGGGAGGATATGAACATTATCATAAAACTTCACCGCTACATGCTGGATCACAAGCTTCCCTACAAAATCGATTTTTGTCCGGATGCAGTCTGTTGGACGCAGGCTCCCGACACGTTCAAGATTCTCGGCAGTCAGCGGAAACGCTGGGGCCGTGGAAATTTGAAAAATATGATTGAAGAAGGGCGCTTCATGTTCATGCGTCCGAAATACAAGATCATGGGTATGTTAACGATCCCATATAACATTATTTTTGAAACTTTGAGCCCTTATTTCCGAATTACAGGTTTTCTCGCCATTCTCGGTTACAGCTTCATGGACATGACCGGATGGAAGCTCATGGGAATCTTCATGCTGATTAATGTTCTGTACGGAACACTGCTTGGCTTAGGTTCGCTGCTTTTGGAGGAAATGGCCTTTCAGCGCTACCCGAGAGTCCGCGATTATTTCAAGATGATTTTGTACACGGTTTTGATGTTCTTCGGATACCGTCAGCTGGGGATTTTATGGAGGTTCCTCGGTCACATCGACTTTATGCGGAAAAACAACTCCTGGGGAACGATGGTACGAACCAGTTGGAATGAAGACGAAGACGAAGACAAGGAAAAGGCCGCATAACCGAACGAAAAAAGGAGGGTGGAAAATGGCAGCGACTCATATTGGTTCCCGGATCATTCAATCGTTCAATCATTTTCTTCACTATTATCAGAGCAGCCAATTAAAGTGCGGGATCATTCTGGCCCGTGCAGATATGAATGAAGCAGAGGTCGGGGAAATGGAAGCGTATTTGGAAAAGGAAGAGCCGGGTACCGCCTTTCAAGTCAGTTACGATCCACAGGAGAAGATTCTTGGCATCCTGCTTGATGGCTGTGCCTTGGCGTATACCCATTTTCTATCGCTGCACGTGAAAGATGTGTTAAGCCGGAACCGCCAGCTCACCGGAGATTTATGGGTGGGGAGCTTTCCTGAAAACAGCGACCACGCAGAACAAATGATGTTTGACATGCTTTGGAGAATCATTGATGGAAACCACGAAACGAACGATATCCATGTTTATCAAGGACAGAAGGAAAAGGGTCCATCAACGAAATCCGTGCTGCTTGTTGATAGTGATCAAAGCTTAGTTCAGTTATTGACAAACTACCTGCAGGGAAAAGGTTATGTCGTCCATACAGCAGAAGACGGGAAAACGGGCGTGGATGTCTATCAAAATGTCCTGCCGGATCTCGTCATTACGGAAATCAATCTGTCCGCTCTGGGAGGCTATCAGTTCATCAATCAAATCAAGAACATCGACGAAGCCTCCAAAAAGTCGACAGCGATCATAGTTCTTACAAATAAACAATTGGAAGAAGATGTGAGGCGCACGTTTGATTATGGTGTCTCCGATTATATGACCAAGCCCTTTTCACTTGTAGAGCTTGAAGCACGGATGAAAAGACTCGTGAGCGTTTCTAAATAAATCTTATAAAAGAGAGGGATCAGGAATGGGATATTTTGAACAGCTGTCTCAGAAGATTGAAATGAAGAAAGCAAATATCGGAGTTGTCGGTATGGGGTATGTCGGGCTGCCACTGGCTGTCGAAATGGTGAAGTCAGGATTCAACGTATGTGGCATCGATTTGGATCAGAAGAAGATTCAGTCGCTGCGTGAAGGGCATTCCTACATCAACGATATTGCGGATGAGGATTTGCAGCAGGCGCTTGCCACAGATCGGTTCTTTCCAACAAGTGACTATGAAGTTGTCAAAGACCTTGATGCGGTCAGCATTTGTGTCCCTACCCCATTAAGTGAGAACCAGGATCCGGATACTTCCTATATTACAGGCGTGATCAACAGCATGAAGCCCTTTATGAAAAAAGGAATGCTCGTGACGCTGGAAAGCACCACATATCCGGGGACGACCGAAGAACTGATTTTGAAAGAATTCAATCGTATGGGATACGTCGAAGGCGAAGATATCTTCCTTTGTTATTCACCTGAGCGCGTGGATCCAGGGAACCAGTCCTTCAACACGCATAACATGCCGAAAGTTATGGGCGGCATGACAGAAAAATGTAATACAGTCGGAGGGCTTCTCTACAGAAATTACATTCCAAACGTTGTTCCTGTTACGTCACCCAAAGTTGCAGAGATGTCCAAGCTTCTAGAAAATACGTTCCGAAGCGTCAATATTGCTTTTGTCAATGAGATTGCAATGATGTGTGAACGTATGGATATCGATGTGTGGGAAGTGATTGATGCAGCGGCAACGAAACCATTCGGCTTTATGAAGTTCCAACCGGGACCTGGAATCGGCGGTCACTGTATCCCTCTGGATCCGATGTACTTGTCCTGGAAAGCCAAAGGATTCCGCTTCTATAGTAAGTTCATCGATCTGGCCCAGTCGATCAACAGCAACATGCCGGACGTTGTCGTTGGAAAGACGTCACAGGTATTGAACATTCATGGGAAGTCCATCAATGATTCTAAAATCCTTATTCTCGGTATGGCCTATAAACCGAATATCAGTGATCTTCGTGAATCACCGGGGCTGTATCTCTATGAACTATATAAAGAAAACGGAGCGAAGGTGGAGTATCACGATCCCCATGCCCACAGCTTCCTGGATGATGATGGTGACGTCGTCCACTCGGTTCCTTATGATAAAGAACAGCTGAAAGAGTACGACTGCCTTGTCATGGTCACGAATCACAGTGACTTTGATTATCATGAACTGGCGGAATTAGGAGTTCCGATTGTAGATACAAGGAACGCTTTCCAAGCCTTCGATCAACCACACATTCATAAACTTGGAACGGCTTCGAAAGTGAACAAGAAACAGCACGAATCCATTGCTCTGTAATCAATCAAAGAAAGCTTAAAAACTACTTATTATAAAGGGGATGAACGACAATGTGCGGAATCATGGGATATGTTGGAGATAAAGAAACACAGCGTGTATTAACAGAAGGACTGCGTAAGCTGGAATATCGCGGCTATGACTCTGTTGGTATCGCATTGAACAACGGGGAAACCCTTCAGCATGAGAAGTCTAAAGGAAGACTCGAAGTGTTGGAAGAAAAATTGGAGGGGGCTCCGCTTTCTGGGTCGATCGGAATCGGTCATACCCGATGGGCTACACACGGACGCCCTTCCGATGAGAATTCCCACCCGCATCTGGATGAGCAATCCAAATTTGCTGTCGTCCATAACGGCATTATTGAGAACTATATGGAAATTAAGCGGGAAATGAAGGAGGAAGGCTATTCCTTTACTTCTGAAACGGATTCCGAAGTGATTTCCCACTTATTCTCTCATTTATATGATGGAGAAATAGTATCGACCATCCAGAAAGTGGTGGATAGACTGGAAGGAGCCTACGCGCTTGGAATAGTTTCTGAGCATGATCCAGAGCGGTTGTATGCTGTGCGTGAAGCCAGTCCCCTCATCATCGGATCCGGCGATGGAGAATCCCTGATCAGCTCCGACATCCCCGCTCTGCTGGAACATACACGTGATGTTTATATTTTGGAAGACGGCGAGATGGCAATCCTTTCAAAAGAAGGTGTCACGTTGATGGAAACGGAGACAGGAAAGGAATTGACACGCGATATTTTCCGAGTGGACTGGGATATGGAACAGGCTGAGAAAAATGGGTATGATCACTTTATGCTGAAAGAGATCTTCGAACAGCCGACGGCACTTCGGAAAACGATGACCGGTCGTCTTGATCAGGAAGCGAAACGTGTGGACTTCGAGGAACTGCAGTGGTCACCTGAAACCATTCAGCAATGGAACAAAATTACGATTGTAGCCTGTGGGACAGCTTATCATGCAGGGTTGATCGGTAAGCATGTAATCGAGGAACTGACACGTATTCCAGTCGATGTTGAAGTGGCTTCGGAATTCCGCTATCGACGCCCGATCGTAGACGAGAAGACATTGGTCATTGTTGTCAGTCAATCTGGAGAAACAGCAGATACTCTGGCCGCGCTGCGTCAAAGTCAACACCTTGGAGCGAATGTTCTGGCCATAACGAACGTTGTCGGAAGCTCCATCGCCCGTGAAGCAGATGAAGTGATTTTGACAATGGCCGGTCCGGAGATTGCTGTAGCTTCTACAAAAGCGTACACCACACAAGTGCTGTCATTCTACCTATTAGGTCTGTATCTTGCTGAAAGCAAACAAACCATCACCGAACAAAACTACAAGCAGCTGATTGAGTCCATCATCGAACTGCCGGAGAAAATCGAGGACATGCTGGAGCACTCTCAGGGAATCCGCTGGTACAGTGATTCCATCAAAGATGCCAAAAGTGTCTTTTTCCTCGGCCGGGGACTGGATCATGCGGTTGCGTTGGAAGGATCGTTGAAACTGAAGGAAATCTCCTATATTCATTCGGAAGCTTATGCAGCAGGGGAATTGAAGCACGGAACGCTGGCCTTGATCGAAGAAGGGACACCAGTCATTGCTCTCATTACACAAGATGAAGTGAGTGAGAAAATGCTCGGGAATGTCAAGGAAGTAAAAGCCCGTGGAGCGCAGGTGCTGGGGGTCGCAGAAGAAGGGAATCTGGATATATGGGAGTATGTAGATGAAACGTGCTATATTCCGAACACTCCATCCATTCTGACACCGCTGCTGACAGTCGTTCCTTTACAATTGATCGCTTATTATACATCGCTCGCTCTTGGTAACGACGTCGACAAACCAAGAAACCTTGCGAAGAGCGTTACGGTCGAGTAGGTATCCAAATGATGGAGGTCATGGAACGGCAGCAGACAAAACTGAATAAAAGTAATTTAAAAGGGCTGATGCTTGGGGTTTATGAAAAGGTGGAGAACGAAAGCATCCAAACGGACCGTCAGATTATTGATGAGGTGATGGAGCAGTTAAGACCAATCATCCAGCCGATCGAGGAATAACTACGAATGGGGGAAGAAAAATGAGTGAAACGTTTGCTGTAGTATTAGCTGCTGGCAAAGGAACAAGGATGAAATCCGATCTTCCGAAAGTTCTTCATAAGGTTTGTGGAAAACCTATGGTGGAACATGTCATTGATCAGCTGAAGCAGCTTTCCATCGATGAGATCGTTACCGTTGTGGGTCATCAGAGTGAACGAATACAGGAACAGCTGGGTTCGACCGTAGAGTATGCTTATCAAGCGGAACAGCTCGGCACAGCTCATGCCGTGAAAATGTCTCATGAACAGCTGGGTCATCGTGAAGGCAGCACGCTGATCATTACAGGAGATACGCCGCTCATATCCAGCGGAACGTTAGCCGATTGTCTGGAACTCCATCAGGAGACAAACGCAGCTGCTACGATTCTGACGATGCAGCCGGATGACCCCGCGGGCTATGGAAGGATTATTCGTAATGAGCAGGGACAGGTGGAACGGATTGTTGAAGAAAAGGATGCTTCCGAGCAGGAGCGTTCCGTCAACGAGGTGAATTCGGGTATTTTCTGTTTCGATAACGGGCTGTTATTTGAAGCTTTGGATCTTGTGTCAACGGACAATGAGCAGGGGGAATATTATCTGCCGGATGTCATTGAGGTCCTGCAGCAAAAAGGGGAGCGAATCTCAGCAGCCCGTATGCCGGACGTTGACGAAGGACTCGGCATTAATGATCGAACCCAGCTTGCGAAGGCGGAGAAAATTTTACAGAAACGCATCATTGAATTTCATATGGAAAATGGGGTAACGATTATTGATCCCTTCTCTACTTACATAGGTGCTGACGTGACCATCGGCATCGATACGGTGATTGAACCGAGGACGCATTTAAGAGGGAAAACGAAAATAGGAACGAACTGCATCATTGGTCCGGATGTGGATCTGGAGAATTATCAAGCAGCGGATCGTACAAAAGTGAAAAATTTCTCAAGAACAAATGATATCAGTTCTCTGCCCTATGTTAACTAAATTACAGAAGGAAAGACCTTTCAATGGTGAAAGGTCTTTCTTTAAACGAAAATTCTCCCGAAGAAACAGCATCATCGGATCAGTGATGCTGTTTCTTCTCATCATTGGGGTGGGCATATACATGAGTCAACCATCAAAAGTGAAGGCTACCTGGATCTGGGATTTGGACGAGATGGAAGGAAGCATAGAGGAAAATATCGCTTTCGCTGAAGAGCAGGAAGTGAATTTAATCTATCTGCACATCAGTATTAAAGGATTCGACAGGGAGCGTGTAGAGGCGTTTATAGAAGAAGCTTCCGCTCATAATATCCAAGTGTATGCCCTTGGTGGTGATCCCAACTGGGCGCTGGACAAACATCAGGATAGTCTTGCTGCCTTTATATCCTCGGTCAAGGATTATAATCAAGACGTTCCAAGTGAAGCAGGATTCAAAGGGATCCATATGGATATTGAGCCTTACCTTCTGCCCGAGTGGGATGCGGACAGGGATGAAGTCATAACTCAATGGATGGATAATGTCACATTCTTAAGACAAGAAGTGGAAAAAACAGGCCAGGATCTTCAATTGAGTGGAGATTTTCCGTTTTGGGTGAATGATTTACAAGTGCCGGAGGAAAGTGGATCGCTCAGCTCGTGGATGCTGTCTCAACTGGATTCTATGACGATTATGGCTTACAGGGATTATACGGAAGGACGTAACGGGATTAAACATATTGCTTCCCCCCTCATCGAACAGGCAGCGAATCAAGATAAATCGGTGGTTATTGCTGTGAATGTCATCAAGACGGATGAAGGCAGTTATACGACTTTCTACGACAGCTCACCCGGTCAGATGGAACAGGAGTTGAACGGGTTGAACCAAAGCTTTTCCGGCCATCCCGGCTATGCAGGGACCGCTGTCCACGACTACAGCTATTGGAAGCTTTATCGGAACAAAGAATAGGGGAACGATGTTCTGCTTGTAGAGAAACCTTGTTTTTCTACAAGCTTTTTTTATCTCCGCAATCCTGCCGTGGAGGGGGATATTTTCATCCGTTCAGGACAACGTATGAAGGATATAGGAAACGATGGGGTACATAAACGGACGGTTTTGAGGAGCTGGTTCGGGTTATACATCGGTTCTTCTGCCTTCGTATGGAAACGAGGTGTCTTTTATGGATTGGATATGGAAAGCTGTTTTAATCATCCTCGCAGGTACGATTATTCTTCGTATCGCCGGTCGGAAGTCAATCTCGCAGATGACCTTGTCCCAGACCGTCATCATGATTGCCATTGGGTCGCTGCTGATCCAGCCTGTCGCAGGAGAGAACATCTGGGTTACATTTGGTGTTGGCGGTGTGCTTGTCTTAACTTTGATGGCGATGGAATATTCCCAGGTGAAACTTGATTTTATGGAGAAGTTTTTAACGGGGAGGTCTGTCTCGATTATTGAAAATGGCCAGCTGAATGAAAAAAACTTGAAGAAGCTGCGTTTCACTGTGGACCAATTGGAAATGAAGCTCCGGCAGTCGAATGTGTCCTGTATTCAGGATTTGAAATCGGCCACTCTTGAACCCAACGGCCAGCTCGGCTTTGAGCTGAAAGAAAGGAAGCAGCCTGCGACCAAGCAGGACGTGGAAGACTTAAAGCAGCAGCTGCATCTGCTGGCTTCCAAGCTGCATCCGGATCAAGCGGTCCAGCCTTCCTCAGAAAGCCCGTCCGGTGAGGATTTGTTTAAGGAAGTCGAAAACAAACATCATGAGCAGCCTTTCCCTCGCCGTCTTCAGTAGGAAGAGGCGCGTGGAAGGAATTTTGGTTTAGAAGCTGATATAATGAACTCGAGGTGAGACAAATGGATTCTATACACTCCATTGAAGATTTAGATGCTTTTGTAAATGAGGAAATGCTCTCGATTGTTTATGTATCCAGACCGGGCTGCTCCGTTTGTCATGGTCTTCTACCTCAAGTGGAGGATCTGCTGGCTGATTATCCAAGCATACAAGCCCGCCATGTGAATGCAGATGAAGTACCCCAGGTTGCCGGTCATTACTCTGTGATGACTGTACCGGCCGTTCTTGTCTATTCGGAAGGAAAAGAGCTCTTCCGGAAAGCCCGCTTCGTGCCGATCGGTGAACTCAATCAGCAGCTCGCTAAATTAAATCATTTTATAAACGAAAGCTGAATGCCTGCTTCTGGTCCTTTGACCAGAAGCAGCTTTTTTTATGCATGAAAAAGGGAGGGCGGTTTTTCAGATGAGTGGGGAATGAAAAAATGAATGATTATTCCAACAATTCGGTTTTGTCGAGCATTTCTTAAAAATTCAAGCCGCAAATACATCCATGAGACGAGATTATTTCCGATGAGAAGCGATGACTGCGAAATATCTCTCTTTGAAACCGTTTACACGGACTAATTGACGAATATAGACCCGACTTGTAGAAAAGCCCTTGAATCTGTTTTTGCCAGTGTTATGATGAAAAACGTCTTAGAGAAAAAGCGAACAAAAATGCGAACGGGAGAGATTAACCCAAATGATTAAACAAACGATTGCTTTTCTAGGTGCAGGATCTATGGCAGAGGCGATGATTTCAGGAATGGTGGAGTCGGGTAATATTCCAGCTGAACAGATCATTGTAACCAACCGAAGTAATCAGGAACGTTTAAACCACATTCAATATAAATACGGCGTCCGTACAGTATTAAAAGATGAATTGAATTTCGCTGAAGTGGATCAGTTCATTCTGGCAATGAAGCCGAAAGATATTGACGCTGTTTTGGAAGACTTGAAAAATAAATTGACCCCGGACCAAGTTCTTGTATCTGTTCTTGCCGGTATTTCTACTTCTTATATGGAAGATCGTCTGAATGACCGCCAGCAGGTGGTCCGTGTGATGCCGAATACTTCCAGCATGCTTCGTGAATCAGCCACGGCCGTGTGCCCCGGGCAGTTCGCAGACATGGAGAAGGTCGAAGTTACGAAAGCTCTGCTTCGTTCAATCGGTGAAGTCTTCGTCATAGAAGAAGAGAAAATGGACGTCTTCACTGGAATCGCTGGAAGTGGACCTGCGTACTTTTATTATTTGATGGAGCATATCGAAGAAACGGGCCGTTCAGAAGGGATGGATCCGGAAACGCTTCGTGAAATTGGAGCACAGACACTGCTTGGTGCCGCCAAAATGATGTTGGAACGTGATGAATCCCCGGCAGAACTGCGGGAGAACGTAACTTCACCGAATGGTACAACGGCAGCAGGACTCGATGCGCTTGCAGCCAGCGGCGGAGGTCAGGCGATTTCAGAAGCCGTACGCGGTGCCGCTTCCCGATCCAAAGAATTGAGTGCAGAACTTGAAGGACTTCTCGTAGGCAGTAGATAAATACAGCTGACAGACGCAAAATTGTTAAACAGGAGTGATATGTTGAGTCAAACTAAGAAACGAATCGTTATTAAAATTGGAAGCAGTTCATTAACCAGTGCGCACGGTGAAATCAGCCGTCGTAAACTCGAAAAACTTGTCGATGAAGTTGTCCGTTTGAAGGACGACGGCCATGAAGTCCTCCTTGTCTCCTCAGGCGCGGTAGCCGCGGGTTACCGGAAACTGGGATGCCTGGAGCGTCCGAGCACCCTGCCGGAAAAACAGGCAGCCGCATCCATCGGTCAGGGTCTGCTCATGGAATCGTACTCTGATCTATTCCTATCCCATGGGTATATGGGATCCCAAATCCTCATCACGCGCAGTGATTTCTCTGATGAAAACCGCTACAACAACGCACGTAACACCATCAATGTCCTACTAGAACGCGGAATTATCCCTATTGTAAACGAAAATGACACGATTACGATCGACAGACTGAAGTTCGGAGATAACGACACCCTTTCAGCGAAGGTCGCCGGCCTTGTCGATGCTGATCAGCTGATTATCCTTTCAGATATTGATGGCCTTTATGATGCTGATCCTAGAAAAAACTCCGATGCAAAACTGCTTGATAAAGTCCACGAGATTACCCCTGAAATCGAAGCTGCAGCAGGTGATCCGGGAAGTGCGGTCGGAACAGGCGGCATGAAATCGAAAATTGATGCCTTCAAAATTTCCATGGCTTCCGGTATCGCTTCTTTCCTAGGAAAGGCTAATACACCGAACATCGTCTATGATGCGGTTTACGGGGATGCTGTAGGTACGTACTTTGAAATTACGACTGATGCTGAGAACCTCGATCAGAAGAAACAGTGGATTGCTTTTAACTCCGGACCGGAGGGCACAGTAATCATTGACCACCGTGCAAAAGAAACGGTTGTCGACATGAAACAGAGCTTGATGCCGGCCAATGTTCACCATGTCACAGGGCGCTTTGAAAAAGGTGCTGTCGTACGAATCCATGATCTGGATGGTGAAGAAATCGGCTTAGGCGTAGTCAACTATTCTTCTGAACAAATGAAGAACATGATCAATCTGACACAACCTGAACTCGAGTCTTATGATAAGGCTGCTGTTGAACAGAAAGATTTTGTGTGCCATCTCGAAGTATCCATGCCCGTAGGCGTTTAAAATACTCAAGGAGGTCTTTGATGACTGTAACTATGAATGTAAATGTGGAAGCTCAGGCAATGGAAGCGAAAAAAGCATCCAAACAGCTGATGATCCTTTCAAAAGAAGAAAAGAATGAAGCGCTGCTTCATCTGGCTGATGTACTTGAACGTGAATACGAAAGCATTCTGCAGGCCAATGAAAAAGATTTGGTCAATGGACGTGAGCAAGGCTTCACTGATGCGTTTATGGACCGTCTTTCCTTGTCCAAAGAACGCGTGGAGGATTTTGCCCAGGGACTTCGTGACGTTGCAGAACTGGAAGATCCAACAGGGCAGGTCCTGACAGACTGGACGCTGGAAAATGGACTGCAGGTAGAAAAAGTGACCGTTCCCCTCGGTGTGATCGGTATGATTTATGAAGCACGTCCGAACGTGACCGTCGATGCTACCGGACTCGCTTTGAAATCAGGCAATGCGATTGTCCTGAAAGGTGGCTCGTCTGCCATCCACTCCAACGAGGCTATTGTAGATGTCATTCACAAAGGACTCGAAGAGACGAAAATGCCTAAGGAAGCTGTACAGTTCATCGCTTCTACAGATCGTGCAGCTACAAACGAGCTGTTTACAATGAAAGAGCACATCGACGTATTGATTCCACGTGGAGGCGGACGATTGATTCAGGCTGTGGTAGAAAACGCCACGGTCCCTGTTCTTGAAACAGGTGTCGGCAACTGCCATATCTATATTGATGAGCAGGCGGATGTGGAAAAAGCGCTGAACGTTTTGATCAACTCAAAAACCGATCGTCCGGCTGTCTGTAACGCAGCAGAAACGCTGGTTGTTCACAAAAACTGGTTGAAAGAGCATAAAGATGCCTTAATCGCTGCATTGAAAAAGAACAATATTGCTGTTCATGGCGATGAGCACATCGTTGATACGATTCCAGGCGCTGTTCCAGCTGGAGAAGAAGACTGGGCTGAAGAATATTTGAGCACAGATCTAGCGGTGAAAGCTGTAGACAATCTGACAGATGCAATCGCGCATATTGAAACGTATGGAACGAAGCACTCGGAAGCCATTGTCACAGAAGACCAAAAAGCTGCCGATCACTTCTTTGCGCTTGTTGATGCAGCGGCTCTCTATCACAATGCATCCACACGCTTTACAGATGGCGGGGCCCTTGGATTTGGGGCGGAAATCGGTATTTCCACGCAAAAACTTCATGCCCGCGGACCAATGGGGCTGCCGGCATTGACGACGATCAAGTTCCTTATGAAAGGAAACGGTCAAACCCGATAAACAGAGATCAATTTTTCAGGCTGTCGAGGATATTCTCTCGGCAGCCTGTTTTTTTATGTAAATGAAAAATGTGTTGGAACAGTCAGGGATAAGGAAAAAACGTTCCAGTTAAAGATGGAACACATGGTGGCTCGGATGACTGAATAAGGAAGAGCCCTTCTGATCAAGGAGGCGCATAGGATATAGGACTGGCCTGTTATTCCTCCCATTTCCTGTGGTCATTTACTTTAAACTTCAACAACTGTATGATGTTGGAAACGCATTTTACAGGAGGGCTGGCGATGAGACAGGGAGAGGCTGTAGAGGTATTGTTGGAAAGCTTGAAAGTAGATGCACTCGTAAAGGCTGTCTTTTTAAAAGGGTCCATGGGCAGAGGGGAAGAAGATGTCCATTCCGATGTGGATCTTTACGTCCTTGTGGATGAAGAGGAGGAGCATGCATTTTTAAAGAAGAGAAAAACGCACCTTTTATGCTATCAACCTCTTTTGTTTTATGATGAAATCTTCATCATTGCTCCTCAGGTGATTGCGGTTTATGATAATCTCCTCCACGTGGATTTATTTACAGTTACAGAAGAAACACTGATCCATAAGGATTACGTCCGTGTACTGTACGATCCTGAAGGGCGAATGGAAAGGCATCAACAGGAACAGCAGCTTTATTTAGATGAACGTGATTTTCAGGATGCGGTTGATGATGTCACCTTCTTTTTGCTGCAGTATAAGAAAGCTTCCGATCGTGGAAATGATATGTGGGCATGTAAAGTGTTGAATGACCTGGCTTTGAATACAGCGAAGGTTCTTCTCCAGCATTATGCTCCCGATCGTGCGCAGCTTGGATTGAAAACGGCAGATCAGTCCCTGCCTGCCGGGGTTAAAAAGAAACTTCAAAAGGTTTACCAGCACTTGTCTCTGAGGGAGCATCCTACAGCTGTAAACGTTCTTATTCACCTATTAGAAGAGGAGTCTGCCTGGCTTCAAAAGGTGTGGAAAGGGAAGAAAGATACCCTTCCGTTTTTGGAGCGCATGATCTTCGAACTAAAAAACCAGCTTCCTGTCTGAACAGGAAGCTGGTTTTTTAAAAGGTTTGACCGGCCATCGCCTGCGATAACGTCGCGGTCGTCGTGACGTGACTGAAGTCGAGGCCGAGGGAAACGGCGGTCTGTGCAATTTCCGGACGGATGCCGACGACCGTTGAAGATACTCCGATCAAGCGGAGGCTGTCAATCAGCTGGAAAATCTGCTGGGCAACCATCGTATCCACGAGATAGACTCCTGACAAGTCTATGTACAGCAAGTCTACATCCTGCTCGGTGCATTTTCTCAGTATATTCTCCTGGATCGCAGCGGCCCGGTCGGTATCAATGTTCCCGACAAGAGGCAGGAGCGCCTGCTCATTCGACAGTTGAATCAATGGAGAGCTCAATTCATTGATGGTCGACTGCTGTTTTTCAATCGTACGGTTCAAGTAATTGGATTTTTCCTCGACGACCTGATACATGATCTGATCGAAGGCATCCACCAGGAGACGGGTCCAGCGTGTTTCTCTATCCCTGTCTACGTCGACATCCTGGGTTTCAATGAATTCCTTGAGGAAATCCAAGTATTGGATACGAACACGCATGAATTCCCGCATGATTTCATGTGTAGGAGTCTCGAGATGGTGGGGGTCCCGTCCAATTTCCACGATCCAGTCATTCATGTGAGCGAGAAAGGCCTCTTTATCCAGAGTGAAGATCTCGGCCAGATGTTTGTGAAATGCAAAGTTTTGGGATTTCAAATTTTCAATGGTTGCCTGATCACGGGAGGCATAGACGCCCGAAACCGAACTTTGATCGAGGGAATTATACCATTCTTCCGTTAGAATCGATGCTTTTTTCAATAGAAATTCTCGAAATGCTAGGTTGGCTTTCAATGGGGAAGCTCCTCTCTCTACTTGAGCCTCTCATAAAATCCGGAGAGCATCATAGATACTTTTATTATATAAGGTATCCCTTATATTTTCCATCTTTAGGCGGCTGAATAAGGAAATAAAACAACTTTCCGGACTGGTGCCGATCTATTCATCCACGTCTACCATGTTTTCCTTGGAGTAGTGGTTCCTAAACATCGGATCGAGCTGAAGCATGAAAGGTCGACTGTCATACATGTTCCGGATGCTGTATAGGAGTGGGAAGAGCTGTGACAGGAAGGATTTTCGTGTGGAATCAGCAGCTCCAGAACAGCACAGGAGTGGTCGGGGGAGAGTCTGACCGCTTTGAATATGCAAGATGTAAAGCATATATAGCTGCCCTCCTTTTCTTTGATCCCATTACCACAGAAGCGTTGTCCATCTCTGCAGTACAACATAAACGGAATGGTCGTATTTCCTTGTCGATGCTGATGATCACCGCGCAGAGCTGCGATGGATGTGCGGCAGCTGGTTTCAGAGTGACGACCGGCTACTATTTTCTGGGCTTTTATGATGGCTGCCACCGTCCTTGTCACGGAGCAGCAACTGCAAGAATCGTGTTTCAAAGGCAGTATCCTCCTTTCTATTCGATCTCTTATAGTCTATTCCGGACTGGAAAAAAGGGCTGTGCTTCCGTCCTGTTAGAGCCTGATATAGGACAATGGCCAATCCGTGGGAAGAGGCGGATGCATAAGGTATAGGACAGCGGAAGGAAAACGGCAGCTACAGCCTGCATATACAAGGAAGACCTTCCGTTTAAAGAATGCCAGCGTACACTGGCATTCTTTTAGTTTTTTCTTCTATATAAAAGAGACAGCCCCCTTCTCATGCACACGTATGAAAGGTGAATGTTCATTCATTTTTTGGTTGAATTTTCATAATAATGGGAGTAGAATGAAAACATACTAACCGTTTGGTATGTTACATAACTGAACTATTAAGGAGTGAGCTGATGCATGTGAAGGAGTTGTTCGATCTATCGGGGAAGACGGCGCTCGTAACCGGTGGGGGACGAGGGCTTGGAAAACAGATGGCCGAAGGATTTGCAGAGGCAGGGGCGGATCTTGTCCTTTGCTCCCGGAAACGAGAGGCATGTGAGGAAACCGCCCGGCAGCTTGAAGCAGAATACGGAGTCAAGACTGCCGCTTATGGTTGTGATGTAACAAACGTCGAAGACATCGAGCATGTCGTTCAAAAAACGGTGGAAAAGTTCGGCACCATCGATATTCTCGTCAATAACAGCGGGGCAAGCTGGGGGGCGCCAACGTTGGAAATGCCGCTGGAAGCCTTCCAAAAAGTAATGAATGTCAACGTGACAGGGACGTTCTTAATGTCTCAGAAGGTCGGAGAGGTCATGGTGAATCAAAAGTCAGGCAAGATTATTAATATCGCTTCTGTAGCGGGACTTGGCGGGGCAGATCCCAGATTCATGGATACGATCGGATATAACGCGAGTAAAGGGGCTGTGATCACCTTCACGAAAGACCTTGCTGTAAAGTGGGGAGCCCACAATATTCAAGTGAATGCCCTGGCTCCTGGATTTTTCCCTACCAAAATGTCGAAAGGACTACTGGAACAGGGAGGAGAATTCATTCTGGACCGCACCCCTCTCAACCGTTTCGGGTCCGAAGAGGATTTGAAAGGAGCGGCTCTTTTCCTGGCTTCCCGTGCGTCTGATTATGTGACAGGGGATGTGCTCGTCGTTGATGGCGGAATGCATGCTTCGTGCTGAGAAGAGCTGTTTTGTAAAGGACAGACGCCCATCCGATAAAAGGGATGCGTGTCAAGTTTATAGAGGAGGAATCGCATGGAGATGAAACAGATCACAGTAATTGGAGCGGGGAGTATGGGACATCAGATCGCTATGCTGTCAGCCCTTGCCGGTTTCGATACGTACGTGCAGGATGTCCGTCCCGATGCTTTAGGACAAGCGAAGGACAAGCTGGATCAGATCATGGCGAAATGGGTGAACAAGGACAAAATTTCTCAACAGGAAAAAGCGGAAGCCTTTGAGCGTCTTTCCTTTACGACCGACTTGCGGGAAGCGGCGGGGGAGGCTGACCTTGTTATCGAAGCCGTTGTGGAAAAGCTGGATGTGAAGCGGGAAGTATTTGCCCAGCTTGATGAGATTGTCCCTTCTCATACCGTGCTGGCTACCAACTCTTCTACAATGGTCAGTTCATTAATCGCTGATGTGGTTTCACGTCCGGATAAGGTCTGCAACATGCACTTCTTTTACCCTCCCCTCGTTATGGACTGTGTGGAAGTGGTCAAAGGGGAGCATACATCACAGGAGACGGCAGAATCGGCTATGGACGTCTGCCGGGCGTTGAACCGTACGGCTGTTTTACTGGAAAAAGAGATATCAGGATTTATCGCCAACCGCATTCTTTTTGCGATCCAGAAAGAGGCGGTGAGCCTGTATGAAGGTGGATACGCGGACTTCAAGGATATTGATAAAATCACCCGCAAGGCATTGAGTCATCCGATTGGTCCTTTCGAGCTCATGGACTTGTCAGGCATCGACGTCGGTTGTTATGTGATGCAGCAGCAGTACAACGAAACCGGCGATCCTGCAAACCTTCCACCAAGAACGATGACGGAGAAAGTGGAAGCGGGTGAACTGGGCCGGAAGACAGGGAAGGGCTTTTATACGTATGAAACGAAGGTGAATCAGTAGGAGGAGTAGGGCATGCACGAGATAGAAGTAACGGTACGATTTTGTGAGACGGATATGCTCGGTCATGTGAACAACAGCAATTTTTTTGTTTACATGGAAGATTCCCGCATTCGATTTTTCAAAGAACTGAAGCTTGTCGGGGAGGAGTGGAATTTTATTCTGGCTTCTGCCAAATGTGACTTTCTTAAGCAGGTGTACTTCAATCAGACACTGATCATAAAGAGCAGCGTAGCGAAAATCGGAAACTCCAGTTTTCATCTGATACAGGAGATGGTGGAGAAAGATTCACAGGAAGTCGTGGCTGAGGGAAGTTCAGTCATCGTGCAGTTCGATTTTGAAAAACAGAGAAGTCTGCCATTTACAGACGAAATGAGACAGCGTCTGGAGGAGCATAAGCCCGTTGTGAAATAGGAGGGGTCGGATGGCCGAAACGAAAGATACGCAGGCAGTGCGTAAAGGTGAAGAGCTGGATTATAAGATATTGATTCCCTTTTTGAAAGAACGTTTGAACATGCCGGGCGAGGAGCTTACCATCAGACAGTTCGGCGCCGGACACTCCAACTTAACGTATGAGCTTTCTGCGGGAGAAGACTGGAAGGTTGTGCTGAGGCGTCCGCCGCTTGGGCCGGTTGCTCCAAAGGCCCACGATATGGAGCGGGAATACAACGTGCTCCAGGCGCTGCATCCAGTTTATCCACTGGCTCCGAGACCTTTTCTCTTTGAATCTGGTGATCTGCTCGGAGCCCCTTTTTTCATAATGGAACGCAGAGAAGGAATCGTCTATGATAAACAGTTTCCAGAAGGAGTAGAAGGAAATGCGGAGCTCGGACGGCGGGTTTCACAGACGATGGTGGACAAGCTTGCCGAACTTCATGCTGTGGATTATTCGAAAACAGAACTCGTCCATATGGTGAAGCCTGATGGATTTATGGAGCGTCAAGTACACGGATGGATCAAACGGTACGACCGTTCGCGGACGGACGATGTTGTTTCAGGTGAACGGTTGAAGAAGTGGCTCTTGGATCATATCCCTTTATCCGGGGGAGCTTCTGTCATTCATTATGATTACAAGTTGAACAATGCCATGTTCAGCAGGCAGAACCATGCTGAAATGGTCGGGCTGTTTGACTGGGAAATGACAACGGTTGGAGATCCGCTTGCAGACCTGGGAGCAGCGCTCAGCTATTGGATCCAATCCGATGATCCACCGATGCTGCAGGAAGGGCTGGGCAGACCGCCGGTCACAGTAAAGGATGGCTTTTTTACAAGGGATGAGTTTGTAAACGCTTACTCTTTAAGGAGCGGCCGGAATGTCGACGACATCCATGTTTATTTGACATTTGCTTACTTTAAGCTGGCTGGAATTATCCAGCAGATTTACTTCCGGTATAAAAATGGTCAGACAGAGGATCCAAGATTTGCTCAAATGAATCATTTTGTCAATAACTTGATTCATCATGCGGAAGAAACGGCAGGGTTGTAGGTATGGGGAAAATCGAAGTCATTTTCAAAAAGGAAGACATCCAGCCTGAAAAGCTGGCCGGGAAAACAGCTGTGGTTTTTGACGTGCTTTTTGCAACGTCGACAATGACGGCCGCGATTGCTGATGGGGCGTTGTCTGTGCTCCCTGTTTACAGTCCTGAGCAAGCTCGGAAAACAGCCGAGGCATTTGACCAGCCCTTTCTTCTTGCCGGCGAGGATCAAGGGCGGACGATTGAGGGGTTTTATCCGCCTTTACGAAATCAGCTGAAACCATTTGTTGCGGGTAAACATCTGATTTTGACAACTACGAATGGTACAGTCGCGCTTCACAAGGCTCAACAAGCGGCAGATCTTTATGCCTCATCGCTGCTCAACAACCCGGCAACAGCCAAGCATCTGAACGAATCTCACGGCGGGGAAACGATTGTGATCATCTGCTCTGGATCAAGCGGTTTGTTTACAATGGAGGATTTTTATGGAGCTGGAAGTCTTGTCCATCATATGCAGCAGGATGGACATTGGGAGCTTTCAGATGGGGCGTTAACATCCCTGCATTTTTATAAGGGCGGTGGTGAGGGCCGGGAATTGCTTCGTTCCTGCCGGATTGGAAACTGGTTAATGAAACATGGTCTCGATCCTGTGGAAATCGACTTCGCTGCACAGGAAGGAGTGGTTGAAGCGGTTCTTGCTTACGACAAAATAACAGGACAAGTGAAGGAGAGGTATTATGCATCCAGTTAAAGATGAATGGAAAGGTGGTCGATTCCTCACTTCCGATATTGATCCGGAGGCGGTTTTCACCCCGGAAGATCAGACGGAAGAGCACCGGATGATCGGCCGGACCGCCCGGCAGTTTATTGAAGGAGAGGTGCGTCCATATAGGGAACGCATCGAACGGGGCGATTATGACTTCGTTGCCCGGAAGATGAAAAAAGCAGGGGAGCTGGGGCTCCTGGCTCACAGCATTCCGGAAACGTACGGTGGTCTCGGGCTTGATAAAATCAGCAAAGGCATCGTGGGAGAAGCGCTGGGGAGCGCCGGCGGCTACAGTGTGGCCCATTCCAATCATACGTGTATCGCCACTCTGCCCATTACTTACTTCGGTTCGGAGGAACAGAAGAAGAAATACCTGCCGAAACTTGCCTCTGGAGCTTTTATAGGTGCCTACTGCCTGACAGAACCGGAAGCAGGATCGGACGCTTTATCCGCAAAAACGACAGCTGTCATGAACGACACCGGATCGCATTATGTGCTTAATGGAACGAAAATCTATATAACGAATGCTGCGTTTTCCGATACGTTCATCGTGTACGCGAAAGTGGATGGAGAGCATTTTACAGCTTTTATCGTAGAAAAGGATTTTCCAGGGCTGTCGATCGGTCCGGAAGAAGACAAAATGGGAATCAAAGGATCCTCCACCTGTTCAGTTGTAATGGAAGACTGTCAGGTCCCGGTGGAGAATCTTCTGGGGGACGTCGGCCGGGGGCATTTGATTGCGTTGAATGTGTTGAATCTCGGCCGGTTTAATTTAGGGTTTGCTACACTTGGTGCGGCAAAGTACAGCTTTCAGCTCGCTCTTGCTCATGCTTCCGAGCGTCGGCAGTTTGGAAAAGCGATCACAGATTTCAGGGCAAGTAAGCAGAAACTGGCTTGGATGGCCGCGGACTTATATGCGGCTGAATCGGTCATGTACCGGACAGCGGGTCATATTGAATCAGCACTCGCGGACCACTATGATACAGAAGACAAACAAGCTGTGTCCAAAGCGATGAACGAGCATCGTATGGAAACAGCCATCTGCAAGATTGTCGGATCTGAAACACTGGATCGTGTCGTCGATGAAGCGGTTCAGCTTCACGGAGGGGCAGGGTTCATCAAGGAATATCCGGTTGAACAGGCTTATCGTGATGCGCGCATCAACCGCATTTTTGAAGGAACCAACGAAATTAATCGTCTCCTCATCCCGGGTGCCTTTTTCCAAACAGCCGGAAAAGCGGAAATAGATACACATACCTTAGTGAAACAAGCCGATGAATCCCTGAAAACAGGTGGTTACAAACGGGAGCAGGGTCCTGTGCCGAAGCTCGAAGAGGCGGTCGCTTTGTGTAAAGATTTATATCTCGTTTCCGCTGGAGCTGCCTATAAAATTCATGGATCCGCTATGAAAGAGGAACAGGAAATATTGATGGAACTGGCAGACATAGCCATTGAAATCTACCGCTCCGAATCTACCGTTCTTCGTGCCAAAAAAGGCAGTGGAACCTCAAGTCTTCACCTGCAGCTGGCTGAGACCGTCATTGAGAGGTCCGTTGAAAATGTCCGCCTGTCTGTGAGCCGCTTGTTTTCTTCTCTCCTTAAAGGAGAAGAACGGACGAAGGCATTGAGGAGTGCTGCAGCCCTGTTGAGTGTGTATTCCTTTGAAGGAAGCCTGGATCGGAACCGCCGCCTTGCTGAACAAATGGTAGAATCCGGTCACTATAAAGTTTAAAAGGAGAGATGAAGATGAAATTAGGAAATGAGCATGTAGCTGTGGATATCAATGGACCCGTCATGTCCTGTGTCCTGAACCGTCCGGAAAGTCTGAACGCTTTTTCTGACCAAATGATCGGTGGTTTGATGGAAGCTTTGGAAGAGGCCTCCAGGAATGAGGAAGTGAAAGTGATTACGCTTTCCGGAGCAGGGCGGTCTTTTTCGGCAGGAGGCGATGTGAAAAGCATGGGCGAAGCTTCGGCCCAGCATTTGTATGATCATGTCGGTGAGTTGAATAAACTGATTCTGAAGATCAAAGATGTACCGAAGCCGGTCGTAGCGGTCGTCCATGGGTATGCGGCCGGAGCAGGGTTCAACCTCGCTCTTGCCTGTGATCAGATTCTGGCAGCTGAAGAAAGTCGGTTTGTTTTGAGCTTTGCGCAGGTCGGCTTGATATCCGATGGCGGCGGTCACTATTTTCTTTCCCGTCTCATCGGTCCCTACCGGACGAAAGAGCTGCTGTTTACTGCCGAACCGATTCCAGTCGAGACAGCATCAGAGTGGGGCCTCGTCAACAGGGTGATTCCAGCTGGTGAGCTGGAAGAGACAGCGATGGATTATGCGTTTCGTCTGGCTAAAGGGCCGGGGAGGGCCATCGGTATGATGAAGAAAATTGTGGATCAAGCCGATCAATCCGACCTTGCCGCTATCCTGGAGCAGGAACGGATTTCTCAAACGATGATGGTGGAAACAATGGATCATAAAGAAGGTGTGGCTGCATTTAAGGAAAAGCGGAAACCACAGTTTACAGGGAAGTGAGGGAAGAATGATGAAAGCTATTCAATTTAAAGAATATGGAAGTCCATCCGTCCTTGAAAAAGTGGACATTGAAAAGCCGTCCCTGGCTGAGGATGAAGTGCTGGTCAAAGTATCGGCTGTTGGTGTCAACTATGCCGATACGGCCCGTAGAGAGGGGGCCTATGTGGTTCCGACACCTCTCCCATTTATCCCTGGTGCTGAAGTGGCCGGGGTTGTGGAGGCTGTTGGATCTGACGTCCAGGATGTGCACGAAGGGGACCGTGTCGTGACTTTGATTGAATCCGGTGGGTATGCGGAGTATGCGAAAGCGAAGGCTGTCTCCCTCATTCCGATTCCTGAAGAGGTGGACGATGAAACGGCTGTGGCCATTCCTCTACAGGGACTGACTGCTTATCACATTTTAACGACGATGGGACGGATGGAGCACGGAGAAACGGTGCTTGTTCATGCAGCAGCAGGAGGGGTAGGATCGCTTGCGGTGCAGCTGGCGAAACAGTTTGGTGCAGGGAAAGTCATTGCAACGGCAAGTACAGAGGAGAAGCGGCAGCTGGCTCTTGAACTTGGAGCCGATGAAGCGGTGGACTATACGAAGGAAAACTGGCGGGACGATGTTCTTGAAATGACGGGCGGACGCGGGGTCGATGTTGCTTTGGAAATGGCAGGAGGAGACATTTTCCACGAAACGGTGAAGTGTATGCGGTCGTTCGGTCGTGTAGTCGTGTATGGGGTAGCCAGTGGAGATCCGGCAAAAATGTATCCTTCCGGCTTGATGCACCGAAACTTATCCGTCATCGGTTTCTTCCTTCCGCAGATTATAAAGAAACCGGAAATGTTCAAACGAAGCCTTCACCATTTATTGGAACTAGTGAATACCGGCGATGTAAATTTGACGGTAGGCGGTGTGTATTCATTGGAGGAAGCAGCCAAAGTCCATGAACTGATGCAGGGGAGAAAAACGAAAGGAAAGCTTGTACTTAAGCCATAATGCCGGTTTAAGGCTGTCGGGAAATCCCCGGCAGCTTTTCTATTTTCCCCGATCTTCAAAGGTGCCTCTGAGAATCGGTCCCTTTTTTGAAGCTGATCCAAGGACAGGGAGGAATCAATTGGAAACTTGTCGAATACACAGGACACGCAGAAATAAAGGGGGCTTTTATCTTGTTTACCTATACAGTTGATGATCAGTTGTCATTGAAATTAATTGGACACGAAGACGCTGAAGAACTCTTTCAATTATCGGACCAATCCAGGGATCACCTTCGAACGTGGCTTCCGTGGATTGATTTCACGAAGACGGTGGAGGATACCCGGGGGTTTATCCAAAGCAGCCTAAAGAGATATGCGGAACATAACGGCTGGACGGTCTGTATCCTTTGGGAAGGGCGGATCGCCGGTATCGTTGATTTCCACGAACTGGATTACAACAACAAAAGGACCAGCATCGGTTACTGGATGGGAGAGGAATTTAAAGGGAAAGGTCTGTTGACACGCGCCTGCCGGGTATTATTCGATTATGCCTTTCATACGCTTGGGATGAACCGGATCGAGATCCGTGCGGCGGAGCAGAATGAAAAAAGCAGGGCTGTCCCTGAGCGTCTCGGTTTTGTAGAGGAAGGACTCATCCGCAGCGCCGCCCTCCTCTATGATGAGTATACAGATCATGTGGTCTACGGCATGCTTAAAAAAGACTGGGTCAAACAAACGGTGGACCTATGAAGTATCAGGTAGAAGCTGTCCAGTTGAAAAGTCCCGCCAAAAAAGAAAGCGAAGATGCCTATGTTCTTCATGAGGCCGCCGGTGTTTTCGGCGTGTTTGATGGAGCTACGCCACTTGTTTCGTTTGAAGATGAGGATGGTCATAACGGCGCCTATCTTGCAGCCCATCGTTTCAGGGAACACATGCAGAACATGGACGGTGATGCTTCCTTGAAAAGAACAGTGGAGGAAGCCAACACCCGTTTGTTTGAAGAGATGGTTTCTGCCGGAGTGGATACGTCCAGAGGAGAGGAGCGGTGGTCGACGTGTGTCGCTGCGATTAAATTGGAACACAGGCATTTCCACTATGCTCATCTGGGAGATTGCATGATTATGGCCGGTGATAAAAAGGGGGCTGTTCATGTCCTCACGACAGATACCGTCGCAGGAATCAGCGCCCGTGCAAAATCGAAAAGAGAGAAAGACAGAGGAAATGGACTGCAGGTCAAGGAAGAGCCGTATTATGACGTGCTTCTACATAAGCTTCAGTATAACCGGGGCCTGGCTAACACACCAGGAGGTTATACGGTAGCCAACGGTATGCCGGAGGTGATGACCCATCTGGATTCAGGCTCCTATCCAGTTGAAGGGCTCGAGGATCTATGGCTTGTAAGTGACGGTTTATTCCATCCTGAACTTTCTTTGGAAGAGACATGCAGACGAATGAAGCAGGAGGGGATCCGCTCCTATATCAGCGATCTTACTTCCTATTTAGAGAAGCACCAGCTTCCGATTGACGACCGGACAGTGATCCACCTGCGCTTTTCCTAAACTGTTTGCTGGTGAAACGAAAAAAACCTGAAGGATGACCGCTGTCAATCGATCATCTTTCAGGTTTTATAGTTAGGAGAAAGTCCGTTATGATTCGACCACCGCAAGTAGGAAACCGTCATACCCTTTGTTTCCAACTGTCTGGAAGACGGTGCTCTCCAGACGCGGATGATTGTGGAGAAGGTCGAACATCTGCCGGATTCCTTGGATACTTTGGGACTCGCTGTTTTCCTCGAGGATTTTACCGTTCCGAATGACGTTGTCGACCAGGATGGTTGTTCCTGGTTTGGACAGTTTCAATACGTGTTCGATATAGTGGGGATTGTTCTCCTTATCGGCATCGATGAAAATAAAGTCGAAGGGTTCGTCATTCTCGAGCATAGGGAGCGTCTCGAGAGCAGGCCCGACGTGAATGGAGATTTTATCCTTCACACCAGCGTTTTCCATATTGATGGAAGCCGTTTCGGCATGCTTTGGGTTAAACTCAAGAGTGGTGAGCACTCCATTTTCCGGCAGTGCTTTGGCCATCCAGATTGAGCTGTATCCGCCAAGCGTTCCAATTTCCAACACTCTGCGGGCTGCTTTCATTTTGACATAAAGGTAGAGCATTTTTCCCTGCGCAGCGGAGACACCGATGGAAGGCAGGCCTTCTTTTTCATTCAAGTCTGTAATGGAAGCCATTGCCTCATCCTCAGGAATCAGCCGGTCGATGACGTATTCATCTACGTTTGCCCACGTTTCACGTTCGCTCATAACATCCTCTCCTTTTCTTTTTTTGATGCCGCTTCCCAACCAGCAGCTGGTTACAAAGAACGGGCGGAACCCAGTGGACCGCCCGTTTTTCTATTTATTCAAAAAGCTGTGGAATACCTTGAATCAAGGATACACCGCCCATATAAGCCATTGCAATGACAATGAGGGCTCCGAAGATCGTAAGCCAGAGCGGATGTTTGTAATCGCCGACGATTTTTGTTTTATAGGCGGCCACAAGCATGACCCCGAGAGCAATCGGAAGGATCAGACCATTCAAAGACCCGACAAGAATCAGAACTTTGACAGGTTTCCCGATGGAAACAAAGACCGTGGTGGAAATGACAATAAACCCGACGATGAACCACTTGTGGTACTTCTCGATGGTTTTACTGAATGTACGGATGAAGGATACGGACGTATAAGCGGCACCGACTACTGATGTAACAGCGGCCGCCCACATGATAATTCCGAAAATCTTATATCCGACATTTCCTGCTGCGGCCTGGAATACAGAGGCCGGCGGGTTGGATGGATCGAGGGTGACACCGGAAGCGACCACTCCAAGAGAAGCGAGGAAAAGGAAAATCCTCATAACGGAAGCGATTCCGATCGCCGATACGGAGCTTTTCGTTACCTGCCCCAGAGATTCCTGTCCCTTTACACCGGCGTCAAGAAGGCGGTGGCCCCCTGCGAACGTGATATATCCACCGACGGTTCCACCGACAAGCGTGATAATCGCCAGGAAATCAATCGTATCCGGGGCGAATGTTTTGGCAGCCGCCTCCCCGATAGGCGGGTTGGCTGAGAACATAACAAAGATGGTAAGAGCGATCATGATAAAACCGGCAATTTGAGCGAACCGGTCCATCACCTTTCCAGCTTCCCGAACGAGGAAGACGGCGACGGCTACAATACCGCTGAACAGAGCACCCATCTCAGGGGAGATGCCGAAGAGGACATTGGTCCCCAGTCCGGCACCGGCAATGTTACCGATATTAAAAGCGAGACCTCCGGCTACAATGAGAATGGATAAGAAAACGCCGAGACCCGGCAGGAGGCTGTTCGCTATATCCTGTGCCGGTTTTTCCGAAACGGCGATGATCCGCCAGATGTTCAACTGCGCACCAATATCAATGATGATGGATATGAGGATGACAAAACCGAAACTCGCAGCAAGCTGTTCGGTAAAGTGTGTCGTTTGTGTTAGAAATCCCGGACCGATGGCGGAGGTCGCCATAAGGAAAGCGGCCCCTAAGAGGAGACTTCTGGTCGATTGTTGTTTCATGTTGTTCTCCTTTCTACTTATCGTGATAAGACCGATCCGATAGCTTCAAGCTGGATGCCTGATTCCTGGAAAGCCTCCCGTATGTATTTTGCGAAGTCAACAGCGCTTGCGCCGTCCCCGTGGATACAAATCGTTTCGGCATCGATATCGATATCGATATCTTGAAGCGTTGAGACTTTTCTTTCTTTGACCATACGAATCACCTGATTAACCGCTTCTTCATGATCGGTAATCAAGGCATTCGGTTCCCGGCGTGAAGTGAGAGAGCCATCCTCCTGATAGGTACGGTCGGAAAAGACTTCACTTGCTGTTTTCAACCCGGCAGCTTTACCTGCGTGGATTAATTCACTGCCGGCCAGCCCAAACAGGATGAGTGAAGCATCCACGTCATGAACTGCTTTGGCAACAGCGTCAGCCAGCGGGCGGTTTTTAGCGGCCATGTTGAAAAGGGCGCCGTGTGGTTTGACATGCTGGAGCTGCCCGCCTTCCGCCTGGACAAACCCTTGAAGCGCACCGACCTGGTAAACGACCATATCATACGCTTCCTCTGGTGAAATCTCCATTGGTCGGCGGCCGAAACCAGCCAGATCCGGAAGGCCCGGGTGTGCACCGATTCCTACACCATACTGGATGGCCATGCGTACGGTTTTCTTCATAATGGATGGATCACCAGCGTGATAGCCGCAGGCGATATTCACGGAAGTCACATAGTTCATCATTTCTTCGTCCCGTCCGATTGTGTAGGACCCAAAGCTTTCTCCCATATCACAGTTCAAATCAACAACGTACATGCGTATTCCCCCTTATTTTAATTTCATTTCAATGCCCCGCGCTAACAGCTTAATATCCTTCTCCTGCTGCAGATACAAGCGCTGAGCTTCCTCATGGGTGATCATCGTAAACGAAAAAGATTCTCCAGGACGCATCTGCGCCAGCCTTGGAAGGTCGACAGAAGCGACTTGAGCGATTTTTGGGTAGCCGCCGGTCGTCTGACGGTCTGCGAGAAGAATAATCGGGTTTCCCTCGGCCGGAACCTGAATCGTCCCGAAGGTTACAGCCTCTGAGAGAAGGTCACGTTCTTCCACGGCTGATAACCGGCATCCGGTCAACCGATAGCCCATCCGGTCCGATTTGGAGTCAATGTTGAATGTCTCACTCGTCAAGCGGCCCCGGCTTTCTTCATCAAACCAATCATATTCCCGCCCCGGCATAATCCGGATTGGATCCTTTGTATATCCATTGTGGTTGAAGTCATGTCCGACGTACCAGGAAGCCTCGTGGAAGCTGGAGTCGCCGGCGTCTGATTTCAGCTGCTCCATCACACGCTTGGAGAAGGGAGAAAAAGGAGAAGGTTCAAGAACATCCCCTTTCTCGAGCGGTCGTCCTTGATGTCCGCCGATGCCGGCGCGGATGTAAGTCGACGCGCTGTTCATTGTAATAGGGATATCAAATCCGCCTGCCACAGCCAAATAGGCACGAAATCCGGTCTTTGGTTTTCCAAAACGAAGTTCACTGCCTTGTTTTATGTAAAGAGGTTTCCATGTCCCTACACGTTCTCCGTTAATCATTGGAGTCAGATCGCCGCCGCAGATGGACAGGCAGACGTCCTGCTGGAATTCCAGTACAGGACCCATTAACGTAACTTCAAGAACAGGGGCGTGCTGTTCATTGCCGACCAGAAGATTGGCAATCCGGTAAGCTTCCTGATCCATCACTCCACTGGCAATGACGCCGTGCTTTTGATGTCCGTACCTGCCAAAGTCCTGAATAGTCGTAAGGAGTCCGGGTTTCAATACATGTATCATTCTCCGCCCTCCTTCAGGTTTTCATACTCTTTTTGGGTAATCCTTTTAAATTGAATCCGGTCTCCAGCCTGTAGAAGAGTGGGAGATTCTTCGTTTGATGGATCAAACATTTTCGATGGTGTTCGACCGATCAACTGCCATCCTCCGGGTGTTTCCAAAGGGTAGACGCCTGTCTGGGCGCCGGCAATCCCGACCGTACCGGATGGGATCTTCAAACGAGGATCTTTCCTCCTGGGTGTTGCAATGGCTGGGTCCATACCGCCGATATAGGGGAAACCGGGTGCAAAACCGATCATATAAACCAAGTAGTCTCCGTTCATATGTCTTTCAATGACTTCTTCTTCTGTCAACCCATTCTTCTCAGCCACATAAGCCAGATCCGGACCGAGCTCTCCACCGTAACAGACAGGGATTTCAACCGTCCGGGCCGACCCGGATGCCTTGATTGTTAAAGTGGACAAAAATTGAGACACCTGATGGTGAACCCAATCGTAGGGGAGCTGGTTCTGTGAGGTTTTATGATTGGCTATGTAAAGAGGATCATAAAAAAGTGTCACCGTCGTAAAAGCGGGAATGTACTCGATCATCCATTCCGGCTGCCATTCGTCGAGGCTGCTTGCTGCCGCCTGCACAGTCTGATTGATTTCTTCACTGATTTCGTTTCCGAATTCAATCAAAACCGCCTGATCACCTAAGGGATGCAGGGACCAATCCATACAATAACCTCCTTTATTCCTTGAGTTTTGTCGTAAGGCTGAAAAAATCCTTACCTCTTATCGTAGCCTATTTTAAGGCCGCTTTCAATTTAAGAATCCATTACAGCAAAGGGTTAAAGGATAGGGGTGGAAGGGAATAAAGGAATAAACAAGGAAATGGAGGGATCAAGGATGCCGTGGGATAACGACGATTATCCAAGTTCATTGAAGAATTTGGATACAACGGTCCGGAAAAAGGCCATAGATATCGCCAATGCTATGCTGGACGAAGGGTATGAGGAAGGAAGAGCCCTTCCGATTGCCATTGAACAGGCGAAGGAATGGAGCAGTCATGCGGACGAGGAAGAACGGAAAGAAGTAAAGCAGATGAGTGACAAGGCACTGAGGAGCAGAGAAAAGGGAGAGGATGGAGAGTCGCAAGCGCGTCCGGAATTGATGGACAAAGGCGAACATGTCCTTTCTCACAAGCAGGGCTGGGCTGTCAAAGCGGAGGATGCAGAAAAGCCGTCCAATGTTTATGAAACCAAACAAGAAGCAGTCAACCGGGCAGAAGAAATCGCTGAAAATAAAGGGACGCAGGTGATTATTCATAAGAAGGACGGGACCATTCAGAGGAAACAATCTTTTTAAAATGGAATTTTATGTTTAAAATGGGTGGAAACAGGATATTGTTTTTATACATTAGTTAAAGGAGGAATTCATTGTGGCTGAATCTAAGAACCAGGCAGAACACGTTGTTCCTCATGAGGACGGCTGGGCTGTCAAAGCAGAAGGAGCCGAACAACCGACGAAAATCTACGAGAACAAGCAGGATGCGATCGATCGTGCGAAGGAGATTGCCCAGAACAAAGGGACGTCGGCCATCATTCATACGGAAAAAGGGACCATTCAGAATCAATTCAATTATTCCAGCTGATCAGTGAAAAGCACCCGGATCCGGGTGCTTTTGCTATGTTTTCTTTCCAAGGCCTGTGGTAAGATAAATGGATAATGGTCAGATGGAAGGAAGGATTTCGATGAGTGGAGAAAAACGCAGTGATATCCAGACTGGAGCAGAAGTGGATATCGTTTTGAAACAGGATCAGCGGACAGGAAAGCTGACAAGAGGGAAAGTGAAGGACATTCTTACTAAATCTCCGTCTCATCCGCACGGCATTAAAGTGCGTCTGCAGGATGGACAGGTTGGAAGAGTCAAGCATATTCACGAATAAAAGGCTGACAAGCCAAAAGGTGCCGTCTAAAGACGGCACCTTTTTTATGGATTTGCCAATGCAGAATAATATCGATAAGGCATTTCTATGGTGAAAAAAGCCCCGTCATCATCTTCTTCGGCATGAGCGATTGTATATTCGGTTCCGAAAATTTGTTCCATCGCATAGTCCCCGTTAACAAAAGGCTCACGATCAATGGAGAAACCGGATTGTAAGACTTTATGCCGGTCTTCTTCTGTAAAGCGGCTGATTTCCGTCAATTGGATCATGGGACGAATTAAAGAAGATGCGCCGGGATTTTCTACAATCTCGTAGCTCACTTCCACCTGCACAACGTGCCGTGCTTCACCGAGCATTTCCAAAACGATCGATTTAAATTCTGTAACATCCATAAAGAAGCGTACTTCTTCAGGCTCTATACGGCTTAAGTAATCGGTCATCATCAAAACTCCTTCCCTCTATGGCTATATTACCATGAGAGAAAAGGATTAAACGTCACTCCTATGGAAAAAGCGCACCGGGGAATACCCTCGGTGCGCTTTTGTACTTTCGGAAAATATCTGAAGTTTTTCACCTTGTGTTAGATAAACAAGTCTTCGTGGATAGATTGATCCACGGTATTGCCGCGGTTGTTTAATTCTACATGGTAGTTTTTAAGCAACTTAAACGACGCAATCCCTACCTCTATTGCATCCTTACAGCTCCGAAGCTGATCCAGTGTGATTAAGTCGTATCAAAACGTAGCAGAATGCCAGTCTCATACAAATCACTCTTTCTTTTTCCGAATTGCTCTTTAACGAGCATCAATACCTAGTATAGATTAGAAGTTAATGTATGTCAAATATCGTTTTGAGTATCGTCTACCATGATGTTTAATTGATTTACGATTGAACGGCGGCGTCGGTACATAGATAAGCTTTCCCCAGCTTATTGAAAAATAAACCTAGTCCTTCTGATCAGGCTTCATGTCCTCATCAAATTCTTCTTCCGTAAGTGAATCGTTCTTGGTTTTTTTGTGTTTCTTTTCGTCGTGAGCGAGTTTTTGACGCATTTCTTCGTCGGGGACATTATCCAGCAATTTTTCTTTCTCCAGCTTTTCCTTGAAGCTTTGATCATCCTCTGCCAGACGGTTGTTCTGTTTTTTGTTCTTTTCAGCCATACAGCTGTCCACCTCCATCGATGATTGTATTCTGCTTATCTATTCCTTTTTCTACCATTCCTTAAACGCCTATGACACACTGGACTCTTCAACTTGTAGATTTTCCGCTTTGAAGGACAAAAAGGGAAGCTCTCCTGTGAAATAGAAGACCTTCCCTTTTTAGATAGAGGTTTAATGAAGTTGTGCCTGTCCGACGCAAGCTGTTTATGTGGATCGTGCCATAGACGGCAAATGCCCGCGGACAGGAACGAGCGGGTGCCCACGGTTTATTTGCTGGTGAACTTCTGTTTGATGTTTTGGATAAATGGAATCTGCATGATGTAATCGACAGCGGTGCTGATGATTAATCCGTGAATGATGACGCCGAGGATGGTGAAGATGACAATGATGATATGACCGGCAGCTGTCTCTGGTTCAAATCCGGATTTTCCGAAAAAAGTGAGGGAGAGGACAGCGCTCTGCATCGCATCTGCGTAGGTTTCCAGCTCCTGTTCGTACAAGTTTAGAGGGATAATCAGCAGGAAGATAAGAAGGAAGGTGATTCCAAGGACTCCTGAAAGATGCTGGCGCTTTAGAAAGCGGATAAAAGGCATGGTATAGTACTTTGTCATGGATTTCAGGCGGAGCAGGTGGAGAATCCGGGCGACCCGCGCCACTTGGAAGACTGCATCCAGAGGAACAGCCGCTATAACGATGAAGGGGTTTTTCTTGATGAACTCCCACTTCTTTTCACTGGTTATCAAACGATAAAGAAAGTCGAGGAAAAAAATCGACCACGTGGACCAGACTATGACACTGTTGTAGCCTGTCTGCTGCCATATGGTGGCAATGGACAGAGCGGCAAGGCCGACCATCAACAATTCATAGAGTGTGCGCTTTGGTTTTCTTAGTAGTCGTTTCATGTACATCCTTCTCCCGGCCTGTGTCGAATCTCCTGTTATTATATCATTGCTCCTCATAAATTCGAAAAGAGTTTTTCCTGTCTTCGTCTGCTTTGTTTATGCAAAACATTGGCAGAGTGTGATTCGTTTCGGTGGGGAAGGGTTTGTGGTATTCTCTAGTTAAAGAGAAAGAGGAGAGACATGTGTGCGGATTCTAGTAAACTTTCTGAAGTTCCTTATTGGGATCATCGGAATCGGTCTATTGTTCTTTTATGTGATTCCATATATTGAAAATGAAGCGGGGCCTTCCTTTTTGAAGAAAGAGGATGTGCCAATTCCTGACACCCTTCATCCTGCTGTTCAGGAGAATAAAGGGAAACTTGTCAACCATGCCGAAGAGAAAGGGATTGCTGTCGTCATTACAGATGGTCACCGCTCAGTCGGGGAGCAGGATGCTCTCTATGAGCAGGGAAGGTCCGAAGATGGCAGAATTGTAACCTATGCAGAAGGCGGGGAATCTTATCATAATTACGGTCTTGCCATCGACTTTGCCATTGAAACGAAAGACGGGCGTGTCGTCTGGGATATGAATTATGACGGAAATGACAACGGGGAATCGGATTGGATGGAAGTTGTAGATATAGCTAAGGATCTTGGATTCACGTGGGGAGGGGACTGGGAAAACTTCAAGGATTATCCTCACCTGCAGATGGATTTTGGGTTGTCCATCCGGGAGCTTCAGTACGGCAAGCGTCCGGAAGTCCAAGATTATGCGAAATAAAATACCGCAGCAGGCACCTGGCAGGTGTCCGCTGCGGTATTTGTTATTGCTGGAACGTTTCATAGGGTTTGATCATTCCGAAAACCGTTTCGATGCAGGGGAGGGACAGATTGACTTCACTGCCGAGACGCAGTGCGCCTCCGTGCAGGTGCTCTACTTCCAAAGGCAGGCCTTTCCTGCGGTCCTGGTGCATGGAAGACGTCATATCTTCTCCAAGGCTGCGCAGTTTTTCGAAGCCATTTTGAACGTGTTCCTCTGTCAGGTTAATTTTATGGGCATTTGCCAGTTCTTTCATCTCTGAAAGCATACGCTCGGCAATACGCAGGGTTTGTGGAAAGCTGCGGACAACACCGATGGGTTGATTGACAGCCGTTGTAATTCCTGAAAAAGCTGTAATGAACATGTACTTTTTCCACATATCCTCAAGGATGTTCGGACTTAATGTCCCGGTCATATTTGCCTGATTGCAGGCAAGAGCCAGCTCTTCACAGACGGCCTGCTGGGATGGATGAAGAGGACCGAATACTAAATCATGGAATTCACTTGTATGGACGACATGTCCGGCATCATCCAGGGTGGCTATGATATAAGAAAGCCCGCCGAGGACTGCTTCTTCCCCCAGCTCTTTCTGGAGGATGCTGATGTGTTCCATACCATTGAGGACTGGAAATACTTTGGCTCCTTTTTGGACAAGGGCCTTCAGCCAGTCCATCGTCCCGTGGAGGTGATATCCTTTAACCGCAAGAAACACCAAATCAGGCTCGTGGATTTCCTCTGGACTTCTGGCGATGATGGGAGTGTCCGACTCATAGCTGCCCATTTCGCTATGTATTTGCAAACCATTCTTCTCCAGCTGTTCTGCACGGCCTTCCCGGACGAGGTTGATCACTTCATGACCAGCTTCCTCCCAGCGCGCCCCAAAATAGGCGCCGAGAGCACCTGCACCTAATACAACGATTCTCATCGATCTGCACCTCCGTGATTAATTGGTTTCTGCAACGCGTTCTGTTGTAAAGCTTGATGTAACGACACGGTTCATTTCTACAATATCCTTGATGTTCCCATCCAGATAGTGGATCATATCATCAAAACCGACTTCTTTCATAACATTATGATAGTGCTCTTCACTTTCAAAAACCGATTGGCCGAGGAATAGTTCCTCATTCTCTTCCATTTCCACCAGGTTCAGCAGCCCCATGGAACCTTGTCGTCCTGTTAACTCGCGGGCAAAATAAATGTTGTGCTCAAGGGTCCCGTGATTTTCAAGGATTTCTCCAGACTTTTTGGTGATTTTCAAAAACTTGTCTATATTTCGCTGTTCGACTCTGAAAAAACAAATAATAGTAAACATTGAATGCCCCCTTTAGTTATGCTTTTTTATCTAAACTGGTCGCTCGTCCGGCGTCTATTAATAGGAAAATGGCGGTAACGGAGTGCAGGATCCAGCCGAGAACAGGAATCCACGCAAGGGCACTTGTGATTAACCCGAGTACACTGCCTGCATAAGTCCGATTGTCCCGTACGGCAAAGATCAGAGTAATCAAGTGCGCCACAAACATAAAGAGAAGGGCGTTCCATCCGCTTCCGACTACAAATAATCCCCCGATGAATGGAATAGCAAGAAGTGCCTCACATCCTCCGGTCACCCATTTTAATATTGTTGATAGTTTCATTCGTTAGTCTCCTTTTCACATGTTCTATCCACTTTTTTAACCTTATAGGAAATTTTAAAACCTTTCAATTCATGGAAAGTGAAAAGTAACGGATATTCCTTACTGCCTTATTTCGACATGAACGGGGGAGAGTCCTTTAATTACGCGGATAAAAACCAAGCCTCCCGGGGTTTGATCGGAAGGCTTGGCAGGTTCCCGCTCTCGGGATATAGGGTTTTGAATGGGATGGCTCCGCATTTCTGCGATGTCCAGCTTTGCCACCCAGACTCTCGTGACATAAGTCAATCCCTTACGTGAAGAAAGATCACTTCACTGCAGGGCTTGTCTTATGCATGTCGAGTCTATCGGGGTGGCGCCGCATTTCTGCGATGTCCAGCTGCAGTGCCCAGTCCCTCGAGGTCATAAGTCAATCACCTCCGTGGAGGAAGATCACTCCACTGCGCTGCTTGTCTTATGCTTGTCGGGACTACCAGGGCACTTCCGCATTTCTGAATTACTTACTGGCTTTTTGTAGTTTCTGGATCATTTTGAGGGAGCGGCCGGTTCCGATGGCTACGGATTCGAGCGGGCTTGGGGCCATGTGTACGGGAACGGAAATTTCGTTGGACAGCCATTCCTGCATGCCGTTCAGGAGCGATCCGCCTCCTGTAAGGATGACACCGTGATCGACAATGTCGCCGCTCAATTCCGGCGGACATTCTTCGAGGGTGGCGCGGATGGTTTCCAGAAGCTGATCGAGCGATTCTTTCAGAGCCTGCTGGATTTCCGTTGATTTCAATTCGATGGTTTTCGGCAGCCCTGTGACCATGTCGCGGCCGCGGACTTCCATCGTTTCTTCCGGATGATCGATCAAGGCATAGCCGATTTCCATTTTAATCTGTTCTGCGGTCCGTTCACCGATCAGGACATTGTAGGCTTTGCGTACGTATTGGATGATTTCCTCATCCATCACATCTCCACCTGTACGGATGGATTTGCAGGAAACGACGCCGCCGAAGGAAATAATCGCAACCTCACTCGTTCCACCGCCAATGTCGACGACAACGTTTGCAATCGGTTCATCTACGGGCAGGTCCGCGCCAATCGCTGCGGCAATCGGCTCTTCGATCAGGTGCACATGCTTGGCGCCGTAGCTTTTGACAGCATTGTGAATGGCACGGCGTTCCACAGACGTGGATCCGGATGGCGTACAGATAACGACTGTTGGTTTGCGCATAGATATTCCTGATTTTTTGGAAACTTTTTTCAACAGCTCTTTCAACATTTGTGCCGTCATGTCATAGTCGGCAATAACACCGTCGCGAAGCGGGCGGACAGGAATGATGTTCCGAGGGGTCTTTCCTACCATTTCTTTCGCTTCTTTTCCGACAGCAACAACGTTCTTGGTTTCAGTATTGTAAGCAACGACAGATGGCTCGTTCAGCAGAATTCCTTTAGACTTGGAATAGATAAGTATGTTTGCAGTACCGAGGTCGATACCGATTTCAGCATTTGATAACATTTAGACGTACCTCCAAAGATGACAGATTCTCTTATATGTCTTCTCATATCATAGGAGTTTTATGGGGGTTGAACAACAGGAAATTCGTGGACTCTGCTTATAGTAGGAAAGTCTCTGTGACATGTATAATAAGACTATGGATAGATAGAGGAGTTTGAAAATGAGATTTTTGAAACATGAAGATATTATTAAAAAGTCAGAGCGTATCAACCAATCGTACGAAGTGGACCCGGGATTTTTTGACCAGATTGTAGATGATCTGCTTGATAGTGAAAAAGAGACAGAGGCTGTGATTATCGAAGGATTTGAACGGCTTTTATCTGAAGTGGACCATGAAATTGAGCGTATGGAGGATTTCGCTTCGATGAAACCGAATTGTTTTATGGGGTGTGCGTTCTGCTGTTATTTTCCAATTGTCCTGACGAAATTGGAAGCGAAGCTGCTTTTCCGGTCCATTGAGCAGTTTTCTGCTGAGCGCAGACAAAGGATATTTGACCATTGGGAGAGTTACTTCCCTGCCCAGGAGAAAAAGCTTCAGGAAGCCCTCGCTATGGATTATGAAGACCCGGATACGAAACTGGCCTACAAGCGTTTGAATCTGCCTTGTCCGATGCTTGATCCGGAAACCCAGCTTTGTATGGCTTATGAAGTACGTCCGATTCCGTGCCGTACGTACTTGAATTACAGCGACCCCCAGGTGTGCGCTGATCATGATATGCCGAAGGAGCCGTTCAGTTATGAGTTTTTGTATTCCTTTTATTTCACCAGTATGAATGAACTGATTCAGGCGCTCTATGAAAACGGTGAGGATGTGTTTGTTGATTACCCGATGGATGCGTGGCAGTACGATTACCTGCCGGCGTGGATCCAAAAGTACAGGGAAGGGGAGTTTTATGAAGTATAAGCTCTTATCTTTAAATGTCGGCCGGCCGGAAACGTATGAGACGAATAAAGGTGAATTAGAGAGTGCGTATCGAAAAAAGCCGGTATCCACACCAGCTTTTTTATCGTATTGGAACTTTGAAGGGGACGAGCAGGCTGATAAAAAGAACCATGGAGGGAGAGATAAGGCGGTCTGTCTTTATCCCGCCCAGCATTACAGACATTGGGAAGAGCACTATGGTCAGTCGTTTGCTTTCCCTTCTTTTGGTGAAAATATAACCGTGGAAGGCGTGTCGGAGGAAGAGGTTCATATTGGAGACATCTTCCAGATGGGGGAAGCTCTTCTTCAAATCTCTGAGCCGCGCAAACCTTGTTATATCATCGCCCGTACCCATGGAATTGATGATTTCCCCGCCCAGGTCATGAAAGAAGGGTTTACCGGCTTTTACTTGAGGGTGTTAAAAGAAGGAACCGTGCAGGCCGGGGATTACCTCAGCCTTGTTGAAGCTCATCCTGCCGGGGTGACGGTGGATGATGTGAATCAGCTTCGCTACCACGACAGGGATAATAAAGAGCTTCTAGAAAAGGTCATCCATCTTGAACCTCTTGCAGAAGGGTTGAAAGAGTCTGTGAAAAAACGTCTTTAGGAGGAACGCTATGAATTCATTTTCCAAACGTGCACTGGAACTCGCCTGTGAAAATGTAGAAGCGGGCGGTCATCCCTTTGGAGCTGTTCTGGTTTCTGCCGGGGAGGTAATAGCCGAAGGGGGCAATGAACTACACAAACATCCTGATGTGAGCGGCCATGCTGAAATGCTGGCGATAAGACGGGCCCAGCAGCAAAGAGGTTCGGTCGATTTAAGTGATTGTGTCCTTTATGCCAGTGGTGAACCTTGTTCGATGTGTCTGACGGCCATTTATTTTTCCGGTATTCAGACGGTCGTCTATTCTCAATCTGTGGAAGAAGCGGCAGAGGCTGGTCTTTCTCTTTCTGGTGAAGTCTATGCCCAGATCGCCCAGCCGAAGGAATCGAGGAGGATCACCTATGCATACGAGCCGGTAGAAGACCAGGAGATGAATGCGATGCGGCTGTATGCGGAAAAATCAGTGGAACAGGGGCGTTGACGGTGGATTATGCACATCTTGTTGAAGAGAAAATCAAGCAGGCCTTGAAAGATGGGGATTTCGATCATCTGCCCGGTCACGGGAAACCCCTTCCCAAAGACGAATTCGCACACCTCCCGGAGGAAGTAAGGAACAGCTATCGGATCTTGAAAAATGCCAACATGCTGCCGGAGGAAATGGTGCTCAAAAAGGAAATCAGTGAGCTTGAGGATATTCTCGCGGAAATCAAAGACCCTCAGTTATCGGCGCACTACAAAAAGAAGATCACTGAAAAGCAGATCCGGTTCGACATTCTCATGGAAAAGCGAAAATGGAGTGAATCCTCCGCTTTTCAGAAGTATCAACGGAAAATCGACAATAAATTCGGATTTTAATTCAATAGTTTTCCATGATGCAGCACGAACAGGCTGGGTATTGAAGGATCGGGAAACCTTTATACTGGAAAAAAGGAGGATGCCCGATGTGTGGAAGGTATACACTTTTAGCTGAAGAAGCGGAGGTCCTTAGAGAGTTCGGCATTTCCCAACCGATTCATGGTTATGAGCCAAGATACAATATCGCCCCAGGACAGCAGGTACTGGCTGTGATTCATGACGGCAGAGAAAAGCGGGCCGGTTTCATGAAGTGGGGGCTTGTTCCATCCTGGTCGAAAGACCCGAAAATCGGCTATAAGATGATCAATGCCAGAAGCGAAACCGCTCATGAGAAGCCGAGTTACCGGAAGCTGATGAGCAGGAAGCGATGCTTGATTATAGCGGACAGCTTTTATGAATGGAAAAAAACCGGGAGTGGGAAGCAGCCGCTTCGGATTCAACCAGAAGACAGGACGCTGTTTGCTTTTGCCGGCTTATGGGATCAATGGAAAGGCGGCGGTGACCCCCTCTATACGTGTACCATACTGACTCAGGAAGCAAATGAGGACGTGGCTCCTGTGCACGACCGCATGCCGGTCATTCTTCCACAGGACCAGCAGGACGGGTGGATTACACCTGTGCAGTGGGAGGCACATCAGGCGAAAGAATACCTGGATCAGCTTACGATGGATGATTTATCGATGTATGAAGTCAGTACACATGTGAATTCAGCCAAAAATGAAGACGAGGCGTGCATACGGCCGCTGACATAAAACAGCCCGAAGCAGGATCTGCTTCGGGCTTCAAGTTGTTGAGAAAGGGTGACTGTACGCAGACGGCATTATCCGACCTGGCGTTGTTCTTTCTCCTGCTGTTTTTCCTGTTTCGCTACTTTCAGGAACTTGTTCGTCTCGGCCGCTACGACCCCGGATAACAGGAGCAGGCCGATCAAGTTCGGGAAGGCCATTAATCCGTTCATTACATCAGCGAAGACCCATACGGTGCTCAGCTGAGAAACGGATCCCACGAGAACAAACGCTACAAATACAATTTTGTACAAACCGATGAAGCGCTGGTTTGTTAAATAACCGAAGCATTTTTCTCCGTAATAGGACCAGCCCACGATCGTGGAGAAAGCAAAGAAAATCAAACCGATGGTAACAACATAAGCCCCGAATTCACCCAGGAAAAGCTCAAAGGATGCAGAGGTCAGATCCGCGCCGTCAAGTCCGCCCTGGTACTGACCGGCCATGACGATGGTCAGCCCAGTCATTGTACAAACGATAATGGTGTCAATAAAGACCTGGGTCATTGATACGAGCGCCTGACGTCCGGCATAGTCGGTTCTTGCTGCAGCGGCTGCAATGGGTGCGGATCCAAGTCCGGCTTCATTGGAGAATACGCCCCGGGCAACCCCGTAACGGATCACGCTTCCGAGAATACCGCCGCCCACGGCGTTAGCTGTGAAGGCATCCGAGAAGATGGTCCCAAAGGCCGGCAGGATCAAATCGGCATTAAGCACAAGAATAATTAAGGCCCCAATTACATAAAAAACGGCCATAACTGGGACGAACAAGGCTGTGACACGACCAATACTCTTGATTCCCCCGAGGAGAACCAGTCCCGCGAGAAGCGTCAGTACAATTCCCGTCACCCATGGAGAGATGTTGAAGGTCCCCTCAACAACGTCTGAAACGGAGTTGGACTGCACCATATTTCCGATTCCAAATGCAGCGACGGCCCCGAAGAGGGCAAATAAAATGCCGAGCGGTTTTCCGAGCCATTTGGTTTTTAAGCCGCGGGACAGATAGTACATGGGGCCGCCGGACATCTGTCCGTCTTTTCCTTCAATTCGATATTTAACGGCAAGGACGGCTTCCGCGTATTTCGTCGCCATTCCGAAGACCGCTGTAATCCACATCCAGAAAACGGCTCCCGGTCCGCCAAGCACGACTGCTGTCGCCACCCCGGCGATGTTCCCGGTACCGATGGTTGCCGCAAGCGCGGTCGTCAAAGCCTGATAGTGGGAAATATCCCCTTTTTCACCCGGCTTTTTCTTTTTGTCCGGTTTAAAAGCGAGCCTCAGTGCATAAGGCAGTGTTTTAAACTGGAGAAAACCGAGTCGTAAAGTCAAATAAACCCCTGTACCTACCAGCAGAATCAGCAGGACGGGGCCCCAGACCAGACCACTCAGTTCACTTAAAAAACTATGAAGTGCACTCTGTTCTCCCATTGTCATCCCCCTTAAAGATAAAAAAAGATAAAAACATTCCATGTATAAAATATTCCGAAAATTCAGAGCGTCTGTCAACCTCTTTTTATAAAATGGTGTCGAAAAGCGGTTCAGGGAGAGACGTAAAGGGAATTAAATGGAAGAATAGTTGCACCAGGCAGGATTATGTGTCACCTTATAGAATTAGTACAGTTAGAAATACTATGATGGAGGAACCAACATGATACGAGTTTTATTTGTTTGTCTCGGCAACATCTGCAGGTCGCCGATGGCTGAAGCGGTCTTCAGGAACCTGGTGGAAAAAGAAAACCTCAGCGATCGGATATCTGTAGATTCCGCAGGGACCGGTCATTGGCATACGGGGTCACAGCCTCATGAGGGAACACAGGACATTTTAGATAGGAATAATGTCTCCTATGAAGGCATGACCGCTCGTCAGGTCAGGGAAACGGACTGGGATGAGTTCGACTACCTTGTTGCCATGGACCAGAAAAATCTTCAGGATCTTCACAGCATCCGGCAGAAAGATGGAGTCACTGTGACCAAGCTGATGGACTATCTTCCGCAGTTGGATGTGGATGAAGTGCCCGACCCGTACTACACAGGGAATTTCGATTACGTTTATGACCTTGTCCAGCAGGGATGTGCCGAACTGCTGGCCTCGATAAAAAAAGAATATAAACTTTGAGGAGGAAGAAACATGGGACAGACATTATGGAAGGGAATTCTGATCGGTGCTGCGGCAGGTGCTGCAGCTGCCTTGATTGATAAAGATACACGCACAATGGTTGGCCGGAAATCGAAAGCCGCCGGATCCAAGTGCCGTCAGATTGCTGCAAGTCCGTCAGAAGCTGTTCACTCTCTGCGGGTAAGCTATGAATCGTTTTCCAAGCAGTTGAACAAAGGAGTCGAAGATCTTCTTGAATTATTAGACAAGGCAGAGAGTATGCTAAATAAAGTAGGGGAAATCAATCAGGAGGTCAACGACCAGTTGAGAGCTGCGGACAATTCCGACAACGCTTCCTGATTTCAGGAGTGATGGAATATCATGAAAGTCATCAAGAATTTCTTCCGGGAACTTTTCACCCGGTTCGGGGAGGATGATGTAGGCGGCATGGCTGCCCAGCTTGCCTACTTCTTTCTGTTATCATTATTTCCATTTATGATATTCCTGCTCACGCTTCTAGGGTATCTACATATTGATGAACAGCGCGTTCTCACATTCGTAAGTGCGTATGCTCCTGCAGATACGTTCGAGATCATTACGGAAAACGTCACCTCCCTGTTTTCAGATGAAAACGGAAGCCTGTTATCCATTGGGCTGATAGGAACACTTTGGGCTGCATCGAACGGAGTCAATGCGATTATGCGTGCCTTTAACAGAGCCCACAGCGTGAAGGAGAGCCGGTCCTTTATCGTTTCAAGAATGATCGCCATCGTCTTGACCATCGCTATGGTCGTTGTCATCGGGATCGCTTTTCTGCTTCCGGTAGCGGGGCAGGCCATCGGAGTTCATTTGTTTTCTTATTTCGGTTTATCCGAAAGCTTTATCGGCTTATGGAATGGACTGCGCTGGGTCATTTCCTCGGTCATTTTCTATGTCGTTCTTTCCTTCCTTTATGTAACGGCCCCGAATAAGCGGTTGAAATACAGGGATACCGTAGGAGGAGCCGTTTTTGCTACCATCAGCTGGCAGCTTGTATCGCTGTTGTTCTCCTTTTATGTGAGCAATCTGGGAAACTTCTCAGCGATGTATGGAAGTCTTGGAGGGGTGATCGTCCTGATGATCTGGCTTTATCTTTCCGGGATCGTCATTATTCTCGGTGGTGAGATCAATGCCATGGCCTACCACCGCAGGACAGAAGATACATGGGGATGAAAAGAAGCTGTCGGGGTTACACCCGACAGCTTTTTTTACAGGCATTCTGCTGAATTTGTCTTATCATCGTTTCGTTTCAGGGCCGTATAAAACGCTCGCAGCTCTTATCTTTTGTAAATGATCCAGTCAGAAAAGGAGCATGGATATGAAGAGGAGCGTTCGGCTGTAATGCCTCCAGGAACAGCGCTGGCTGTTTACATTTTTAATTTTTCAAGAGGCGGAGTCCGTTCAGGATGACAAGAATCGTGCTTCCTTCATGGCCGATGACGCCAAGCGGAAGATCCAGCCACTGGAGAAAGTTACTCATGATCAGCAGCATAATGACGGTGATAGAAAAAATGACGTTCTGTTTAATAATCCGGTTCATGCGTTTGGAAAGTTCCATGGCACGCGCGATTTTCGGAAGATCATTTTTCATAAGGACAACATCAGCTGTCTCTAAGGCGACATCTGTACCTTCTCCCATAGCAACTCCTACATCAGCCTCTGCCAGTGCCGGAGCATCATTAATGCCGTCTCCGACCATAGCGACGTGAGGGAAGTGCTGTTTCAACCGCTTGATTTCCTCCAGCTTTTGATCAGGAAGACATTCGGAAATGTATTGGTCCAGTCCTGCTTCTCGAGCAATGGCCTCCGCTGTGGCAGCATTATCTCCAGTCAGCATAATTGTATAAATCCCCTGATCCTTCAGTATCTGTACCGCCCGTTTCGTATCCTCTCTTACCGTATCCTTCAAGGCAAGAAGGGCCGAAACGAGCCCGTTCCGTTTTACGAAGATGACGGTCTTCCCTTCAGCAGCTAATGTGGAAAACAATCCTCCCTCAAAACTGGAGCAGTCGTCCCGTCCAATGAAATCGGCTTTTCCAATCGCCCATTCCTCACCTTTGTACCAGCCGCTTACACCGTTACCGCTGTGATTTTTTACGTCCTCAACGTTTACAAAAGGAACTTTCTGCCCGGCGGCAAAGGTCACGACGGCTTTTGCGAGAGGATGGTTGGATTGCTGCTCAATGGATGCTGCCACAGATAACAGGTCATCAGCGGCCTCTTTGTCCGTGGTGACGAAATCCGTTACGACCGGCTGCCCTTTTGTGAGGGTCCCGGTTTTATCAAAGGCGAAAGCTTTGATGGAAGACAAGTGTTCAAGGTGGACGCCGCCTTTGAATAGTATCCCCTGACGTGCCCCATTGGTAATAGCTGAAAGGGTGGCCGGCATAATAGAGGCGACCAGTGCGCATGGGGAGGCGACCACAAGCAGAATCATCGCCCTGTACAAAGTTTCCATCCAGGTCCATCCAAATAAGAAGTGCGGCAGAAACATCATGACAGCTACTGCTCCAAGCACAGCTTTGACATACGTGCTTTCAAACCGTTCGATAAACAGCTGGGAAGGCGATTTTTCGCTTTGTGCGTTTTGAACCATGGTAATGATTTTCTGGAATAAGGTTTCCTTTGACTCTTTTGTCACTTCTACAAGCAGGCTTCCATCGATATTCATCGTACCTGCAAAGACCTCGTGATCCATTCCCTTGGAAGCAGGCATGGACTCTCCTGTGATCGTGCTTTCATCCAAAGTGGATGTTCCTTCAGAAATGACTCCGTCAGCCGGAACACGTTCCCCTGGCTTCACACGAATGACATCTCCGACGGTTAATCGTTCTACAGGCACCCATTGTTGATGTCCATTTGTAACAAGCAGCGCCTGCTCCGGCTGCAGGTTCATGAGGGAGGAGATTTCCTTATGGCTCTTATTCATCGTATAGGTTTCCATAGCTCCGCTTAAAGAAAAAATGAAAATCAGGATGGCTCCTTCAGTCCAGTAACCGATGGAGGCCGATCCAACAGCGGCCAGGATCATCAGCAGCTCTACATTCAATGACCGGTCTTCCAGCGTTTCTTCTAATCCCTCTTTCGCCTTGGCAAATCCACCAATGATAAAGGCGGAAAGGTACAAAGTGATGTACACAGGGGGAGACCAGTAGTTTTCTCCTATCCAGGCAGAAAGCAGAAGCATACCACTGACAAGAGCGGCAATCAGTTCGGCGTGCTCTTTCATATGTCCTGGGAATTTCAGTTCCTTCCAATGTTTCGGGTAAGGAAACGTGCGGGTTTCATTCACTTGATTCTCAGCTCCTTTTACATAATTGAAAATGAAATTCATTCACAATTAATTATAAGATTTATTATTTTATAATCATTATAATCTGAGTATGGTATTATCATAGCACACTGGACGGAAAAGTCCACAAAAAATTTCCCAGCCGATAAAAATGGACAGCACAGTTGATTTGACAGGTGTCAAGTTGCTATATTAAACAGGTGACACGAATAAAAATGGAGGGTGGAAAGAACGATGCGCAAAGCTTTTATACTTATGAGCATGTTACTGCTGGCTGTGATTGTGGCTGCTTGTGGATCAAGTGAAGACACAGGGGACAGTGGTTCAAATAATGGAAGCGAAGAAGCTTCTGACAGTAAGTGGAGTGAAATTCAGGAAGAAGGAGAAATCGTCGTCGGGACATCCGGCACACTTTTCCCGGCTTCCTACTACCCGGAAGGCTCCGATGAAATGACCGGGTATGATGTGGAGATCATGCGCGAAGTCGCCGACCGCCTTGGTCTTGAATTGAAATTTGAGGAATATGGTGTCGATGGACTGCTTTCTGCGATTAACAGCGGCCGGATTGATGCCGTTATTAATGATATGGAAGTTACGAAGGAGCGCCAAAAACAATTTACGTTCAGTGAACCTTACAAATACTCCTATTCCACGATGATTGTGCGGGAGTCTGATTTGTCCGGCATTGAAAAACTGGAGGACCTTGAAGGCAAGACCCATGGTGGTGGAGCGACAACGGTATTCTCCCAGATTGCGGAACATTTCGGTGCGGATACGAAAACATACGGAAATGTCACCAATGATGTCTACCTTCGTGATGTGGAGAATGGAAACACAGACTTCATTATCAATGACTACTATTTACAGTCCCTGGCCCTGCAGGCTTTAACAGATATTGAAGTTCAGCTTCATCCAGATTTGAAATTCCATCCGACGAACTCAGCTATTGTGATGCCGAAAGAAGCAGAAACAATGAAAGAGGAAATGGATGCCGTACTGGCTGAAATGAAGGAAGATGGAACATTAACAGAATTGTCCGAAGAGTTCTTCGGCGGCCAGGATGCTTCGAAGGAACCGGAAGAGGATATCCGCGAAATCGAAGGCCTGGATTTATAAGGGTTAGGAAATGTTTGGCATTGAAGTAAACGAAATACAAGTCGAGAAGCTCTTTAATGCAGAGCGGGCCTGGTCCAACCTTCCTTTTATCCTGGAAGGTGTGCCTCTTACTTTATTAGTAGCAGTCATTGGAATGGCCATCGGTCTCATTCTTGGTTTTTTCCTGGCATTGGCACGTGGGTCCAGTCGTATCTGGCTCCGATGGCCGGCGAGGTTTTATATTTCCTTCATGAGAGGAACGCCTATCCTCGTTTATTTATTTGTCCTTTATTTCGGACTGCCGGTTGTAGGATTGAAACTGCCGGCAACGACGGCTGCCATTATCGGATTCGGAACCAACAGTGCTGCTTATATTGCTGAAATCAACCGGGCTTCCTTAAACAGTGTGTCCAACGGGCAGTGGGAGTCCGCCCGTGCTCTTGGATTTACGTACTGGCAGACGATACGCAGGATTATTATGCCGCAGGCGACGAGGATCGCCATTCCACCATTAGGAAATGTGTTTCTTGATTTGTTGAAGGCCACCTCACTTGCAGCCATGATCTCCGTTCCGGAAATTTTGAATAAAGCACAGATTGCAGCAGGACGGACAGTGGATTCCATGACCATGTATATTACAGCAGCATTGATCTACTGGCCGCTGACGATGATTTTCTCAGCACTGCAGGATTATCTGGAAAGAAGAAACAATCGGTATTTATAATATTCAAAGACCAGTGCAGGGTTCCCTGTCCTGGTCTTTTGCTTTACATAAAGAAAAATAGGGTACTTCTCTCTTGATTCCTCAGGCAACCTCCTATATGATAGGGAAAGAATTTTAAATCGTAATGATTATTATCTTGAGAGGGATGGACCATGAGTGAACAAACCATTGTAAAGTTGGACAATGTCTCCTTTAAATATGAGAGAGAAACGGTCGTTCAGGATGTAGATCTTGAGATTAAATCAGGTCAGTTCCTTGGACTGGTGGGACCTAACGGATCAGGGAAGTCGACACTCATTAAATTGATGCTCGGACTCGAGAAGCCTGATAAAGGAACGATCCAGTTGTTCGGCAGACCACTGAAACAGTATAAAGACTGGCAGGAAATCGGTTTTGTCTCCCAAAAGGCGAACAGTTTCAATTCCGGATTCCCCGCAACAGTTCTGGAGGTCGTAAAGACCGGTCTCGTATCGAGGATAGGCACGTTTAAATTTTTCAATAAAAAACATAAAGAGAAAGCGATGGATGCTCTGCGCACAGTGGAGATGGAAGAATACGCGCATGCCGGCATTGGTGATCTTTCCGGCGGTCAGCAGCAGCGTGTGTTCATAGCAAGAGCTCTTGTCAGTGATCCATCATTGATGATTCTGGACGAGCCCACCGTCGGAGTCGATGCTAAGCATGTCACCGAATTTTATGACCTGCTCGGCAGATTGAACAAGGAGCGGGGCATTACGCTGCTTATGATCAGCCATGATATTGGAACGATTACAGACCATGCCACCCATGTGGTGTGCATGAACAAGACGGTCCATTTCCATGGACAGTCGGAGGAATACAAGGAATTCAGTGAAGAGGATTTGAATCAGCTTTATGGATACGCCGTTCAGCAGCTGACTCACAATCACAGTCACTAAGGAGGAAAAAGAGCGTGCTTGAAAGTTTTATGCAATTTGAGTTTTTACAGAATGCAGCGATTACAGGTCTTTTGATTGGCATTGTCGCTCCTCTCCTTGGAGTGTTCATAGTCGTACGACGCTTATCGTTGATTGCTGACGCCTTGTCCCACATCACACTGACAGGGATTGCGGCCAGTCTTCTGTTGGAAAAGAGAGTATCATCCATCGATGACTGGAACCCGGTTTATATGGGCATGGCGTTTTCTGTAGCCGGTGCCATTTTGATTGAACGGTTGAGAAAAGTATATAAACACTACGAAGAACTGGCGATCCCTATTATTTTATCCGGAGGGATTGGACTTGGTGTCATTTTGATTTCCCTGGCGGACGGATTTAATACGGACTTGTTCAGTTACTTGTTCGGAAGTGTTACAGCGGTAAGCCGCGACAGTATGTGGACGGTATTATTGGTAACCGTGATCGTTATTTTTATCGTTATTTTCTTTTATAAGGAATTGTTCGTTCTATCGTTTGATGAGGAACATGCGTCGGTATCAGGGGTGAACGGCCGTTGGATTCATTTATTATTTATTGTTATGGTGGCGCTTGTGATTGCTTCCGCCATGCAGGTCGTCGGCATTCTGCTCGTATCAGCGCTGATGACGCTGCCTGTGGCTTCCGCACTCCGGATTGCCACAAGCTTTAAGCAGACGATCGGGCTTTCCATCGCGTTTGGGGAAGTCTCTGTCATGGTCGGGCTGTACTCCTCCTACCACCTGAGCGTACCTCCGGGTGGAACGATTGTCGTCATGGCCATCTTGATTCTGGTAATGTCTATTATTTATAAAAATGTTAGAAACCAGCAATGGATAAAGGGTGAGGCTTCATGAATGTGGAAACAGCATTGCAGAGATTGAAGGAAAAGGGATATAAGCGAACCAAGCAGCGCGAACGTATGCTGAAGATTTTTTCTGGTCAGGACCAGTATATTGCGGCTAAGGAAATTCTTAAGGAATTTCAGGGATATTTCCCGAGCGTCAGTTATGATACGATCTATCGGAACCTTTATATGCTGACGGAGGTTGATATTCTGGAGTCGACAGAACTGGGGGGCGAAAAGCATTTCCGCCTCAGCTGTGATACGGACGGCCACCATCATCATTTCATCTGCACAGACTGTGGAAAAACTAAATCCATCGCCTTTTGTCCGATGGAAAACGTGCATGAGAATTTGAAAGGCTATGATATTGAAAACCATAAGTTTGAAATTTATGGCAAATGTCCGCGGTGTCATTAAACAGATGGGAAAGGGTGTCTTCACAGGCATCCTTTCCTTTATTGATTAAAAGGTAATGGTTACTGTTTACAAACCGTAATGATTACGCTAAGATTTGGGCAGAACCATTTGGAGAGGACGAAATCATATGAAGAAATTTGGTATATTATCGTTTTTATTAACAGCAGTTTTTCTTCTCAGTGCCTGTGGAAGTGAAGAAACTTCAGGGGATGGGAAGGAAGGAGAAGAGAGCGGGGACACTATCAAGGTGTATACAACAGTTTACCCGCTTCAATTTTTCACCAGTGAAATCGGGGGAGACACGGTAGATGTGGAAACGATCCTTCCGCCAGGGTCTGACGCGCACACGTACGAACCTACAACAAAAGAAATGGTGGATATGGCCGGGGCCGATTTGTTCGTTTACAACGGAGCAGGCCTTGAAGGGTACGCCCAGAAAATCTCTGAAGCTTTGAAACCTGAGGGGACAACCGTGTTGGAAGCGGCCGGCGATATGGACCTGCAAGAGCGTGTTCATGATCATGGAGCGGAAGACAGCCATGAAGGTGAGACAGCGGAAGAACATGCTGAGCATGACCACAACCATGAGGGAGAAACAGAAGAAGAGCATGCCGGGCATGACCACAGTCATGAGAGCGAAACAGAGGAAGAGCACGCGGAGCATGAAGACAGCCACGAAGGACATGATCATGGGGAGAATGATCCGCACGTCTGGCTCGACCCGGTTCGGTCCATTGAACTCGCTGAAGGTATTAAAGAGCAGCTTATTGAGTTGAATCCTGAAAAGGAAGACCTGTATGAAGAAAACTTCGAGGCCTTAAAAGGAAAACTTACAGCGTTGGACGAGCAGTTTCATAAACAAGTGGAATCACAGCCGAAAGACAAAATCATCGTTTCTCATGCGGCCTACGGCTACTGGGAGGAAGCTTACGGCATCGACCAGATTGCAGTGTCCGGCCTGAGTCCGACGAATGAACCTTCCCAGAAAGACTTGGAGGAAATCATTGAACTGGCAGAGGAAGAGGAGCTCCGCTACGTGATTTTTGAACAAAATGTCACTCCTAAAGTATCAAAAGTCATTCAGGATGAAATCGGTGCAGAGCCTCTACAGTTCCATAATCTTGCTGTGTTGACGGAAGAAGATGTAGAGAATGAAGAAGATTACTTCTCCTTGATGGAACAAAACCTGGAAGTGCTTTATAAAGCACTCGCAGAATAAACAAACAGGCAGCCCTTAGGATGGGGCTGCCTGTTTTTTCTCTAACGGAAGAGGTTTGTACAAGAATATCGCTGTCAGAACGACAACCAACAGGGATACGATGACATAAAAGAATGAAAGGTCCGGCCACAGGTCCAGAACGAATCCTGATAAGAATGGACCTAGAATACTTCCGATACTGAAAGACATCCCGCAGAGAATGTTTCCCGCGGGAAGGAGTTCCTTAGGTAGAAGGTCGGTCATATAGGAAATCCCCAAGGAAAAGAGAGAGCCCACAAAAAGCCCGCCTAAGGCGAAGGAGGCAAAAAGCCAAGGGATCGATCCTTCAAAAGCTGCAGCGAGCAGAAAGGCGGCAATGCCTCCCGTCACGACCGTTATTATCACTTTCTTTCTCCCAATATGGTCACTTAATATGCCTAGAGGAATCTGCGAAAATAAACTGGCCGCAGCAAAGGAAGGGATGATGAACGATAACATGTTCACATCGTGTCCGATCCGCATGCCGTACACGGGGAAAATCCCATGCAGGGTGGCTTCCAGAAAGCCATAGGCAAGAGGCGGCAAAAAGGCCGGCCATGCCAGACGGATACTCCGGCCGAAACGTTTCCATGAACTTGTCCCATAAGCAGTGGCCTGCTCGGTTGGCGGCTTTTCGCTGCGAACGCGCAGGAGCAGCAGCCACACCATGAAACTTAAGAAGGAAGACAGGAGAAACGGAACGAAAATCCCGAATTCCAACAGGTTGGTCATTAATGGACCAAGGGTGAATCCGACACTGAAAAACAAACCATAATAGGCAATGCTGCGCCCTCGGTTCTGCGGGTCCGAGGAAGCGGTGATCCATGTCTGGGTACCGAAGTGGAGAATCTGGTCACCGATTCCGACAGCTACCCGGAGCATAAACCAGAACCACAGCGCCTGCCAGAAAGGAAAGAGCGCGAGTGAAACGAATACGAGCGCTCCCCCGAACAGTATGATGGCTTTGTAGCCGAACCGACGGAGTGGTTTTTCCATAAAAGGGGACGATAATAAAATTCCTATGTAAAGCCCCGTTGCATGTATCCCGTTCACAGAAGACGAAATCCCGTTCTGCTCAAGGATGACCGCGATGAGGGGGAGAAGCATGCCTTGGGAAAAGCCCGATATGGTGACAAGACCGATTAAAATCCAAAACCTGGTGCGATTAGAAACCATAGTCATCCTCCTGTTCTACACGCTTATCGTATCGGAAAAGGTGTCAAACAGGCAAGGTCGGGGCGGAAAGACGGTGTGGTTTCTTTTACAGAACGATCTATTATATAATGAACGCAAAGCCGTTAAGCGAAAGGAGTGAATAAACTGATGGAGTTTCATTTAAGAGAGAACGGCATCCGTACTTCTTTGGAATATGGACAGCTGGACATTTCCGGCGATGAAGCCAATGGTTTCCGCCCGTTTCAATTGATGGTGTCTTCGATTGCAGGGTGCAGCCTTGGGGTGTTCAGGAAAATCCTCGATAAACAGCGGATGAATTACGAAGATATACAGGTATCTGCGGAAGTAACGAGAAATCCCGATGAGGCGAACCGTATCGAAAAGATCCACCTGCACTTCGTTGTCAAAGGGTATCACTTGAATCAGGACAAGCTGTTGAAAAACCTGGAAATTTCCCGGAACAACTGCTCGATGGTTCAATCAGTAGAAAATAGTATAAATGTGGAAGAAACGCTTGAGTGTATCCAGTTAAGCTAGTAAAATATAAAGAGCATGAGTCCGACAGCCGGATTCACGCTCTTTTTTTGTGTCTTATGTACAGGTTTTCGGTTCAAAGCAACTTTGAAATAAAGAAATGAGGGAGACCATGAGAACATTAGTCATTAAAGGATTCTTTTATCTTGCAGGGTTGATTGTCATTGCGATGGGCGTCACACTAACGATTAAATCGAATCTGGGAGCTGGAGCGTGGGATGCCGTAAATGTCGGGCTGACGGAACAGATCGGACTTACAATTGGAACGTGGGTTATGGTCATTGGTGGTTTTCTGATTGTAACCAATGCACTGATTGCAAAAGAGAAGCCGGACCTGCCTGCGGTGATTACTATATTAGTACTTGGGAAATTCATCGATTTCTGGATGCTGCAGGTGTTTGACACCTTGGTGCTTCAAGCATTCTTCATGAAATTGATCACTTTAATCCTCGGAATTGTAATTATTGCCATCGGCGTATCGCTTTATCTGCAGCCGAAATTCTCCTTGAATCCTGTGGACGGGTTTATGGTCGCTCTCCAGAAGCGTTTCGGCTACAGCATTACCAAAGCTAAAACCATGACCGAGTCTTTTGCTCTCGTGCTGGCTCTTGTGCTTGGTGGCCCTATTGGTATCGGTACCATTGTAATTCTTCTGGGGATCGGGCCATGCATCCAGTTTTTCGACAGCAAAGCGAGCTATATGATGAACAAGCTAATTGCAGCAGAATAATGTATACTACGGGCCATCTTTCACAAGCTATAAAAAAAGTGAAAGGTGGCCCTTGATGTGAATAGAAAATGGCTGGGACTACTGCTGTTTATTTGTATTCTTACTTGGTTTGCTGCCGGTTCTGCCTCGGCTGAACCTAAGAAGAATGAAAAAGAAGAAGGCTCCATTCCGAATCACGTCTTAAACATATCCAAAGACAACACGTATCCGAACTCTACCGATGATCAGGAATTGCTGGAAGCGGAGGAAATTACGAAAGAGCTGATGGAGAATACGGAGGTCCGCATTACCAATCCCCAGTTGATTGAAATGCTGAATGAAACGTCCTTGAAGCCTTCTCCACTGGCGATTGGGTACAGAGGAGACATATTTCTTGGAAGGTGGCCGCTTTCCTATGATTCGAAAGAAACCAATATCAATTGGGAGTATCAGGAGATCAATACAAATGAACTGAACAACCACGGAGGAGAAAAGCAGGAGAAACTGAGTTATCTTCAAAAAGAAGAAAAAGCAGTCAAGGGTGGTCTGACCTCACGGATCAGCCACAGCGACCAGATGATGAAGCTGATTCTTCTGGAAGCTCAGAAAAACACAAAACTTCCGTTATCCTTTAACACCGTGATTGGTAAAGGAACAAAGCAGAATAATACGTACGGCATCCCGACCAACAAAGTAGGGGTCCTTCATGCGTTTGCACCGGCCGTGAATGAAAAAGGAGAAGTAGCTTTCGGTGATGTTTACATCCAGCTGAAGGGGTCGAAGAAGACACTCTCCGTTAAAAACGTGACCCGGCAGGGCATCGGAGCCTGGATCCCCATTCAGGATCACGTCAGCTTTTCCTTCGAATTAAAATGAGAAGACGCGCCGTCTGTACGAGAACAACACATTTGTTTTCGTACAGACGGCGCTTTTTTACAGCTGGGTGAAGCCGGTTCTGGACAGAGGCAGATACTTGTACTATGATGGACTGGACGTAAAACAGATAAAGGAGCTGAATCGTTACATGACGCAGCAGGAGAAGATGTCCAACTTGAAGCAGCGCCTGGAAGATTTTATGGGACGTTTAGATAACCTGGATCCTGAGCAGACGTCAGTGGAAGACATTGACCGCCTGATCTCTATGCTTGAATCCCTTGAGCGCAGCATGGACGAATAAGCAGCTTTCAGAATTGACTCTCTATTTTCCTGAGGGTTGATTTTTTCACCATCATACTTTATCATGATAAATCGCTAATGCATGAAACTACTGGAGAGGAGAATGTCTTATGGCATGGGCAGTTGTCGTTTCTGTCCTGGTGATGACCGTGTTAAGTTTATTACGCGTGAACGTCATCGTTGCCATTATCGCCGCGGGTTTAACCGCAGGTCTCATGAACGGGGAGAGCTTGACAGATGCGTTAACCCTTCTTGTTGACGGGATGGGAGAACAGGCGAATGTGGCATTAAGTTATATATTGCTGGGAGCTTTCGCGGTTGCGATCAGCTACTCAGGCATCACATCCATACTAGTCGGATTTTTACTGCGTGTTTTAAAGGATAAACGGACGATGATTGTTTTTGTCATTGCGTTCGTAGCCAGTCTTTCTCAGAACGTCATTCCTGTACACATTGCTTTTATACCGATTCTTATTCCACCGCTTTTGAAATTATTTGATGAAATGAAGCTGGACCGGAGAGCTGTAGCTGCCGCCTTAACCTTTGGTTTGAAGGCGCCGTATGTCATGATTCCGGTTGGCTTCGGCTATATTTTCCACGATACGATCAAGACATCCATGGAAACGAACGGCATTGACCTTGGGATTGGGAGTATTGCTTCATCCCTTATTATTCCCGGTTCGGGAATGATCGTCGGACTTTTCATCGCCATCTTCATTACTTACCGGAAACCGAGGGATCCTTCTGTCGTACCAGAAGATAAAGAAACGCCGGATGAAGAGGTTGTCCTTGATTCACGTTTCCAATTGAAACACCTTCTGACGCTTGCAGCCATGCTTGTGACCCTTATCATTCAGGCGGTCTGGTCGAATCTGATTCTGGCTGCTCTGGCCGGTATCATCCTGATGTTTATCTTCCGTGTCGTTCCGTTCAATAAAGGCGACAAGGTCATCAACGACGGCATCGGAATGATGGGTTTTATCGCTTTTGTGATGCTTGTCTCATCAGGTTATGCCAATGTATTGACCGCGACAGAATCTGTATCGGCGCTTGTAGAGCTCAGCTCCGACTATCTGGGGGATAACCAGGCTTTCATCGCCTTTATCCTGCTCCTGGTCGGACTGATTGTCACAATGGGAATCGGGTCTTCCTTTGCAACGATACCGATTCTTGCGGCTCTGTTCGTTCCGATCTGTGTGGCTGCCGGTTTTTCACCGATGGCAACGGCTGCACTGATTGGTACAGCAGGAGCTCTCGGTGATGCAGGTTCTCCGGCTTCAGACAGTACACTCGGTCCGACTTCAGGGTTGAATGCGGACGGCCGGCACAATCACATCTGGGATACTTGTGTACCGACATTTCTGCACTACAATATTCCATTGTTCATCTTCGGATGGGCCGCATCTTTATTTTTGTAAAAAGGCAGCGTGGGGAATTTTCCCACCTGTCTTTTTTTATATTCCTTTTTCCTTCACACATACTAAATAAAAAGCGAGGGATACACATGAGCAGGATAGTGAAGTTGATCACAGCCGTCCTAATGGTCTGTTTTTTTCCTTTAACCACCTATGCGGAAGGCTGGGGATATAATAAAAGCAAAAATGGTATGACACCGGATCCAGGCAGATATGGGCCGATGATTGAACAGCATCATGGTTTTTTTATGGATCCTTCTGAAGAACGTGTGGTTTATTTAACGTTTGATAATGGGTATGAACAAGGACATACCGGTCAGGTCCTGGATGTTCTTAAGGAAAAGGATGTTCCGGCTGCCTTCTTCGTGACCGGGCATTATATAGAGAGTGCGCCGGATCTTTTGAAGAGAATGGCTGACGAAGGACATATCATTGGAAACCATTCCTGGAGCCATCCTGATTTTACGCAGAGTTCCAAAGCGGAAATGGAAAAGGAATTACAGCGGGTGGAGGAAGCTGTCAAGGAAAAGACAGACCAGGATATTATGACCTTTCTTCGTCCGCCTCGAGGTATGTTCAATGCGCAGACATTGAAATGGGCAGAAGAATTGGGGTACACCCATGCGTTCTGGTCCGTCGCTTTTGTTGACTGGCATACTGACAGGCAGAAAGGGTGGGAGTACGCCTACCGCAGCGTTATGGATCAGATTCACCCCGGAGCCGTCATTCTCCTGCACACCGTTTCCAGTGATAATGCAGAAGCTCTTTCCCAAATGATTGATGAGCTCAGGAAAAGAGGCTATCGGTTTGGGAATTTAAATGAAATCTTGATGAAAAAGCTTGTCCCCGCCCCGGTGTGGGGATTATAAAATAGAATGCCGCCGTACACGTTGTACAGCGGCTTTTCGTTTTATGAAATCAGAGCAGGTGTCTGTGATTGTAATGTTTTGCTAAGTTTCATCAAAGCTTCTATGATAAAGGGAGAATTGGTCGGATAAGCCTCAGGTCTTCTTTCCTATTCTTGACAAAATAGAAAAACTAAAGGAATTGAAGGAGGAGAAACTCACGTGTGGAAAGAAAAATTAAAGGCAGTTAACTTTTACGATTTTGATTATACGCTACTCCGCTGGCAGCTGGACCCTTTAATTCATCTGGACAGAGAGGAACGATGGGTGGACATCCCTGTCAAGCTGAATGAGGACCATCATATAGTCAGAGTGCAGGCCCTTGGGACGACCCTTGATCCTGTTTTCTCTGTGCAGAGTGACAGCGATGAAGCCAGACCACAGCTCCTGAACTACATCAAGCATCTTTTTCAATGGGATGTTGATTTGGAGGGAATTCATCAGCATTTTTTGGACACCGACTTGGAACAATTATTCAGAAATCATCCGGGCACACCGATTGTGAAGGATTTTCACCTTTACGACTGTTTGATGAAAGTCATCATCCACCAGCAGTTGAATATGAAGTTCGCTTATACTCTGAGTACCAGGTTCGTAGAGACACTGGGCAGACAGAAAGACGGGGTATGGTTTTATCCTGATCCGGAAACGGTCGCTCAGACGCCATACGAAACACTGAGGGAACTGCAGTTCAGTCAGAGGAAAGCCGAGTATGTGATCGATACGTCCAAACGCATAGCAGAAGGGGAGCTGGACCTGCCGGCGCTGTCTGCTATGGAGAACGATGACATTATGAAACGTCTGGTGAAAGTCAGAGGAATCGGGCCATGGACAGCAGAAAACTGGATGATGTTCGGGCTCGGAAGGGAAAACTTATTCCCGAAAGCGGACATCGGCATCCAAAACGCGTTGAAGCACTACTTTCAAATGGAACGTAAACCGACAATAGAAGAAATGGGAGCATGGAGCCGGCCGTGGTCGCCTTATTTGAGCTACGCCTCGTTAACATTGTGGCGCAGTATTGAAGGGTGAAATTTCTGTCATATCGTTGTTCTTTTCAGCGTACAATGTTTAAAAAGCAAAAATAAAGGCTAAATCGTTAGAAAATATTCAAAATTTGTTAATTTTGCGTTATAATGAAAACCGTATTGGAAATAAACGAGCGGCAAAAAGGAAAGAGGTCTTACTATTGGTTATAAGAGAGAGGTATTCAGACCAAGTTCATAGCGGTGAGATTTTGGATGTTCTCAGTATGAATGGAACACCCGCATGTTTACTCGATCTGCGTCTTCAAGCCGTTACATTGAATCAGGAAATGATTCATATGCTGCATTTGAAGGAAACAGACCTGTCTTTCTCTCAGTGGATCCGGTGTTTCCGCCACACAGGCCAGCACCGTCTTCAACAATCTCTTCATCAGCTTCTGACCGAAGGGCTGAGGGAAACCTCTGTCCAGTTGACAGATAAGAATTTTAATCTTAGGTTTCAATGCCGTATGGTGCATCTGACCAACGGACAAATCACCTTTACACTTGCCAAAACGGAACAAGACCATCATTTTTCTGCATCGGGTCCGGTGGCCGCTGATGTGCCTTCAAAGAATGATAAGCCGTCCTTATCCATTACGAATTATGAAGGCGTTCCGCTGTCAAGCTTTTCCTCTTCTCAAATCCAGCACCGCATGACACACATTGTCGATAAATTCCCACACGGCCTTGCCGTCATTAATCATAACTGGGAAGTTGTTTATGCCAATCCTAAAATGGAAGAGCTGACCAAACGTCCTTTTTTCAAAAATTATTATAAAAAATTATGGGATATCTTCTCCATAGATGAGCACTATCCATTTTTTCAGCATTTCCTGCGATCTATGGAAACGTACGAAACGGTGGAATTCGAAGGTTTTATTGAGGAAACCCAGCTCGATGTGAAAGTGACGGTCCATCCAACAGAACTGGGCCTTACTGTTTTTCTGCAGGATATTACTCAATACAACAAACATTTGCAAGCGCTTAAAGATTCAGAAGAACGTTTTGCTCTACTCGCTGATAACATTACGGATGTCTTCTGGATCAGTGATCCACACTTTGAGGAAGTCCACTATATCAGTCCTGCCTTCCAAACCTTGTTCGGTATTCCGAGGCGCCAGGCATTTTCAGACCCCAAGTCACTTTTGGAGCACGTACATGAAGCGGACCGTTCTCATTTTGTAGACGGCCTTTCGAAAATGAAGGACGAGGAATTCGTCGTTGACTATCGGGTGTGTGTCCAGGGAAAGGAAGAAAAATGGATCCGTACGAAAGGCTTCCCTGTGGATTATAACGGAAAGTCGCTCATTCTCGGTATTCATCAGGACGTAACGGAATACAAGGAAATGATTGAGCTGAAGGAAAAGTCCCAGCAGCTGTCTACAATTACGCAGATGTCTGCAGGTATTGCTCATGAAATCAAGAATCCCCTGACCGCCATCAAAGGTTTTCTTCAGATCGGAGCGGCTAATCCGGAGCTCAGGGATAATTATCAGGAAATCATTTTAGATGAAGTCAATCGGATCGAAGCAATCGTCCAGGACTTCATGATGTTATCAAAGCCTAAATCTTCCATCCAGCTTGAGGAAGTGGACCCGGAACAGCTGGTATCGTATGTACTCCGCCTTCTTGAACCGGAAGCGAACGAAAAGCAGATCCTACTGCTGTTTGATTGTGATCCTGTACAGGATAAGTTCAGGACGGAACCGAAACGTATGAACCAGATTTTAATCAATTTGGTGAAAAATGCAGTGGACGCGGTCGATCTTGGTGGTGAAGTACGGATTGAAATTCAGATGTCGAGCTCTCATCTAACGCTTTTCGTTAGAGATAATGGGCCGGGTTTAAGTGCTCAGGAACTCTCGAAAATCGGTGAACCGTTCTTTACTACAAAAGAAAAAGGAACAGGACTAGGAGTTATGGTCACGAAAAAGATCGTATCGGATTTGAACGGGACGATAAATTATGAAAGTGAAAAAGGAAAAGGAACGACGGTCATTGTCAAACTGCCTCGTGCATGAACGAAAAAACGCCACTTAAAACGTGGCGTTTTTTTATGTTTCCTTATCAGGGAAAACCATTTCAATTTGCTGAATATTTACGCTTAAACCGCTTACTTAAAATAAATCCTTTTTTTACATCAACAGCTGTTTACAAAAGGCAGAAAGGGCTCTATAATCCCGATTGTATTGCAAATTTCGTTCGACAAAATCCTATCATTAATTACAATAAAGGAGGCTCTCAGATGTTTAAAAAAGTGTGGTCATTTCTAATGATGAATCTTGGTGCGCTTGCTGTAGCAACCAACGTCCACTTCTTCCTGTCCCCGAACGACCTGGCTACAGGGGGAGTGAGTGGTTTATCCATCGTTTTGAATAAGGTTTTTCCTGATTTGTCCCTTGGAATGATTATGATTCTCTTGAATATTGTCTTATTTATCGTCGGTTTTATTTTCCTAGGGTTCCAATTTGGTGTGAAAACTATTTATGCAAGTTTTGCACTTTCATTTATGGTTTGGGGCCTCGAAGCCTTTTTCCCTATGCAGGAAGCTCTGAGTGATGATCTGCTGATTCAGCTGATTATCGGACAGATTATTGCCGCTTCAGGCATGGCCCTCGTTTTTCATCAGGGAGCTTCCACAGGTGGGACCGATATCCTGGCTATGATTCTAAATAAATTCTTCTCCATTGAAGTTGGAAAAGGTGTGCTTTTCTCTGATATTGCCATTGCCACATCTTCCATCTTCCTGTTCGGCCCTACGGTCGGTATGTATGCGTTCTTTGGTGTCATCCTCAATGGTCTTGTGATCGATTATATGCTTCAGCAGTTCGAGGATAACAAGGAGATTGTTATTATCAGTCGTGAGAGTGAGCTTGTCCGTAACTTTATCATCAATAAGCTCGGCCGCGGTGCTACCATTCATGAAGCAAAGGGTGCGTTTAACCAGGAGCAGAAGGAAGTCATCACTACAATTCTCAGCCGGAAAGATTATACCCGTCTCAAGAAATATATGACGGCTGTAGATGAGCAGGCGTTTATAACGGTTCACTCCATGAATGAAATTCTTGGGGAGAATTTCAAACGACTGGCTTGACTCCTGGAGAAACCGACGGCGCTTCTCATCCCTTCATTCACGAACGGTCGAATGGCAGCGGGGATCAGTCGTGTCTGATCATACTTGGATGAAAGATCAACATGATACGGATATAGAGATAAACATCAAAAAAGAGTCTCCGGAAGGCATCACCGGAGGCTCTTTTTTCTGTCTTTTCGGATGGAAGGGGAAGCGAGAGCTACATTCATAATGACCACACTTGCAACGGAAGCTGCGGTGTAATTGTAATTGTTTGTTACGATGGAGAGGGACAGAAATAAAGCCAACATCACTCCTGAAATGAACAGGAGAGGGAAACCTGGAATGACACGCTGCTTTTTCATTGGACGAAACTCCATCTGCCGCACTCCTCTCTACAGTTAGTACCAGTATATGAAAAGTTTTAATTATCTGTCAATTGTTCTGAATAAAAGGAACAATATTTGAAAGATTTAGATAAATTGGTATAATGGGAGTGTTGAAAATGCAGTACGTTATTATGGAGGAGGATGGCACATGAATCGAGAAGAATTGATTGCCCCGGAACGGTACAACGTCGTTTCTGAAATGGAAAAGTATGCAGACGATGCCGAACGGAAAGCTTTATTATGGTTGAACGATCAGGGGGAAACGAAAGAAGTTACATATCAAAGCCTGATGGAACGTGCGAATAAAATTGGAAACGCTTTCCTTGACTGTGGATTAAAGCAGGGAGATAAGATCCTGGTTATGATCCCACGCCTTATTGAAGCATATCAGGTTTACACGGCGGCTTTGAAGGCCGGACTTGTCGTTATTCCAAGTTCTGAAATGCTGAGGACGAAAGATCTTCAGTACCGGATCAGTCACGGAGAAGTCCGGGGCGTTGTCAGTTATTCTCCTTATACAGATCAGTTTCAAGGGATCCGCGAATACGATGAGCTTGTGAGGTTTTCCGTCGGTGAACAGAAGGAAGGGTGGCATCACCTGGACAGTCTGATGGAAGATTACAGCGGAACGATGACGCCTGCTGACACGGGTCGTGAAGATATGGCATTCCTCTCCTATACTTCAGGAACCACCGGAAATCCAAAAGGGGTCGTTCACACGCATGGATGGGGATATGCCCATCTGAAAACAGCGGCTTATCAATGGCTGGCCATTGAAGATGGAGATACCGTGTGGGCAACAGCTGGTCCAGGGTGGCAGAAGTGGATTTGGAGTCCGTTTTTATCTGTGCTGGGGACGGGTGCAAGGGGACTCGTTTATCAAGGGAAATTCGATCCGAATGTCTACCTGGATATCATGGACAAACACGATGTGAATGTGCTCTGCTGTACGCCGACGGAATATCGTCTGATGGCGAAAGTGGATAACTTGAGTGAGTACAGTCTGAACCATCTTCACAGTGCCGTGTCAGCCGGGGAACCTTTGAACAGAGAAGTCATCGACACCTTCCAGAGGCATTTTCAAGTGACTGTCAGGGACGGATACGGCCAGACGGAAAATACACTTCTCGTTGGGATTATGAAGGATATGGAAGTCCGGCCGGGATCGATGGGACGCCCGACACCAGGCAACCAAGTCGAAATCGTGGATGAAATGGGGGTACCTGTAGGGACGGATGAAGTGGGAGATATTGCTGTACACTTGGATACCCCGGCGCTCTTTAAAGAGTATTATAAAGATCCAGAGAGGACGAAAATGTCAAGGAGAGGCAATTACTATATTACTGGAGATCAAGCCAAAAAAGATGAGGATGGATACTTCTGGTTTGAAGGGCGCAGTGATGACATCATTATCAGCTCGGGGTATACGATCGGACCATTTGAAGTAGAGGATGCGCTCGTCAAACATCCGGCTGTCCGGGAATGTGCCGTAGTTGCAAGTCCGGATGAAGTCCGGGGCAATATTGTAAAAGCATTCGTTGTGCTGCAGTCCGGGTATGAAAAAGACAGTCAAATCGTTCAGGAGCTGCAGACTCATGTGAAGGAGCATACGGCCCCTTATAAATATCCGAGGAAAATTGAGTTTATCGAAGAACTTCCCAAAACAACCTCGGGTAAAATACGAAGGATCGAACTGAGGGAAAAGGAAAAATCCTTCCATAATTAAGCGGGAAAACCGGAGGCAATCAGTCTCCGGTTTTTTCGTTCTCTTCCGTTTGAAGTGATAAGATAGACGGGAAATAGGCAGATTATAAGAACAGGAACTTACATCGAAGTGGAAAGGTGGAGTATTATGAACATACACGTAGAAATTACATACCGTGCGAAAAACAAAACGGAAGTCTTTTTCAAATCTGAACCTGTTTCTCCTGGAGAAGCGCTTCTTATAGCGGAAGACCTTGAAAAAACAGGACGGTTGAAGGATATCGCATTTATTGATGATTATGATACTTCATGGAAATTGAAGGATCTGAAGAAGTATATGGCCAAGGTGGACGCCGAGCCCCATCATATACGAGTGTATTTTGACGGAGGGTTCGACAGGAATGACAGGAAGGGTGGTCTGGGATGCGCGATTTATTATGAGCAGGACGGCCGGTTTATGCGTCTAAGGAAAAATGCCGCGGTCGAGGAAATGGAAACGAATAATGAGGCGGAATACGCTGCTCTTTATTTTGCTGTACAGGAACTGGAGGCGATGGGGGTTCAGCATATCCCTGTAAGCTTTATCGGTGATTCCCAGGTTGTCATCAATCAAATGAAGGAGGAATGGCCGACGATGGAACAATCCCTTCATGAATGGGCGGATCGGATCGATGGGAAGCTTAGGGCCATGTCCATAGAGGCGTCCTACCATCTGATCTCAAGGAAGGACAACCGTGAATGCGACCGGCTTGCCACTCAGGCCCTGCAGGGAACAGAAGTGGAGAGTACGTCTGAAGTGCAGGGATAGGTTATAAATGGATGGTGACGGGGGTGCCGTTCGGAATCGTGAGCGCCAGTTCTTCCACGTCTTCATTGTACATCCGTACACATCCGCGTGATACAGCTTTTCCAATGGAGGACGGATTGTTCGTTCCGTGGATGCCGTAATGTTCTTTTGATAAGCTCATCCACATCGTTCCGAATGGTCCGCCGGGATCGGGGGCTTTATTCAGGATAATAAAATCCCCTATCGGTGTTTCATAAAGCATCCGCCCGACAGCCACTGGATATTCTTTTACGAACTGCCCGTTTTTGTAGAGCCTCAGCAGGCGTTCATTGATGGAAACATCCAGCTGGTACGGCTGGGTTTCTACAGGTGGGTACCCTGGGATTGTAATTCTCTGTCCGACCCTGATCACATCCGGATTAGGAATGGAATTGACGGCTAAAATGGTTGTCAGCGGCATCCGGTAATCTCTTGATATTTGATAGAGGGTTTCTCCCGGTTTTACCGTATGGAGCATTCCATCATCTCCCCAGAAGTTTTACACCATTGTATGCATGGATGAGACAAAAAAACCAGACCTCCTGTCTTTGTCAGAAGGAGGTCTGGTTTTTTTCGATTTATAATACGATGGTTTTGTTTTCGTGTACGATGACGCGGTCCTCAAGGTCCCATTTGACCCCTCGGTTTAGAACAGTACGTTCAATCAACCGGCCTTTCTTTTTTAAATCGTCGATGTGGTTACGGTGATCGACACGGATGACATCCTGTTCAATGATGGGGCCTTCATCAAGGTCATCTGTTACATAGTGGCAGGTGGCTCCTATCAGCTTAACGCCCCGTTTATGCGCCCGTTTATGTGGATTCGCTCCGATAAAGGCGGGTAGGAACGAATGGTGGATGTTAATGATCTTCGATGGGTGGGTCGACACGAAATGTGGAGTAAGAATCTGCATATATCGTGCAAGTACGATGACATCGATGTCGTATTCCTTCAAAAGCTTCAGTTGTTCCTCTTCCACTTCGTGCCGGATCTCTTTACTTGCGGGAATATGGTAGAAAGGGATGCCGAAGGATTCGACGAGCTCCTTTCCTTCCCTGTGGTTGCTGATGACGAGAGGGATATCCGCCATAAGACCACCACTTTCCCATTCGTAAAGGAGCTCTCGAAGACAATGGAGTTCTTTGGAAACGAAGATGGCCATGTTCTTGAGTTTATATAAAAATGTCAGCCGCCATTTCATATGGAATTGGGCAGCAATTTCCTTGAACCCTTCCTGGAACGTTTCTTCCTTTTCTTTCATATCCGAAGCGGCAAATTCGATGCGTATGAAAAATGTCCCCTCATCCGGGTGTGTTGTGTATTGATTGGACTCCACGATATTCGCTCCGTGTTCATGAAGGAATGTGGAAATGGCAGCCACTATACCCGGTTGATCTGTACAACTGATGAGAAGCCGCGCTTTGTTTTGGTTTTTTTCTGTGTGGTGCTGGATGTGCTGGTTGGTAGACGTCATGCCTGGTCCCCTTTCGTTGTTTCTTTATATTGTAGAGGAAATAAATCCCGAAGCAAACCATGTTTTTGCAAAATTCGCTCGATACCTTTTTGATTTGACAATCATCAGATAAGGAAGGGAACGTTGAGATTTATGAAACGTTTTTCCCTTCCATGTCGTATAGAGAGGTAGAGAAAGAAATTCTGGCGGAAAAAATAACAGGTCCTGTCTATACAAAGAAATAATCAGGAAGGATGGCATGTGTGAAGAAAAAATTATTGACGTCAGCAGTACTGGCCTTTCTTGTGTTGTCGACTTGGTACATACACCACACGTTTTTTTTCAGCCCTTTATCTTTTGAACAGGATGATATTACCCACCACTCATGGAGCGATTACCAACGTCCGATGACGCTTACTTATTATGACTTGGATGGAGAACGGTCATCCTACCAAATGGACACGGATGAAGACATACGGTCGTTTTTCAAAGCAATGAAGAAGTGTCCGTCAAGTGCAGGAGAGAAAAAAGGGGCACAGGTGCTGGGGGCGCTCCGCATATCCAGTGCCCGTGAGGTCGTGCTGGAAGCCTATTTTTACAAAGATTTCTGGCACGTGCTGCAGAATGATCATGAGCGGCTTGAAATCACTCCGCAGCTGGAGGGACTGATCAATCAATTGTAAACACTGAGGCGGCGTTTCTTCGTCCGCCTTCCATGGTATTCTTCCTAAAAGAATAAGGTTGTACTATACTTGGAAAGGATACAGGCAACCATAAGTGGAAGGAGTCAGACGGATGAATAGCTGGTTCACCCATATTTTTAACATCTTAGTCGGAATATTGATCATTGTCGAAGGCGGCGTGTACATATTTATGAATAATAAAGACGGAGACCTTCATCTGCGCAGTATGATGATGACGGTCCTGCTCCTCACAGCTTGGGCCATGTCCTACCGCAAACAGGTGACAAGCGATAATCCCAGTGCGTGGCTGATTGTAACGATCATCATTATGATCCCGATGATTCTCCCGTGGTTGTTCTTTATATAATTTAGAAGAGCCAGCGGTAAAGACCTGCCGCAGCAAAGAAGACGGCTGCCAGCAGGTATAGAAAGCCGAAGACGCGGGATCTGGGTTCTTCAGCGGCTGTTTCTACAGCCCCTGCGAACACCAAAAAAAGAATGCCCATGATCACCATCGTCACTTCAACCCCCGAAAACGGGGGTTTTTTTAATAGCAGCCATACTTCAATAGGAATGGCTGTCCACAGGGGTGAAAGCAAGGGACCGAACCATTTTTCCACGCCCTTCTTCAATCCGTCCATTTTCTTCCTCCTTTCCTCATCCAGTCAAGTGTCCATTCTGGTCGAATGCCGGCGGAAAATCTGTTAAATAGGAATATTCTACCCGGGATGGGGTATTAGATTTACATCTAGATTTGCCTTCTGTCTATACAATTGGTACAATTCATTCTGTACGAAGTACTTAATCCTCTGATTTATCCCCCGCATTGCATGTTTTAACCCTTGCAGTTCAAACTACTTAACGAAGGTATAGGAAAGGATGTATGTCACTTGAAAATGAAGCTTATTGACTGGCCTACGTTTATTGGGGCCTTAATATTACTGCTCGGAGTTACCATTCCGTTAATTGTTTTCCCTGAGGCAGGGAAAGAAGTGGTGTCTCAAGCCAATACATTTATGACAGAGAATTTCGGCGTTCTTTATATGGTTCTTGGATTTGTCATTTTTGCTTTTTTAATCTATGTCGCTTTCAGTAAAAATGGAGCCATCAAACTCGGAGATGAAGGAGAAAAACCTGAATTCAGTACATTCTCCTGGGCTGCGATGCTTTTCGCTGCCGGGATCGGTTCCAGTATTCTTTACTGGGCAGTCATTGAATGGGCGTATTATTATCAGGGACCTCCTTTCGGCGTAGAGCCGGAGTCGAAGGAAGCCATCAAGTGGGCTTCTACTTACGGCATGTTCCACTGGGGGCCTATCGCCTGGGCGATTTACACGCTGCCGGCACTGCCGATTGCCTATTTCTATTATGTACGTAAAAAGCCGGTGTTGAAAGTATCTGAAGCCGTACGTCCGGTCCTTGGTGATACGGTGGACGGCCCGGTCGGTACAATTATTGATGTCCTGTTTATGTTCGGACTTCTAGGCGGGGCGGGAACGACGCTTGCGCTCGGAACACCGATGATTGCACAGGGGGTCAATGATTTAACAGGCATCCCTGTAACGCTCGGTCTGAAAAGTGGGATTATGCTGCTTTGTACGTTGATTTTCGCAATCAGTGCCTATTCCGGCTTGAAACGCGGGATTAAAATCCTTAGTGATGTGAACTTATGGTTGTCCATCTTCCTGCTTGCGTTTATTTTCATCTTCGGTCCGACCCGTTTTATGAGTGAAACGACGTTCACATCTCTCGGACTTCTTGCCGATAACTTCTTCCGCATGGCTACATGGATGGAGCCGTTCGGGAACCTCGGCCAGTTTGAGAAGACGAGCTTCCCTGAATACTGGACCGTGTTCTACTGGGCATGGTGGCTCGTGTACGCTCCGTTTGTCGGTTTATTTGTTGCCCGTATTTCCAGAGGACGTACCATCCGTCAAATGATCCTCGGGACGATGGTTTACGGAACAATCGGATGTGTCCTTTTCTTCGGAATTATGGGGAATTTCGGACTTTACCTGCAGATTTCAGGTCAATTTGATGCCATTGCCTTTATGAACGATAACGGGGCACCGGCAACCATTATTGAAATTATGAACCAGCTGCCGCTGGCTGATTTCATTGTCTTGATCTTTACGGTCCTGGCTATCATTTTCCTTGCCACAACCTTTGATTCTTCCTCCTACATTCTTGCGTCTGTGACACAGAGAAGTGTAGAAGGTGAACCGCTCCGCTGGAACCGTTTATTCTGGGCGTTCGCGTTATGTATCATGCCGCTCGCTCTCATGTTCCTCGGTGGACTGGATACGCTGCAGACAGCAAGTATCGTCGGTGGTTTCCCGCTCATTATCATCATGTTCCTGCTCGCCTGGTCGTTTATGAAGGCGTCCAATACGGATATTCGTGAGTCTGACGACTATGAGCCATCCACCATTCACATTAAGCGCTGGAAAAACCGTAAGAAAAAGAAAAAGCGTTCCGCCCTCGAGGCTCTTGAAGATAAAGATACGGATTAAAAATAAGGAAACCCTGAACTCCATTGGAGTTCAGGGTTTTTTCTTTCCCGCAGAACAAAGGGGGTCAAACGTTCTTTTTTTCTGGAAGGTAGGGGACGACGTCCTGGATGATCACATCGCCGCTTTCCTGGAGAAACTGTTCCACCAGATGAAGGTGATCGGCACCGACGAGAACAAGGACACGGTCCCCGGGTGCAGCTGTGCGGAGGATGTTGGCGGCCATGGCTAAGTCGCGGTGGTGCCACTGTTTGAGCCAGTGGACACCAATTTGGTGCTGGCGCTCCCCGACACGGGTCAACTTCATATAGACGCGCTGCAGTTGTTCTTTGTAACCCTCGTGATTAATGTAACGGAAATAGCCGGCCAGTGTTTGTTTATCCTCCATCTGCTTTACATCCTGCTGTATGGAAAGAATATCCTTGAGAAGCTCCGGTTGATGCTCTCCCGCCCAGGAGAATACCTGCTCAAGGGAAGGGGTGGACATATCCACAATCTCGTCAACAGGATAGAGGTGATTCTGTCCAAGGGAGGCAGCAAGTGGGAAAGCGATCTGTTCCACTTCATCGTACGCAGGTGCCTGCTCTCCCGTTAGGAACTGCCCCAGCCTTTTGTTGAGTTCTTCTTCAAGGAAAAAAGACTTTTCCACCGCGATCTTTGTCGGTTTCCATTCTTTCAAGGAAGCGGTCAGGGAAGAAAGTTCATCTCTATGCTTATGGATCATTTCCGGCTCCACAGCCATATGAAAAGTGCCGAGAAGCATAATCTCCGGTTTCATATCATCATTCCTTTCCGTGTCATTTGAAATAGGGCAGGATATCTTCGCCAATTTCCTGCATTACCTCAGTTGTCGGTCGTTTGTTTTTGGAAAGGCCGAACATCATATGGTTCACACCAGCGGAACGGTACTGTTCGATAATATCCTTTAAACCTTCGCGTCCGGTTTGATAGCCGGCCGGAATTTTTTCGACAGGGGCTTCAGGGTTTTCAGAAAGAATGACAGGAAGAGGCATGAAAAAAGGACGGAAAACATCGCCGTGGAAGCCTCTCACTTTTTCCCTGTACATGTCAATCGTCTGTTTCTGCTGTTCTGGACGCTGAGGATAAAACATCCACCCATCTCCGTGTTCAGCAATCCAGTCGAGCGTCTGCTGACAATAGCCTGTCATAAAAACAGGAATCCGGTTCGGCGGCTTAGGAACGAGGTTGGCTTTATCAAGCTTGCCGAAAGAGGAGAAGGCTTCCGGGTACTCTTCATATAAGGCCTTCGCAAAGAAATCGTAGGCTTCTCTGAACCATGCCCCGCGCTCCATGATAGGGATGTTCAATCCTTCAAAGTCCTTCCGCCGGTCTCCAGAGGATAGGCCGGCCATGAGACGTCCGGGAAACAAGCGTTCAATGCTTGCCAGCTCCTTTGCTGTCCGTAAAGGGTGGCGGAGCGGCATGACCAATGCGGCTGTCCCGAGATTGATGGACGGGGTGTGGGAGGCCAGGTAGGTTAAGTAGATCAGGCTGTCAAAGATCTGCCCGGTTGCAGGGTCTTCAAACGTTGGATCTTCAAGAAGGACGTCCTGCAGCCATAGACAGTGAAAACCGAGTTCTTCTGCCATCTGCGCCTTCTGGACTTGATCGTCCATGAGCGGTGTCTCTTTATCGTAATTTTCAATCGGTATCGTCAGTCCAAAAGATATCTGATCTTTTTGGAGCATGTTCTGCCATCCGCGATGGTTTTCAAACAAAATATTTCCTCCTCCATGTTTCTTTCTTCTTCTTATTATAATGAGGTGGAGGCTGGACTTCTAATCAAAGGAACTAAAAAGCACCTTCTCCTGAGGGGAGAGAGGCGCTCGTTGTAAATCACATGACATAGATGGCCAGATAAAGGACAAGAGTGAGAAAAACGGAACCTCCGGCTACACTCACGATTTCTGTTCGGTCGTATTCCATACGTTTTTTCAATGTCATCGCTCCTTAAAGATATAAATGTCATCTTCCTATGTATTTTTTTGTTCTACTCTATATGACGATTGAATAGTCAGAAAGGTTTCATTTATATTACAAAAATGTAACTTTTCCATGTCGGTGATTTTTATGTGTCATCACGTAAAGGGAGTTTGCACCTCTGATATAATGGGAGAAGCAATCCATAATAGATGGGAGAGGAAACGCTTATGTCTACCTATGCAATGACGTGGAATCTGGACAGTCTTTTTCAAGGCGGCAGCCATTCCAGTGAATTAAAAAACTATGTCCAGCAGCTGGAGGTTCATCTGGAGGAGCTTGAATCGCTTATTCCATCCTTTGTGCCGCCGTCCAGTACAGATGAAACGGAACCATTACATCACATGATAGAGGCTCTTCAGGTGGCTGTGAAAGAGCTTGAAGAATTCAGTGCCTTTACGAGCTGTCTGCAGGCTCAGGATGTGAACGATACTGGAGCTGGTCAATGGCTGGCGAAGAGGAGTGAACTGGGAGCCCGTCTGAATAATGTGCTGGTTCAGCTCGATGAGACGTTCATCACCATTGATGATGAAATCTGGACTTCACTTCTACAGCAGCCATCGCTGAAGGAACTGTCCTTCGTGCTTGATGAGCGGAGACAGAAGGCTGCAGATAAGCTGGATGCGTCACGGGAATCGTTAATCAATGACCTTAGTGTTGATGGCTACGACGCATGGGAGCTCATGTATGACCGGCTTGTTGCTAAATTGTCTGTCAAAGTGGAAGGCAGGTCCTTATCGGTTGGGCAGGCCTCCAATAAATTGGATTCCCCCGACCGTTCTGTCCGCAAGGAAGCTTTTGATCAATTGCAGAAGGCGTGGCAGAACGAAGCGGACGTATTCAGTGAAACATTGAATCATTTATCTGGGTTCCGCCTTCAAACTTATAAGCATAGAGGGTGGGAGAATGTCCTTAAGGAGCCACTCGACTACAACCGGATGAGTGCCGCGACGCTTGAGACCATGTGGAACGTCATCACCGATTATAAGCAGGCCTACATTCCATATATGAGAAGAAAAGCAGAACTTCTGGGTGTGGACCAGCTTCGTTTTTATGATGTGGAAGCTCCTGTCGGAAAGACGGATAGTACAAAGAGCTTTCAGGAGGGGGCCTCCTTTATTATCGAGCAGTTCAGGAAGTTCAGCCCTAAAATGGCCGATTTTGCTGAGATGGCATTTGAGAAAGGCTGGATAGAGGCTGAGGACCGTCCTGGGAAGCAGCCGGGTGGATTCTGCACCAGCTTTCCGGATAGTGAAGAAACAAGAATTTTCATGACCTACTCCGGCAGCCCCTCCAGTGTCGCCACACTGGCTCATGAACTTGGTCATGCCTATCATCAGCATGTCATGAATGACCTTCCTGTATTGAATCAGGGCTATGCGATGAACGTAGCTGAAACAGCCTCTACGTTTGCGGAAATGATCGTAGCCGATGCCGCCGTGAAAGAAGCGTCCACGAAGGAAGAGAAGATGACGCTTCTCGAGGAAAAAGTACAGAGCAGTGTGGCTTTCTTTATGAATATCCATGCCCGTTTCCTGTTTGAAACACGGTTTTACGAAGAACGGAGAAGGGGAATCGTACCTCAGGAACGTCTCAATGAATTGATGGTGGAAGCACAGAAGGAAGCCTATATGGAAACGCTGGAAGAGTATGATCCGACGTTCTGGGCATCCAAGCTTCATTTCCACATCACCGATGTTCCGTTTTACAACTTCCCATACACCTTCGGCTATCTGTTCAGCGCGGGAATCTATGCGAAGGCATTGGAGACCGGACCTGAATTTGAAGAGCGTTACACAGCGCTGCTGAGGGATACAGGGAAGATGCCGGTAGAGGAACTGGCCTGGAAACATCTCGGTGTCAATCTCGAGGAAAGAGAGTTCTGGGAACATGCCGTGGAATTATGCACAGCCGATCTGGATGCATTTATGAAATACAGTGAATCATCAATGGAGGGATAAGGATGGATGAAACGCGTATTCCGGAAGAAGCCAAGTTGGAGAGAGTGGCTGAGCTGGATGGATGGAAGCTGACCGATGAGAAATTCATTACGAAACGCTATCGATTCCAGGATTTTTTAACAGGCGTCCGTTTTGTCAATTTGATTGCGGAGTATGCTGAGGAAATCCAGCACCATCCGTTCATCAGCATCGATTATAAGATGGTGACGTTGAAACTGACCTCCTGGAATGCCGGGGGCCTGACAGAACTCGATCTGGAGTGCGCCCGGAAGTACGACAGCATTTATCAGTCTATTGAACAGAAATAAAAGACGCTGAACGCACCTTGTGCCAAACAAACGGTTATAACAAGACCCCCTTACTTTCACAGAGAGCCACGTTCCGCCTACCGTTGGATAGCTGACGCAGACGTTACCAGCGATCAGCTCATCCGGGGTGGAGGCAAGAATGAAATACTGTTGGCCATCGACGGAAGAGGGAATCATCGGGAACTTTGTTGAGCCAAAACCCGCTCCTGGAATCAGGAGCGGGTTTTGGCTGAAGAAAAAGCCTGTGTCAACCAGTTAGAGTTGTCCATTTGTCATGTAAAGTGACACATTCCGCTTATCGGTGGATGAATGCCGCGGGCACGTCCTCAGCTCACTTGGTCAGGAAGATCGTCTGCCCAAGTGGATCTTCGGCCCGTGCTTTTCACGCAGGCATCACCACCGAACGCTCCACGTGTCGACGTTAGAATATAGAGGAGAAAGACTGGACCCTATGCAGGTTCGCAGATTCCAAAGAACGGCATGAGTTGCGCTATGGCCGCCTGCGTGGAAAAGAAGGGAAAGAACAAGCGCTGATGATGGCTGCCTGCCGGAATACGGAAAAGACTGTTCTCCATCCAACAAGGGCGATCTGGGTGAAGGAGAGTCTTGTTCGATGTTAGAGAACTCCCAAGAAGCGGTGCCCCTTCCACTCCTGCGGATGAACGAGTGGTCCGAGATCGCCGAGCGTGGGTGTTGCGAGGAAGCTCGGGCGCTCGTCCGCGGAAAGGGAAGGGGGCTTTCGCTCCTGGCGGTAAGAAAGAAAAAAGCTTGTAAAGAAACAGGGGTTTCTCTACAAGCTGAAACCGCTCCTGGAATCAGGAGCGGTTTTTTATCTGTTTCAGCAAATCAATATGAGCTTTGGTAAATAACGTGGACGATGGGGCGGGCGGTGCATAACAATGAATCGTTTCCTCAGTAAAAGGATGGACGAATGTCAGCCTGGCTGCATGAAGAGCCTGTTTATAGTGGATATTCCCTTTTCCCCCGTACAGCGTATCCCCGATCAATGGATATCCGATCGAGCTCAAGTGCACACGGATTTGATGTGTCCTTCCTGTCTCCAACTGCAGCATAACGAGGGAGCAGTCCTGACCGGCATCATAGCTTAACACGGTATAATGCGTCTCTGCATACCGGCCGTCCCCGGAGACCATTCGTTTTACGGTATGTTCTGGATCTTTGCCGATCGGTTTAATGATCGTCCCCTGCTCCGGGAGAAGTCTGCCGTGAACCCAGGCCAGGTAGGAGCGTTTGATCTTCCTTTCCTGGATTTCTTTTCCGAGCATCGCTGTAGCCAGTGCATGCTTGGCAAATAATATGGCTCCGGATGTATCCCGGTCGAGCCGGTGGACATACTTCGGAGTAGAGGGTATACCTTGTCTTTGGAAATATCCGGCGGCTCCGTTGACAAGGGTATCGTGTTCATCCGGCCGGTTCGGGTGTGTGAACACACCGGCCGGTTTATTGATGACAAGCAGATGATCATCCTCAAAAACGGGGTCGATCGACATGGACGATGGAGTTACCTCTAAAGGCTCCGGTCCGAAAAGCCGGAGGCGGAGGTGATCCCCGGAGTGGACATTCGTCGTTTTGTAATGAGGAAAGGTGTTGTTCAGCATCACCTCATTCTGGGAACGGAAACGATGCATCAGTTTCCTCGGTACATGCCATTGTTTTGTCAGGATCTTTTCGATTGTTAAACCGTCCCATTTAAAGGGGATGATGACGTTGAGCCATTCCCCGTCCCGGCTTGTTTTCATGATGGACACCTAATTTCTGGCTGCTGTGTATCCGGTTCTTTTTCGAAGGAACCTGGACCAATTGATTTTATTTTACTTGTTTCCATATCTGTGGTGCAATGGGGAATAGAAGTGATTCTGCCGGGAAGGTGCAAAACCAGCCAGCTGTCTATCGTTAACTCTAAGTAAATCTGGTATCGATCCTAAAGCAGTTGTGTTATAATAGAACGGTTGAATAATATTTGCGATACGAAAGAGGTGTGTGCTTCATGCAACACAGAGATGATATTCGTAATATAGCCATCATCGCACACGTTGACCACGGTAAAACAACGCTGGTTGACCAGATGCTTCACTATTCCGGAACTTTCCGCGATAACGAGCATGTCGATGAGCGCGCTATGGACTCTAACGATTTGGAAAAAGAACGCGGCATTACGATTCTTGCTAAGAATACCGCGATCAATTATAACGATGCCCGTATTAATATTTTAGATACACCAGGTCACGCCGACTTTGGTGGAGAAGTAGAACGTATCCTTAAAATGGTAGACGGCGTTCTTCTCGTTGTCGATGCGTACGAAGGGTGTATGCCACAAACTCGATTTGTTTTGAAAAAAGCGCTGGAACAGAAACTGACACCAGTCGTTGTTCTTAACAAAATCGACCGTCCGAACGCCCGCCCTGACGAAGTCGTCGATGAAGTACTGGATCTGTTCATCGAGCTTGGAGCGGATGACGAACAGCTTGAATTCCCAGTCGTTTATGCGTCTGCTCTTAACGGTACATCCGGCGATGAGCCTGAAGACCAGCAGGAAACGATGGATCCGATCTTTAAGCTGATCATGAACAACATCCCTGCTCCGCACGATACGAAAGATGATCCGCTTCAATTCCAGGTGACTCTGCTTGACTATAACGACTACCTCGGCCGTATTGGTGTCGGACGTGTCTTCAATGGTCAAATTAAAGTCGGTCAGCAGGTTTCCTTGATGAAGAAGGACGGTTCAGTGAAGAACTTCCGTATTTCCAAACTATTCGGTTTCATAGGCTTGAAGCGTGTCGAAATCGAAGAAGCCAAAGCGGGTGACATCATTGCCCTGTCCGGTCTTGAGGATATTAACGTCGGGGAAACGGTCTGTCTGCCTGAACACCAGGATGCGATGGAAATCCCTCGTATTGATGAACCGACCCTGCAGATGACATTCCTTGTCAACAATAGTCCTTTTGCCGGTCGTGAAGGTAAATATGTAACTTCCCGTCAAATTGAAGAGCGTTTGATGACACAGCTGGAAACAGATGTCAGTCTGCGCGTCGACCCTACAGATTCCCCTGATGCCTTCACAGTATCAGGACGTGGTGAACTTCACCTTTCCATCCTTGTGGAAAATATGCGTCGGGAAGGTTATGAACTTCAGCTTTCCAAGCCTAAGGTTATTCTGAAGGAAATCGACGGTCAGACTTGTGAGCCTGTCGAGCGTGTTCAAATCGATACACCGGAAGAGTACCAGGGTGCCGTTATGGAATCCATCGGTTACCGTAAAGGTGAAATGCAGGACATGGTCAATGATGGTAATGGACAAGTGCGTCTTGAATTCCTTGTACCATCTCGTGGTCTTATTGGCTATGCGACAGAATTCATGACGCAGACACGCGGATATGGAATTTTGAACCATACTTTTGATGGCTATGCGCCCCTTGTAAAAGGCCAGGTCGGCGGACGTCGTGAAGGTGTCCTTGTGTCTCTTGATAAAGGGAAAGCTTCCACGTACGGCATCATGAACCTTGAGGACCGCGGTACCATCTTCGTGGAACCGGGTACAGAAGTGTACGAAGGTATGATTGTCGGAGAGCACAACCGTGAGAACGACTTGACGGTCAACATCACGAAAGAAAAACACTTGACCAACATTCGTTCTGCGAACAAAGACACGACGAATACAATCAAGAAAACCCGTCAAATGACGCTCGAAGAAGCGATTGAGTATCTTGATGATGACGAATACTGTGAGGTTACTCCAGAGAACGTTCGTCTTCGTAAGAAATTCTTGAACAAAAACGAGCGCGAAAAAATGGCGAAGAAGAAAAAGCTTCAAAATACGGACGTATAATAATGAAAGGACCACCGGGCAGCCCGGTGGTCCTTTTTTTATTCGATTACTTCTATGGTCTGCTGTTTTTCACCTTGAAGGTCTTTCTCTTCCTGTTCATAAACGACGGTGACTGTATAGTTTCCTGCTTCCTCGAACGTGTAGGATCCTTGGTATTCCCCCGGCTGTTTTTCTTCAGCCGTGACTTCGGTTTCCTCACCACCTGCTTCTGGTGTAATGAGGTATTTCACCTTACCTTCTGTGAACGGTTCCTCCATATGATTGATATGGGCCGTAAGCATGGATTCACTTCCGGCAGCGAATGTTTCTTCTGTCATCAAATGAACCATGAACTTGCTGGATTCCATATCCATGGCCTGTCCCTCTTCTCCATGGCCGACCTGTACTTCTTTTTGGGGCATCGTATGCAGATCATCGACTTGCGTATGAGCAATCACCTGGTAGGAGCCTTCCTGTTCAAACGTATAGGACAGCTCGTAAATGCCGTCTTCTGTATGTTCGGCTTCTTTCGTTACCGAGTCTTCCTGCCCTTCCTCTGTATTCCAGATTTCAAACTTAACATAAGAGGCATCAGTGACAGGCTCCTCTCCCTGTGTCACTTCTGCGCGGATATCGACGGGTTCATTGACTGGATAGGGCTGCTGTTCGAGCAGCACTTCAACTTCAGGTATGGGAGCGGCCTGGTCTTCACTTCCGCTGTTCTCCGAATCAGCACAGGCCGTTAAAAAAATCGTAAGTATAAGGGCTGTCACTAAAATGGCTGCGTTCTTCAAAAAATCATCTCCTTTATGTTGACCCTTTTTATAGAATATCATTTCCATCATGGTCATGGAGTCCTGAATTTAGACAGATCGGTGAAAATCTGCCAGTGTAAGAATGATTTGGATCGTTCGAACTACAAAAAAAGTCCTGCTCCATGGAGCAGAACTTTTATGTTTTAGGTGACCTGATCGCTGGACCAGTCATACGTATAAAATTTCTCTTCGGTCACCCATTTAAGAGCTTCCGGATCGTTGACCTTGATGCCTTCTTCAAGCATTTCCAGCATAGCAGCTGTCTGGGAGATATGGGCGCGCATGGCATTCATTTTCTGTTCCTGGACACCGCGGATGTCGTTAATCACGTCCGGACTCCCCAGGTTTTCCTCTGTATCATTGGCGAAGGCAACAGCGTGGAACTTCGGGCGTTTGTCTTCATCGATGTCGCGCAGCGCCCGGACAACGGCGCGCGCTGTCGCTTCATGATCGGGATGGACGGCATATCCTGGATAAAAACTGATGACAAGGGATGGGTTCAACTCGTCGATGAGCTGGCTGACCATATTTTTCATCTCTGTATCGTCTTCGAATTCCAGTGTTTTATCCCGGAGCCCCATCATACGGAGATCTTCGATGCCCATAGCTTCAGCCGCTTTGACAAGCTCTCTGCGCCGGATGTCAGGCAGTGATTCCCTCGTGGCGAACGTGGGACGGCCGAGGTTTCTTCCCATTTCCCCAAGTGTGAGGCAGGCGTAGGTTAATGGTGTGCCCTGATTTATATAAGTGGAGATCGTTCCGGACACGCCGAATGCTTCATCATCCGGGTGGGGGAAGATCACGAGTACGTGTTGTTCATTTTGTATCATATCTTTCACTCCTTGAAGAGGATCACTAGTCTCCATTATTGCCTACTTTTTTAAAAATGAAAAGTCATTTGTTTATAGAGCAGGTTTATAAAAAGGAAGTAAAAGGAAGAAGAGGGTTAGATGACATTTTGAAGGGAGTTTTTACGATGGAAGAACGTATTGACTATTTAGTCCGGTGGCTGCAGGATAAAGTCGAAGAAGCAGGGGCAGATGGAGCCCTTGTCGGGATCAGCGGCGGAATTGATTCAGCTGTCGTCTCCTACCTTGTTAAAAAGGCATTCCCTGAACAGTCGCTTGGTGTCCTGCTGCCGATCAACAAAGAGATGGAGGAACAGACGGATGCGCTGGCCGTTGTAGAAGGGGCGGACCTTGATTACATCGGTATCAATCTGACGGACGCCTATGAAACGACGTATCAGGCAGTAAAAGGACAGATTGAGGAGAAAGGGGACTGGAAGGAGGATAAATCGCAGCTGGGTGGAGCGAACCTGAAGGCGCGCCTCCGCATGAGTACACTGTATGCCGTTGGAAACAACTACAATTATCTTGTTGTTGGAACGGATAATGCCGCAGAGGATTATACAGGCTACTTTACCAAGTACGGGGATGGTGGCGTTGACCTCGTACCGTTGATTAACCTGAGAAAAGAAGAAGTCCGGGAAATGGCGGGAGCGCTGGATGTGCCTTCCTCCGTTATTGAGAAAAAACCGAGTGCAGAGTTGTGGGAAGGGCAGACGGACGAAGATGAGCTCGGCATGTCCTATGATACGATTGACGCTTATCTGCGCGGGGAGAAAATCGATCCCGAAGATGAGAAACAGCTGAAAGACAGACATAAACAGACGGCCCATAAGCGCCAGATTCCTGCAGGGCCGGAAGAATACCGGGGAGATTAAACATGAAATCGTCCACGGCCCTTCTTATTATTGATATGATGAATACATTGGATTTTGACGGGGGAAAGGACCTGTTGGAGTATGCTCTTCCTGCGGCTGAAGATCTGCAGAGCTTCAAGCAAGAAATGAAGGAGCAGGGGATTCCTGTCATTTATGTGAATGACAACTTCGGTCTGTGGCAGGACAACGCCTCCGACATCATAGATACATGCCGCCAGTCCAGGGGAGAGCCGCTGGTGGAGCTTACGCAACCGGAAGAGGATGACTTCTTCATCATTAAGCCGAAGCATTCCGGTTTTTTCGGGACGCAGTTGGAGATTCTTTTGAATCAGCTTGAAGTGAGCCGGTTGATTTTATCAGGAGTCGCTGGAGACATTTGTGTTCTGTTTACAGCGAACGATGCGTATATGAGGGATTATGAGCTGTGGGTTCCTTCGAATCTATCGGCCTCGGAATCGCATGAAGGGAACGATAATGCGATGAAAATCATCCGTAGATCGCTCGGAGCAGAAACCGCCCCGACATCCGAACGGAAACTGCAGGATGTCTTTTCCGTTGACAAATGAACGCGAATCTCCTATATTAAAGAGGATGAATCGTCTGTTCCACGCAGAACGATCCTTATAACAAAGGAGAATGATGTATGAGTGTGGTAGTTCTTAACTAATCCATGAACTGGATACGTTTCTAATCAGGTGTAAAAAGTGTGCACGGTTGCATGCTTGTTTAAGTGCCGCCTTTTTAGGAACAGTTAAGAACAAGCATAAGCATAGCCTGGACAGATACGTCTTTGAAGCTGTGGCTGCTTTTCAGTCACAGTTTTTTTGTATCCCGTGGAACAGACGACGTTCACACAAAAGTCCGCGATGAGCTTATTTCAGCTTGCCGCGGGCTTTTTTATATGGATAAATATAGGAGGAATCACATTGAACGAACAAGCTTTTCAAGTATTGGAATATCATGAAATTTTGAACCGTACAGCTGAGCATGCCCATACAGAACTGGGAAAACAGACCATTATTGAATCAAGACCGATTCAAGATCGAAAACGACTGGAACTGATGCACGAGGAAGTAGAAGAAGCCAAAGCCATCCTCGCCACCCAGAGCCGTGTCCCGCTCCATACGCTCGCTGACATTCAGGGAATGCTGGAGCAGGCGCAGAAAGGCCTCTACCTTCAACCGAGACAGCTGATGGTTCTGCTTTCTTTCCTGGATCATTGTACGAAACTGAAGCGGTTTATGAAGGGGCAGCAGCTGATCGCTCCGAGGATTGCTTTCTATGCAGAATCCATGACGGAGCTGACCAGTCTTGAAGAAAATATCGCCTCAGCAATCCGCCATGCGCAGGTCGACGACCATGCTTCAAAGGAGCTCGCAAAGATCAGGAGAAAAAGAGAGAAGAAAACAGAGGAAATCAAGGAACGAATGAACAGCCTGGCTAAAAAGTATGCGTCCATCATGCAGGAGGCACGTCCCATGGATAAAGGCGGCCGGTGGACACTGCCGGTGAAAAGGGAGCAGCGCTCAAAAATGAAAGGAACCGTGCTGGATCAATCGGCGTCTGGAGCCACTCTCTTTGTTGAACCGGAAGAAGTGACCCGCCTTCAGGAAGAACGGCAGCTATTGACGTTCAGTGAGGAGCAGGAAGTCGAACAGATTTTATATACGTTGACTGGAGCGGTGCTGGAGCATGAACAGGATCTCTCCATAGCTGTCGAGACGATGCTTCAGTATGATGTTTTATTCGCGAAGGCCAAATACAGTCGTCTGACGGGGGCTCATACACCGGTATTTACCGATCACGAGTTGAAAATCAATCAGGGCCGGCATCCGATGCTCGGAGAGAAGGCGGTGCCCCTGACCCTTCACATGAATGAAGGGGAACAGGCGCTGCTTATTACAGGTCCCAATACCGGCGGAAAGACGGTTACATTGAAAACCGTCGGCTTGTTCTGCCTGATGGCCCAGACAGGACTTCACATTCCCGCAGAGCCGGGAAGTCTTCTTCCGTTATACCAGTCGATTTATGTGGACATTGGGGACGGTCAGAGCATTGAGGAGAATTTGAGTACGTTCAGCTCACGTTTGACGAACTTGATTGACATTTTACAAAAAGCGAACGACCATTCGCTGTTGTTATTAGACGAAATAGGATCCGGTACAGAACCTGGAGAGGGGATGGGGCTTGCAACAGCCATCCTGGATCAGCTGGCCGCCAAAGGATCGGATATTCTGGCTACGACTCATTATAGTGAAATGAAAGCTTATGCGAAGGAAAAGGATGGGTTCATCAACGGTGCGATGGCATTTGATCTGGAAACGTTGAAGCCGACGTATCAGCTGCAGACGGGTACAGCCGGCGAGAGCCAGGCGTTCGACATCGCTTATAAGCTCGGACTGCATCCGGATATTCTTAACCACGCTCATCAGATCACCTACAAGGAAGAGGCATCCTATAAGCTGGAGGAAGAACAGCGCAAACATTCCTCTTATGCCAGTCAGGTGGCCGTCAACCGGTATAAGAAGAACCGGAAGCGTAACGACAGCAAACAGCCGCCTTCTTTCAAAATGGGCGATAATGTGCATGTCCCTGATTCAGATGCGGCCGGTATCGTCTACACAGGCCCGGATGCAAGAGGCAATTATGTAGTTCAAGTGAAGGGGGAGAAGCAGACGTACAATCATAAACGGTTGAAACTGCATATCCCGGCCGAAGAGCTTTACCCGGAAGATTACGATTTTGATATCATTTTCAAGTCGAAGGAATACAGGAAAATCGACCGGATGATGAACCGCAAGTATGTGGAGGGGCTCACCTTGGAGGACGAAGAGTAAAGACAGCAGAATTCTGTCTGGAATTTTTATTCCGTGGTATGCTTAAAGAAATTCAACACAACAAGGGAGGCCTCTGTGTGAAGAAAAAAAGGATATGGACGGCCGGCATCATCGTTCTGCTTATAGGCGCAGCATTTGCTGTCCCTGAGATTTACTCCTATGTAACAGAGCGGAATTATGAGAGTGAGGAAGTGGCTGCATCAGAAATTCCGGAAGGGTACGAAACAGCTGTGCTGGCTGGAGGGTGTTTCTGGTGTATGGAGCCACCGTTTGAAAAATTGAAGGGCGTCCATAGTGTCGTCTCCGGCTATACCGGTGGAGATGTGGAAAATCCGACTTATGAAGAAGTGTCTGCCGGGGGGACCGGCCACATTGAAGCGGTGCAAGTTTATTTCGACCCTGATGTGATTTCCTATGCGCAGATCCTTGATGTTTTCTGGAGGCAGATCAATCCGACGGATGATGAAGGTCAGTTTGTAGACCGCGGGTATCAATATACATCAGCGGTGTTTTATCTTAATGACGAGCAGAGACAGACGGCAGAACAGTCCCGCAGAGAACTCGAACAGTCCGGACGGTTCGATGAGGACATCGTAACACCGATTGTTGAAGCAGAGACATTTTACCGGGCGGAAGAATATCATCAGGATTATTACAAGAAAAACAAGATCCGCTATGACTACTACCGAGGAAATTCCGGGCGTGACCAATACCTTGAAGAAACGTGGGCAGAAGATCTGAACGTGGATCTTCCCCGAAAATAAAAATAAAAGCCTTTCCGCTTCAAAGCGGAAAGGCTTTTTAATATTGTTTCGTTTCCTGTGATATTTCAGGATTGGCATCTACTTCAGGATCTATATTGGTGTATCCTACATAACTGAAACCAAGCACAATGATTACCATGACAGCCATTAACACTCTACGCATCTTTCTATTCCTCCATCACTGCAGAAAATGTCGGTACACTGCAGCAGCCTGCTTCTTTTATTGTAAGCATTCTTTGAAAAGAACACAAGGTTGTGATGGATATTATGAAACCAATTTCAAACCGATGATACCAGTGAGGATACAGGCAATAAACAACAGCCGTTTCGGTGTTGCTTTCTCATTAAAAAAGAGGATGCCCAGCAGGACGGTTCCTGCCGATCCGATTCCTGTCCAGATCGCATAAGCCGTGCCGATCGGAAGGTCATTCAAAGACAAGGAGAGGAAATAAAGACTGCCGCTCATCGCAATGGCGGCACCCAGTGTCGGCAGCTTTTTTTTAAACCCATCCGACAATTTTAAAAAGAACATGGAAGTCATTTCTCCTGTTCCTGCGAGAATTAAGAAAATCCAAGCCATGTTATCCCTCCTGTGCCTGACTTGATGAAGCGGAATCTGTCATTTTCAATCCGATAATTCCCGTAATCAACAGAACGATGAAGAATATCTTCCCTATACCACCGGCATCGCCGAGAAAAATCATACCGACCAGCGCTGTTCCTACAGCCCCCACCCCGGTGAATATGGCGTAGCCTGTGCCTACATCCAGGCTTTTTAATGCCATTGTAAACAAAGCGAAGCTGATGATGATGCAGACGACGGTGATGGTGGAGTATAGAGGCTCGGTAAAGCCCTCGGACAGTTTCAAGCCGACCGCCCAGGCGATCTCAAACAAGGCGCCGACAAACAAATAGACCCATGGCATTTTACGATCCCTCCTGATGTTGTGTCTGGATGCCGAGCCAGAAAATTTCCCAGCTGCTGAGCTGGCGCTGTTCGAACACATCCTGATCATAGTAGTTTTCTTCCAAGAACAGACCGTCAATTAACGTATAAAAAGCAGAAGTCAGCGTATCTGTAGAAAGAGGGCGGATTTTCTTCTCCGCTATTCCTTTTTCCATGATCGGCTGAATGACAGCGGTCATTTGATCTTCCACCATAAGGAATACCTCTTTGATTTCAGCCGTAAACTTTTCAGGTGGGAAGAAGGTGACACGCTTAAAAAAAAGCCCTTCTGTGGAATGGGCCATGCGTTCTAAATAAAACCGGTAGAACTGGTGAAGCTGCGCTTTCACCGTCATTCCCTTCAGTTGTGGAGCTTGCTGCATGATCCGTTCCTTTTCCAAATCTCCGACGTGATAAAGCACATCGAGGAAGATGGCATCCTTATTGTCAAAGTGATTATAAAGAGACGGTTTTTTAATCCCGACAGCATCGGCGATCATCGTCAACGACGTGTTCTCATAGCCATGTCTGGCGAAAAGGCGTAAACTTTCCTGCCTGATTGTTTCTTTTGTCATCCAATCATCCTTCCTGACTACAAACTAACGGTCGTTAGTCTTTAGTTTACCACGTTTGAATTCTTCAGTCCAGTTCACCGTAAATTCGACATGTTTAGTCATAGGGTGCAAAGGGAATGATACTTCAAAAGAGACAGAAGACAGGGAAGGAATGTCTCTATAGAGAATTCCAAGTAGAAAGGGTTTGAGTAGGTGAATCAGTACAGACTCGATCGATACGAAGGTTCATACGCAATCCTTGTAGAGGATTCAGAGTTTCAGAATGAATTGTACGTGTTGAAAGAACGACTGATCGGTTTTGTGAAACCGGGAGACTGCCTGGAAATTGAATTTGATACTATAGGAAACTTAAAGCACGTTGCTATCATATCTACGCCTGACAAAATGGAAAAAGCATAAAAAAGAGTGCGTCATCATTGTTCAAACAGAACCTGATGGCGCACTTTTTTTGTTTTAAGACCGTTCATTCCAGCCAAATATAATGAGGAGGCTTATGTATGATTTTACAGGCGGCCATGGATCTTCTGGATGAAGGGGTATTGATTTCTGATGATCAGTATATCATTACCTATGTCAATCCGGCATTTATTGAATTGTTTGGTCTTCAGGGAAATCAAGCAGCGGGGGAGTCCCTTCACACACTCTTTCCGGATATCGATCCGGAGAGGCGGGTGGTGACAAATTCAACGAAAGAACAAAGGCCTTTGATTGTAGATGATTATCCGATGCATTGGCAGGGGGAGGAGTATGTATTCAAGGTTCATACCCGACCATTTACATATGAAGGGAAGGGCTACAATCTAACCAGGATTTTTGACAGGACCCAATCCTATTACAGGGAGAAACAGCTGATCCACATCATTGAGGAAATGACGGCGAACATCGTAAAAGTGGCTGATGGCTTTGCCCTGCTTCCCCTGCAGCCGATCCTCAGGGAAGAGCAGAAGGAGGTCCTCCTGACCCGTGTGCCGGAGCTTTGTCAAAACCAGCGGATCAATCGTCTGGCTGTTCAATTTTCTGGAATCGTGTCCGTAGAAGATGAATGGGTGCACCTGCTTAGAGACTTGATTGTCAGCCTCCAGCTGCTTGGTATTGAAGTGGTTCTTGCTGGAATGCGTCCACAGGTGGTGATGCAGTTCACACAGAACCGGATCAGTCTGTCCGGTGTGCGGACGTTCAAAAACCTTCCTCAAGCCGCAGACTACTTTTTAAATAAGCGGAAGTAAGGAAGTGGTCTTCTTCGGGTTCTGGAAGTATTTGTACCCTGCCGGAACTGTTCCTGTTTGATGTGGACATTCAGCGGAAAGAAAAAAAGCTTGTAGAGAAACTAGGTTTCTCTACAAGCTAAGGCGCATGAGACATGCGCCTCTTTTTCATCTCCGTACTTCTTTTTTCAATTCGTGATCCTTAATTTCCGCCTGTGGCAGCATGATGGATGAAAAATCGAAGGGGTCCAGATGCTGACCGTTAAGGATGCGGTTCGGTGCATCCGGATTTTGGAGCGCTGCTGTACCGAGACTGATGAAATCAGCCTCTTCGCTGCTCAACAGCTGCAGGGCTTTGTCTGTCTCATGAAGACCGCCGTTGGCAATGACAGGAAGACCACTGAACATCTTCGCAGCGGCAGCCATGGAAAGGGACCCCTCTCCGAAGCTGGAGGCTGTTCCGTCTTTATCTGTTACATGGATGAAATCGATCGGAGATTCACCGAGTTTACCGAAGATGGTTTTGGCATCTGTTTCACCAAGAGCCCAGCGGTGTTCGCCATCGGAGGCTTTCCCCTGCGAAATCCGAATGCCGAGAAGGTAATCATGGCCGACTTCCCGCCTGACTTCCTTGATGACTTCAAGAATATACCGCATCCGGTTGGTCGTTGTTCCTCCGTACTGATCTTCTCTCTGGTTGAAATAATCGGTCATGAACTGATCCAGCAGGTAACCATTGGCTCCGTGAAGCTCTACGCCGTCAAACCCTGCTTCCTTAGCCAGTCGTGCAGAGTGTGCGAAGGACTGCTTGATTTCTTCCAGTTCCGCATGAGTGGCTGCTTTCGGGGTAGGGAACGGGCCTTTCCCACCGTAAAAAGGCAGCTGATCATTTTTAGGGGCCACAGCTGAAGGGGCGATGGTTTGGTCCGTGTAGGCGTTTCCCTGCGACTGGGCACCTGCGTGCATGATTTGAGCAATGAACAGGGATCCATGCTGATGAACGCCCCGGACGATTGGCTTCCAGGCGTCCCGGTGCTGTTCGTCGGCAAGCCCCGGCTGGTTTGAGTATCCCTGGGAGTAGGTACGGTCCGGGTAGATGCCCTCGCTGATGACTGCTCCGAATCCACCTTTAGCATAGCGCTCATAATACTGCTTCATCCGCTCATTGGCTGTCCCGTTGTTGGCCGCGCTGACTCTTGTCATCGGTGCGACCACATAGCGGTTTTTAAAGCGGTTGTCCTGAACGATCTTTTCTTCAAATAAAGGGGTGATATCGCTGGTCATAATTTCCTCTCCTTCCACAGGTCCATATCCGTTCCACTGAGGCTTCAAACCGATTCAGTGTGCTATAATACAAACAAATGTTCTTGGAAGGTGAATCACTATGGAAAAACTGATGGAAGGATTGAACGAAGCTCAGCAGGAGGCTGTCGTTTCTACGGAAGGATACATCCGCGTCGTGGCCGGTGCAGGTTCGGGGAAAACGAGAGCACTGACGCACCGGTATGCGTTTATCGTCAATGAACTGGGCGTGGATCCGGCCCATGTATTATCTGTAACCTTTACGAATAAGGCAGCTCATGAAATGAGGAGAAGGGTGAAGCGCCTGATCGGCGGCGAACAGGATACAGGATTCATTACGACTTATCACGGCTTCTGCGTCCGTGTGCTCCGAGAGGATATCCATCGTCTCTTCTATCCGAAAAATTTCTCCATTTTAGACGTCGAAGACCAGAAAACACTGCTGCGGGAGATATTTGAAGATATGGGGTTGAAGATGAATGAGAAAACCTTCAAGCGCCTTCTGGACAAGATCGGAATATTGAAAGGAAATACCCATTATGTCCAACAGATGATCATGCGCGGCGGCATGCCTGCGGCTGATGAATCCGGTGACCTGGACGGGCAGATTCTACAACACTATTTAAAAAAACAAAAACGCGTGTACGGCCTGGATTTCGATGACCTGCTGAATTTCGTCTTTGTCCTTTTTGAACAATATCCGGATGTACTGTCCAAATGGCAGGACCGTCTGTATTACATCCAGGTCGATGAATTCCAGGACAGCAGTCTGAAGCAGTTCGAACTTGTACGCATGCTCGCACAGGAACATGAGAACCTGTTCGTTGTTGGTGACCCTGATCAGACGATCTACGAATGGCGGGGGGCGGATCCGAAGTATATGGTCGAGTTCGACGAATTTTTCCCGGGGGCACAGACAGTCTTTCTGAAGGAAAATTACCGTTCCACCCCTGAAATCCTCTCCCTTGGCAATGCGTTGATTAAAAATAACTACTTCCGTGTGGATAAGGATATGCTTCCTGTCCACCCGCCTGGAGTCAAAGCGGTCCATTACCACGGAAAAAACGACATACAGGAAGCGAAATGGATTGTTCAGCAGATTCAAAGTCTTGTTGAGGAAAAGCAGGCGCGGCTCAGTGATGTGGCTGTTTTATACAGAGCAGGTTATTTATCGCGTTATGTGGAGCAGGAACTTATGGCGGAAAACCTGGAGTATACTATTTTCGGAGGTTTTAAATTTTTTGACCGGATGGAGATCAAGGATGCTCTCGCTCATCTGAAAATGATCGCTGCAGGAGATGACTTATCGTTTTCAAGACTGATCAATGTGCCGAAAAGGCAGATCGGTAAAAAACGGATGGCCTTTATCCGTCAGAGGGCAGAGGCAGAGGGGCTTTCTTATTATGAGACCTTGAAAAAATACGCGGATCATGAGCAGCTTCAGCGGACAGGGGCCAAAGCATTCATTGGTGCCATGGAGGAACTCAAGGAGAGGAAGAAAGAATTGAACGTGTCGGAACTGCTGCAGGAAGCGATGCAGAAGACGGGTTATGAAGCCTGCCGCCGCGAAGACGGGGACCAGGAACGCCTGGATAATCTGGCCGAACTGCTTCACTCCATCGTCCAGTATGAACAGACGCTCGGAGAAGATATCGATTTGGATGAGTACCTGCAGATGATTTCTTTGTATACCGATCACGACAGAGAAGAGCGTACGGATACGATCAAACTAATGACGATCCATACTGCCAAAGGTCTGGAATTCCCCTATGTTTTTGTGATCGGCATGACAGAAGGGGTCATGCCAAGTGTGCGGACCATCCGTCAGCGGAAGGAGCGTGGGCTTGAAGAAGAGCGGAGACTTGCCTATGTCGCCGTTACCCGTGCCGAAAAGGCGTTGTATATGACGGAGTCGGAGGGCTTTCAAAATGGAGGGCAGAAAAAATATCCGTCCCGCTTCATCTTTGAGGTGGACGAAGATTTATATGAGCGTGTCGGGGACCTGGATCCAGCCCTTATAGAAGAAGCGGAGGATTACATCCGGGCCTCTCACCATTTAAAACAAGAGGCTCCTCAAAAAGGGTTTGAAAAAGGAACACGTGTCCATCATCCCGTGTTCGGTATCGGGACTATTCAATCCATTGATGAAAAGAAGAACACGTACCTTGTTTTCTTCGATAACCTGAAGGCACCAAGGCCGATCAGCCGGATGTTTAAGAAACTGGAAAAAGTTCAATGAATACGGCAGTCTGTGACCACATAAAAAAGCTGCGGGGAAGGTTTCCCGGCAGCTTTTATAGATGATTGGCGATTTCCACAGCTTTTTCCGAACGCTCTTCAGCAGGCCCGTAATATTCAACCTGATAGATGATATCTTCTTCTCCTTCATACCATTCCACAAACACATGTGTCTCTTTTTCCAGTACGCCTGCCAGCGCTCCGGAATCCAATGGTACCTGCAGTTCGGATTTCTGCAGGATGTTTCCGGGACTGTATAAGGTCGTAACGACAGCTTTCTGCTCGGTATCGGATGTATAGGTTACCTCGGCTTCATTTTCTCCAACAGAGGATTCCACCATGGTCACTTCAAAAGGCATATCAGAAGGCAGGCCAAGGTTTTCCTGCTGTGTTTCAGAAAGGTTCTGGATAGGATCTGCGAAGTCCTCGGGATAAGCAGCGGTTAAATCTTCATAGGATAAATTTTGTGAGGAACAGGCAGCCAGAAAAAATAATCCTGTCAGCATCAACCAACGTTTCATAGTCATTCCACTCCTTGTGTCGATAAGAAAACAATCGCTCTTATTTTATCATACTTTTCTCTCATCATTGACGGAAAAAAGACACATAGAATGAAACGAATAGGGAATTGTATCGTATAATAGAGTAAAGAGATCAGGCTTCATCATAGACAGACTGGGAAACTTAACAGGAGAAAACTTGGAAAAGAAAGGGAGGAAACGATGGAATCCATTCAAATCCGCTCGTTTCGCGAACAAGACTTTGATAGTGTTCATCAGTTGAATCAACAAGAAGGATGGGAGGGGCTTGTGCAGTATAATGAAGAAACGCTGTGCGCCTGGATCAATTCGGAACCTGCCCTCGTGGCCGTGGATGAATCTGGAGAACTCGTCGGTTATTTGAGAGGATTGACCGACGGGACGACCACTTTGTACATCTGTGAACTCCTCGTTAAGGAATCCTGCCGCAAGCAGGGAATTGCCGAACAGCTTGTAAGAACCGCCCATGAATGCTATCCGAACGCCCGCGTGGACATGCTGGCTACAGAAAGCTCGGAAGGCTACTATTCTCATTCAGGCTACCGCTCGTTCTATGGTTTTCGTAAAGCAGCCGAAGAAATGTAAAAAAACTGACCCCGGAGACGGGGTCAGTTTTTTCGTTTCTGCATGAATTGGGCTTCTTCCTGAGGAGAGAGCACACCTGTGGCTTTGCCGACGTTCCCGTTCTGAAGCGTCCAGATCCGGTTATGGTCCTCATCAGCCGTTGAGAAATCACCTGCGTGCCATTTCGTCAGGATCTCTTCATATGTCTGTCTATGAGTAAGCGTGGTCTGATCCAATCCCTCAAGCAGCCACTCAATACGTTCCGGGTGGATAGTTGTAAATCCCCACTTTTTATCGGCTTTCACTTTCTGGTGGGACATGGAGTGGATGTAGCTTTGATAATCGGAATCTGTCAGTTCGCTTTGGCTTTTTTCATGACCGAATGGATTTTTACCTTCTTCCTCATAGGTCTGAAGCTTTTCATCTGCTTCCTCAGCGGATTCTTCTACGGCTTCCTTGACTTCTTGTTCTGTCATTGCTTCAGCCTGTGTGCTCATCAAATACCAGCCTGTGCCGGCAGCTGCGAGCAGAAGAAGGACGGTGGATAAGATCCATTTCTTCATACCTCTGCCCCCTGTTTAAGAATTTTCTTCCAATATATCAAGTATAAAGGAGATGGCGGCAGGAGGAAAGGTCTGGGACATAAGAATTATTGATCCATATAATGAGCGGCTTTTGCAGCCCAGGAACGAGGAAGCAGTTTCGCCGCATAAGCCATCGTCTGGTTGGCCGGCCCGGGAATGATGACACGGCGGCCTTTAACAAAGCCGACAAACCCTGATTTAGCAACAGCTTCCGGTGTCATCGTCTGCTTGACCAGCTTCGTATGCTCTGCCTGAGCTGTCTTGAAGAAGTTGGTTTCTGTTGCGCCCGGGCACAGCGTCGAGATTGTGACGTTCGTGTCCCTCAATTCCTCCACAAGAGCTTCGGAGAAGGAAAGGACGTAGGCTTTGGATGCATAATATACGGCCATTTTCGGCCCGGGCTGAAACGCCGCAGTGCTGGCGATATTCAGGATGCCTTTTGGAATGGAGCGGAATCGTGCCGCTTTGATTTCCGGCAGAAACAGGTGGGTGAGCTCTGTGAGTGCATTGACGTTGACTTGCAGCATTTTCTGCTGGTCTAACAGCGGAAGCTCCTCAAACAGGCCGTTCAGGCCGAACCCTGCATTGTTCACGAGCACGGTGACGTTCAAGCCGAGTTCTTTGACTTTGTCGTAAACAATTTGGGCGGCCCCGGGTTCTGACAGATCCTGCGGAAGAATGGTAACGGGGTGGCCATCCAATTCATTTCGCAGCTCCTCGAGTTTATCTTCAGATCTTGCTACAACGATCAAGTTATAACCAGCCTTCGCGAAAAGCAGGGAAAGTTCATACCCGATTCCCCCGGAAGCTCCGGTAATCAGTGCAGTCGGCTTCATGCAAATCTCTCCTTTAGACAATCCAATAGTTTTATTGACAATAGTCTATACCCTATTGGGTGGGAGTACAACTCTTCTTCCTTTTGATCCGTAAATTTTGACATTCAGGAGAGTCTGGTGCTTTTCTTCAAACGTTTCGTTCCTGCATAAAGGAGAAGGATGGTAAGCGCGGCTGTGACGAGACTGGTGTACCATAAATCCTCAGGCACTTCTCCCGTAATGAGAAGAGAACGAAGGTAGGAGGACAGCCGTGCGGGACTCCAGGCGAGGTACTTGGAAAACAGACTGGTGACCAGGCTCATGGTCATGAGGGCTGCCAGTGTGAAAAACAGGACGAGGCCGGGGATACGTGACCAGGCATTCATAAAAAGACTGATGCTCGTAAGAAATAAAATCCACAAGCTGTAGAAAAAGATCACTCCGGCTGCGGCCGTAAAGGACACATCTCCAAAAAGGAGCTGGACGTAATACCAGCTCGCTGTCAGGCCGATGGCAGCAGAGAGGATCAACAGTGTGGAAGCAGCCGCCCACTTCGCCGTCAGGTAAGAAAAGTAAGAGACCGGTTTCACGAGGATCAGCTCCGCCACCCCTGATTTTTTCTCTCCGGAGATTGTGCCCATCGTGATGAGTGCAAGGACGAGGATACCCAGCGTGTTCAGCTGGGAAATGCTCATCATGAACACCTCGGAAGGGGGAGGGGTGGGCAGGTCAAAGACCGCCCCTTCCGGAAGACCTCCGGCAGCTTCAATAATCACCGGAAGATAATAGGTGGACAAGGGGTCAAGGATACAGAAGAGAATAAAGACAAGAGGTACCCAAATCCATTTGTAATTCCTGATCATTTCAAGCCATTCCTTCTTATAGATGGTGATCCACTGCATGGTTTTTCACCGCCTTTATAAATAAATCTTCCAATGTCGGCCGTCCGACTTCGAAGTGGACAAGCGGCCATTCGTTTCGTGAGGCTTCCTCCAGGACTTTCTTCCTGACCATTCCACTGTCCGACACATAGAGGTGAAGGGTCTGTTTATGCCATTCCACACGATTGACCTCGGGCCATGCGCTCACATAATCCTTCCAATTTTCGGTGTCCATCGAAAACTGGAGGGTTAGTTTTTCCATAGGATGGCGGGATTTCACATCATCAATCGACCCAGATTCAATCATCTTTCCTTGATGCATCAGTAGAATTTCATCACTCACTTCTTCAGCGTCGTTCAGGATATGGGTGGAGTAGAGCAGGAGGGTTTCCTGTTTCAGCTCTTCCATCAGTTCCAGAACTTCCCGGCGCCCGATTGGATCCAAGGCAGATACCGGTTCATCAAGCAGGAGAACGCCGGGGGTGTGTATGACCGCCTGTGCGATGCCGAGGCGCTGCTTCATCCCTCCGGAGTACCGGGCGATTCTTTTGTTCTGAAACTCTTTCATCCCCAACCGGTCCAGCGTCTTATCCGCCTGTTGCCCTGCCTCCTGCTTGGAGAGGCCGGCAAGACGGGCGGCATATAACAGGAATTCCCGTCCTGTCATCCATCCATGAAATTGAGGATGCTGAGGCAGGTAGCCGATGTGAGCGCGGATATCCCCGGGTGTTCCTTCAAGGTGTATCGTTCCGGAATCAGGAATGAGCAGTCCGGCTATGAGACGCAGGGTGGTCGTTTTCCCTGCGCCGTTCGGACCGAGAAGAGCCATGCATCTGCCTTTTTCCAACTGAAAGGATACGTCGTCCACAACAGGGTGCCGGCCGAACGATTTCGTGAGGTTGTTCACCTGCATCATCCTTCCTCACTCCTTCCGAAAATAAAGTAGGCGACAGGCCCGAGCGTATTGACAAAAATAATCAGCAGCACCCACATCCACTTCGGGCCGCGTGTTTCTTTTGTTCCTGCCAGGCTGATGAGCGCGGTTACCATTAAAATCAACTGGACAGCCATCAGCGGGAGGAGAACAGGGAGGTTGTCCGTGAGCATGTGGAGAACCCCCGCTGTCATTGTGGACTCCTTTCTGCAAGGGTGACCGCTGTTCCGTAGGCGATGATTTCAGAAGCGGCACTCGTAATAGAGGACGTTTCCAGGCGGACGGCAATGACAGCATCAGCCCCTTTCTCCTCTGCATGTTGAATCAATCGTCCGATGGCCTGCTGACGGGCGCTGTCCATCATACTTGTATAATCTTTAATTTCTCCCCCGACAAGATTCTTTAATCCCGCCAGAATATCTTTTCCCACGTTTTTCGACTGGACTGTACTGCCACGCACAAATCCTTTCACTTCCTGAACGTCATATCCAGGAACAAATTCAGTAGTCACGATAATCATTCCAGTGTTCCTCCTTTTTTTCTTCCTTGGCTTCCTTCCACAGCTTTATGATTACGAGTGTGAAAGCTGCATAAGAGATGAGTAGAAGAGCGATTCCCGTCCAGATGGACACAAACAGGATAAGAGCGTAAGCTGCCAGTTGTGCGGCTGTACCTGCCGCAATGAGGATCATCTTCATTCTGTTGGATCCTTCCAGATTGTTTTGCACAGGATGATGAATACGATGGTTGGGAAAGGGAATTGAATCAGTCCGACAAGGCCCCACAGCCAGGGGGTCCGTCCGCGTTTTTTTGCCTGGATGAACAACAGGGTGCTCTGGGTGATCAGGATGGCGGCAATGATTCCCCACCCCCAGACAGGGATTTCTTCAGGTCCATAATGCTTCATTTATCGATCATCACCATTTCTCTTTTCTCCTTCCAAACATACCCAAGCAGCACGGCAGCGGCTGTTCCTTGAATGATGATGAACAGGGCCGGTACGAAATAAAAACTGAGTGCGAGCCCAGTGATCATCATAAGAGCGGCCGTCCATAACAGCATCAATTCCTTCCACAGCCTCTCATGCCATGCTTTCCTTTCCTCTCTCACAAGCGTTTCGAAATACAGGAGGGGGGGTTCGTCCGTGTCCAGCTGCTGATCCATCTGCTGGAACCCCTGCTTCAGCTTTTCCTCAAGAGAAAGGTTCTTCTTGTCATCCATGTTCATTCAACTCCTTTCGCAGCTTCTCCATACCATAATGCACCCGTGATTTCACCGTTCCGGTTCTGGATTTCGTCATGTCAGCGATTTCCTTGTATTCACACCCATAGTAATGTTTCAAGAGGACGGGGATCCGGTATTTTTCATCAAGGTTCCAGAGAGCCTCCTGAACGTCCAACCATTCTTCTGGAAGCTGCTGCGGGGTCTGCAGTTTTAGTCGTTCCTTTTCCTGCTGCTCCAGTTTTTCGTTTCTCTGTTGTTTTCGTCGTGTATCGATATACGTATGGGTAGCGATGCGGATCAGCCACGTGGAGAATTTGGACGTTCCCCGGTACTGGTCAATCTTCTGGATGGCTTTCATGAGCGTGTCCTGGGTGACGTCATAGGCCAGCTGTTCATCGCCGCACATTTTCCATACATATTTCATCACAAAGGAGTAGTGTTCTTTCAGGAGCCGGGCAAGACTTTCTTCGTCTCCATTCCTGGCACGTGTCAAATCGTTGGCTTCCATAATCATTCCTCTCTTCCCGCCTGTATATAAGACGTCACTGGCTGTGGATGCGTTCAAAAGAAATCCCGGTTTTTTTGTGGTGTGCTTTTCCTGGAGCCGTTCAGCGTTTCTTATATTATAAACAGATAGCTTTGAAGAACCGCAGCGGTTTGTTAAGGTGGAAATAGAGTTGCTGGAAATTCTCCGGTTGACTTTATTATCTGAATTTTATAGACTGTGAGAAAGTATTTTATAAATGAATACAAAGTTAGTTGAGAAGAGAATGAGTTGAGTTGAGGAATAGGATGAGCAGAGCAGAGCCGAGTAAGAGCGAGGAACCGCTGGACGTACGGAGCTGGTTGGTTGCCTGGCCGAACCCCTTTATTTCATCCACTCATTTTTTCATTCCTCAACGTCTCGTTCTCCATAAACCCTTTATGGAGAGGTGAGCGAATGACCACTTACGAAACATTTCAAACCGATGCGGAAGCGTACCGCACCATTCCCATCAGTCAATCCTTTTTTACAGATACGATTACACCCATTCATATGTTTCATGCATTGAAAGATGAAGCTGTCTTTATGCTTGAAAGCCAGGACCCGGAATCCCCGTGGTCGAATTTTTCATTCATTGGACTCGATCCCATGGTCCAGGTGAAAGAGAAAAGCGGCCGGTTTCTTATTGAAGATTACCGTCTGCAGACAACAGCATACGAAGAGACCTTCAAGGCCGCTTATGAAAAAGTGGTGCGCGATCTGGAGGTGAAGCAGCCGGAAATCGATCTTCCATTTAAAGGAGGCGGGGTCGGTTACATCAGCTACGATGCCATCTCAGATTTCGAACCGGTGGAACCGGCGGAACAGGATGACCTGAATCTTGCCCGCTACCACCTGCTGTTCTGCCAGACCTTGATCGCCTACCATCATAAAACGAAAGAAACGACGATTCTTTCCTTCGGAAGAGTCGACGAGCCAGAGACTTCCCGTGAAGTTTATGATACGACGAAGGCACGCATCAAAGAGATTACAAGCCGTTTGAGAAAAGGCAGCGATTTGGAAGATTTGATGCTTGGGGAGGAATCGGGAGAAGAGCAGGAACTCGTCCTTTCCAGCAACTATGAGCCGGAAAAATTCAGGCAGGATGTGGAAACGATTAAAGAGTACATCCGGGCCGGGGATGTTTTCCAGGCTGTTTTATCCCAGCGCTTCCACACCATTACAGACCGTACAGGCTTCGAGCTTTACCGGGTGCTGCGGAAAGTGAACCCATCTCCTTATATGTTCTACTTGAATATGGAGGATGTCGAAGTGATCGGAAGTTCGCCGGAGCGGCTGCTTGAAGTACAGAACGGGCAGCTTGAAATCCATCCCATTGCCGGAACAAGGAAGCGCGGGCAGACTCAGGAGGAAGATGACCAGCTGGCAGAGGAACTCCTTGCAGATGAAAAAGAACTGGCCGAGCACAGAATGCTCGTCGATCTTGCCAGAAACGATATCGGCCGTGTCGCTGAATTCGGAAGTGTGGACGTTCGTGAGTATATGACGATCGGGCGTTTCTCGAAGGTGATGCATATCATCAGTAAGGTGACGGGGCAGTTGAAGGAAGGGGTTTCACCGATCGATGCCCTTATTTCCTCCTTCCCGGCCGGAACGTTATCCGGAGCACCGAAGGTCAGGGCCATGCAGATCCTTCGTGAACTGGAGCCTACACCGCGTAATCTTTACGGCGGCGGCATCCTTTACCTTGGGTTTGATGGGAATATCGATTCCTGCATTACCATCCGTACAATGACTTTAACGAATAAAAATTTATATATTCAGGCCGGAGCCGGTGTGGTTGCCGATTCCGATCCTGAGGCTGAATATCAGGAAACACTGAACAAAGCCAGCGCCTTGAAGAGAACGATCGAGTTAGCAGAGCAGGTATTTTCGAGCCGAGAAGGAGTGGAGACGAGATGAAACAAACGTTGAGCCGGGTTGTAGCCGGAGAGTCCATGAGCGAGCAGGAAGCCTTTGAAACGATGAACACGATCATGAATGGAGGAGCCACAACCGGACAGTTGATGAGTATGCTGAGTGTCATGAGCTACCGCGGGGAAACCGTCGAGGAGATGACCGGGTTCGTCCGCGCCATGCGTGAGAACATGACAAGGATGGATGTGGACGATGCTTCCCTCGTAGATACGTGCGGGACCGGCGGCGATGGTGCATCCACTTTCAATATTTCGACGGCGGTATCACTCGTTCTAGCCAGTATGGGCGTGAAGGTCGCCAAGCATGGCAATCGGAAAGTTTCCTCGAAAAGTGGAAGCGCCGATGTTCTGGAATCTCTCGGTGTTCCAATTGATACGACACCGGAGCAGGGAGCGAAAGCCTTGGAGGAAAAGGGAATGACCTTCATGTTTGCTCCTCTTTATCATCAGGCTATGAAGCATGCCGGTCCAGCACGTCAGGAGCTTGGGTTCCGTACGGTGTTCAATCTGCTTGGACCGATGTCCAATCCGGCCAATGCAAGACGTCAGCTGATCGGGATTTATGACACAGCTTATGCCGAGAAAATGGCTGAAACCCTTTATAAGCTGGGTTCCGAACACGTCCTGCTCGCCACCGGCCGTGACGGTCTGGACGAAATTACGATTACCGGGGAAACCGATCTTGTGGAAATGAAGGACGGGAACATCCGCCGCTTTACAGTCAAACCGGAAGACTTCGGGATGGCCAGAGGAAACATTGAAGACATTCAAATAACAGAAACTGAGGAAAGTGCCGCCATCATTAAAGCCGTCCTTTATAACCGGGCAGGGGAAACAGCGGCATCGATCGTTACCTTGAATGCAGCAGCCGGGCTGTATGTGGCTGGTAGAGCAGAAACGCTGGAAGACGGTGTCATGCAGGTCCGCGAGGCCATTCAATCCGGCAGGACCAAAGAGTACTATGAATCTATCGCGTCAGAAAGGGAGAATCGCCAGTATGCTTGAAACCATCTTAGCTGTGAAACATCAGGAAATTGAAAAAATGTACCTGCCTGAGGAACAGTCCTTCCCGAGGCATTCCTTATATGAAGCGTTGAACGGGGCAGATCCATCCGGACTGATCGCCGAAGTGAAGAAGGCTTCCCCTTCCAAGGGTATCATCCGTGAAGACTTCAACCCTGTCCGCATTGCGCATGATTACGCCGAAGCAGGCGCCCATGCCATATCTGTTTTGACCGATCAGCACTTTTTCCAGGGGCATCGCGATTATTTGACACAGATCAAGCAGGTCGTGGACATTCCTGTCATGAGAAAAGATTTTATCATCGATTCCGCCCAGGTCGTTGAAAGTGCGTATATCGGTGCCGATGCGATTCTTCTGATCGGTGAGGCGCTGGAAGCGGAGAAGCTTCACGAGCTTTACAACCAGGCCTATGAGCTGGGAATGGAAGTGCTTGTGGAAGTGCACAGTGAAGAGACCCTTGAAAAAGTGCTGAACCAGTTCACACCGAAAATCCTGGGCATCAACAACCGCAACCTGCATACGTTCGAGACATCCTTGAAGCAGACCGAACGGATGGCGGCTCTTGCACCGGAGGAATCGCTGCTCGTTTCGGAAAGCGGCATTTTCACAAATGAAGATGTTCAACAAGCCGCCAGGTATGGGGCGAAGGGGGTTCTTGTTGGAGAATCGCTGATGAGGCAGGATGATATCAAAAAAGCCGTACGTACCCTGCTTGAAGGAGTGGAGGTCCAGTGAGGGAGCCTATAGTGAAATTGTGCGGCAACCAGTCGCTTTCTGACACAGCGAAAACGGCCTCCTCCAAAGCCTCTCATCTCGGCTTCATTTTTGTGAAGCGGACGAAGCGCTATGTGCGCCCTGAGCGTGTAGGTCGCTGGATTAAGAAAATCCGTCCGCGACAGAAGCTTGTCGGGGTGTTCATTGACCCTACAATAGATGAACTGGAGGAAATTCTCCATTTCGTGCCGCTGGATGTCATTCAGCTGCACGGGAACGAGACCGTTTCCCAGCTGCTGCAGATCAAAGAAGCTTTTGGTCTTCCGGTCTGGAAGGTTGTTCATCATCAGGATGGTGGTCTCGACCAGATGGACGTATTTAAAGGCGTCGCGGACGGTTTTATCGTGGACAGCAAAGTCGAGGGGGCATCCGGAGGTACAGGGGTCCGGTTTGACTGGGAAGCGGTCCCTGCCTACAGGGATGCCGCTTTTGATCAAGGAGTGCCCTGCCTGATCGCTGGTGGAATCAAGCCTGAAAACGTTGGTGAACTGTTGAGTTGCCAGCCGGAGGGTATCGATATTTCCAGCGGGATTGAACGAGAAAATAAAAAAGACATTGGTAAAATACAAGCGATTATGAAAGAGGTGGAAGCAAATGTTGCAAGCATTTCCTGATATTAAAGGCCGATTCGGTGACTTCGGGGGCAAATACGTACCGGAAACGTTGATGGGCCCGCTTCAGGAGCTTGAAGAAGCTCTGGATGAAGCTATGGCGGATCCTGAATTCCAAAATGAATACCATCATGTGCTCAAAGAATACGCGGGGCGTCCGACTTCTTTGACGTATGCCGATAAAATCTCCGAGCACCTCGGCGGAGCGAAAATCTATTTGAAGCGTGAGGATTTGAACCATACCGGCGCCCACAAACTGAACAATGCGATTGGACAGGCACTTCTGGCTAAGCGGATGGGCAAGGAAAAGATCATCGCTGAAACCGGAGCCGGTCAGCACGGTGTCGCTTCTGCCACGGTCGCTGCCAAATTCGGTCTGGAATGTATCGTATTTATGGGTGAGGAGGATATCCGCAGGCAGGAGCTGAACGTTTTCCGTATGAAGCTGCTCGGTGCTGAAGTCGTATCTGTTTCCAGTGGGAACGGAACACTGAAGGATGCAACGAACGAAGCGATCCGCTACTGGGTCGCGAATTGTGAAGATCACTTCTACCTGATCGGTTCTGTCGTCGGACCGCACCCGTACCCTCGGATGGTCCGCGATTTCCAACGCATCATCGGAGACGAATCAAGACGTCAGTTCCTTGCGGTTGAAGAAACTCTTCCGGACCGCATATATGCCTGTGTCGGCGGCGGAAGTAATGCAATGGGCATGTTCTACCCATTCCTACAGGACGACAGTGCCCTTGTTGGGGTGGAGGCAGCAGGAAAAGGCATTGATACACCGGAACATGCCGCCACGCTTTCTAAAGGAACGCCAGGTGTCATTCACGGATCGCTGACATACTTGATGCAGGATGATAACGGACAGATTACCGAGCCGTATTCCATCTCGGCAGGCCTTGATTATCCGGGCATCGGCCCTGAACATGCCCATCTTTTCCAGACAAAGCAGGTCCGCTATGAAGCTGTGACGGATCAGGAGGCCCTGGACGCGCTGAAGCTTCTTACGCAGACAGAAGGCATTATCCCGGCCATTGAAAGTGCCCACGCTCTTGCTCAGGCTTTCAAGGAAGCCGGAAACATGGAAGCGGATGAGACGATTCTCATCAACCTGTCCGGACGCGGGGATAAGGATATGGCAACACTGATGGAACATTTCCAGGAGGAGGTTTAACATGCTGACGAAAACATCGTTTCAAGGGAAGCTTAACAAAACCGAGAACCTGTTCATCCCGTTCGTCGTAGCAGGAGATCCTTCTCCGGAATATACGATTGAATTTGCGCTGAGGCTGCAGGAGCAGGGAGCGGATGTTCTGGAACTCGGTGTTCCCTACTCCGACCCGCTTGCTGATGGACCGACGATCCAGCGCGCGGCCAAACGGGCGTTGAACGCCGGCATGTCTCTGAGAAAAGCGATCCAGCTTGTTCCGGAACTCCGCAGGCACGGAGTGGAGATTCCTGTTGTGATCTTCACGTACTACAACCCTGTGCTGCAGATCGGCCATCAGGACTTCTTCAACCTGCTTGAAGAAAACGGCGTGGAAGGCGTTTTGATTCCAGACCTTCCTTTTGAAGAGAGTGAAGAAGTGCGGAGCATGGCTGTTGAGAAGGATGTCGAATTCATCTCCCTCGTCGCGCCGAATTCAGATACACGTATCCAGCAGATCGCAGAACATGCCCGCGGGTTCCTGTATTGTGTATCCTCCCTTGGTGTGACCGGCGGAAGCAGCGGAATGTCCGCAGAAGCGTTAACCTTCATTAAAAAAGTGAAGGAGCACAGCCAGGTCCCTGTGGCAGTCGGATTTGGAATTTCTACGAATGAGGATGTGAAGCTTGTTCGTGAACATGCCGACGGTGTCATTATCGGCAGTAAGATCATCCGGCTTATCGAAGCGGAGCTTGAAGTTATAGAAAAAGGGCAGAAGGAAGAAGCCCTGGACAGCTTTACGAAAGGCATTCAGGAACTCGTCAGAGATTGAGATAGATCGAGCAGAGAGGAGATGAGCAGAGTGATTTATATGATTGACCACTATGATTCATTCACGTATAACCTCGTTCAGTACCTGGGCGAGCTAGGTAAAGAGGTCGTCGTCCGCAGAAACGACGAAGCATCAGTTGAAGAAATTGAACAGCTGGATCCGGAGCTGATATTCCTGTCACCCGGACCGTGCTCTCCGGATGAGACGGGGGTCACGCTTGAAGTCATCGATCATTTTAAAACGAAGACACCGATTTTCGGCGTCTGCCTGGGCCATCAGTCGATTGCCCAGGTATTTGGTGGCAACGTCATCCGGGCGGAACGCCTGATGCACGGCAAGTCCTCCCGCGTCTTTCATGATGGCCGCGGTATTTATGAGGGCTTGAATAATCCAATAGAAGCGATGCGTTATCACTCCCTGATTGTCGAACTGGATTCCCTTCCTGATTGTTTCGAAATCAGCTCCACCACCGTTGAAGGAGAAATCATGGGGATCCGCCATCTGGAATATCCGGTGGAAGGCGTGCAGTTCCACCCGGAATCCATCGGTACAAATGATGGTATGCAGCTTCTTAAAAATGTCATCGAACAACGGATGAAAGCTTTATTATAATAAAGAAGAAGACCGGTATGCCCATTCATACCGGTCTTCTTTTTTTAGGACTATAGAACTAATTTTACTACAAAATTCTGTCGCTCTTTTCCTTTTTTAACTGAACTTTCATAACAAAAAGACAACTTTTTGAGATGGTGCCCTTAACCTGCTTATCGAAGATTGTGAAAGATGAAACAAGCCCCAAAACGCCTGGAACTAACGCTTTTTTCCCAAGGTGTAATGCGTTTTCACAAATGCTGAAACTGTGTTAGGTTATAAAGTGTTGTGTTAGACGGGCAGTCACCGGCCGGTGGATAGATATTCATGTGCTCTAGGAAATCCAGCAGTAAAAAAACATCAGGAGATGATTTAGTCAGTATGGAATTGCAACAAGATCCAACTTTACTATGGTTTATTGCTATCTACGGGATTGTAATGATCGGCATCGGTGTAGTCATGTCGAAGAAAGTATCCGGAAGTGAGGACTTTGTCCTTGCCGGTAAAAGTCTCGGACCTTTTGTGCTTATGGGGACCCTCCTTGCTACGTGGACAGGAAGTGGAAGTATTTCCGGTGGGGAGACGTCGATGGCGTTCTCTTACGGTATTCTGCCTTCCTTGATGATGATGCTCCCAACGTTGGTCGGAATTATTATTCTTTATGTCGTCGCTCCTAAAATCCGGGCCTACGGGAAATTTACCGTCTCAGGAATTTTGGAAGCGAAATATGGACGAACGTCCCGAAACCTTGCGAGTGTTATTATCATCCTGGCCTATGTAGGGATTGTATCCTATCAGATGAAAGGCTTCGGCTTTATCTTGAATTTGACAACAGGGATGACCGTTCAGGCAGGAACAATCATCGGTGCAGGAATGATCATTTTCCTTGCGATGATCGGCGGACTTCGTTCGGTTTCCCAGACAGACGCCATCAGCGGCTTTTTGATGGTAGGTGGTTTAATCGTCACAGTTCCTACGATTATCATGGTCGCAGGCGGATGGAGTGAGATCGTCGCCAATGTGCCGGAAAGTCATATGACCTCTACAGGCGGACTGACAACCGTACAGATGATCGGTTATCTGCTGCCTTCCTTGTTCCTTCTGCTTGGTGACCAGAACATGTACCAGCGGCTTGCCTCATCCAAAGGGGACAAGTCAGCCAAACGAGCTCAAATCGGCTGGTTGATTGCGATGCTGATCATTTCACCATCTATTTCTATCATAGCCTTTGCCTCCCGTTCCTTATTCCCGGACATTGATCCCGGAATGGCCCTTATGGCTACAACCGTAGCTATGCCTATGGCCATCGGTGGCGTTCTTCTGGCAGCTGCCGCGTCCTTTATCATTACGACCGGAAATTCGTATCTTTTGTCGGCAGCGACCAACTTAACCTACGACTTGTACGGCAAGTATGTGAATAAAGACGCTTCCGATAAGAAGCTGCTCACGATGACGCGGATCTTTATCGTAGCCCTTGGATTGTTTGCTTTTATCATTATCAGCTATTTCCCAACCGTGCTGAGTGTGCAGATGTACGCTTATACCGTCTACGGTGCCGGATTGACGCCGGCCGTTCTCGCCGTTTTCTTCTGGAAACGCGTAAACGCAGCAGGTGGTGTATCTTCCATGGTTGCTGGTGTTGTCACAACGCTTGTATGGGAGATCGTCCTGCAGAAGCCGTTTGACGTCAATAGTGTCGTCATCGCGGTCCCTGTAGCCGTTCTCGTCCTCATTATTGTTACCCTTGTAACGTCTAATAAAGGAGAGGCTGCCGCAGACGTGCGTGCATCCTAATTCAAGAAGACCTTCTGATTGTAATCAGAAGGTCTTCTTGCTGTAGAAAAAAGTACAGCTTTTCGTAGGTCACGTGGTCACGTTCCGCTTATCGGTGGATGCCTGCCGCGGGCACGGCCTCAGCTAACTTGGGCAGGGAGATCACCTGCCCAAGTGGATCTTCGGCTCGCGCTGTTCCCGCAGGCGTCACCACCGAACGCTCCTCAAACCAACTATAGGCCATATGCGAACGGAAAGACCTTCTGATCTTAATCAGAAGGTCTTTTTTGAATTTTTTTGTCAAAAAGTATTGATAAAGAAATACGGACATGCTATTATCATACTTGTCTTCAATAAATACGGGGCATTAGCTCAGCTGGGAGAGCGCTACACTGGCAGTGTAGAGGTCAGCGGTTCGAGCCCGCTATGCTCCACTTATAAGGTACGATTAAAACCCTTCTTACTCAAAGTAAGAGGGGTTTTTTTGTTTGAAAATGTAGAATTTAGGAAAAAGACCTTTAATCTAACAAATTGGGGTGACAGCATGGGGAAAAGGAAAGTGAAAAACAGATGGCTCATCGCTTTATGTGCCGTCGGCATCCATATTTCCATCGGATCGGTGTATGCGTGGAGTAACTTTACAGGGCCGTTGAGTGAGGAATTCGGCTGGTCGGCCAGCCAGGTGCAGTTTACGTTCAGTGTCGCAATTTTATTTTTAGGTTTATCTGCTGCTTTTCTTGGCTGGTTTGTAGAAAAATACGGTCCGCGGGTGGCCGGTATAACGGCAGCGATTTTCTTCGGAATCGGTGTCGCGGGATCAGGGATTGCGGTACAGGCCGGATCGCTCTGGCTGCTGTACTTTTTTTATGGGGTTCTTGGTGGGATCGGTCTTGGAGTGGGCTATATCGCACCGGTATCCACGCTTGTTAAATGGTTCCCGGACCGTCGTGGACTGGCGACCGGCATGGCGATTATGGGCTTTGGCTTCGCCGCTGCCATTGCTAGTCCGCTGATGAACTTTTTTATCAATCAGACAGGTATTGCCGCAACTTTCTACATTCTCGGAATCTCCTACTTTGTCGTTATGATTGGTTCTTCCCTGTATCTGTCCCGACCGCCGGAGGACTGGGTTCCGGAGGGCTACGACCCGAAGGAACAGGAGTCTTCGGATAAACAGGACCTCGCTAATATGCGGGCGAAGGAAGCGGTCAAGACGAAGCGTTTTTATTACTTATGGGTAATGCTCTTCATCAATGTGACGTGCGGGATCGCCGTCATCTCCGCCGCCAAGCCGCTGCTTGAGGAAAGTGTCGGTGTAGCAGCTGGGACAGCGGCGACACTTGTGGGCGTGATGGGGATCTTTAACGGTCTCGGCCGGATTGGCTGGGCGAGTGCGTCCGACTATATCGGCCGTGGAAATACGTATTTAGCATTTTTCGTTCTGCAGATTGGTCTTTTCCTGATTGTGCCTTATACATCCATTACATGGGTGTTCGTCGTGGCGTTTTCGGTCATTTACACTTGCTACGGTGGAGGATTTGCAGCGATGCCGGCCTTTATCGGCGACTTGTTCGGAACGAAGGAGCTTGGTGCCATTCACGGGTACATTTTGACCGCATGGGCAGCTGCGGGACTTGCCGGTCCTGTGTTTGCAGCATGGATGAAAGATACGACAGGCAGTTATGAGAACAGCTTGATCTACTTTGCCGGGTTGTTTGTGATCGCCCTCGTCGTTTCCATCCTAACGAAGCGTGACGAAAAACAGAAACGCCAAGCGCTGAAGGAAGAATCGCGCACAGCGTAATAGAGAGGAAACCCGGGTCTCATTCTCTGGGTTTCCTTTTTTTAGTGGGAGGCGTAGAATGGGATTCATATATAGATAGATAAGGGGAGGAGAGCGGGATGATTCAAAGGTTGAACCGGCTGCTGCAGAAGCTGATGCCCTACCTCACACCTGCAGCTGTCGTTTTGGGTGTGATCTTCGCCAGGTGGCTTGAACCGCTTGTTTTTCTTGTACCATGGATCTTTGCTGTTATGACCTTTGCCGGCAGCCTTGGTTCCAATTTTACTGATTTGAAAAACGTGCTGCGTCATCCGTTCGGGTTAATCATCTGTCTTCTCGTTTTACATATACTCATGCCGGTCATCGCCCTTGGAACAGGAGCGTTATTTTTCAGCGGGGATGTGAACACAACCATCGGGCTTGTTTTATCCTTTGTCATTCCAACCGGGATAACGTCGCTGATCTGGGTATCGATCTATAAAGGAAACGTCGTGCTGACGCTGTCGATTATTCTGGTGGACACGATGCTTGCTCCGTTTATCGTTCCGGTCGTTATGAAGCTCCTCGTCGGAAATGCGGTGGAAATGGATGCGCTGTCGATTATGATGGGGCTGCTCTGGATGATTGTGATCCCGTCCATAGCCGGGATGTGTGTGAACCAGTGGGGAAAAAGGGAATGGACGGAGCGTTTGGAGAGGAACCTGGCTCCCACAACCAAACTTGGCATTGCTTCTGTCGTGATGATCAACAGTTCAGCGGTCGCTCCTTACTTGAAGGAAATGAACGGGAAGCTGGCAGCGACAGCGCTGACGGTGTTCCTTCTGGCTGTCCTGGCTTACACGCTCGGCTTCTGGTCAGCAAAGCTTGCGAAGCTTGAGAACGAGAGTATCCTATCGCTCACGTTCAACAGCGGTATGCGCAACATAAGTGGAGGAGCCGTTATCGCGATTACCTATTTTCCCGCAGCGGCCGCTGTGCCAGTCATCGTCGGAATGCTGTTTCAGCAGGTGCTCGCTTCGTTTGCCGGGAAATTTTTCGAAAAGCGGGCGGTACGGGTGAAAGAGGCCGGTTAATCGATATCATGCAGATTTGGCTGATATATCCGGAAAAATGTTGATATCTCACCAATATGGATCGATCTATTCAAGAAACGACCGATATATCGATCTGATTGACCTGGGAACACGAAAAAAGCTACCGCTTCGTCAGGAGACTACTGAAAAACTCCTTCCTATCAAGAGAAGGGGGTAAAGGTGGTTATTGCTTCTCACGAATCGCTTGTCGATGGATGTTTGCCGCGGGCACGGCCTCAGCTGACTTGGTCAAGAAGATCATTGGACCAAGTGGATCTTCGGCTCGCGCTGTTTCCGCAGGCGTCACCATCGAACGCTCATCGTGGAATCAACGGTGTCCCACCTAAAAAGAGTGATTTTCTTTAATTTATAAATCAAAGAAAATCACTCTTTTTTCTTATACGATGAAAAGAATACATGAAAGTGAGGGATTCCATGTTAGATCGTCAATCATCCATACCTTTCACAAATCCTCAGTTTTTCAGTGGCCTTCTTCGTTAGCGGACGCTTGTTTTATACACCACGTTTGTTTCCCCAGACGAGGGCGTGCACCTGTGGCAGCACGCGTACATGATTCAAGTTTTTCGAGGCCGTCACCTTGTCAATCAGCCATTCATACTGGTCAAGCAGGTGAGAGGCAAGGCTGCCTGGTTTCTCTTCTACAAGGTCATCATTGCCGACTTGTAAAAAGAAAGGAACGTCCGGGTAACGCTGATGCACGGTTTCCGCATACGTCAGATCCTCATCGTTAAAAATAACGACCTTCAGACTGACATGCGAGGAGCGCCCCTGCTCATGAAGCCTCTGGATGATGTCATCGAGCACGTCCCAGTTTGTCGTCATCAGCGAGCTCGGCGGTTTTGGTGAAATCGTTAAATCATCAATGTCCACAAACCAGTCCTGCCACCGGCTTCCCTGCGTTTCTAGGGCCACTTCAATGCCGCGTTCATGCAGCGGCTGAATAAGCTCATGCAGGTTTTTCAAAAGGGCGGGGTTTCCACCGGAGATGGTGACGTGATCGAATCGGTCGCCGCCTTCTTCTACCAGTCTGTCGATGATGTTATCGGCTGTCAGGCGTTCGATATCCTCTTTGGCACTGCCATCCCACGTGAAGGCGGAGTCGCACCAGGCGCAGCTGTAATCACAGCCGGCTGTCCGGACGAACATCGTTTTCCGGCCGACGACCATTCCTTCGCCTTGTATGGTCGGTCCGAATATTTCGAGTACAGGGAACTTATGCATCGTTCATCCACTCCCGTCGGGCTTCCGCGTAGCTTGTCGGTGTTTCATACAGCTTTACAAATTCAACGCGGTAATCATTGGGGTAGGAACGAAGCGACTCCTGCATTTGTTCATAAATCCAGACGACCATGTTCTCTGCCGTTGTATTCATCTGCGGAAGCGTATCGTTCAAGTACCTGTGATCGAGGTGGACTTCAATTTCGTCCTTCCAGATTTTCTTGATATCACCGAAGTCGATCACAAGGCCGATCTCATCGGTATAGCCACTGATGCCGAAGATAACTTTGTACGTATGTCCATGCAGGTTTTTGCACTTGCCTTCATAACAGTGGAGGTGGTGGGCGGCGTCAAAGGTGAATTCCTTGCTCACCATCACCCGTTTCTGGTGGTATTTCAACTCATGCCGCTTAATATCTTCATCGATTTTCTGCAGGTTTTCCACGATCGTAAATCCGTACATCGTTACGCCTCCTTCCGCTCAGATAAATAGTTTTCCAAACCCTGTCTGCGCAGGTCGCAGGCGGGACATTCTCCACAACCGTCTCCGCGTACACCGTTATAGCAGGTGAGGGTTTTTTCGCGTACGTAGGAAAAGGCGTTCAGGTCATCGGCCATTTTCCACGTCTGCGCTTTATCCAGCCACATGAGCGGGGTATGGATGACGAATTCATCGTCCATCGACAGGTTCAGGGAAACGTTCAGTGATTTAACGAACACATCGCGGCAGTCGGGATACCCGCTGAAGTCCGTTTCGCATACACCAGTAATAATGTGCTTGGCACCAATCTGACGAGCGAGAATCGTAGCGAAAGATAGGAATAGAAGGTTTCTTCCTGGGACGAATGTGGAAGGAAGCTCTCCGTCTTCTCCGTCTTTAACGTCGATATCGTCCCGGGTCAGCGCGTTTGGGGCAAGCTGATTCAACAGCGACATGTCGAGGACGTGCTGACGGACACCCAGGTCTCCGGCGATCTCCTCTGCCACTTCGATTTCCTGTTTATGACGCTGATTATAGTCAAAAGTGACCACTTCCACGTGATCAAACTGTTCTAAAGCCCAGAAAAGGCAGGTCGTGCTGTCTTGTCCGCCGCTGAACACGACGACGGCTTTCTTGTTTTTTTCCATAAAAAAATTCTCCTTTCAATCATGAAAAAGAGAATTCTACACACCCAAAACCATAAAAAAACCGCACCTAAGGCAAGGTACAGTTCCATCCTTAGTTTTTTATAGAGGGTGTCGCTAGAACCTCTCCTGCTTATTCAGCAGATTTTATGAAACTATCTGCCATTGTATCACATCTCTACGAAGGGAAACAGAAATTTCTGAGATTCCTAATGAGTATATTGTGAAATGTTTCACAAAGTGGTCACTCTCTTTTCCATCCTTTTCCGATATAATGAAAGTATCAAGAGGTAAGGGTGTGGGTAGGATGACATTTCTTCAACTAATCACGGCACTGATGCCGGTGGCTGCCGTCTTTATTCTATTGGTCTTATTCCGTTTTCCGGCGGTGCGTGCCATGCCGGTCAGTCTCCTTGTCGTTGCTTTATCCGCCGTCTTCATTTGGAAGGTGCCTTTGATCAGGGCGGCTGCGGCCTCCCTTGAAGGCATCATGATTGCCGTGTCTATATTATGGATTGTATTTGGCGCGGTGCTTCTTTTGAATACTTTGAAAAACAGTGGCGCACTCGGAGTGATTCGTACCGGTTTTTCCGGGATTACGAGTGACCGCAGGGTTCAGCTGATTATCATCGCCTGGCTGTTCGGGTCCTTCATTGAAGGGGCGGCCGGATTTGGAACGCCTGCCGCGATTGCTGCGCCTTTACTCCTGACACTCGGATTTCCGGCGCTCGCTGCCGTCTCTCTTGCTTTGATCGCGGACAGCAGTGCAGTATCCTTTGGAGCTGTGGGGACACCGTTGATTGTAGGAGTGGACCAGGGATTGAGACAGGGGGAAGCGGTGGCCGAACCCGTCCGGCAGGCCCTTGGGAGTCAGACATTAACACAATTTGTATATGAGGTCGCTCAATCTGCCGTTCTGATGGACTTGTTTATCGGCAGCTTTATCCCCCTTGTGCTCGTATTGATTCTTACGAAGCTCTTTGGTGAAAACCGCTCCTTAAGAGAAGGTCTTGAAATCTGGAAATTTGCCCTTTTTGCCGGGGTAAGCTTTACGCTTCCCGCTTTACTTGTCGTTCATCTGCTTGGACCGGAATTTCCGTCCATCATCGGCGGCCTTGTCGGCTTGGCACTCGTCGTTCCGGCAGCTAAAAAAGGGTTCCTTCTTCCGGATGAACCCTGGGATTTCGGAAAAAGGGAGGAAGATGAAGCGGTGGAGGAAATCAGCGCCAACGCTGTCACCATGCCTTTATACAAAGCATGGGTTCCTTATATCGTTGTTGCTGTCCTGCTCGTTCTGACCCGGGTGAATGTTCTTCCTCTGAAAAGCTGGCTGACCTCTGTGTCTGTTACATGGAACGATATTTTAGGAACAGGCATCACAACTTCTTTTCAGCCCTTCTATCTGCCTGGAACGATTTTTGCCGTTGCTGTCTTGTTCACTATTTTTTATCACAGGATGAGAAGGAAAGAAGTACTGGAAACATTGAAAACGTCCGCGCATACCATGGTGGGGAGTGCTGTAGCCCTGGGCACAGCGGTTCCGATGGTGCGGATCTTCATCAATTCCGGCGTGAACGACGCAGGCCTTGCCAGTATGCCGATGGAGCTTGCCGAGATTGTTTCTGCTTCTGTTGGAGAAGCGTGGCCGCTGGCCGCTCCTGTAATCGGTGCGCTCGGTTCTTTCATATCCGGCAGTGCGACATTCAGCAATATGATGTTTTCTTTATTCCAATTCAGCGTAGCGGATCAGATCCAGGTCGCTCCGCAGCAGGTAACGGCTCTGCAAGTGCTCGGTTCCAATGCGGGTAACATGGTGTGCATCCTCAATGTTGTGGCCGCTGCCTCTGTCGTAAACCTCGTCGGTGAAGAAGGAACAATCATCCGTTTGACGATGATTCCGATGCTCCTCTATGTAGTCATGGCGGGTGTAATCGGTATGGCGGCTGTCTATCTATTTTAATCCCCATGTCGATTTGAAAACGGTCCACCAGAAGGCGGGCCGTTTTCAAAGAATAAAAGTAAAGTTTTTCAGATTTGCTTGTTGACTTCCTCTGTATATTTTGTATAATTATAAACAATAAATAATAAAAATACATTCGAAGACGAAGAAAGTACGTATGGATGCTGGTCTTACAGCGAGTCGGGGTTGGTGGAAGCCTGATGGCCATTCATAGGGAAACGCACTTCCGAGAAGTTTGGTGAACGCGAGTAGCCGGAACCGGGATCCCCCGTTATCAGTATTGAGCTGGTCTATGTTTCATAGACAATGAGAGTGGCACCGCGGATGTGAACGATAAAATCCGTCTCTTACGATTAGTAGGAGACGGGTTTTTTAATGGACAAAAATATGAAGGAGGACGTTATAATGACAAAACCAAAGGTTGTATTAGCATATTCTGGTGGATTGGATACTTCGATTTCTGTGAAATGGATCCAGGAGAAGTACGGCTATGATGTGATTGCACTCGGGCTTGATGTTGGAGAAGGGAAGGACCTTGAGGCCATCCGTCAGAAAGCGCTGGATGTCGGAGCAATTAAGGCCATCATGGTCAATGCCAAAGAAATCCTTGCTGAGGAATATTTGATGCCTGCCTTGAAAGCCAACGCCTTGTATGAAGGTAAATATCCGTTATCTTCTGCCTTGTCCCGTCCACTTATTTCCAAACTTCTCGTAGAGGTTGCAGAACAGGAAGGAGCAGTGGCAGTCGCTCACGGTTGTACAGGAAAAGGGAACGACCAGGTTCGTTTTGAAGTTTCCATCCAGGCGCTGAATCCGGAGCTTGAAGTCATTGCTCCTGTCAGAGAGTGGGGAATGACTCGTGATGAGCAGATCGTTTACGCAGAGGAAAAAGGGATTCCGATTCCTGTAAATCTGGAAAATCCGTTTTCCATCGATGCCAACATTTGGGGCCGTGCCTGCGAAGCCGGCGTCCTGGAGGATCCATGGCAGGAAGCACCGGAAGCGGCTTACGCTTGGACCAATCCGCTTGAAAAAACACCGGATACACCGGAAATCCTTGATATCGATTTCAAAGAAGGTAAGCCGGTCGCTTTGAACGGGGAAGCGATGGACATTGTGCCATTGATTGAAAAGCTGAATGATGTCGGCGGTCTGCATGGGGTCGGAAGAATCGATCATACCGAAAACCGCTTAGTCGGGATCAAATCAAGAGAAGTGTATGAAAACCCGGCCGCCATGATTTTGATCAATGCCCATAAAGAACTGGAATTCCTTACCCTGACCCGTGAAGTATCCCAGTATAAAACGAATGTGGATCAGCAGCTGTCCAAAATGATTTATGATGGTCTCTGGTATTCTCCGCTTCAGCCGGCCTTGTCCGCCTTTGTGGAAACAACCCAGCAGGTGGTCACGGGAACGGTGAAAGTGAAATTGTTTAAAGGCCATGCGATTGTCATCGGCAAGAAGTCACCGGTCAGCCTTTACAATGAAGAGTTGTCCACGTATTCCAAGGAAGATGCTTTTGATCACAACGCAGCCGTCGGTTTCATCAAGCTGTGGGGACTGCCGACAAAAGTCCACGCGGATGTGCATAAAAAGAAGCTGATCGATCAGGCAGCGGTGAAGGTCAATGAGTAAACTGTGGGGCGGACGCTTTACAAAACCAACCAATCAGCTGGTCGAAGAGTATACCTCTTCGATCGGCTTTGATCAAAAGCTGGCCCTCCAGGATATCAAAGGAAGCCTCGCTCACGTGGAGATGCTCGCCCACTGTGACATCATTTCCAATGAAGAGAAAAACCAGATCATCCGCGGGCTTCACACGATCCAGGGGAAAATCGAAAACGAGGATGTGGAATATTCCGTAGCGGATGAAGACATTCATATGAACATCGAAAAGCTATTAATAGAAGAAATCGGTCCTGTCGGGGGCAAGCTCCACACCGGAAGAAGCCGGAATGATCAAGTCGCCACGGATATGCACCTGTACCTCCGTGAGAAAACGGAGGCGATCATTGAGCTTGTGGAAAATGTCCAGACAGCGCTGCTGAAGCAGGCCGAGGGAAACGTGGAAACGATTCTTCCAGGCTATACCCATCTGCAGCGGGCCCAGCCCATTTCGTTTGCCCACCATGTGCTCGCCTACTTCTGGATGTTTGAACGTGACAAAGACCGTCTGCAGGACAGCTTGAAGCGGATCAACTGGTCTCCCCTTGGAGCTGCAGCGCTTGCCGGAACGCCTTACCCGATCGACAGACAGATGAGTGCGGATCTCCTCGGGTTTGAAAAGGTATATCCAAACTCTCTGGATGCGGTGAGCGATCGTGACTTTATTCTCGAATTTCTGTCGATTTCATCAATTATGATTACGCACATTTCCCGCCTTTCTGAAGAATTGATTTTATGGAGCAGCGAAGAATTCAACTTTGTTGAGCTTGATGATGAATTCTGTACCGGTTCAAGCATTATGCCTCAGAAGAAAAACCCGGACGTACCCGAGCTTCTCCGTGGAAAAACGGGACGTATTTATGGAAACCTGATGGGGCTGCTGACCCTTTTGAAAGGGCTGCCGCTCGCCTATAACAAAGATATGCAGGAGGATAAGGAGGGCATGTTCGACACGGTCGATACTTTGGAAGGGGCACTGGCGCTGCTTGCTCCTATGCTGGATTCAATGGAAGTGAAGGCAGGGGAAATGAAAAAAGCAGTGAAAGAGGATTACTCCAATGCCACTGACATTGCCGATTATCTGGCTGTCAAAGGCATGCCGTTCCGTCAGGCTCATGAAGTGATCGGAAAGATCGTGTTGTACGCCATTCAGGAAGGACGCTATCTTCTGGATCTTTCCATAGAGGAATACCAGCAGTTTTCCGAGTTGTTCGAAGCGGATATTTATGACAAGCTCGCTCCGGAACACGTGGTCGCTGCAAGGAACAGTGAAGGCGGCACCGGCTTTGAACAGGTTCATGTTCAAATTAAAACGGCAAAAGAGCACCTCTACGAATAAGAGGTGCTCAGCCTGTAGAGCACATTTTTGTTTTCAAAGTGTTGTACTTGTGCACATTTTGAATCCTATTGAAAAAAGCTGTCGAAGACTTTTTCGGCAGCCTTTTTTGATGGACTTCAGGGCTCCAGTTTTTTCTCCTGTGATGATGCATGATGCATAGAGGGTTTTCTGTTCATCATTCGATCAGGTTACGAAGAGTGTTCGGTGGTGACGCCTGCGGGAACAGCACGGGCTGAAGATCCACTTGGTCAAGTGATCTTTTTGACCAAGTTAGCTGAAGCCGTGCCCGCGGCAAGCATCCACCGATAAACGGCTCGTGACCATTCACAACGACATAGGGCCGCTTGTCGAGATGACAGGTGCTCTTTTTGTATGGAGGTTTGAAAGGGTTTGCTTAAGGATAATATATCCATACCAACTATATTAAGAGAGGAAGAAAACGATGTCTAAAACCGTTCAAGCTTATTTCCAGACAGAAAATGATGCCGAAAGCGCTAAAGCCGATCTGCAGTCGTTGTCCGTTCAACAGGAAATGGTGGAGGCCATTCCGGAAGATGCGGACCTGACCCCGGTTGTCCCTGTAGCAGGCTCTGCCAATACAGGCGGCGGGACATTCAATTTCACAGAGGTCATCACTCCAAAGCACGATCGTGAGGAAGCCTTATCTGACAAAAGGCATTTGACCCATGTGCTCCACTTCTCCGTGAAGGAAGAAGAATATGAACGGGCCGTTGCGGTCATTAAAGATCATAATGGACATATGAATCGAAACGATTTTGATGATGAGTAAATCCCGTGCGGGGACGTTCCCCGCCGGGATTTTTACATATAAAGACTGGCAAGGAAGATGCCGATGGATTCCTGATAAATTTCATCAAACTGTTCAAGTGGAAGAGGGTTGACCCCCTGCCCGAGCTCCACGGTGAATCCCGGCTGGCGGAAATCCTGGATGAACCAGTCTTTGTAGCCGGCATAACTGTTCACGAAACGAATCGGTTCATAGCCGCTCACCCGGCTGAATTCTTTTACTATGGTCATGGCCCGGGGAGGTTCAAGCCCTTCATATCCCCAGTAAATGACCTCTCCCTGCGTATGAAAAGCGAGCATCTTCGAAAACTTTCTCTTCCTGGCAAGCTCCGCCATTGCCACAGCTTCCGGTTCACTCAAAGGTTCATAGCCGGGAAAATCCCTGAACGCAGGTTCTTCAGGTTTACGCTCTGCTTCGACTTCCCATTTGGCAGGGAATTGATTATTGAGATCCACACCGCGGATATTCGCTTTCCATCCGGAAAAGTCCCGGCTTCCTTCATTAATAGCAAGCGCGGCTTCTCCGACCTCACCTTCAGGCGGACCGTTCAGGACAAGATCTACGCCATCCGGGTCCACCATCGGTACAATCGACAAGGTAATCCGGTTGTACAATGGCTGGACATCCATGCCGCGGATCGATTCTTTGTTGGTGAGTGCAAGTAAATAATCATTCAGAAACTGCATGATGACTCCGGTTGTAATCCACTCATTGGCATGAAAGGATCCATTCCAGTGTACGTACTCGTTCCCTCGGCCGATCCGCAGTTCCTGAAGCTCTTTTCCCATGACCGACTGTCCGATGCTGGACCGCCGGATGAACGGATAAAGGTCAAACAGGGCACGAAGGTCCTCTGATAATACAGCAGACGTGTAGGGGCGGTTTCCGTTAACAATCCGGGTCGATACACGTTCCGGGAGGAGAAGGAATCCGCCGAGCGGAAGCGCGTCGGGATCGGCGTCCGGGTTTAATAGAAACAGCGCATCTAATGAGAGACGATTTTCACCGGCCAGCTTCCATAACGTGTCCCCCTGCGCAATGGTATACGCAGTAGTACGCCAGCCGGGGATTTTAATGGTCTGACCAATTTGAAGAGCTTCAGGCGTGAGCCCGGGATTGGAATCCATGAGCAGTGGGAGAGGAATATTGAAAAGTCCGGCATAGTACCAGAGCGAATCCCCTTTTCTTACTTGTACGTCCAACACAATTCCCCCTTACCGATACATCTTTATTCTATGTATATGGATTGTCCCCGTCCGGCATGAACAAGGACGCTCTCAAGAAAAAAAGCTGCCCGGCGTGGGCAGCTTATTTCTTACGTAATGTCTTTTTTGGAAATGTACCAATCGATATAATCAATATCCTCCTGTTCAGAACGTTTGGCGGCTTCCTCCTGGGATTTTGGTGGAGAAACGACGGCCTTGTCTCCTTCCTGCCAGTTCGCAGGCGTAGAAACGCCGTGTTCATCGGTCGTCTTCAGAGCTTTAACAAGGCGTAGAATTTCCTGCATATTCCGTCCTGTCGTAAGTGGATAATAGATGATCGAGCGGATCTTCTGCTGGTCATCAATAACAAAGACAGCCCGGCTCGTCTCTACCTGACTCTCCCCAGGCATAATCATGCCGTACTTCATTGAGACTTCCTTATCCAGATCGGCAATGACAGGGAACTCGATGGACGTGTTGAAATTTTCTTCGATGCTGCGGATCCAGGCGATGTGGGAGTTTACAGAATCGACGCTTAAGCCAAGCAGCTCGGTGTTAAGCTGATGCAGTTCAGGATAAATCTCCTGAAAGCCGACAAACTCTGTCGTACAGACCGGCGTAAAATCGGAAGGGTGGGAAAACAGCACGAGCCATTTTCCTTTGTAATCCTTCAAACTGATATTTCCGTGGTTGGTGGGTGCTTCAAAATAAGGAGCACGGTCCCCGATTCTCGGCATCGTGACTTGAGAAACTTCTGTATCAAACTGAGCCATTATTTTTCCTCCTTGGTAGGAATTTCTTTTCTGTATGTCTCATTCCACAAATAAGAGCGCTTAATCTTTCTGTGGAAAGATTGAATCAAAAGTCCGCCCTGTCGAAGGAGCACAGAATTTTTATAGTTTTTCTTGAGAGAAGGAGGTGGAACGGTGTTTTTTCAGGTATACTACGGGAAGGTATGTATACAGGAAGATTTTATTGAAGGAAGAAGGATAAGTAGTGAAAAAAACTTTTGAACAACTGGGTATGTCCCGGGAAATGATTGATCGATTGAAGAAACAGGGAATTACCGTACCCACTCCTATTCAGGAGCAGGCGGTCCCTGTAATCATGGACGGGCAGGATGTCATGGGACAGGCGCAGACAGGCACGGGAAAAACGTTTGCTTTTACTGTTCCGATATTAGAAAGGATTGATCCTTCCAAGCCTCACGTGCAGGCGCTGATCATATCACCGACAAGGGAATTGGCGCTGCAGATTACGGAGGAGACGAAGCGCCTTGCCCCGGAGGGGATCCATGTTCTGCCGGTTTATGGCGGGCAGGATACGATCAAACAGCTGCATAAGCTGGAAGGGACGGTTCATATAATTGTAGCGACTCCCGGCCGGCTGCTTGATCATCTGCGCCGGGAAACCGTCGATCTTACCCAGGTGGAGTACCTTGTCATTGATGAAGCGGATCAAATGCTGGAAGCCGGGTTTTATCCAGATGTGGTGGACATCCTCGATCAAACGAATCCGGATAGACAGTCCATGCTGTTTTCTGCCACCCTGCCGTCCTCGGTGAAGAAACTCGGACGGGAAATGCTCCGGGAGCCCAGAACCATTCACGTAAAGCCCGAGAAAGAGACGATCGGCCACATTAAACAGCTGCTGTATCAAACGACAGACAGAGCCAAACAGGATGCCCTGATGACAATTATGCTCGAGCACCGGCCATTTCTTGCTGTCATTTTCTGCCGGACCAAACGCCGGGCGAAGAAGTTGAATGATGCGCTGCTTGCCAAAGGATTCCTCAGCGATGAACTTCATGGTGATCTTACCCAGGCCAAACGGCAGAAAGTCATGAAAAGGTTCCGTGAAGCGGATATCCAATATTTAGTGGCTACCGATGTAGCAGCCCGGGGATTGGATGTAGAAGGAGTCACTCATGTCTTCAACTACGACATTCCCCAGGATGCTGACAGCTACATCCACCGCATCGGCCGTACAGGAAGAGCGGGCGGCAAAGGCCTCGCCATCACCTTCGCTTCGCCGAAGGATAAGCAGATGCTGAATATTATAGAAAAACAAACCAAACAAAAACTCGAACGTCGTACACTCGATACACTATCCCCGGGCAAAAGAGAGAAAGAATAAAGCGAAGGATGCTGAAAGGCATCCTTCGCTTTTTTTCATACCGTGCCACCCCATTTTTTCAGGAAGGTTGGCACGGCAGTGAATGAAGTAAACCGGTGGATGGATAAGCAGATGCTGAAAAATGGGTCATAGACCTATACCGTTGTAGAATCTTCAGAAATATGATACATTAATAATGTAATTCCGAGTAAACGCATTGGGATTATAAATTATGGGGAGAGATGAAGCGATGGGAATGGAATTCGTCGACCTATTCAACCAATGGGCGAGTTCATATGATGATACAGTAGCAGGAAAAGATCCAGAATATAGAGAAGTCTTCGACGGTTATGAGGAAATGCTGGAGCGCTTAGCCAAGCTCTCATTATCTCCCGTATTGGAGTTCGGAGTAGGAACGGCCAACCTTACAAGAAAAATGGTCGATCAGAACAAAGTGGTGCTGGGCGTTGAGCCTTCTTCGGAAATGCGGAGAATTGCCAAAGTGAAATGTCCTGAAGCAGCAATATACGAAGGGAATTTCCTTGAATACCCTATGCTTCAGTCACCAATCCGTTCCATTGTCAGCTCGTTTGCTTTTCATCACCTGACTAGTTCAGAGAAGAAAGCAGCCATTGTCGACTTTCATCAGCGTCTCGAAGAAGATGGCCAGGTGATTTTTATTGATACCCTGTTTAAGGATAAAGATCATAAGAACACGTTGATCAAGGAAGCCGAGCAGGCGGGATTCTTGAATTTAGCACAGGATTTGCAGGAAGAATACTACCCTTATCTAGAAGAGATAAAAGAGATGTTTGTAGAAGCTGGATTTGAGGTATCGTTTGAACAAATTAACAAATATGCCTGGCTTATCCAGGCGGGAAAAGGAGTATGATCTTATGCCTATGAACGTAGAGAGCTTTAACCTTGACCATACGAAAGTCAAAGCGCCTTATGTACGCCTTGTTGGTGTGACCGAAGGGGAAAAGGGAGATAAGATCTATAAATATGATCTGCGTATCAAGCAGCCGAACCAGGAACATATGAATATGCCTGCACTTCATTCTCTTGAACATCTGATGGCAGAGAACAGCCGGAACCACCATGACCGTATCGTCGATATCGGACCGATGGGATGCCAGACAGGTTTTTATATTGCAGTACTGAATGATGACAGCTACGAAAATATCCTGAATGTGATCGAAAAAACGCTTCAGGATGTATTGGAAGCGGAAGAAGTGCCGGCCTGCAACGAAGTGCAGTGCGGTTTTGCAGCCAGCCACAGCCTGGAAGGTGCACAGGAGCTTGCCCGCGAGCTTCTGAATAAGCGTGACGAATGGACGGAAGTTTTTTAAAAAACGGGAGATGAGAATGCGATGGGGTACGTGAAGAATATCCAATCTTTGATTGGGCAGACACCTATGATTGAACTCACTCATTCAGCGATCCCGAATCAAGCCCGTATATTTGCCAAGCTTGAATTCATGAACCCAGGCGGTAGTATCAAAGACCGCCTGGGTTTAAAACTGATTGAGGATGCTTTAGCACGTGACCTGCTGAAGCCTGGCGGGACAATTGTGGAACCGACCGCGGGCAATACAGGGATCGGCGTCGCTCTTGCTGCTATTGGAAAAGGGTTCCGGGTGATTTTTGTGACACCTGAGAAATTCAGTGTTGAAAAACAGACGCTGATGAGAGCCCTTGGAGCAGAAGTGATCAACACGCCGACGGACCAGGGAATGAGAGGCGCGATTGATAAAGCGGAGGAGCTGTGTAAACAGATTCCGGACGCCTTCAGCCCTCAACAGTTTAACAATCAGGCTAACCCGGATGCTTATTATGAATCCATTGGTCCGGAAATTTATGCTGATCTTGAGGGAGACATCGATGTTTTCGTAGCAGGAGCTGGTACAGGAGGGACCTTTATGGGGACAGCACGGTACTTGAAAGAACAGAATCCTGCTGTCAAGACGGTCATCGTTGAACCGGAGGGATCGATTCTGAATGGTGGAGAAGCCGGATCGCATCGTACGGAAGGCATCGGTATGGAATTTCTACCTTTTTATATGGATACAGATTATTTTGATGCCATTCACACGATTGCCGATGAAGATGCCTTTGCCCGTGTGAGAGAACTGGCACTCAAGGAGGGGCTGCTTGTGGCGAGTTCTTCCGGAGCAGTGTTTGAAGCCGCCCTCCGGGAAGCGGAGCAGGCAGAACCCGGGGCCCGGATTGTAACTATTTTTCCCGACAGCAGTGAACGGTATTTAAGCCAAGGAATATACGAGGAGTGAAAGCATGAGGAAAAAAACGCAGTTGATTCACGGTGGTATTACAGGAGATGAAAAAACAGGAGCGGTCAGTGTGCCGATTTATCAGGTCAGCACGTATGCTCAGGATGGCGTGGGTCAGCACCGCGGATATGAATATTCGCGGACAGGCAACCCGACCCGTTTTGCCCTGGAAGAACTGATTAAAGATCTGGAAGGCGGGCACCGCGGGTTTGCCTTCGGTTCTGGGATGGCCGCTATTACGGCGGTCCTGATGACTTTCAACCACGGAGATCACATCATTTTTACCGACGATGTGTACGGCGGTACGTACCGTCTCGTGTCCAAAGTGATCAACCGTTTCGGCCTGGAAGCGAGTTTTGTAGACACGAGTGATACGGCGAATATCGAAGCGGCAGTCACGGATCGTACGAAAGCGGTCTACGTCGAAACGCCGACCAATCCACTGCTGAAAATTACCAACCTTGATCAAACGGCAGAGCTGGCGAAAAAGCATGACTTAACGTTTATCGTGGATAACACCTTCAGTACACCATACTGGCAGAATCCACTGGAGCACGGTGCGGACATCGTCCTGCACAGTGCGACGAAATATTTAGGCGGACATAGTGATGTTGTCGCCGGGCTTGTCGTTGTGAATTCAGAACAGCTCGCGGAAGATGTTCATTTTGTGTTGAATTCTTCAGGTGGAATCCTCGGACCTCAAGATTCGTGGCTGTTAATGAGAGGAATCAAGACGCTCGGTATCCGCATGGAAGAAATTGAAGAGAACACCAGGCAGTTCGTCGAGTTTCTTCAGGAACTTCCGGAAGTCACGGACATTTACTACCCAGGCCTTTCTTCGCATAATGGTCATGATGTACACACGAAACAGGCAGGCGGAAACGGTGGTATGATCAGTTTTGACGTCGGCACCGCTGAAAAAGCCGACAAGGTGCTCCGCCATGTGAACTATTTTACGCTGGCGGAAAGTCTTGGAGCTGTGGAAAGTCTCATTTCTGTACCTGCCCAAATGACCCACGCGTCCATCCCTGAAGACCGCCGGGCAGAGCTTGGCATTACGGAGGGGCTTGTCCGCGTGTCCATCGGGTTGGAAGATATTGAGGATTTGAAGGAAGATTTCCTCCAAGCCTTAAGAAAATAACCAGAAAAAGGGGAGTGCTCTTATTAGAGCACTCCCTCAGTCTGTAGAAAAAGTTCGTCCTATCCAGTTAGAGTTGTCCGCATGTCGTGTTGAGAGGGTACGTTCCGCTTATCGGCGGATGCTTGCTGCGGGCACGGCCTCAGCTAACTTGGTCAAGAAAACATTGGACCAAGTGGATCTTCGGCTCGCGCTGTTCCCGCAGGCGTCCCCACCGAGCGCTCCACGAGGCGATGCCTGTGGGAAAACAGCTTTACGCTAGGATGGATGTCCGCTCCTTTAGAGTCGCTGGACAGAAGGTTTTACTCAAAGCTGAGGGAGTGCTCTTGTTAGAGCACTCCCTTTTTGTATAGGAAAAGAAGGGAGTGTCAAACTAACAGGGACTACCAATCAGGAGTGGAATGACATGGATTATATTCAATATAAAAAGCAGTTGGAAGATCGAAAGAGGGAATTGGAACAACAGACGATGGACGATGACCAGTATGGCCTGAAGCGGGGATTTGCGAGTGATATGGCCTCGGGTGAATTGTCGCAGTACGACAATCATCCCGCGGATTCAGGGACAGAGCTGTATGAAAGGGAAAAGGATATGGCCCTGCTTGCTCATGTTAAAGAAGAATTACAGGACATTGAATATTCGCTTCAGCAGATAAAAGACGGCACGTACGGCATTTGTGAAGTGACGGGCCGGCAGATTCCTGCGGAGCGGCTGGAAGCTCTCCCGACAGCACGGACGATTGCGGATGCATCACCGAATGAGGAGGTTCCCTCTGACCCTCCGGTCGAACAGGATGTGTTGACTCATCTTGAGAATGCCTATGGAAGAGACTCGGATGATCCTGAATATAATGAACAGAATGCTTATGAGCAGGTGGCTTCCTTCAATCAAAGCAGCATGACCTATGATGATTCATCCCTTATGGACAATCAGGACGGTGTCGGCTATGCAGAAGAATTCGAGTCGTTTGTTTCCACGGATATGAATGGCTATACAGGAGCGGAGGGTGTCTCCTTCCAAAGAAATGAGCATTATGATAAATATATGGATGAAATGGATGAAAGAGAAGAGGAGCAGTAAACTCTAAAGGCCCGGGAGTATCCCGGGCCTAAGGCTGTAGAAAAATCCGTGTTATCCAGTTAGAGTTGTCCTGTCGTGATGAGGGGGCACGTTCCACTTATCGGTGGATGCTTGCCGCGGGCACGGCCTCAGCTAACTTGGTCAAGAAAACCATTGGACCAAGTGGATCTTCGGCTCGCACAGTTCCCGCAGGCGTCACCACCGAACGCTCCTCGTGCCGATGCTTGTGTGGAAACAGTTTTACCCTATGATAAAAGAGAACGTTGAGCATAGCTCCTTCGCCGTTTCAAAAGAACAGTACAGGCTGCGTTACTGCTGCTTGCGTTGGAAAAATTCTACCCGTGACCAAGAATTGATGCCCGCCCTTTGCAGTTATTAGAAAAAAGGTTTCTCTACAAGCTTAGGCCCGGGATTATCCCGGGCCTTCTGTTGATTAATAACCGACTTCAACGGCTGCGTTTACGATGTACATCAAATCATTTTTGTCTTCTTTTTCTTCAAGGAAAATGCCGCTGGTTGTAAGCATTCCACCTTCCATGACGGTGATGGTCACTTCGCCGAAAGGAATGGCTTTTTTTACTTCCTCATGATCCAGCTGATCGAAATCGCAGGGAACGGCCAGTTTGACGTTGATTTTCATATTGTCCAGAGATTGTTCTGGAAGAACGGTCCGTATGCCGGGCATGGAATTGGTGTGGATGGCATTCTTGATTGCTCGGACGGCTGCCTTTGTCACGTTCTGTCCATGTACATCTGTTCCCATTCCAGTTTGTATAAACATAAGTTGATCCATTCTTATTTCCCACCTTTCTTCTTGTATGGTATCACAGGTTCCAGACGCTCTGGAAAGGATATGGATAAAGACCAGCGGATAAAAATTTCTGTCCTGTCCATTAGTTTCGCCTATTTAGGTCAAACTAATGGTACAGGAGGGATGGACAGTGAAGCGATTATGGGTAATGGCTTTGATGATGACCCTGATCACATCAGAAGCTGTTTCAGCGGAAAGTATATATAAAATCATGCACAAAGATAAAGTGGCGGAGGATTGGGAGGTACATGCCGACTATCCTTTGTTTACGAATTTGGAAAATGAAGAACTGCAGAACATCGTCAATCACAGGATTGTTCAAAAGCTGGAGCATACGGCCGGGCGGGTGCAGAAGGGGGCAGCCGATTTCAGCGGAGTTCCCTATTTGTATTATGAGGAGTCCGCCGTTTACCAGGAAAAGCATTTCTATTCTGTTGTCATGATTTCCCACATATCAAGGGGGGACCGTTACAATTCAACGGTCACATCGGTGAATTTTGAAGACAGGACAGGCGGGGAAGTGAAGAAGCTGCAGGATCTCTTTGATATGGCCAAATTGAATAAGGAAGTGAAAAAAATATTGGATGCTGATCCGGATCTTCGTGCTGAACAGCCATTTGCGGGTGTCCGCGAGAACACAGCTTTTTACATGAAGGATGATCACCTGGTGCTTGTATTCAATAAATTTGAAGTAGCGGCGGGGGTTCACGGCACACCAGAAGTGCCCGTTCCAATGAAAGGTCTTCTGAAAACAGAAATCAATGCCCCGCAGGTTCCCATCCCATCGGTTACATGATTTGTGCACATCATCCACAGCGGTGATGTGGTTTTTGTACACAGGAATTACTGTGAGAAAGTTGCGTTTTCGCTGATTATTCAGAAAGTTATTCACATTGTGCACAACACTGTGGATTGTTTTCTCCACAAAAAAGAAGCATAAGCGCTCTGCTTATGCTTCCATCATTTCCTCATTATTCTGCTCACCATAATAGTGGAATAAATACTGGTCTTTCGTAATGACGTACAGGTCATACACGTCCTCGTTACGGTTGATCCATTCGTAGACGTCCGGGTAATCCTCGTTGGCAGAGGATACATACGGAATTTTGAGTGCGGCTTTCATGGAACGGACATTGGTACGGCGGATTTTCATAAAGACCGCCTGAACATCCAGCTGGAAGAACAACTCTTCAAAAAACGCTTCCTTGGCAGGCTTGTTGTATCCCATACCGAAATACGGGCGGCCGATCCAAGTGGCCAAAAATCCTCTTCCTTCTTGTATATCAAAAAGATTGATCGTTCCGATTGGCTGGGCCCACTCATCCAGGATCGTACGTGAAACCAATTCACCCCGATCTTCTGCTTCTATGGTCTGCTTTGTCAAAAAGTAAAACTCATCACTTGATGAAGCTTTATGGCGGACATATGGAAAAACTTCAGGGTGACTCATCAAATCAAACAAAACCGGGGCGTCATGCAGCTCACGCTTTTTCAGCATAAAAAATCCCTCCTTGGATGAGGAGGGGGGTTCGTATGCATAGGAAAGAACCATTCCTGGCTGGTTCGAACCCCCCTCGAATTTTTATCAATTGCTCACAAAAATCCGGGGTGGGAATCGAACCCACTAGAACCAGTAAAGCTACTGGTGGCGCACCATTTGCCTTCCCTAAAACAGAAACTTATAAAGAATCATCTAAACTTATAATAATCCAAAACCGTAAAAAAGTGAATAAAATAATTGTAAAGTTGCGATGAAATTTTTTCCTTGTTTCGTCACCTTCCCGCCGTTATGTAAAACATAAAAAAGGCACCCTTATCGTGAAGGCTGGGTGCCTATTAAACGTCCTCTACTTCTGTCAGTACAGTAAAGACAACGAGACGCTCGGAGTAGGTGGAGGCTTCCTGGTTGTACGATCCTGTACAGGTAATTAAGTTTAACCTCTGTTCGCTGGAAGGACCGAAAAGTTCACGGATGGGTGAATCTTGAAAAGGATAAGACGCTGTTTTTTCCACTGTGAACGTTAGGCGGGTTCCTTCATCATCGTAAAGATAAATCTCATCGCCCTCTGACAGTTCTTTTAAATCATAAAATACCGCGGGGCCGCTTCTCCCATCTACATGACCGGCAATGACGGAATTCCCCTGATTCCCTGGTTTTGTCCCAGGCTCAAACCATCCGGTGTCCGTCAAGTTAGCAGGGACCGCCATTCCACCTTCATCGGTATACCCGAGAGACTGGATAGGGGCGTCGACGTCGATGGCCGGGATTTCCAACCGATTCGGAACGATGCCCTCCTGTTTGTCAGGAGATACGGTGGCGGCAGGTGTGTAATTCTGCTGGATCGGCTCGTTTTCAAGGGCGTCCCTGGTTTCTTTTTCTCCTGCGTGTGTTTCTTTCATAAACTCATCCTGGCTGGAGGTAGAAAGAACCCCGACCTCTTTCAAGGGTTCTTCGCTAAGCAGGGAATAGCTTGCGAAGAAAACGAAGAGACCGAGGATCACAGGGGTGAAGATTCTTTTCATATTTTACTTACGCTTCAGATTTTCTGCGTGTAAGGAATACACCAGCACCTGCTGCTGCCAGACCCAGGATACCGGCATATAGAAGGGCATTGGAAGTTTGACTTGTTCCACCAAAACCAGTTTCAGGCATATCAGAAGGCATCGCGGATGAATCTTGAAGAAGGATTACTTCAGGATTATCAGCGGTCCCTACAGCGAATGCACTATAGACGTTCCCTGCTTCCAGAGTTGTTCCGGAAAGGTCAATCAGCTGTGCCCCATCTGTTGTGCGTACTTCAAGATCATACGTTCCTGCTTCAAGTTCCTTATAATCGGTTACCATCGGGAATTCGGCACCAGAGAAGACAGCGTCTCCATCAATAGGTCCTACATCAACAGCTGGTGCTTCTGGAATGAAGTGTCCAACACGGATTTTAGCCATATCTTCGCTTGCTTCCATGGAATCTTCAAGAGCTTTCAACTGCAGATTCTCCAGGTTATCAACAGCTGCTGCGGTATAAGCTTTACCAGCTTCTACCGTAACATTTGTAGAAATGACAGGATCCTGTTCACCTTTTGTACCGGCTGCATAAATTTCAACGGTATGTTCTCCTGCAGGAACTTTCATATAGTCGGTAGCTGCTTTGAACTCAGCACCTTCCACAGCGGCTTCATCATTTAAGTATACGTCAACCGCAGGCGCATCAGGTGAAGCATGGACGACACGGAGCATAGCTTCCTCGTGATGATCTGCGAAAACAGCCGGGGCGAACATTCCAAAAATCAAAACAACAGCAGCAAGACTTGATAACAACTTTTTCATTCATTCCACTCCCTTGATTTTTTATATTGATTGCCGGAGAGGCAAAAAATATCGAATTCATACAACGTTGTGTAACACTTGTACAAGTTTTGTTACAGTCTACCTATTGCCGTAAAGTTTGAATTCGAAACATTATATTTGTAATGAATGTGCAAAAAAAGCACCGGGATGAATCGGTGCCCTTTTTACTGCCTTGCTATGGATGGATGTTATACGTTATCCGCTGTGATCCCCGGCGATAGTGAAGTCATCTTTACCATCGAGCACCTCATCGACATAATTTCTTCCCCAGGCGTACATCGCTTCTAAGATCGGAAGCAGGCTTTCCCCGTGTTTGGTCAGCGAATATTCCACTTTGGGTGGAACAACCGGGTACACTTCCCGGTGAATGATATCGTGGGCTTCAAGTTCACGCAGCTGGTTGACGAGCATCCGCTGGGTAATCCCCGGCATAAGGGTCTTCAGTTCTCCGAAGCGTTTCGTTCCTTCTTTTCCTAAATGCCAGAGAATCAGCATTTTCCACTTTCCACCTATAATGGCTAAAGTTAATTCTTTTTCACAGTTGAATGATCGTTCTCCCAAATTCGGCATCATGCTCTTCCTTTCTATATAAAAGTCGAGGGGGCAGTATACTTTTTTTCACTACGTGAGAAAAAAATGCGTACTTTTTTTATTTCACTAGGCTGAGTATACTAATCCCTGTGCCACAGCGTAAAGTTTTTAACCTGGGGCTTATCCAAACTCAAAGAAGAAGGAGTCGAAGATAAATGAAATTACAACTTGCTTTAGACCTTGTAGATATTAACGGTGCCATTGAAGTGGTGAAGGAAGTGGAGAACCATGTCGATGTGGTGGAAATCGGAACGCCGGTCGTCATCAATGAAGGATTGAAGGCGGTTAGAGAAGTGAAGAAAGCCTTCCCGGATATGACGGTTCTTGCTGATCTTAAAATTATGGATGCTGCCGGTTACGAAGTCAGCCAGGCGTCTGCTTCCGGAGCAGACATCGTTACCATTCTGGGAGCTGCTGAAGATGAATCCATCAAAGGTGCCGTCGAGGAAGCGAAGAATCAGGGCAAAGAGATTCTTGCCGACATGATCGCTGTTCAGGATGTTGAAACACGTGCCGGAGAACTGGACCAGCTCGGTGTGGATTACATTTGTGTGCACACGGGTTATGATCTCCAAGCCGTTGGAAAAGATTCTTTTGCAGACCTTGCCGCAATTAAGAAAGTAGTCAAGAACGCGAAGACGGCTATTGCGGGCGGCATCAAGCTCGAAACCCTTCCAGAAGTGATCAGCCACAAGCCTGATTTAATCATTGTCGGCGGAGGAATTACTGGTCAGGAAGATCAAGCATCAGCTGCCAAGCAAATCAAAGAGCTGATCACCCAGGGCTGAGTCATCTTATGAATGCACAAGCGTATATGAAAAAGATTGTCGCTGAACTCGAAGAAAGTGTTTCTTACATTTCTAAAGAAGAAACAGAAGCACTGATTACCCAGATGCTTCAGTCCAGGAGAATTTTCGTTGCGGGCGCCGGCCGGTCCGGGTTAATGGGAAAATCTTTTGTCATGCGTCTCATGCATATAGGACTGGACGCTTATGCGGTAGGTGAGACCGTCACAGCTGGATTGGAAGAAGGGGACCTTTTGATTATCGGGACAGGCTCTGGAGAAACCGTTTCGCTTGCGGCTGTTGCAGAAAAGGCAAAGCGTTTAGGTGGAAAAGTGGCGGCTGTTACGATCAAGCCTGATTCTACAATCGGAAAAACAGCGGATTTGACGGTTCAAATGCCGGGTGCACCCAAAGACCGTGGTCAGGAAGAGTTCCGCACGATACAGCCGATGGGATCTTTATTTGAACAAACCATGCTTGTCTTATATGATGCTTTGATTTTAGGTCTGATGGAGAAAAAAGGACTGGATTCAGAGACGATGTACGGAAAGCATGCCAATCTTGAATGAATGAAAACAAGCCTCCACCCGCTTATGGTGGAGGCTTGTTTTGTTATTCCTGATAGTAAACCATTTTCCCATCAATCATTGTCCATATCGGTTTGGAGAGATACTCGAAAGGGTGGCCGCTCCATAGGACAAGGTCGGCATCTTTGCCTTTTTCGATAGATCCGACACGGTCATCCACGCCAAGGTTTTTCGCTGGAGTAATGGTAATGCCGCGGAGGGCATCCTCAATTTCCATTCCTTCTCTGGCCGCCAGGGCTGCACAGATGTTTAAGTATTGGATAGGGGTGTAGGGATGATCGGTCGTAATCGATACTTTAATGCCGTAGTCATGCAGAATTTTATACGTCTGCCACGTTTTATTGCGCAGTTCAATTTTAGACGCCCGTGTAAAGGTGGGGCCGACAGATACCTGAAGATCACGGCCGGCCAGCTCGTCTGCAATCAGGTGCCCTTCTGTACAGTGTTCGATTCTTAAATCGAGATCGAACTCATCTGCAAACCGGAGCGCTGTAACAATGTCATCCGCTCTGTGTGCGTGGATCCGGACAGGGATTTCCTTATTGAGCGCTTTGAGTATCGGCTGGACACGGAGGCCGGGGTCGGGATCTTTCATGGCAGCATAGAACGTTTCCCGAAGCGTCCCCATAATTCCAAGACGCGTAATGGACGCATTTTTGGACTGGGAGTGAATGCGTTTCGGGTTTTCACCGAGAGCCAGCTTCAGTCCGGCCGTCTGCCGTAGAATCATTTGGTTGATCGTATGGCCAACGGTCTTGATAACCGACGTCATTCCGCCGATCATGTTGGCGCTCCCCGGCATAATGTGGGCAGTCGTGACACCCGCTTTGCGCGCATTGAAGAAGGCAGGATCCAGCGGATGAGCGCCGTCGATAGCTCTTAAGTGTGGAGTAATGGCTTCGATCGTTTCGTTGGCATCACTGCCTGCCCAGCCTGTACCTTCATCATATAATCCGAGGTGGGTGTGGACGTCAATAAAGCCGGGATACAAGTCCATGCCTTTTCCATCAATGCATTCCGCTTGTTCAGGAATTTGAAGGTCCGCTCCATAATCCTGAATTTTTCCGTCGACAACGTGGACAGAGCCATTCGGAATAGAAGGGGAGGTGATCGGGTGAATATGGACATTCTTAATGACAGTCATCATAAACATACAGCCTTTCCAATAGTTATACTTTTATTATACGGTTATTCTGTCCTGTTGGCTCTAAAAAAAGGAACAAAGTCCGGGACTTTGTTCCTTTTTTTGCTAGTTTTCCAAAATAGAGGAAAGAGCCGGCTCTAGTTCGGGATACTTGAAGCTGTACCCCTCGCGTAGCGCTTTTTTCGGAATGACGGCCTGACCATCGAGCAAGAGGGTGCTCATATCTCCAAGCGCCGCCTTCAATGCGAAGGCCGGAGCCGGGAGCCAGTGCGGCCGGTTGAGAACATCCCCCAATGTCTGTCCGAAATCTTTGTTTCGCTTCGGATTGGGAGCTGTTCCATTCAACGGCCCCTCCAGGTCAGGGTGAATGAGGGCAAATTGAATGAGGCCGACAACGTCCTGGACGTGGATCCAGGACATCCACTGCTCGCCGGAGCCAAGGTTTCCACCGACCATCATTTTGTAAGGCAGGACCATTTTAGGAAGGGCGCCTTCCTCACCTAAGATAATTCCGAAGCGCACATAAACGGTCCGCACCCCTTTTTCCCTGGCTTTAGCCGCTCTTTCCTCCCATTCCACGACGACACTCGCAAGAAAATCGTTCCCTGCTTTTGTCGTTTCTTCCGTAAACGTTTTCGTTTTGGATTGTCCATAAAATCCGACAGCTGATGCGTTGACGAGTACATCCGGCTTTTCAGGAAGGGCATCAATCAAGTCAAGCACGCCCTCAGTGGCTTCGATCCGGCTCTTTAAGATGGACTGTTTCTTTTCCTCTGTCCACCGTCCGCTGTTCAACGATTCACCGGCCAGGTTTACAATGGCGTCCAGCACAGGCAGTTTCTTTTCCGGGTTGAAGGATTCCTTCAACCATCCAACAAAAGTGACCTGATCTGTGTTTTGGTGCTTTTCGGGACTCCGGGTCAGTATGTAGATGTCATGACCTTCCTCTTGTAACGATTGTACGAGTTTCTGTCCTACAAATCCTGTTCCACCAGTTACGGCAATTTTCATTTCTATTCCTCCTGTTCTATGGATAGGCTGTCCCCGGTCCTTTATCATGTATATAAGGTGGAGTCGTGGTAAAATAAACGCATTGGGGTGAAGCGAATGGCTAAACTGACAAAAATTACAACGCAGAAAAAAAATAAGGCACGGTACAATATTTTTCTGGATAAAGGCCAGGGAGAAGAATACGGATTCAGTGTTGATGAAGATGTCCTCATCAAGCACAACCTCCAGAAAAATATGGAGCTTGATGATGCCGCGGTCCAGGCACTGATTCAGAGTGATAACCTGCATAAATCCTATACCCTTGCCATCAATTATTTAAGCTATCGAATGCGGTCGGAAAAGGAAATCCGTGATTATTTGACGGACAAGGAAACCGATCCGGAGCAGATTGATGAAATCATCCAGCGGTTACAAAACGAGCGGCTGCTGAATGATCAGGAATTTGCCCGTTCCCTTGTCCGGACGAGGGTGACGACTTCCAGTAAAGGGCCGCTCATGGTGAAAAAGGAACTGATTGAAAAAGGGGTCCATGCGCAGACCGCAGCGGATGCGCTTCATCATTATTCTTTCGACGAGCAGATTGAAAAAGCCTTGAAATTTGCGGAAAAGAAAATGAGGAACGATGGCAGGAAGTCTCATAAACAGCAGGTTCAACAGGTGCAGCAGACGCTGATGCAGAAAGGCTTTACAGGAGATGTCATAAAAGAGGTGCTTACACAGCTCCCTGATGAGGAAAATGAGGATGCCGAGTGGCAGGCGGTCGTTCACCAGGGGGAGAAACTGCTCCGGAAGTATTCTTCCAAGGCAGAAGGCTATGAACTGAAGCAGAAGGTGAAAGCAGGCCTGTACCGAAAAGGGTTTGCATTCGATTCCATTGACAGGTTCATGCAGGAATATATCGAAGAAAGCTAGCATGAAAAAAGAACAAGCAGGTGACTTAAACGTCAACTACTTGTTCTTGTTTTCTGAGCAGGCCTTTTTTATCAAGGTCTTCAATGGCTTCGTGAACATGATCGACAACCGTACCGGCTTTCGCTTTCACTTCATCACGTGCTGTGGACATGACGTAGCTGTGTGGTGTCATTTCAAACATGCTTACATCATTAAAGGAATCCCCGACACAGGCGATTTCTTCAGGCGCAAGCCCGAGTCCTTCGATCAGCTTTTTCAAACCACTCTGCTTATTGATGTTTTTAGGCATCATATCCACGCAGGTTTCATGGGAGATGAAGCTGTCGATTTCTTCGCCGAAGGCGCCTGCGACTTTATCAGCAGCCTTGATGACATCGGCTTCCTGTCCGTGCAGGGTAATCTTGGACGGGGTCACTTTTGTACCGATCAGCTCATTCAGCTCCGGCTTAACGATGATGTCATGGAACATCTGCTCGGAAATGAGGTCGATCCAGTGGCTGTGCTCCTTCGTAAAGGTTTCATCAGCTGTCGATACGGTTTTAACCATCGGTTCGGCGTCAATTTCACTGACAATCCGGCGGGCAAGCTCAGGGTCGAACGTCTTTGCGAGGACCGGCTTGTTCTGATCGTCAAACACGAAAGCACCGTTCTGGCTGACGCGGTGGCCGTTGACGCCTACACGTTTCAGCACCTCGCTGATTTCATGGTCCATCCGTCCGGATGCTACGGCAAGCGGAGTCCCGTAGTCGATCATTTTTTTTAAGGCATCTACATCTTCATTCTTTATATAATGGTCCTGACCGAGCAGGGTGCCATCAAGGTCTGTCACAAACAATTTGATCATGGAAATGCTCCTTCCTTTGGCATTTATCAAGTACCTTCATGATTGTACACGACGTAATCGCTTACACACAAAGGAGAATACCTGCCCGTAGTTTAACCTCTTGTAAAAAATACAAATCAACTATAGGATAGAAGTTATGAGATGACTGAAAACGCTTTTAGTGTGATGTTAGTGGGGGACCGTTATGGAACAGCAATTAACAATAAAAAAAGTATTGAATAATAACGTCATCATTGCTGCCCACCCGTCCTACGAGGAAGTGGTGCTGATCGGAAAAGGGATCGGTTTTAACAAGTCCACAGGGGAGGACGTCTCCTTCGATAAAGCCGACAAAACCTTTCTATTGAGCAATGAACAGGAAAAGGAACAGTATGTCAATCTGCTGCCTTACATTGATGAAGCGCTGATCGATTTTATGAATGATATTCTGCATCATATTGAAGCGAGGATGGGGCAGGAGCTGAACCAGCATATCCACGTGGCTCTGACTGACCACATCGCTTTCGCCATCAACAGGGCGAAAAAGGAAATGCAGTTCACCAATCCTTTCCTGTTCGAAATCGAATCGCTTTACCCGAAGGAATACCAGGTGGCGACAGAAGTGGTGACAATGATCTACGACCAGATGGGCATTCATTTTCCGGAAGGGGAAACCGGTTTTATTGCGCTGCATATTCATAGTGCAGTCACGGATAAGACGCTCCGGGAAATCAACCGGCATAACCAGTTGATCACCCGGCTTGTAGGAATTGTGGAGGAAACCATGGACGTTGAAATCGACAAAAAAAGTGTCGATTATCACCGGCTTGTCCAGCACCTTCACAGAGCAATCGACCGTGTCTACCAGGGGGAATCGGCAGGGGATGAAATTCGTCTTGCTCAGATGTTGAAACAAGAGTACCCGGTATGCTATAATCTTGCTTGGAAGTTGATTAAAGTGATGCAGAAACAGCTGAATAAACCCGTAGATGAATCAGAAGCCGTTTATCTGACGATTCATCTGCAGCGTTTAACCCATAAATCCTAAAACGTACGTGTTACTGACACGATCAGGCATGAGTACATGCAGGGGAAGTGGTTATCATAGGGATAGGTCTATCCTTATGCCACTTTGGCCTGCTGTGCTCATGCCTTTTTTATGTCCATAAACAGATCGGCTTCAAGTCATTATTCCTACATGGTTATGATCTGTTTAAGACTGAAACCGTTTTAGTTTGATTGCTCCGGCATTTCTGCCACAAACAAAAAGGAGGAAATACTTATGTTTAAGAATGCTTTCGGCACACTGCAAAAAGTCGGTAAAGCGTTGATGACCCCTGTGGCCCTGCTGCCTGCAGCCGGTATTCTTCTAGCTTTTGGTACAAGTTTTGCACAGGACAGCTTTGTCGACAAAGTTCCATTCTTCGGTACCGAGTGGGTGCAGACACTGCTCCAGGTGATGGCTGAAGCTGGTGGAATTGTCTTTGCCAACCTGCCGCTTCTTTTCGCTGTAGGTGTTGCCATCGGTCTTGCTAAAGGCGATGGTGTTGCAGGTCTTGCTGCGATTATCGGTTACTTAATTATGAACGTTGTTATGGGCGTGCTCGGTAACGTTGATGCCGACATGGTCTCTGATCCCGCCTATGCGGAAGTCCTCGGTATACCAACGCTCCAGACCGGAGTCTTTGGAGGTATTATCGTCGGTATATTAGCAGCATCGATGTACAACCGGTATTTCAATATAGAACTGCCACAGTTCCTTGGATTCTTTGCCGGTAAACGTTTCGTTCCAATCATCACGGCGTTTACGTCCTTGATTCTAGGTGTGATTATGCTTTGGGTATGGCCGTTTGCACAAGCCGGTCTGAATGCTCTTTCCCAGCTGATGCTTGAAGGAAACCAGACCATCTCTGCTTTCTTCTTCGGCCTGATTGAGCGTTCCATGATTCCATTTGGTCTGCACCACATTTTCTATTCACCATTCTGGTTTGAGTTTGGTTCCTACACCAACGCGGCCGGTGAAATTATCCGTGGTGACCAGACAATTTTCTTCGAACAGCTGAAAGATGGGGTTGATTTTACTGCCGGTACTTTCATGGTCGGTAAATTCCCGTTCATGATGTTCGGTCTTCCCGCGGCAGCGCTTGCCATTTATCACACAGCGAAGCCGGAACGTAAAAAAGTGGTCGGAGGAATCATGGCTTCTGCTGCCCTGACTTCTTTCCTTACAGGGATTACAGAACCGATTGAATTCTCATTCTTGTTCGTAGCACCGATCCTTTTCGCTATTCACGCTGTATTTGCCGGATTCTCCTTCATGATCATGGAGATCCTCGGGGTGAAAATCGGACAGACCTTCTCCGGTGGTCTGATTGACTTTATTCTCTTTGGTGTCCTTCCCAACCGTACAGACTGGTGGTGGGTCATCATCGTTGGACTTATCTTCTCCGTCATCTACTACTTCGGGTTCCGCTGGGCGATCCTTAAGTTCAACCTGGCTACTCCAGGCCGTGAAGACGAAGCAGAAGATGAAGAAGAGGATGGAGAAGTGGGCGACCTGCCATTTGAAATTCTTGAGGCGATGGGCGGTCAGAAAAACATCGACCACCTGGATGCTTGTATCACAAGACTCCGTGTCTCTGTAAACGATAAAAATGATGTCAACAAAAACCGTCTGAAAAAACTAGGTGCTTCCGGGGTCATGGAAGTTGGAAACAACATCCAGGCTATCTTCGGCCCTGTCTCTGATACGCTGCGTGGACAAATGCAGGACATCATTGATGGTAAAACACCACGTTCCAAAGAAGACGTAGCTGAAATTATGAATGAACAGAAACAGGCAGAAGCTCCTGTTGCTGAAGGCGAGCTTTCGTTTGTCAGCCCGCTGAAAGGAAAAATCATGCCGATTACAGAGGTGCCGGATCAGGTGTTCTCTGGTAAAATGATGGGTGACGGCTTTGCCATCGAGCCGGTTGACGGAAAAGTGGTATCACCGATCAATGGTAAAGTGTTGAACGTATTCCCTACAAAACATGCGATCGGCCTTGAAGCTGATAATGGCATGGAAATCCTGCTTCATATCGGAATTGATACAGTAGGATTGAAAGGTGAAGGATTTACAGCTAAAATAGCTGAAGGAGACGAAGTGAAGCAGGGACAGGCGTTAATGGAGGTCGATCTGGACTTCGTTAAGGAAAACGCTCCGTCTATTGTGACACCGATTATCTTTACAAACCTTCAGGAAGGCAAGAGTGTCAGCCTGAAAGCTTCTGGTGAAGTGAATCATAACCAGCCGGATATTGTAGAAATCACTGAATAAAAAGGAGAATGTATCATGGCACAACAAACAATGAAAATCACATCTGCGGACGGTGTACACGCACGTCCAGCCACAGCACTTGTACAAGTAGCCGGCCGATTCGAATCTGACGTAAACCTTGAGTACAATGGCAAGTCCGTTAACATGAAATCCATCATGGGCGTCATGTCCCTTGGAATTCCAAACGGCGCTGAAGTCACGTTCTCTGCTGAAGGTGCAGACGAAGAAGAAGCAGTAAACGCTGTTGTTGCAAAAGCAAAAGAAGAAAACCTTGGTGAGTAATTCATAAAAAAGACAGCCTGCCGATCCGGCAGGCTGTCTTTTTATTTTTCAGCTTTGTTAAAATCTGTTGTTGATAGTTTAAACGATTACTAAATCGTCCCCGTCTGGAATTAGGGGTCCGGTCCGTTGTTTATTCAGAGCCTGGGATGGCAGGGAAAACCGTCCGCTTTCCTTTGAGGAGGCTCACGGCACCCCGCGGAAAGGGAGTCATTCCCAAGGCCGCCTCATACAAGTCCCATGAAAGAAAGGGGTGATCTGAGCTCACATGTTACATAACAACACCAAGCAATAACAGAGCCTGTTTTTTAACGGTCAACAAAAATTTCAGTGCGGCCGTCATCCTCTTTGTAAATTTGATCTGCTGCGATTTCCGGGCTCTTCATCTTCTCCGGATGTTGAACGTGGTCGGTATCGTTCCAGAATGGTGTATTCATCCCGCCCATATAGACAGCGGTCGCTGTGATGCTTTCTTCTTCCCATTCCTTCTGCAGACTCTCTGTGAAGCCTCTGAGAGCAAATTTACTGGCGCAGTAGATGCTTTCGTTCTTTTTCCCGCGCAGGCCGGCTGTGGAAATGATATTCAACACGCGGCCTTCAGACTGCCGCAGACGGGGAAGGGCTGCCTGTGTCATAAGGATCGTCCCCTTGACGTTGGTTCCCAGCAATTGTTCTATATCGTTCTCAGAGTAGGAAGACAGCTCTCCGAAAATGCCGGTTCCAGCGTTATTGATCAATACATCGACGTGGTCGATATTCTCTACAGCCGAAGCGATGGAGGAAGGGGTTGTAATATCGCAGACGATAACCTCTGCGCGTCCGTTATTCTGTTCAATTTCCCTCTGAACAGCCGCTAAGGGTTCGTATTTCCTGCCACTCAATACAATGTGGTTTCCTTCCCGGGCATAGGTGTGGGCGAGAGCCCTTCCCAGTCCTGTTCCGGCACCTGTTATCCAAATCTTTGCCAATGAAATCAGCCTCCTTGTCCTGACATATATCCATTGTCGCTAAAGCCTGTTAGAATGTAAAGAAAGTACAGATAAGGGGGAGAAGGATGGAACGGAGATACAGCGACTATTCAGAGAGAGAGTTAAGGGATGAAATAGCCGAGCTGACAGAAAAAGCCCAGAAGGCGGAGCAGCTTGGCATGGTCAATGAATACGCTGTCCATGAACGGAAGATCATTATGGCTAAAGCCTATATGATGAATCCGGACGATTTCTCAGCAGGGGAAACCTACGAAATGGACGGAGACTATGAGCATACCTTCTTCATCGAATATATGAACGGAATTTTTGCCTGGGGATATCGGAAGCAGAATGGTCAAAAGGTGAGTACAGAAGAAGAGGCCCTGCCGATTTCCATGCTCGGCCGTCACGTACAGGAATAGAAAGTATCGAGTACACCGCTCTGCTTATCGGTGGATGACTGCCGTGGGAACGGCCTCAGCTGATTTGGTCAAGAAGATCGCCTGACCAATTGGATCTTCGGATCGTGCTGTTCCTGCAGGCGTTACCACCGAACGCTCCCCGCCATCATGCGCAGGGAGTAGACATATTTACAAAAAGGCGCTGGTAAAGGATGCTTTTCCTTTATCAGCGCCTTTAAAATACCAGGTGAACCCACGCATTCACAGAAACGGTACAGCCTCAGTTAAAAAAGACTGTCGAGGAATTCTCGACAGTCTGAACCGGGTACATAAGGTACCTGGTTTCTTTAGTTTCTTTTTCTCATTTGAATTTCAGTGATCTGGTTCGCCTGCGTCTGCTCTGTTTCACCATTCACACGTCGGCTCATGTGCTTTGAGCTTCGGTGGGAATGAGAAGCCGGAGCGGCTTTGAAATTACGCTTACCCATGGTAATTCCTCCCTGTGTCGTTAACATCACGGTGTCTCGATCGGGCCGCGCGTTCCTGCGGCTTATTGTTGATCGTTCCGTTCGGACGCTTGTTCGAGTATTCACTCTGATCATCCGGTGCGTGGGTCATATGAACATTCGGGAAATTTTTGGCCTTGTTACGCATTCGTCACCCTCCTATGCCTCCGGGAAGAGGCAGGCTTAGTATACCCCGCCTGCTGCCTGTGATGTGTTATAATAAAGGGTAAACTATGGCAGAGACGGAGTGGTACCATGAATGAAATTTATCAGCGTCTGGCTGAAACCCTATATAAGAAGAACGAACATTTGACAATGGAAGAGGCTCTTACATGGGTCGAGCTTCTGTGGGAAGATTTCGAAACGACACGGGCGAAGGCAGGTCGTGAATACGAAGGAAAGAAAGTGACGGAACAGATTGTGACGCAGTGGATCCAAAATTACGGACCAAGGCTTCATGAGTTCGCAGCCACCAATTCGAAATACAAGAAAATGCTTGAGAAAAAAGGGGATCTGCATTAAAAAGGGAGCCCGTTCAAAGGAGGCCGCTGAAAACTCCTTCCTAATCAGGAGAAGTGGTTTAAAGTTGTTGATTCTCACGAATTGCTTGGCGATGGATGCTTGCCGCGGGCACGGCCTCAGCTAACTTGGTCAAGAAGATCACTTGACCAAGTGGGTCTTCGGCTCGCGCTGTTCCCGCAGGCGTCACCATCGAACGCTTCTCGTGAAATCAACGGTGTCCCATCTTTAAAAAGTGATTTGACTTTGATTTATAAAAGAAAATCCCTTTTTTTCTTGTACAACGAAAAGCCACATAAATATAAAAAAGCGGATGGCATGGAATATTTTATCCATACCATCCGCTTTTTTAAAACTTTAGCCTTAACAAATCCTCATTCTTTCAGTGGCCTCTCTTCAAAGAGGTTTTTTTTCATTACGACTTCGATTCCATCGGACTGAGTTTATTCTGCAGTTTTTCCTCCGTGAACACCCAGCCGGTATAGGAATTGAGAATCTTCAAGTGGTCTCCATGCTCATCATCAATCTGCGCAACAGCTACAAAAGGATAACGTCCGCGGGAGCGGTAGCGCAGATCAATGAAACGGACTTCTGTATACTCGTCAAAGTAGCTTAATTCATAGCGGTAGACGGGTGAAAAGGACAGAAAGGCTTTGATGTTCTGGTCGGTTAATGCTTTTTGAACGACCGGATCATCGTAATCAATCGGTTTATTCACGAATCTGTCCAGAATTTTCAAATGTCCGTTTTCGGCCCTTCCTACGTAATAATGTTCCGGAGTCGTAATGGCAATCCGCCATATATTCTGCTTGATGGTGGGGGAGGTGGCAATCTGAGTCACTCCGTCCACATTTTCATGAATGAGGCGGACAAGTTCCCGTTTATCGAAATACCGTTTCACGTAATAAATGGCAATGACTCCGTAAATGGTCAGCCACATCATTCCGGGTGAAGCCCCAAGGTTCCAAGCGACGATCCCGGCGATATGCAGAATGAAAATATAAGGGTCGAAGGTGTTGATGAAGCCATAAGCGACCCAGCGTTTCGTAATCGGACGGTAGGCCTGGGTCCCGTAGGCGTTGAAGATGTCTACGAATACGTGAAGAATGACCGCTAAAAAGCTCCACAGCCACAAATGCAGAAAGTTGACCTCCGGGTTAAATAAGTATATGATGCCGGGGATACTGATTCCCCATAAAAGGACCGCCGGAATGGAGTGGGTAATTCCACGGTGATGGCGGATGTAAACGGCATTGTTTTTCAGTTTCAGAACGGTGTCAATGTCCGGTGCCTGTGACCCGACGAGCGTGCCGATCAGGACAGCATTGAATAAAGCCGGATCAGAGCTTACGGCTGGGTCAAGCGTAGCGATACCGCCAAGAGCGACACCCATGACCACATGAGTACCAGTATCCAACGTACAAACCTCCTTTTTGGGTGACGAAAACGTTAAATAAGAAAGGTGTTTCCAGTGAAACCGAAAGAAAGAGTTCCCTTCCTATTGAATCATACCAATGTAAATGCTTTTAGAGATGATCTTATATCCTGGTTTAAAAAAGAGCAGAGAATCCTGCCCTGGCGGGAAAATCAGGACCCATACAGAGTCTGGGTATCAGAAATTATGCTCCAACAGACCCGTGTTGATACGGTTATTCCTTATTTTAACCATTTTATGAGCAGATTCCCAAGCCCCGAAGCCTTAGCCGAAGCCGATGAGCAGGAGGTTTTAAAGGCATGGGAGGGGTTAGGTTACTATTCCCGTGCTCGAAATTTGCAAAACGCTGTCAGGGAAGTTGTCGAATCCTATGACGGGGTAGTACCGAGTGACCCGGATGAACTTGGGAAACTGAAAGGCGTCGGCCCCTATACGAAAGGGGCGATCTTGAGTATAGCCTATGACACACCGGAGCCGGCTGTCGATGGAAATGTGATGCGGGTGCTTTCCCGTATTCTTTATGTAGAGGATGATATCAGTAAGCAGAGCACAAGAAAGCTGTTTGAAGAACTCGTCCGGCACTTGATCTCCAAAGAGGATCCATCCGCCTTCAATCAGGGTCTGATGGAGCTTGGTGCCCTTATCTGTACACCGAAGACACCGTCCTGTATGCTTTGTCCGGTGCAGGATCACTGCAGCGCCTTTGAAAAAGGAGCCGAAACCGAACTCCCTATTAAAGCGTCGAAGAAAAAACAGAAAAAAATCCCTTACCTGCTGCTTTTAATTGAAAATGACCAAGGTGAGGTATTGATTGAGCAGCGCCCCGGAGAAGGGCTTCTAGCCTCGCTGTGGCAGTATCCGATGGTTCCACTGGAAGATGTGGATCAGGAATCCGTACCGGTCTGGGTGTACGGGGAGTATGGTCTGAAGGTAGAACTCGGGGAAAAGGTGGATCATGTCCGTCATGTGTTTTCCCATTTGATCTGGGAAATGGATGTGGTCAGAGCCGTTGTGAAAAGCGGCCATCTCGATCATGAGCGGGCCAGGTTTGTCACCCGTGAAGCCATGCTTGATCATCCATTTCCCGTGTCCCATCAAAAAGCCCATCCGTATATTAGTCCGTAACTGTATGAGTGCCGCTGGTCCAGGAAGCTTCCTTTTCTTCCAGACCGCCGCGGCGCTCTATTTCTTTGTTGATTTCCCTGAGCAGCGTGACACCTTCTGCATTCAGATAGGGCGCGGCCTGCGACAGGGATGTATGAAAATACCCCAGCTCTTTTTCTTCCCAGTTTTGTTTGGGTTCCATCGTCAATCCAGCTAAATCTCTTCCAACATACATAAAAGAACAGCCTCCTTTTCCTCCTTAATGTATGTACAATTGTCCTGCTCATACAAACAAAATTCGACAAATACACATGTAACAAACCTGTAAAGTAAATGTAACGAAGCGTGGAAAACCTTGGTATCAAAGGGTTCGACTGGCTTTGTTGGTATTTGTAGAAGTTTTGGAGTATTTACAAACAATTGTCTTTTATGAATAATGGGATTTAGGTTATTTGATTGCACAATTATAACAATTCATACATAGGGGAGAGTAAAGAATACATGAATAAGAAAAAATTGGTTACGGCGGTCAGTGGAGCTTTGCTTGGGGCATCTGTTATGGGAACTTCAGTTTTTGCGGATGAATTGCACAAGGTTAAATCCGGGGATACAATCTGGGATTTGAGCAGGCAGTATGACGGATCTGTTTCAGAAATCAAATCATGGAATGGTCTGAATTCCAGCATGATTTACGTTGGTCAGAGTTTGATTGTTGAAAAAGATGCATCATCTTCACAGAAATCAACGTCGTCTTCCAATTCCGGAAGTGGATCGTACACTGTTAAAAGTGGTGATTCCCTTTGGGCGATTGCAGTAAACCACGGCATGTCGGTTTCTAAGTTGAAGAGCATGAATAATATTTCCAGTGATGTTATCCATCCTGGACAGAAGCTTTCTCTTTCTGGAAGTTCTTCCAGCTCCAGTAAGTCTACTTCTTCCAGCAGCTCAAGCTCTTCTTCATCTAAGTCAACAAGCACATATACCGTTCAGAGCGGTGATTCCCTTTCTGTTATTGCATACGAGTACGGAACATCCGTGTCCAGCCTTAAGAGCCTGAACGGCTTGTCCGGTACAACGATTTATGTAGGTCAGAAGTTGAAGGTAAGTGGTGAGGCGTCTACTTCGTCTTCTTCATCTTCCTCTTCATCCTCTAGTCATACATCTACCACGAGTTCTTCAAGTTCAAACTCTGGATTTGTAGATGGACTGGTTGCAGAAGCGAAAAAGCACATCGGTACACCATATGTATGGGCAGGAAGCACACCATCCGGTTTTGACTGCAGTGGATTCCTTAACTACGTATTCGCACAGGAAGGCGTAAGCATTCCACGTACAGTAGCTACCATTTATGCAGACAGCCGTATGCAGTCTGTCAGTGATTCCCAGCGCCAGGTTGGAGACATCGTCTTCTTTGAAACGTACAAGCCTGGAGCGTCTCACGCAGGAATCTACCTTGGAAACGGCAAGTTCATCCACACAGGTTCTACGAACGGCGTGGAAATCAGCTCCCTTTCCAGCAACTACTGGGGAAGCCGCTATATCGGTACGAAGCGTCTTGCCAACTAATCAAAGCATCAGAAAAGAGCGTCCCATCAAGGGTCGCTCTTTTTTTTGTGAAAAAATTCGATCGATGAGGAATGAAACAGAGGCTCGCTGTACACAATAATTTTTGCGGAGGTGATACACATGGCTAAGCAACCGAAACAAAACAAAACAGCAGCTGGTACGGATGTTAATCACGTAAAACAACAAAACCAACAAGCTGCTCAAGGGAATTCCCAATACGGCGCTGAGTTTGCCAAGCAGACAGATGCACAGCACGTAATCGAGCAGAACCAAAAATCTCAGGCGAAGAAAAAGTAACCTGAATCTTTGGCAGGTTGGCCGGGCTGTTTGATTAGCCTGTTGCAATCTCCCATGAGAAAGAGCCGTCCCGGCAACGGGCGGCTCTTTTTTCTTTTTCTTCCTATATAATGGCCCATCTTGAATCCCCTCCCCGTTCTCTTGAAAAAAAGAAGGGAGCGTCCGGCATACTTTTCAGAGTAATTGTTTTCATTCGCTTTCGTTTGTCGTTATAATAGACAGAAGGTGAAACGGTAAAGAATGGGAAGGGGGGATCTTATGCCCGGCCCGGAAGCAGGGAAGCGGATTGAAATTCAAAGCTATAAGCATAATGGGCATTTACACCGTGTTTGGGAAAGTACAACGATATTAAAAGGAACGAGGCATGTCATCATTGGTGCCAATGACCGGACGACCGTCACAGAAAGCGATGGCCGCCGCTGGGTGACCAGAGAGCCTGCCATCTGTTATTTCCATTCCAAGTACTGGTTCAACGTCATCGGGATGATTCGGACAGACGGCGTGTACTATTACTGTAATATCAGCTCTCCCTTCATCTATGAGGACGGAACCATCAAGTACATCGATTATGATCTCGATGTGAAGGTGTTTCCGGATATGACGTACAAGATTTTAGATGAGGACGAGTATGAAGTTCATAAGAGAAGAATGAACTATCCTCACGTGCTGGACCGTATTCTGTATAACAATGTGGATATTTTACTTAGATGGATCAGGCAGAGAAAGGGACCTTTCTCGCCGGAGTTTATTGATCAGTGGTACGAAAGATATTTAACGTATAGATAATGAGTGGATGCGCACTTCTAAGGAGTGCGCTTCTCTTGTTGTTCAGGTGAAAGGAAGCAGGTGATTTTTTGGACAGCATCAAGAGGTACTTGAAGTTTGTCAAACCGTATAAAGGAAAAATAATTTTAACTGTTCTTATTGGAATCATTAAATTCTCCATTCCACTGCTGATGCCGTTGATAACGAAATACGTCATTGATGACATCATTAATGCAGATCAGATGGCCCAGTCGGAAAAAATGGATCAGCTGCTCTGGCTGATGGGCGGAGCGCTCTTCGTTTTCCTCGTGCTGAGACCGCCGGTGGAATATATCCGCCAGTATCTCGCCCAGTGGATCGGAAGCCACATCCTCTATGATATCCGTGAAAAGCTGTTCGATCATATCCAGCGTCTTAGTCTGCGGTTTTATTCCAGGACAAAGACGGGAGAGATCATTTCTCGTGTCATTCATGACGTCGAACAGACGAAGACGTTTGTCATCACAGGCCTGATGAACATCTGGCTCGATATGATCACGATTGTTGTTGCGGTTATTATCATGCTGACGATGGACCCATGGCTCACGCTTGTAGCGATTGCTTTATTCCCGTTTTACGGGTTTGCGGTCAAATACTTTTACGCTCGTCTCCGCCAGTTGACGCGCGATCGTTCCCAGGCCCTTGCTGAAGTCCAGGGGCATCTGCATGAACGCGTGCAGGGAGTTCCGGTCACTCGGAGTTTTGCTTTGGAAGACCATGAGCAGGCCCAGTTCGGTACGAAAAACAAAAACTTCCTGGATAAGGCGATTACGCACACCAATTGGAATGCGTACACGTATACCGTGACGAACACGATTACGGATCTGGCTCCACTGCTCGTCATTACCTTTGCCGGGTACCAGGTCATTACCGGCTCGTTGACGGTCGGTACGATGGTCGCGTTCATTGGCTACATGGACCGTGTGTACAATCCGCTGAGGAGACTTGTGAACTCAGCCACTGTCCTGACCCAGTCGATTGCTTCCATGGACCGTGTCTTTGAATTTGTCGATGAGGAATATGACATTGTCGATGAACCCGGGGCCAAGAAGCTGGAGCGTGTAGAAGGTGATGTGCGCCTGGAGGGCGTTTCCTTCCGTTATGATGAAGAAGATCCGCTCGTGCTGAAGGATATCGATCTGCATATCCAAAAAGGAGAGACGATCGCCTTTGTCGGAATGAGTGGAGGTGGTAAGTCTACACTGATCAGCTTGATTCCAAGGTTTTACGACGTGACAGCAGGGAAAATCCTGTTGGATGGCACGGATATCCGAGAAGTTCAGGCTCGTTCGCTCCGTGATAAAATCGGGATGGTGTTGCAGGACAACATTTTGTTCAGTGAATCCATTGCGATGAACATCCGGATGGGAAACCCTGATGCGACAGATGAGGAAATGTTCGAAGCGGCCAAGGCAGCCAATGCTCATGACTTCATTATGGATCTTCCCAACGGGTACGACACCCTCGTCGGTGAGCGTGGAGTGAAGCTTTCCGGAGGACAGAAGCAGCGCGTCGCGATTGCGCGTGTCTTCCTGAAAAACCCACCTCTGTTAGTGCTCGATGAAGCGACGAGTGCGCTTGACCTGGAAAGTGAGCATCTCATCCAAGGGGCGCTGGAACGTCTTGCATCATCGCGGACGACATTCATCGTTGCCCACCGCTTATCAACAATCACGCATGCGGATCGGATTGTTCTCATTGAGAACGGAGAAATCGTTGAAGTCGGCCCCCACCACGAGTTAATGAGGAAGAAAGGTCATTATTATGATCTTTATCAAGTTCAGGAACTGGATGAACCAGCCACCTATTCCAATACGTAAAAGAAGGCATCCGCATGGGCGGATGCCTTTTTTGTGTCTTTAAAAAAAGTTTATGGTCTCAACTGACTGTACCCGAAGGCGTAACTTCCCAACATATGTGTCTCAGAACATCATCTTCTCTAATAAACCACTGGAGAACATCCTTTTTTAGTGAACCTGACAAAAAAAGACGGTCGGAAATCTTCCCGGCCGTCTAAAGCCCGCGTGTGCGATGCTTTTTTTATTTGTCTGATGTCTGAATGAAGTCACCCTGGTGGTGGTTCTGGTAACTTTTCAACAGTCTCTTCAACCGCTCAAGCTGATAATGGTATTCCATCAGCTGCGAGGCGAGGGGAAGGAAAACGAGCTTATCGGGATTGTTGCTTTCTTCATACACATGCATCAACCGCTCGACCAATAAAGGAATATCCGGTTCCTCGATCCGCCTGAGAGACTGCTTGTGCGTCCGTTTTATTCTTCCTTTCAAGCTCAACACCAGTTTCTCGTGGGCATTGATCAGCTTATCCAGTTCCTGAACGACGGCGTCCTGGAAATCCTCCGGGATCTGTTCGATCTTATGGTCCAGCCTGTAAAAGGCCTTCAGGACATCGAAAGATTTTTTCGTCGTCGTAATCAACTGTCGGAAGAGCACCATTTTCCTTCCTTTGGAAAATCGGCTGCCCTTGAAGTAGGTCCGTTCCTCTGAATACAGCAGGTACGTGTGATCCACCCAGCGCATGTCATCCTGAATCCTCGTAATTTCATATTTTAAAGCGGGCTCGTCCGACAACTGCCTCGTTGTCACGCGGAGCCACTGTAGAATATCATTGGTGGCGCTGTCGATTTTGGTGAACAATCGTGTTTCATACCTTGGAGGCAGGAAGACGAGGTTCACGATGAAAGCGGCCAGAATACCGAGAATCATGGATGCGAGTCGTGAGCCAGCGAAGTAAAGAAAGGTCTGGTCGGTGGCATCCATCAAGGCGATGACCGCTACGACCGCAAGAGATATCGTATTTTCGTTCATCTTCATCGTCGATGTGACTCCGATGACGAGGATAATCGCAAAGCCGACGACAAATGGGTCATTGCCAAGGGTGAATACGGCAACAATGGCAATCATGGCCCCGATGATGTTCCCCTGAAGTTGTTCAATAATCGATTGATAGGAACGGTAAATCGAAGGCTGAATGGAAAAAACAACAGCAATGGCAGCGAGTAATGGGGAGATGAATCCGATCAAGTGTCCGAAATAAAGAGCTATCCCGACCGCAAGACCTGTCTTCATCATCCGTGCGCCCAGTTTCATACAAGCATCATCCTTTTTACATGGAAACTCCTCGATTAAGGAGGACTGCCATCATTATACATGATAATAGGGCAGGAAGAACAAAAGAAAAAGGCTTATGCGTGAAAACAGCATAAGCCCAAGGGGAACCAGTCCCAAGAGCTGGTTCCTATGAAAAGGGAAAGAAATGAAACAAAGATCATAATTCGTGGGAATATTCAGAATTATAAATATATAATAGCATGGAATATCAGGATAAGCAACTCCCTTTCCATAAAAAAATCCCCTTCTTATCTAGGAAGAAGGGGATGGTGCTTATTCAGCGGCCATAATCTTGAATGTCTTCTCAACCGCTTCGAGTGTCTGATCGATATCTTCGTCCGTATGAGCGGTCGTTAAGAACCAGGCTTCATATTTAGATGGAGCAAGGTTGATGCCCTCAGCAAGCATCAATTTGAAGAAACGGGCAAACCGTTCTCCATTTGTGTTTTCCGCCTGCTCGTAGTTTTCTACCTTTTCATCTGTAAAGTAAACCGTTAAGGCTCCTTTCAGGCGGTTGATTTGAATCTGTACGCCTGCCTGTTCCGCGTGCTGGAGGATACCTTCTTCGAGTTTTTGACCGAGGCGGTCCATCTCGTCGTACACACCTTCCTGTTGAAGGATTTCCAGACAGGCGATTCCTGCTGACATGGACGCGGGGTTACCAGCCATGGTTCCTGCCTGATAAGCCGGTCCGAGCGGTGCGACCTGTTCCATGATGTCGGCCCGTCCGCCATAGGCACCGATCGGCAGCCCGCCGCCGATGATTTTACCCATCGCGGTCATGTCCGGTTCGATGTTCAACAACTGCTGGGCGCTTCCATATGTAAAGCGGAAGGCCGTGATGACTTCATCATAGATGACAAGCGCGCCTGCTTCATGGGTCAGCTCATTCACAGCTTCCAGGAAACCAGGCTTTGGCTCAACAATTCCGAAGTTGCCGACGATCGGTTCAACAAGGACACCTGCAATTTCATCGCCGTACTTGCGGAGTGCTTCCTTGAACGGTTCAATGTCGTTGAATGGAACGGTAATGACATCCTGGGCGATCGATGACGGTACTCCTGCAGAATCCGGTGTACCAAGTGTGGAAGGTCCGGATCCAGCGGCGACGAGGACAAGGTCGGAGTGACCGTGGTAGCAGCCGGCGAATTTAATGATTTTATTCCGGCCGGTGTATGCCCGCGCGACACGGATCGTCGTCATGACCGCTTCCGTTCCGGAGTTTACAAACCGGACTTTATCAAGGGAAGGGATGGCATCTTTCAACATTTTAGCAAACCGGTTTTCGAGAACCGTCGGTGTCCCGTACAGGACGCCGTTCTGTGCTGCCTTCGTGATCGCCTCCGTAATATGCGGGTGGGCATGTCCGGTGATGATCGGCCCGTAGGCACCAAGGTAATCGATGTATTCGTTGCCGTCGACATCATAGAAACGGGAGCCTTGCGCTTTGTCCATATAGACCGGTGTCCCACCCCCGACACCTTTATAGGCGCGTGAAGGAGAGTTCACCCCGCCGACGATGTGTGCTTCGGCTTCTTTATATAATTGTTCTGAACGTGGAATGTTCATGCTATACCTCCTAACAACTGTTTCACTTTCTCATTGTAGCATGTTTGTCCATGTCACAAGATAGAAAAAGACCGTCCTGACTCAGCAGGCCGGTCTTTCTCTGTGTTTCAATACGAACCTATGCAGCTGTCCGGTCGCACCCATGAGGAATATACACTGGTTTATGGTCATCCCATCAGTTGATGTTCTTCTTAGTATACGAACGCTGCACCAACGATAATTAGAAGGATGAAAAGAACAACGATCAGCGCAAAGCCTCCGCCATATCCGTAACCCATTACAATTCCCCCTTTCCACGGTTTACTGTATCTTATGCCTTTCCCTGAAAAGCGGGCTGTGCATCCGCCCGTTTTTCAGCAAATATCTTCGAGCACCGGAGGCATATCCATCTCGGAAAAGACATAAGAAAAAGTAAAGCCTGTCACCCATGTCCACCTGGATGATAAGAAGGAGCACGCTATGGTTACGATTATCGTCAGCATCCTTTTACTGCTTCTGATGGGGGCGAGTCTCCGGCAGATCTTTCACTCCCTGGAAATCGAGCATAAAATTTTTTCGAGTCAGCTGTTCATTGCTGTGATGCTTCTGTACACCATCGTGATGATTGGCTTCGGCCTCATATATACGGTGCTGATTCTGGAAGGGGTGGATGTATACCGGACAGGCATCCCTTCCAGGCGGGTATCATGGATCGAAGAATTCATACGTAGTATCTATTTCAGCGGTGTCACATTATTTACCGTCGGCTATGGAGATATGCTGCCTGTAGGGGTGGGGAAGTGGCTGGCGATTCTAGAGGCTATGATCGGTTACACGCTTCCCGCGGCTCTTGCCGCCAAAGTATGGCAGACGAACAAAAAAAGAGACTGAGATTGGAAGTTTCCTTCTGAGTAAGGTACCCTAGAGGATAGATATCTTTAAGGAGGGTGCTTATATGTCTATAGAAAAAGGAAAGCAAGTGGAAGATTTCACACTGCCGGCAAGTAATGGGGAATCCGTTTCTTTGTCTGATTACAAAGGAAAGAACGTCGTCCTGTACTTTTATCCGAAAGATATGACGCCGGGGTGCACGACAGAAGCCTGTGACTTCCGTGATCATCATGAAAGTTTCGAAGATCTGGACGCTGTCATTCTTGGTGTCAGCCCGGACCCGGTTGATTCTCATGAGAAATTCATTAACAAGCATGACCTTCCGTTTATGCTTCTTGCAGATGAAGACCACAAGGTTTCCGAGGAGTTTGGCGTATGGAAGCTGAAGAAAAACTTCGGCAAGGAGTATTACGGCATCGAGCGCTCCACTTTCATCATTGATAAAGAGGGGAACCTTGCTGAGGAGTTCCGCAAAGTGAAAGTAGAGGGCCACGTGGAAGCGGCTCTTCAATACATCCGTGAAAACCTTCAATAAGAACAGCTTGAAACCATAGTCCATAGGTGACTATGGTTTCTTTATAAGCTAAGATAAAGAAAAAGAGGATGGAGGGGACACGATGAAGATTGTTTCAGCTATTAAAAGGGTTCCGGAATCAATCCGGATTCATTTGAGCCGTCGTTTTGACGAGGTGGATTTCGTTTTCTGTCACGGGATGCATGAGGCGCAGCATTATTTAGCAGAAGCCGATGTGTTCATTACATACGGGGAGGATCTGGATGAAGAGAAAATCCAGGTGGCCAAGAAATTGAAATGGATCATGGTCTTGTCAGCAGGTATGGACCGGATGCCTTTTGACGAAATCAAAAAGCGCGGCATTCTTGTGACCAACGTCCGCGGCATTCATGCCAAGCCGATGGCGGAGTATGCGATATCCATGCTGCTGCAGGTGGCAAGAAAAGCCAAGACGCTGATGAAGCAGGAACAGAAGCGGGAATGGAGCCGGAGAGCTGAGATGAATGAAATCAGTGAACGCACGATGGTGCTGCTCGGCACAGGGGCCATCGCTCAGGAAACGGCCCGCCTTGCCGGAGCTTTCGGGATGACAACGATCGGCCTGTCCAAGTCCGGACGGCCGAAGGTGCATTTTGACCAGGTGTACCCGATTTCCGACATCCACCTGATCCTGCCGAAAGCTGATTTTATGGTTGCTGTCCTGCCGAGCACCGAAGAGACAAGGGGCATGCTGACTCACGCCCATTTTGCTGCCATGCCTGATCATGCGGTCTTTTTGAACATGGGAAGAGGGGATCTTGTTCCGGCTGACGTCATTATGGATGCTGTCACCACCGATGAAATCGCCCATGCCGTACTTGATGTGTTTGAAGAAGAGCCGCTTCCGGAGGCTCATCCATTCTGGGGAGAGGAAAATGTGACGGTCACGCCGCATATCTCAGGCATTTCTCCTCATTATGTGCCGCGCGGCTTTGCCATTTTTGAAGAAAACCTTGAGGTGTTCCTGAACGGAGACGGTGAGTTGAGAAATATTATTGATCCAGAACGGGGGTATTGAGATGCGTATTTATACAAGATCCGGTGATAAGGGGCAGACTTCCTTGATTTACGGCCAGCGTGTCGCAAAGAATGATGTAAGAGTGGAGGCCTACGGAACGTGTGATGAGGCTAATTCAACCATAGGCGTTGCGCTCAGTCATCTAAGGAAGGAAAACTGGACGGATAAGGCAGCTTTCATGCAGACGATGGAGAAAATCCAGACGATTCTCTTTCATGTAGGGGCGGAGCTTGCTACACCCAAGGGGAAGGAAGTCACTTGGAAGCTGAAGCAGGAGCATATTGAAGACCTTGAACAGCAGATTGATACGTGGGACCAGGAACTTGACCCGTTGAAGAATTTCATACTACCATCAGGGCATGAAGCGTCAGCCGCCCTCCATCTGTCCCGTACGGTTGTGCGCAGAGCAGAACGACTCGCCGTTACGCTGGAGGATGAACTGAACAACCCGCTAGTTGTGTCCTATCTGAACCGCTTATCGGATTTCCTGTTTGTTGCGGCCAGATATGTGAATAAGAAGCTGAGCGGAAAGGAAACACCCCTCCATCCCGATGTGTAATCCAACGTGGAATACGGGCTTCCATATTGACAACCGGTTTACGGAAAGGTTACACTAATTGTAAGCATTCTAATGTAATAATTTTATAAATCAAGAATCATTTTATGAAAGCGAGGTGCATGACCGTGTCTGATCATCGACTCCAGGATGCGATTGATACATTGAAATCATCCGGCGTCCGAATCACTCCACAGCGTCATGCGGTGCTTGAATTCCTGCTTAATGCAATGACCCACCCTACAGCTGATGAAATATACAAAGCGCTGGAAAGTAAATTCCCAAACATGAGTGTGGCCACTGTTTATAACAACCTGCGCGTGTTCAAGGATATCGGATTGGTCCGGGAGCTTACTTATGGAGACTCCTCAAGCCGGTTCGACTGTAATACGAGTGACCACTACCATGCGATCTGCAACAACTGCGGAAAAATCGTGGATTTCCACTATCCAAGCCTTAACGAAGTTGAATCATTAGCTGAACAGGTGACGGGATTTGACGTAAGCCATCATCGTATGGAAGTCTATGGAACGTGTTCCAAATGTCAATCAGAAATGGCCCACTAAACTGAAAGCCCTGCGCTTTCAGTTTTTTTATGGCATTTTTTATGAATGGATACAAAAAAAAGACCCGTGGATAACGGGTCCGGACGGCTCAGGACTGTGTAGGAGCCTTTTCGTTTCGGTATTTCTTCTTATTGTACTTCTCATCGAAATCTTTACCTTCCAGGGACTTGTCCATCGTCAGCGGCTGGTCACAATGCATGCAGGCGTCGACCCGTCCGAGCATCTTGGTCGGTTTCTCGCATGAAGGACAGATGATCTGGATGGTCCTGGTGGAGAGCATGCCGATCCAGAAGTAAACGACGGTGCTTAGTCCGACAAAGCCCATCCCTAAAATCATGAACGTTGCCATAAGCCAGACGATGTCCTTGAACAACAGGCCGATGTACATGACTCCGATACCGAGAAAAATCAGCCAGAAAGCAAAAGAACGGATCTTGTTGATTTTACTGCTGTATTTTAACGCCACTAAGGCTCCCTCCTTACTTATCTACCACGTAGTATAGCATATTTTTCTAGGAACAAATACAATACGGAAAAAGGATTTTGGCGCATCGTAGCGAATTAACACAGGAAAGGGAAATTGAATATGGGGGAAAGACAATGGAAGATTTATTACGCCCGATTTATCAGGAAAGAGCCAGCCAGAGCAGTACCCTGGGGATCCTGATCCTGGAAAAGAACAAACCAATCAGTCCGGTCACGGATAACTTTGATGTGATTCTCTTCATTATCGTACGGGATGCAGAAGAACTGTGGTATGTGAAGCACTATGAATTTGAGAACAAATCAGCAGCAATGCATATTGTGGATGAAACCCTCCTCCATCACTGGATTGACACCAGCTCCTACCGGCGGGCGGTGGAATGGGTGATTAATGGAAGCATCATCTTTGAAAGAAATGAATATGTGACTTTAATGAAAGAGCACCTTCGAGAGTTTCCTCAAAAAAACCGCAGCCTGAAGAAAGCGATAGAATTCGCCAAACTGATACGCAGTTACAGTGAATCCAAGGATCTTTATGATTCTGAACAATATTTGGATTCCTACAGCAGAATGGTGAGCTCGCTCCATTATTTGGCCCGGTTGTCCATTATAGAGAAAGGTTTTCATCCGGAAGTCACCGTATGGAATCAGGTGAAACGGATTGAGCCTGAAATCTATAAACTCTATCAGGAGTTAATTGAGAGTGGGGAGCCGACGGAAAAACGGATCCAGCTAATGGTCCTGGCCGTTGAACATTCCATCAGCAAGCGAGCCCGTTCCAGCGCCCGGCATTTGCTGGACTTGATGAACGACAGAGAAGAGCCGTGGTCATTCGGCGAATTGAAAGTCCATCCGGAAATCCAGGAATATATACTGGATCTATCCTCGATGATCGAGTATCTCGTTGAGCACGGAGCCATCGAGGTGATCCCCCAGGAAACGAAGGGACCGCAGATTTTCCACCGCACCTATAAGCCTGTAGAACAACCCAACCATTTATAGTTGAAAGTCCTCTTCCATCGATTTATTAAAGGAAGAGGACTTTTTTAATAAAAACCATTGACCGTTCTAAAACAAGCGTGCTATATTATTAAACGTCGCATTAAGAGCGGCTGAGCGGAACGAGAGACTCCGTGAAAGAACAGCAAAAAAGTTATTGACTTCAATAACGTTGCGTGATAAATTATTACTTGTCGCTTTAAGAGAGCGGCATGGTGCTGAGAAGCACTAAAACAAATCACAAAAAAAGTTGTTGACACTAACAGCTTACCGTGATAATCTAGTAAATGTCGCTAAAAACGACAGCGAAACACTTTCTCAACTTAATGAAAAAAAGTTGTTGACACGAAAAAGCAACACATGTTAAGATGATTGAGTCGCTGTTTTAAACGGCCGACAACATTTGATCTTTGAAAACTGAACGAACCAACCAGTACGTCAAAACATTTCTTCTTTAATGAAGGAATTTGAAACAAGCACATTCGGTGTGCAGATGAGCAAGTCAAACTACTTTTATGGAGAGTTTGATCCTGGCTCAGGACGAACGCTGGCGGCGTGCCTAATACATGCAAGTCGAGCGCGGGAAGCGAGCGGATCCCTTCGGGGTGAAGCTCGTGGAACGAGCGGCGGACGGGTGAGTAACACGTGGGCAACCTGCCTGTAAGATCGGAATAACCCCGGGAAACCGGGGCTAATGCCGGGTAATACTTTTCTTCGCATGAAGATGAGTTGAAAGATGGCTTCTCGCTATCACTTACAGATGGGCCCGCGGCGCATTAGCTAGTTGGTGAGGTAACGGCTCACCAAGGCAACGATGCGTAGCCGACCTGAGAGGGTGATCGGCCACACTGGGACTGAGACACGGCCCAGACTCCTACGGGAGGCAGCAGTAGGGAATCTTCCGCAATGGACGAAAGTCTGACGGAGCAACGCCGCGTGAACGATGAAGGTCTTCGGATCGTAAAGTTCTGTTGTCAGGGAAGAACAAGTACCGTGCGAATAGAGCGGTACCTTGACGGTACCTGACGAGGAAGCCCCGGCTAACTACGTGCCAGCAGCCGCGGTAATACGTAGGGGGCAAGCGTTGTCCGGAATTATTGGGCGTAAAGCGCGCGCAGGCGGTTCCTTAAGTCTGATGTGAAAGCCCACGGCTCAACCGTGGAGGGTCATTGGAAACTGGGGAACTTGAGGACAGAAGAGGAGAGTGGAATTCCACGTGTAGCGGTGAAATGCGTAGATATGTGGAGGAACACCAGTGGCGAAGGCGACTCTCTGGTCTGTTTCTGACGCTGAGGTGCGAAAGCGTGGGTAGCAAACAGGATTAGATACCCTGGTAGTCCACGCCGTAAACGATGAGTGCTAGGTGTTAGGGGGCTTCCACCCCTTAGTGCTGAAGTTAACGCATTAAGCACTCCGCCTGGGGAGTACGGCCGCAAGGCTGAAACTCAAAGGAATTGACGGGGGCCCGCACAAGCGGTGGAGCATGTGGTTTAATTCGAAGCAACGCGAAGAACCTTACCAGGTCTTGACATCCTTGGACCTCCCTAGAGATAGGGATTTCCCTTCGGGGACCAAGTGACAGGTGGTGCATGGTTGTCGTCAGCTCGTGTCGTGAGATGTTGGGTTAAGTCCCGCAACGAGCGCAACCCCTAATCTTAGTTGCCAGCATTCAGTTGGGCACTCTAAGGTGACTGCCGGTGACAAACCGGAGGAAGGCGGGGATGACGTCAAATCATCATGCCCCTTATGACCTGGGCTACACACGTGCTACAATGGATGGTACAAAGGGCAGCGAAGCCGCGAGGTGTAGCAAATCCCATAAAACCATTCTCAGTTCGGATTGCAGGCTGCAACTCGCCTGCATGAAGCCGGAATCGCTAGTAATCGCGGATCAGCATGCCGCGGTGAATACGTTCCCGGGCCTTGTACACACCGCCCGTCACACCACGAGAGTTGGCAACACCCGAAGTCGGTGAGGTAACCTTTTTGGAGCCAGCCGCCGAAGGTGGGGCCAATGATTGGGGTGAAGTCGTAACAAGGTAGCCGTATCGGAAGGTGCGGCTGGATCACCTCCTTTCTAAGGATATTACGGAAACGTACTGTGTTGGTTGTTCAGTTTTGAGAGATCAAAGCATCTTTCAAATTTGTGAACCTTGAAAACTGGATAAGGAATTATGACTCATCTAGCGATGAGATCATGATGACAAGACATCTAATTGATTTATATAAACGTCTTTTCACGAAGATAGTTAAGTGAATAAGGGCGCACGGTGGATGCCTTGGTACTAGGAGCCGATGAAGGACGGGACTAACACCGATATGCTCCGGCGAGCCGTAAGCAGGCTTTGACCCGGAGATTTCCGAATGGGGAAACCCACTGTTCGTAATGGGACAGTATCCTATACTGAATACATAGGTATAGGAAGGCAGACCCGGGGAACTGAAACATCTAAGTACCCGGAGGAAGAGAAAGCAAACGCGATTTCCCAAGTAGCGGCGAGCGAAACGGAATCAGCCCAAACCAGAAAGCTTGCTTTCTGGGGTTGTAGGACACTCCTTTGGAGTTATCAAGGAGGAAGATAGACGAATCGATCTGGAAAGATCAGCCGAAGAGGGTAACAGCCCTGTAGTCGAAATCTTCCTCTCTCCGGAGTGGATCCTGAGTACGGCGGAACACGAGGAATTCCGTCGGAATCCGGGAGGACCATCTCCCAAGGCTAAATACTCCCTAGTAACCGATAGTGAACCAGTACCGTGAGGGAAAGGTGAAAAGCACCCCGGAAGGGGAGTGAAATAGAACCTGAAACCGTGTGCCTACAAGTAGTCGGAGCCCGTTAATGGGTGACGGCGTGCCTTTTGTAGAATGAACCGGCGAGTTACGACCGTATGCGAGGTTAAGCAGCAGAAG